>NZ_JAXCHE010000001.1:0-787870 GCF_037027505.1 Bacillus sp. 204(2023) | reverse complement strand
GAGAAGAGTTTCTTGTGTGGAACATGAGAAAGACACCGTCCTTTTCAGTCTTTCTTTTATTTTATTACAGGGGAATTGATATTTTAAGGGAAAAATAAAGGCTGTCGAGATTTTCTCGACAGCCTGAAGGTACATCACTTTATCGTGATGTACCTTTTTTTATTATCCTTCTAATAAAAGCTGTTCAGGATCTTCCAGTAAATTTTTGATTGTCACGAGGAAACCAACCGCTTCTTTACCGTCTACAATTCGGTGATCATAAGATAAAGCGATATACATCATCGGACGGTTTTCGAAACGCTCTTCATCAATGGCTACAGGGCGCAGCTGAATCTTATGCATGCCGAGTATACCGACTTGCGGGCTGTTTAAAATTGGAGTTGACATCAATGAACCGAAAGTCCCTCCGTTTGTAATCGTGAAGGAGCCTCCCTGAAGCTCGCTAAGGGTTAATTTATTGTTTCTTGCTTTTTTCGCAAGCTCGCCGATCTCTTTTTCGATTCCTGCAAATGTCAGGCGATCCGCATCCCGCACAACCGGAACGACAAGGCCTTCATCAGCAGCAACAGCGATTCCGATATCGTAGAATTTTTTAACGATCAACTCATCGCCTTGAATTTCTGCATTCAACAGCGGATATTTTTTCAATGCAGCCACGACCGCTTTCGTGAAGAAAGACATAAAGCCGAGCTTCACTTCATTTTGCTCAAAGAATTGATCTTTGCGGCGTTTTCTGAGATTCATGACAGCCGTCATGTCCACTTCATTAAATGTGGTCAGCATCGCTGATGTTTGCTGTACCTCTACAAGGCGTTTTGCAATCGTTTGTCTGCGGCGTGACATTTTTTGCACTTCAACAGGTTTGTCAAAGCTTTGCTGTGCTTTTTGAGCCTGAGGCTGCTGCTTTTGCTGAGGAGCCGGTTTTGATGCCGGTTTTTCGTACGCTTCGACATCCTGCTTGCGCACTCTTCCAAGCGGATCTCCAGTTGGAACTTGAGACAGGTCAATTCCTTTTTCTCTCGCCAGCTTACGGGCCGACGGAGAAGCGATCGTTCTTGATTTTGCTTCAGATTGTGCTTCCTCGCTCACCTCTTGTGCAGCTGGTTCAGCCTGTTTCTCTTCTTTTATGCTTTCCTTGCTTTCTGCTTTCTCTGTAGGAGCAGGGGCAGAACTTTCACCCGCGCCTTCTGAAATCGTACCGATAATTTCTCCGACCTGGACGGTATCACCCGAATCTTTCAATACCTCTTGAAGTACACCCGATTCTTCTGCTGTCAATTCAACATTCACTTTATCCGTTTCTAGTTCAAGCAGATATTCACCCTGTTCTACATAGTCACCAGGCTGCTTTAACCATTGGGCTATTGTTCCTTCTGAGATTGATTCTGCTAATTCAGGTACCTTAATTTCCGCCATTTTTTCATTTCCCCCTTAGTTTTTGCGAGTCAAGCTATCAGATACAATACGTTCCTGTTCTTTTTTATGAACTGTCGGATCTCCCTCTGCAGGGCTGGATCGTCTTCTGCGTCCAATATATTGAACGCTTACTCCCTCTGGTGCAATCTCTGTCAAATACGGGCTGATATAACCCCAAGCCCCCATGTTCTGCGGCTCTTCCTGCACCCAAACGATTTCTTTCAGGTTCGGAAGTTTTGCAAATAATTCTTTGACTCCTTTTGCCGGGAATGGATACAGCTGTTCGATTCTCGCAATGTGAAGCCACTCTTTACCGTCTTCTAACTTATTAAAATGATCGCTAATGTCTATAGACACTTTACCGCTGGATAATACAAGTCTGGTTACTTTTTCATAGTCATGAGAAAGTCCCGACTGTTCATAAACAGGCTGGAAGCGGCTTTCGCTGAGCTCCTGCACTTCCGACACCGTATTTGGGTTGCGAAGAAGGCTCTTCGGCGTCATAATGACGAGCGGTCTGATTTCTTCACGAAGCAGCATTTTAGCCTGTCTTCTTAAAATATGGAAATACTGTGCCGCGCTTGTCAGGTTGGCAACCGTCCAGTTGTTTTCCGCTGCAAGCTGCAGGAATCGCTCGATTCTTCCGCTTGAGTGCTCAGGCCCCTGTCCCTCGTAACCGTGCGGAAGCAGCATGACTAATCCAGATTTTTGGCCCCATTTCGCGCGTCCGGCAGAAATAAATTGGTCAAAATACACTTGAGCAGCGTTGGCAAAATCTCCGTACTGTGCTTCCCACAAAACAAGCGTTTCCGGTGAATGCACGTTATAGCCGTATTCAAAACCGAGAACTGATCCTTCAGACAGCGGGCTGTTATGAACAGCAAATGATGTGCTGCAGTCAGATAAGTGATGAAGCGGCACAAATTCTTTGCCCGTCTCACTGTCATGAAGCACAAGGTTTCTTTGGGCGAACGTTCCACGCTCGGAATCCTGTCCTGTTAAACGAATCGGTGTTCCGTCTTTCAAAATTGAAGCAAACGCGAGTGATTCTGCCAAAGACCATTCCACTTTTCTGTCATCATCGAACGCCTTGGCGCGTCTTTCTAAAATGCGCTTTAGCTTGCCGAAAACATTAAATGACTCCGGCCAGTTGATCAATTCGCCATTCAGCTTGCGGAGCACATCAAAATCAATCGAAGTGTCCACATCTGGGAAACCGTTTGATACAGGCTCTGGAAGTTCAATTTCACAAGCAGTGTGTTCCTTTTTAGACGGAACTTTCTGATATGCATCCTCAATGCGCTTCGTTACCGATTTTTCGATGTTTTGAACGACTTCCTCGGTAAGTACGCCTTCTTTTACCAGCTTTTCAGCGAAAATTTGTTTGACGGTCGGATGCTTTCTGACAGCATCATACAACATTGGCTGAGTGGTTGACGGTTCATCCATTTCGTTGTGTCCATAGCGTCTGTACCCGATCAAATCAATCAGAAAATCCTTGTTGAATGTTTTTCGGTATTCGACCGCAAACTTAACAGCTGAAAGACAAGCTTCAGGATCGTCCGCATTCACGTGAACAATCGGAATTTCATAACCCTTGGCCAGGTCGCTGGCATATTTTGTCGATCTGGATTCAGCGCTTTCTGTTGTAAATCCGATCATGTTATTGGCGATAATATGAATCGCACCGCCTACTTGATACCCTTTTAAAGAGCTTAAATTCAATGTTTCAGCTACAATTCCTTCCCCAGGGAATGCAGCATCTCCATGGATTAAAATGGCCAGCGATTTTGTTTCATCTTGTACCGGGTATCCGCTTTGTGTTCGCGTTTCCTGTGCCGCTCTAGTGCTGCCTTCAACAATCGGATTGATAAATTCCAAGTGGCTCGGGTTGTTCGCTAACGTAATGCGCGCTGATTTTGTTTCAGCGTCTTGAAGCTCCCGATTCGCCCCCAAATGGTATTTGACATCCCCTGTCCATCCGTAGCTGATTCCAATGGATCCCTCAGACGGAACAAGATCTTTATTCGGCGCATGCTGGAATTCAGAGAAGATGATTTCATACGGTTTGCCGAGCACATGTGCCAAGACATTCAGGCGTCCCCTGTGCGCCATCCCGATGTTGACACTTGTCGTGCCTGATTTGACAGATTGTGCAATAATGTCATCAAGCACTGGAACAAGAGCGTCCAGACCCTCAATGGAAAAGCGCTTCTGCCCGACGAATGTGCGGTGCAAAAACTGCTCAAAGCCCTCTACTTCTGTCAATCTTTCCAGCACAGCTGACAGCTTTTCAGCTGAGTTCTTCTGGAACAGCTCGCCAGATTCAATCTTTCTTGTCAGCCACTCGCGCTCTTTGAAGTCATGCACATGGTCAAATTCAAAAGAGATGGTTCTTTTATACGTATTTCGTAAATACTGAATGGCTTCTAAACCGTTCGTAATGTTTTTAGGAGCGTCTTTGCAGATGACAGACGCAGGTATTGCTTTTATTTCCTCTTCTGTTAGCCCGTAATCGGATAATGGAAAAAGTTCACTCTTTTTCTCATCCTTTCTGAGCGGATTGACGGAAGCGTTCAAATGGCCATAGGTTCGGATATCTTCTGCAAGTCTGACTGCGGATGCGATCTTTTGAATCAGATCGGCTGTAACACGTCCCTTTTCTTTTGTTCCCGAGGCCTCTTTTATATCGCTTGGCGGAGCACCGAGCTCGTCGAACATTTCCTTCAAATCCGGGTCAATGCTGTTCGGATCCTGGGTATACTGATCGTAAAGCTCCAGCGCATAGCCGAGGTTCGGACCGTAAAAATCTTCCCAATTCATTCGTTGTTTCATACTATTTTGAAACATTTGAATATTACCCCCAACTTAAATAATCAAGTGATTGATTCACTATCTTGAAATAACTTTCGAACGCTGTGTCCAAAATTATGTAATAAAAACGCTTCCAACGATATTTTACCACTGTTTGCAATTTGATTCTACCTTGATTGTTCACAAAATAGTAAAAAACCTTTATAAAAAACAAAAAATTTAATCATTCGAAAAAACAAACGCCAAAAAGCATAGGATTAAGGGCTATCCTATGCTTTTATGAAGCAGTTTTTTCAGCAGCGGATACAAAACATCCGGTAGCTGATCAACATCCGGGACAAATATACTGAATTTTCCGTACATATCCTGGATCGTCTTCATTTGCGATTCTTCTATTTCTGAGTTGGAGAGAAAAACATTTATCACTTCTATTCCTCTTTTTCGGGCTTCGATAACCGCCTCACTTGTATCGACGATCCCATTTTGTTCATAGCCAAATGCGGCCGGCTCTCCATCTGAGAAAACAATTAAGAACTTTTGCGCCTCGCTGCGATGCAGCATTTTTTTCGTCATCTGCCTAATTGCGTACCCGTCACGGTTATCTTCTTCTGGCTCAAGCTGCATAATGGCCGGTCCAGACTCTTGTCTTAATGATGATTGGAAGGGAATAACCGTATTGAAATAGTTTGGCTGGCTTGTTTCGGTTGCATCATTTGTGTCCTCCCAGAACCCGACAATCTGATGCGGAACCGCTACCGATTTCAACGCTTCGTGAAACAGCACGATTCCTCGTTTTGTTTCGTCCATTTTGTCGAACATGCTGGCTGAACAATCGACCAGCAATGTAAAAACTGCGTCTATTTCTGAAGATGGTTCTTGCTTTTTGTAGAATAGGCGCGGATTTCGCTCAGTGAAGTAGCGAAGAAGCTTATTATTCAGTCTCCCGGCATGAAGATCTGTTCTCGGCAATGTTTTTTTATGCTCCAGCGTTTTTTGAATCATTTGTTTCAAACGCTTTTGATACGATTCAATCGTTTTTGCCTGCTGTTTATAAGAAAGCTCCTCTTCACTAGTTGCCGGCTGCGGTTCTTTATAAATTGGAAATGCATATTTATTTTCTTTGCCGTCAGCCATACCCGCTCCGTTCGGCTGGTCTTTTTGAGACTCCAGCGCTTCCAGCTTGGAATAGTCTTTCCGTTTCGTTTGTCTGGCTGATCCTTGAACAGAGCCAAGGGCCTGATCTCCATCGTCGCCTTCCCTTGAAGCATCTTTTCCTAAATCTGATTTTGCGCCGTGTTCAATATCAAATTGAAGGAAGCTTTTAGACGGTGCTTCTGTTTCCCGATGCCATGTCGGCATTTCTTCTTCATGGATATCCTCATCACCGTCTGATTGTTTTGGAAGCGTGATGTCATCACTCAGCTTCGGCGCTTTTTTCTCTTCTTCAAATAACGGCTGTTCTGCAGCTTTTGCGTAGTCAAGCTCAGGCAAAAAGAAGTAGGTGTTCAACATGTCTTTATCGAGCACCTCTTCAAGCCCATCCATGAGGTCCTCAACAATTTTCAGAACCTGCCGTGTCGAATCTGCTTCATACACACGCAAGAGCTGCTGTTCAATAAACGGGCGCATTAGATCGATATCTTCACGCATGGACGGAAGGGTCTCAAGCGGCGATTCCGTTGTGAGCTTGACATAGATCGCGCAAAAGAGCGCATCGGTAAAAATGCTTCGTTCCAAATTTAAGGTCAGCTGGGTAGAGAAATGTTTTCTGTACATGTCTTTTCGCTTCGCAAATACATGTTTCGTACCCGGACGCTCACGTTTGATGCATTCTTCGATCCTAATGTCTTCAAGCAGCATAAAGAGCTGCTTGGCAAAACTTTTAAAGGTAAGATGGCGATGGATATCATTCAAAAAGTTCGCAAACTCATGCAGCGAGCTATATCTTGTTCCGACTGAACGCAGGTAGACGTCGCTTTTCAGACCCGCTTCCATGTCCTCAGCTGCCCTGTCTTTCCAAAAGTGGCTCATATAGATTTTCTTTTCAAATGGATTGTAATAGGACTGAACGCCATACTCCACTTCTACCGCTTCACTCTTGGTGAGTGTTTTGGCCAAATCAGTCAGCATCATAAATAAAAATGAATCAATCGTGCTGTCGTTAAATTTGATAAATTTCATCGCAGCCCCCTCATTCAAACAGAGTTTCTGCAATATTTCGGACAGCCGCTTTTTCCCGATCATCATCAAGCTTTTCTACAATTCCCCGCTCAATGGCACGACGCGGCGGAATATAAGCAGCTAAATCACATGTATCGATTAAAGCTCTGATGGATGCCGCTTCTTCAGACACCTGTCCGTTATTGGCCTGAACGATCAAGTCAGAGGAAAGCGTAATAAATCTGTCAATCAATTTCTCGTCTTTCAGGGCTGACTGAGACATGAGCACTTGTTTCAGCAGCTCGCCTTTAATATAAGGCACATCAATGATGACAAAACGGTTTTTCAACGCTTCATTCAGAGGAACAGTTCCGACATAGCCTTCATTGATGGCTGCAATGACTCCGAAACCGCTTTTAGCCCGTATGACCTCGCCTGTAAACGGATTTGTCATCATTTTTCTGTAATCTAATACACCGTTTAAAATAGGCAGTGTTTCCGGCTTCGCCATATTGATTTCATCTATATAAAGAAAATGGCCTTCCTTCATTGCCTTTGTAACAGGTCCTGAAACAAACTCGATTGTCGCCTGGCCAGATTGATTTTCAATCGTTTTATAACCGACCAATGCCTCAGCGTCCAAGTCGACTGAACAGTTGACGCTGTGCATCGGTTTATGAAAATAGCTGGACAATGTTTCTGCCAGCTTTGTTTTCCCTGAACCTGTAGGCCCTTTCAGCAGGACATTTTTCCCCATGGCTAATGCAATAATGGCGTCAAATAAAATGGCTTCATCCTCCGCCTCATAGCCTGATGTTCCTATAAGCGATTGAAACTCTGGGGAAATAGGCTGCTCTTTATATGATAAAAGCTTTTGTTGTATATCTTCCGGCAATGTTAAGTGCTGTAGTTGTGTTGTCATAGACAGATTCCCTTTCCTATTCATATTCCTTAACGAGTATACTAAAAAAGCCCCTGTATGCTCAATACAAAAGGGCTTGGATGATATTACTGCTTCTCGTTATTTCCCAAAAGGGCTCCGCAGACAATACGCGCACCGGAATTGCCGCTTGGGTTTGTCAGATAATCGTCCGCTTGTTCATGAATAATAAATGCACTTCCGTCCTCGTCGAGAATATTTAGTTTACTTCCTTTTTTCAGTGAAGTGTCAGGCGCATTCATTATGACATCTACCTTTCCATCAGCACCGACTTCAAGGTTCGGCAGATCTCCGGCATGATGCCCCATCGGATTATTGAAGCCGTGTTCTTTGTTCAGTGGATTAAAGGGACCGCCCGCTGATTCAAAATCCGGCCTGACACAAGAACCTTTCTCATAAATATGAAAACCGAGAGAAGCACCTGGACGCAGGCTGTTTGCGGAAATATGAATATCGAGGCCTTCATCATCTGATTCTTTGATCTCTATAAAGCCGACTGCTTTCCCTTCACGATTGACCAACTGGACATGATGACCAAACGCTGACGTTTCAACCACTTTTTTTTCCGGCACCCGGTTAGGAGGGTCTGGAGGTTTTTTTTGTCCGCATCCGGCAACTCCCAGTGCCGTCAGCATCATCAACAGCAAGAGACGGTACATACTGTCTCCCCCTTGTTTTTTCTAACAGTGTGGTCAATCATTGTCTGGTATAAACAAAAAAGCCTATAAAAGGCTTTTTGTCATACTCATTTTTAAAAATAACTTCTTGCGCCCAAGTACCGCTGTTTCCAATACGAATTGCTGAGATTGGAAATGTCGACGCCCGATGAGCTTGCATGAATAAAATCACCGCCGCCTAGATAAATCCCCATGTGAGACGGGCCGGATTTATATGTGGTAAAGAAGACAAAGTCTCCTACTGACGGCTGGCTGACTTTCTGCATGACATTCCAATACCCTGCCGTACTCAATCTTGATATAGATGATACATTATTAATGAGGTAATAAATGAAGCCGCTGCAATCAAAACCAGCAGGCGTGTTTCCGCCCCATCGGTAAGGCACTCCGACATATTTTTTCGCTTCCGTTATCATTCTGTCAATCTTCGAACCTATTTGAATGTTTGACCCTGAGTTATCTTTTGGCTTTGTTGGCTTTGTCGGATTTGAAGGATTAGATTTTGATGCTCCCGAAATAGTCAGAACCTGCCCGATTTGCAACACATCCGATGATAAATTGTTTTTATCACGGATGCTTTGGACAGTGACTCCGAGCCGATTTGCAATTTTCCACAGCGAATCGCCTGCTTTTACCTTGTACGTCGTTGTTTTTGAGGGATTGGAGTTTGACGGCTTTTTGGAACCGCTGTTTCCGTTCTTAGGTGAACTGCTTCCTTTTATTTTGAGCACCTGTTTAGGATAAAGTGTATCTGATGTTAAGCCATTTAAGGTTTTTAATTCGGCTACAGTCATATTTAAGCTGTTTGCGATTTTCCACAGTGAGTCACCAAGCTTGACCGTATATGTACTTTTTGAAGAACCTGAAGAATTGGAACCGCTGTTTTTCTTTGATCCATTTGATCCGCTTGAACTGCTTGTCCCTTTGATCTTAAGCTTTTGCCCCGGACGAATCAGGTCACTGCTCAGGCTGTTTAAGCTTTTAAGCTCAGAAACACTCATTTTATGATTTTTAGCAATCATCCATAGGGAATCACCATATGCAACTGTGTATGTTGATGTTTTGCTTGAGTTAGATGGGGATGTCGTGCTTTTTTTGCTGCTTTCAGGAACCTTAAGACTTTGTCCGACATAAAGCACCGTTGATTTCAATTTGTTTTCGGATTTCAGAGCTGATATTGTCGTATCATACTGGCGGGAAAGTTTCCAAAGAGAGTCACCGCTTTTTACTTTTATCGTTTTTGCTTCCGCTGGTGCTGCGGCCATCGACGACCCAACAACTGCAGAAACAGCCAAGCCGGCTACAATCTTCTTTTTCATTCATTCAACCTCCTAAACTGTTTTTTTGTAAAAACAGCTAGTATTTTGTTTCCAAAAATGGCACACAACTGTTTTATCGTCAATTTTTCAGCAAGTTAAACCCTTTTCAAACATTTGGCGCAGTATTTTCAGCATCGTTCGACCTTTAAACCTTCAAATAAACATCTAACATTTTACATAAGCATGATATGTTTTTCGAAAGTCTAAGGAACTATTTAAGTGAGGGTAAAAATGATGGTTTTCTATTGATGAACGAAGCAGTTTCTCCTCCTTTCTTGTCTATTTTTCTAATCAATTCTCTATCGGCGTGTCAAATCCCTTCCTCTGCATTCTTATGAAATGGCAAAAAGCCTGTTCTTTCGATAAGAACAGGCTTTTACACTATGCATTTGCTGATTGAGTTTTTTGTTTTACAGCTTCAAGAATGCTATCGGCCGCTTTTTTAGAGCCGCCTGCCACTTTCAGTGATTGTCCAATTTCTTTTGCCTTTTCAGCATACGAACGATTATTCATTACATCTTGTATCGTCTCTTTCAGAAGGCTTTCAGATAATTCTTCTTTTTTTAACACTTTTCCTGCGCCGACTTTTTCCACCTGATCTGCGACAACAAATTGGTCGCCTCCCATCGGAATGACAACGAGCGGGGTTTCAAAATACAAACCTTCACTTGTGCTGTTCATTCCGCCGTGTGTCACAAATAAGCTGGCTCTTTTCAATATCTCAAGCTGAGGGACATACGGGCGTACAATGAAATTCTCCGGAATGTCGTTTAACTCACTTGTTTTAATATGCTTGCCGATGGAAAGCACAACTTTACCGTCAAAGTCCTTACACACTTCAAGGCATTGATTAAAAAACTGCTTTTGATTATTAAAAATGGTTCCCATTGAAATAAACAGCACGTTTTCATTGTCAATCTGATCAAATGGGAAATCATTGTTTCCGGCTCTTTCTGTAATGGAAGGACCGACAAATACATATCGCTCGCCAAATCGCTCAGCCAGTGGCTGAAATCCCCTTGATGTAAAGACGATTGTCAAGTCACCATCAGCTAAAAAAACATCAAATGGCTTCTTGATCTCTGCTTGAAAATCATCATTTAACGTTTCTGCAAGCTGCTGGTATGATTCATAATGAGGCGAATCTTCAAGTGATCCTTTCATGTACGCTCCCATCATTTTCTTCGCAAATTCCTCATTCATCGCAAAGGTTGTACACAATGAAAATCTTGGCAGCTTCAGCATGTTGGCAATGACTTTACCGGCGAGAAGATGGTGATCATATATGACATAATCATACAATTCATGTTTGACTTCCTCATAAATATGAGTCGCGATATCCTTACAGGCTTTCAAAAAAGCGCAGAGCATTTCTGTGAAATCTCTTTCTTCATCGCCGGTTGCGTTTTTCCCGAAGTAATCTCCTCTGAAATCATGATACTCACGAAACTCAATATCAAGAGCTGTGATTTTTTCTTTATATTCCTTCACTGCGTAGTACGTAATGTTTTCTCCCCGGGATTTCAGCTCCTTCATCACACCGATAGAGGGATTAATATGCCCTTCACCGGGGAAACCGATCATTAATACATTTGCCATGCGGCAGCACCCTTCCTTTGAAAATTTATATAATATTTTATACGGTACTATAAATACATAAACAGGTAAAGTATTTCACTTGATTAATATTCATCACATATAACTTTTCTACCAGTTTATATTCCCTGTCTTCAAGACAAAAAGCATTCAGCTTGAAGCGAATGCTTTAATAAAGATACGAATTCAGTCATTTTGTCTCATGATAGGATTCTTAATCAGGCCCTTTTTATTATTTTTACGTTCTTGGTGAAATTAACGGATATAATACACCGTCTTTGGCAAACGACATCTTCCCTGTTTCCTCTGAAACCACGAGCACCAGTGCATCCGTATAGCCCGACATACCGAGAGCCGCCCGGTGCCGGGTTCCCAAATGGATATCCACTTCCTTAGTCGTCAGCGGGAGCACATTGGCTGCTGACACGAGTTTGTTTTCCCTCACTAACAAAGCGCCGTCATGAAGAGGGTTTCCGGGAAAAAAGATGCTTTCAATTAATGAAGAGCTGATCTCGGCGTGTAGGGAGGTGCCTTTTTGAATAAAATGTTCAACCGGGTCTGCTCTTTCAATCACAATTAAAGCTCCATGCTTATGTTCCGATAAGGCTTTAATCGCCTTGGCCAGCTCAATAAATGCCGGCGTAAATTCCTCAATGTATGATTGCAAATAAAAGGAGGATGCAATCCCCTGCATGTCCTGAAAAACGTGCCCCAAATCATCTAATTCACAAAGAAGGCACTGGTCTTTTTCGTGAAGCGTTTTCAAGATTAGAGATGCATCCCCTAATATTTGCTCTAAGTACACCTGTATTTTCCCCTTGAACGCATTTTCTGATATCTGCTCATAGCGCATAATCTTCATCTCCTGTTCAAATTTCCAACTTTTCACGAATGCTTATCTTATTGATGCACATTCTATTGGTAAAGGAGGGATGTAAAGAATGGAAATCGAAAGAATCATTCAGTATATTTGCACCTTTTTAGGCGTGATTTCGCTTTCTTTTATTTATGCCCAAATGTTTAGAAAAACGAAACCGACAAAAAAAGAATAGGCCCGGCGTTCATTGCTTTTTATACATAAAATGTTATAATTTCTCTCGTTATGAAAAAGAAACGGAGATCAATGTATGAAAGAAACTCAAAATGCCCGGGAAAAAATCAAACAGCTCTTGCACATTTTAATACCGATATTCATTACCCAGGCGGGGCTTTCTCTTATGACTTTTCTAGATACGGTGATGTCAGGGAAAGTCAGCCCCGCTGATTTAGCGGGTGTCGCGATTGGCTCAAGCCTTTGGACCCCTGTTTACACAGGACTTGCAGGTATATTAATGGCGGTCACCCCGATTGTCGCTCAGCTATTAGGCGCAGAGAAAAAACAGAAGATCCCCTTTACTGTTTTACAGGCTGTATACGTGGCCGCGCTACTTAGCATCGCCGTTTTATTGATTGGATATGCTGCAGTTGACCTTATTCTTGGCCGATTGAACCTTGATATTCACGTGCATCAGATTGCTAAACACTTTTTAGGCTTTTTATCACTGGGAATTTTCCCTTTATTTGTTTACACCGTGTTGAGATCATTCATCGACTCATTAGGAAAAACGAGAGTCACCATGATGATTACACTCAGTTCTCTTCCGATCAATTTTGTATTGAATTATGTATTTATCTTCGGGAAGTTCGGAATGCCGGCACTTGGGGGTGTCGGCGCGGGGCTGGCATCCGCGTTAACTTATTGGTGTATCTGCATCATCAGTTTTTTCATTATTCATAAAAACGCACCGTTTTCTGAATACGGGATTTTCCTTACCATGTATAAGTTCTCTTGGAAAGCATACAAAAATTTGCTCAAAATCGGGCTGCCTATTGGGTTCGCCGTGTTTTTTGAAACGAGCATTTTCGCAGCTGTCACGCTTCTCATGAGCCATTTTCATACAGTGACCATCGCGTCCCACCAGGCAGCCATGAATTTTGCGTCTCTTTTATATATGCTGCCGCTCAGCGTATCCATGGCTTTAACAATTGTTGTCGGGTTTGAAGCTGGTGCAGCCCGTTTTAAGGATGCACGCTCATATAGCTTAATCGGCATCATGATGGCGATCGGCTTTTCTTTGTTCACTGCCGCCTGTATCCTTTTATTCAGAGAGCAAATTGCGGGCATGTACACCTCTGACCCCGATGTGCTCCGGCTGACACAGCACTTTTTAATTTATGCGCTATTTTTTCAGCTTTCCGATGCTGTTGCCGCACCGATCCAGGGAGCACTCAGAGGGTACAAAGATGTGAACTATACGCTTGCGGCCGCTTTTGTCTCTTACTGGGTCATTGGCCTTCCGGTCGGTTATATGGTCGGTACGTTTACAAGCCTCGGTGCATTCGGCTATTGGATTGGATTAATAGCGGGACTCGCCGCCGGAGCAGTTGGGCTGTTTTTCAGGCTGGCAAAACTGCAAAAACGTTATTCGTAAAAACAACACATTTAAAAGAGGTGATCAATCATGGCAAAAAACAAAAAATTATTCGAGTATCTTTCCCAGCATGCGGAAACCATCAGTTCAACATGGTATGAAACAATCGAGGAGACTGATCCCAATTCCATTTATGCCTCAACAGACCCTGTTGTCATTCACAATTTAAAGAGCCAGAATCTTGCCTTTAACTATAAAATAAACCGTATTTTTATAGATGATGAGGACGTATACTTGCCTATACTGAAAGAATGGGCCTTTGAAGTCACACAGGATCAAGAGCATTTAAAAACTCCTATCCACTATATTATTCGGGAGTTTGTCAGAGTGAGAGATTTATATGTTTCCTATGTGAAAGAATTTGTCCATCTCAATCAAGATACTGTGAAAAGCGAAGAAGCCGAAGACCTGTATCACGCCCTTATAAAAGCGTTTGATCTTGTGATTCATATTTTTATAGAAGAAATGTACAAAAACACAAGCCTTCAGCTTCAGGCCCAAAAAGATATGATTACTGAATTGAGCGCTCCGGTCATCGTGCTGTTTCACAGCGTCGGACTGCTGCCTTTAATCGGAGATATTGATACAGTCCGCGCCAAGCTGATTATGGAAAACACACTGCATCAATGTGCGAAAAAAAAGGTGACACAACTGTATATTGATTTGTCAGGAGTAGCTGTGATTGATACGATGGTTGCCCATCAGCTGTTCAGTCTGATTGAGGCGCTTCGTTTAATCGGTGTTTCTTCAACTTTGTCTGGAATCCGTCCGGAAATCGCGCAAACAGCGGTTCAGCTAGGTTTGTCTTTCGAAGGTATTTCCTTGAGATCCACTCTCGCTTCAGCAATTGCATCGGACTTAAAATTAAAAAAGGTATAAGGCTTAAGGCCTTATACCTTTTTGATTAATCATTCCATTGATACGTCCAATATATTTCTTCTTCAAACCATGTTGCCATAACAGGTTCATTATTTTTCAATTTCTCTTCAAGCTCTCTGAGCATGCCTTCTGTTTGTGTGCGGTGAGCTCTTAACGCATTCATTTTAATATCAGCTACTTCTTTGATATCAAGTACGACATCAGCTTCGCCGAGAACCTCTTCTCTGTTGCGGGTAATGGCCATGCAGATTGTACGCGGACGGTCTTCTTTCTTTTTGCGATATAATGCACGGATAACCGCTTCCCCGCATGCATCATGGTCAGGGTGCACGCCGTGTCCGGGATAAAATGTGACAATTAAACTTGGTTTTACATCATCTATGATCTCTTCCATGATATCAGCTAAATACTCATCATCTTCAAATTCGAGCGTTTTGTCACGGAGTCCAAGCATACGAAGGTCATTGATATCCATTTCTTTGCAAGCGTTGATGAGCTCTTGTTTTCTTAGCAGCGGCAACGTTTCACGATTCGCGAAAAATGGATCGCCCATATTTCTGCCCATTTCACCTAAAGTGGCGCAGGCATACGTAACGGGAATGTCTTTTTTTCTGTTTAAGGCAATTAGACCTGCCACTCCATATGATTCATCATCAGGGTGAGGCAGGATTACTAGTACATGTTCTTTCATTATTATTCACCCTTTTCTTTAAACTGTGAACGGTTTTTCGCTGATTTGCAGAGAAATAGCCAGTTTACCGCCCGGCAGGTGTCCCGCCATTAATAAACGGTTTTCTTCATCTACCGTGTATTCAGTCAAGCCTTCAGCATAAATCCAGCCTTCTTCTGTTTTCAAGCCAACGCGGTAAGGTCCATTGCCTTTGATTTTTGCCTGATGATAAGTGACTTTTGCATTGCGGATATACGCAACAACCGTCATGTTCTTTTCATTTAAATGCGCTGAATAAGAACCTGTGGTGGTTTCTAAATGGATATATACAGGGCGGTCCGCATATCGTTCTAAAGATGCTTGCACATCTTCTTTTATGATTGCTTTCATGATTGCTCCCCTCTTTCTTCTTTTAAATACTCTGCACGTTTTGTATGTAATTTGACCAGCTGATATTTCACAGCCGGTTCGAGCTGTGAATTCACGATGCGCTGAATCGCGGCAAAATATTTTTCCAGCATCGGTTTTCGGAGTCTTGGATGTGTTCGTTTATCCAAAAGCTCAAGATCAATCGCCTCTGCTACCGCTTCTGCATTATCATGTGCGAGAGATCGGTTATTCCAAAGTGAAGCATAGGCTTTCACTATCTCTTTATCATTGTCCATCGTCTTGCTCCTTTATGTCTTACATACATGAAATGATTATACATAATATATGCATCAGCTGAAAAGCCAAAGGCCTCAATGGCTTTTTGACGCCCGTTTCCACTTCACTTGTGAAAACGTAAACAAGAGCAGCGCAGCCCATATACAGCTGAATGTAAAAGCCTTCGAGCTTGAAAATGGCTCATGGTAAACAAACAGCCCGATCAGCAGAGTAATGGTCGGCGCAATATATTGTAAGATACCGACTTGATACAGCGGCAGCCGTTTCGCTCCTTCCGCAAACAATAAGAGCGGCAAAGCCGTAAACACACCGGCCAAAAAGAGAAGCAGCCACGTCCCTCCGCTTTCTGCACCCGCTGGCTGAACATGTCCGCTGAACAGCAAATACCCCAATGCAATCGGCATAATCATGAATGTTTCCAGCGTTAAGCCGATGGCGCTCGGCAGGCTTGTTCTTTTTTTGCTTAACCCGTACAGCCCAAAACTGAATGCCAGCAGAAGCGAAACATAAGGAATGGAGCCGTATTGGAACGCCGAGATGATGACACCGGCTGCCGCAATCGAAACGGCCACTAATTGCAGGCGATTCAGTTTTTCCTTTAAAAATAAAATCCCAAGGAGCACTGATACAAGCGGATTAATGTAATAGCCAAGACTAGCCTCAAGCAAAAAGCCATGGTTGACAGCCCATATGTATACAAACCAGTTGATCGAAATCAGGATAGAAGCAAGAAATAAAGAGAGGATCCCTCCGTTCTTTTTCAGAGAGCGCAGCTCCTGCCATCCTATTTTCCATTGCCGCAAGAAAAAAAGTACGATACACATAAAAACAAAAGACCATATAATACGATGAGCCAAAATATCAAGAGCCGGCAGCTGTTCGAGAAGCTTCCAATAGAGCGGAAACAGGCCCCACATGATAAAGGAAACGGCTGTGTAAATAACGCCTTTTTTTGTTTCTGAATATTGCATTTATATCCCTGCCTTTCTTTAGAGCATCTTATATTATATCACGTGAAAGATCTGGCGGGCATATACTATTTTGTCCGTGAAGAAAGGATGTGAAGACAATGTTTGAGTGGAACAAGTACTTTCCTTTCCACAATCAATTTTCTAAAGAAGCATTAAAAAAAGCTGATCCGAAAGAAGTTGAAACGTATGTCAATCGTGTGATGGAAAGTGTGTTCGGCAGTGATTATGCGGCTCAATTTCCTTTCCGCGATCCTCTCCCCCAAAAAGAACAGCCCGCCAAACCTGATGCAAAACCTGATGTCAAACCTGATATTGATATATTCGAAACTGCAGACCATGTGTTTGTAAAGGTGCCAATCAGCGAAGAATGGCTGGAACAAGTGAGAATCAAACACACATCTCACGAATTATGGTTGGAAAACTTCCCAAGAGCAGATCATCCGAAAAAAGTAAATCTTCCTTGTTTAGTCAAACGCAAAGGAACAAAAGCCGTCTATAAGGATGGCCTTCTGGAAGTCATGTTTCAAAAGCAGCAAGACTACAATATGTCTGAGGTAGAAATCATCCGATAAAAAACGGCCTGCAATCGATGCAGGCCGTTTTTATTAATAGAAGCCGGGATATCCCCCGTATGGCTCGCCGGCACCAAAACCGTACGGTCCGCCTCCGTATCCATAAGGGCCAGGAGGATAGGCATAGGGACGAGAATAGTTAAACAGCGCACTCCCGAGAAAACCGCCTAATAAACCGCCGACTAGAGGAGCGCCAAACAAAAAAGGACTACGCGCCGGATATCCGGCTGGACCTGGGATTCCGCGTAAATACGAATGATGAGGGTACATGATTTTTTCCTCCTTTATGTCTGCCTATACGTAAAGTATTCAGCAAGGAAGAAAAACGATTGGGCTACGGACTGTCTATGATTGTTACATCACAAGCCCTGCCAATAACACACAGCCGAGCCCTGTAACCGAAAGAACTGTTGTAAGCAGCGTCCAGGTTTGAAATGTTTCTTTCATGCTCAAGCCGAAAAATTCCTTTACCATCCAAAATCCTGCATCATTTACATGACACGCAATGACACTGCCGGCTCCTGTTGCAAGCACCATTAACGCGGGGTTTACACTGCCAGCCTCCATAAGCGGAGCTGCCATTCCCGCTGTGGTAAGCGCAGCCACGGTAGCAGAGCCTAGACACAGACGCAGAACCGCGGCGATGGTCCATGCAACGAATAGCGGCGACATGTTTGTTTGACGGAAAAAATCAGCGACATAATCGCCGACCCCGCCGTCAATCAGCACCTGTTTAAACGCTCCTCCCCCTCCTATGATGAGCAGCATCATCGCAATTTGCGAAATTGATTCTGAAATAGATCTACTGATTTCCTGCATAGATATTTTACGGGCATATCCCATCGTATAGAGTGCAAGCAACAGCGAAATGAGCATTGCCGTTCCCGGAGTGCCGATAAATTCTATAATGTCTTTTCCTTTTGAATGTTTACTCAATAATAAAGAAAAAACTGTTGCCATTGCCATAAAGATAACCGGGAATAAAGACGTGACAGCACTGATCGCAAAGCCCGGTGTTTCATCCAGCTGAAATTCTTTCCTTGGTCCTAACTCCGATAAGTTTCCATGCTTTTGATACGCACCAGGAAAACGTTTCATCGCAAATTTATTAAATAAAGGCCCGGCAATCACAGTTGTCGGAACAGCGATGATGATTCCAAAAAGCAGCACCTGGCCAATATGAGCACCGTATGCAACTGAGATAGCAGTTGGAGCAGGATGCGGGGGCAAAAATCCGTGAGTAACATTTAAGGCGGCGGCCATCGGGATTCCCAGATACAGAAAAGGCATTTTTAATTCTTTAGCAATCGCGTAAACAATCGGTATCAACAGAACAAGACCCACTTCAAAAAACAGCGCAATACCGATGATAAAAGAGGCAACTACAACCGCCGCCTCTATTCGTTCCTTCCCGAATTTGTCAATCAGCGTAATGGCAATTCGGTAGCCGCCCCCAGCATCTGAGACAAGCCTCCCGAGCATCGCGCCAAGTCCAAACACTAAAGCTAAATGCCCCAGCTGCCCGCCAATTCCCGTCTCAATTGAAAGAACAATTTTATTGATTTCCATTCCAAGTCCGATGGCTACTAAAAATGAAACGACAATCAGTGAGACAAAGGTATTTAATTTTACTTTAATAATGAGAAATAACAGAATCAGCACTCCGACAGCTACAATTAAAATCGGCATGGTACCCCTCCAAAAGTGTTTTATATGATTCTCGCGACAATGTTTTGGCGCTTTTCATGCCTGGATGAAAAGAAAACGCTTTCATCAATAACTAAAAACGTCTTGGTTATATGATTGTTATCTTTTGATCAACTAATATGTTCATACTAATCTCCTAATCAATGACTGTCAATCGTTTTTATGAGCTTGTCTCGATACCTACCGCCTAACCAATGATTTATTAGTTATATGTTGATTAACTTTTGGTTATATGTTATGTTTTTTAAAGTTGACTGCCAATCATTATATCTATCCATTGTCTGGAAGCAAATGAGACAATATGAGAACAGACGGATAACAACTTCACAAGAGGAGGAGTACACATGCCATTATTGCGTTTTGATGTAATTGAGGGCCGTGATGAAAAAGCGCTGCAATTGTTATTAGATACTGCTCACCAAGCGATGGTTGAAGCGTTTGGTGTTCCGGAAAGAGACCGTTATCAAATTGTCCATCAGCATCCCGCAAACGAGCTTATAATCCAAGATACGGGATTAGGGTTTCAGAGAACCAAGGACCTGGTCATCATTAGCATGACAAGCAAAGCAAGAACCGAAAGCCAAAAGGAAAAATTGTATGCTCTGCTTGCTGAAAGGCTAGAAGAAAAATGCGGAATTTCCCCTGAAGACCTCATAGTATCTATTACTGAGAATGGTGACGCAGACTGGAGTTTCGGTCTCGGTGAGGCGCAATTTTTGAATGGAAAACTATAAGATTTTGTCTCCCCATAAAAAAAAAGAGAGAGCTCCAAAGAAGCTCTCTCTTTTTTCATAAATGCGGAAGTCATCAGTATAGAAGCATCCAGCAATACGAAAAACCTGGATTTCCTTTTAGATCCGGTTTAAATGCCAATTGGAAGCTGACTGGGTTTTGGCCGAAAATATAAAATTTTGCTGATTTGCATAATAAGATACATCATAATCCCCATTTACAATAGGTTGGATGTTATAACTTATTGATCATTTCCTATTTTATATATCCCCTTCATATGCACATGACACTTTTGCCAATCCAGAAATGTCAGTCTGACAAATATAAAAAGTCATGTAAACGGGTGTGAACCGTACTTACATGACTCACCATGGAAACAAACGCTCTTTTTCAGACGCCGCTTTCCTTATTTCTCTTCTTCACACACTGTGTCACCAGGCTCGCAAAATTGATCGGCCCATGCCTGCATCTCTTGAAATACAGCTTGAAGCGCTGTTCCTTTTTCAGTCAGCGTGTAGATGACTTTGACCGGCGTTTCAGGGAGAACCTGCCGTTCGACAATCTCGTTTTGTTCAAGCTCCTTCAAGCGCTCTGCCAACATTTTTTGGCTGATCATCGGTATTGTTTCCGTTATCTCTTTAAACCGTTTCGGCCCATCCATTAGCACATGGATGATCAGACCGTTCCATCGTTTTCCCAGCAATGAGAATGCGGATTCCATTTTAGGGCACATCGTATTTCCCACAAGCCTTCATCCCTTCATCTATTGATTGACATGTATTCAATGATCCATTACAATAATCTTTCAAGTTACATTTAGTAAGCTTCTAACTTTTCTATTATCATACCACGTTTATCCGAAGGAGGAAACACTATGACGAATACTCTGGATGTTTTAAAAGCACGTGCATCTGTAAAGGAATATGATACAAATGCCCCGATCTCTAAGGAGGAGCTGACTGAGCTATTAGACCTTGCCGCTAAAGCGCCTTCCGCTTGGAACCTTCAGCATTGGCATTTTACAGTATTCCACAGCGATGAATCAAAAGCGGAGCTTCTTCCTGTAGCGTATAATCAAAAACAAATCGTTGAGTCTTCTGCTGTTGTTGCCATTTTAGGCGATTTAAAGGCAAATGAAAACGGTGAAGAAGTTTATGCTGAATTAGCAAGCCAAGGCTATATTACGGATGAAATCAAACAAACATTGCTCGGCCAAATCAACGGTGCTTACCAAAGCGAGCAATTCGCACGTGATTCCGCTTTCTTAAATGCTTCTTTAGCTGCTATGCAGCTTATGATTGCCGCAAAAGCAAAAGGTTATGACACTTGCGCAATCGGCGGATTTAACAAAGAGCAGTTCCAAAAGCAATTTGATATCAGTGAGCGCTATGTTCCGGTTATGCTAATTTCAATCGGCAAAGCAGTGAAGCCTGCGCATCAAAGCAACCGTCTGCCGCTTTCAAAAGTATCAACTTGGCTGTAAGGATATGAAAAACCTTAGTCCGAAATCCGGACTAAGGTTTTTTTATACAATCGCCTCTTTGTACCATTCACGAGCCTGTTCAGCTTCATGCTGAGTCAGCTGATGGCCCCCGTCCTGCCAGAAAACGGAGGCTGATGCCCCGCTGTCACGTAAATAGCGGTAAAGCTCTTCTGATTCTTCCTTCGTGCAAAGAGGATCGTATTTCCCGGCACCGATAAAAACAGGGAGCCCCGCCATATCAGGCAGCTCGATACCCCGAATCGGAACCATTGGGTGATGCAGAATAGCCCCTTTTAACACATCTTTATAATGAAAAAGCAGGCTTGCCGCAATGTTTGCGCCGTTTGAATAACCGACTGCAATCACTCGGCCGCGATTAAACTGATGCGTTTCTGCAGCCTCGTCGATAAAATCTTTCAATTCTCTTGTCCTCACCACAAGATCCTTTTCATCAAAAACTCCTTCACTCAGACGTTTGAAAAATCGCGGCATTCCATTTTCAAGCACCGATCCTCTGACACCAAGCAAATGGGCATCAGGGTCTATAAACCGCCCCAATGAAAGCAGATCGTGTTCATTACCGCCCGTGCCATGCAATAGCAAAAGTACGTTGTCAGATGTTCCTTTTTCATAAATATGCTTCATTATAAATTCCCCCTTTTAAAGTTCAGGTAAAATGTCTGTAATTTGTTGTCTATGTTTCTCCAGCCATTCAGGCAGTTTTAAGGAAGTTCCTAGCTCAGCAAACGTTTCATCTGTCATAAATCCTGGTTCATCTGTGGCAATTTCAAATAAGATACCGCCTTTCTCCCTGAAATAAACTGATGTAAAGTATTCCCTGTCGAGAATTTCTGATGAAGGCAGATGGTTTTCAGCAATTATCGGCAGCCATTTCGCCTGTTCCTTTTTCTTAGTCCGAAACGCTACATGGTGTACCGTACCATATCCTCCGACTCCTCTTTTTTCAGGGTGTAAATGGACATCAATGACACCGCCGACGGCCGCTGAGGTTGCCAGTCTGACAATCTGGTCTTCTTCGGCCACTTTGGTATATCCAAAGCTTTCCGTTAACAATTGTATGGTCGCCTGCGGGTCGTAAGAATATAGCAGCACACCTTTCATTCCCGTAATTGCTTCATTTGTTGTGATCCCGTCAGGCGTCCACTCGCTTTTGCCGCTTTTCGCATCCTCCATGATCGCCAGCGGAAGGTCTTCTGTATCATCAAAAATAAGACCTTTTTCACCAAACAACGTTTTTTCCTCTAGGCTCAGCCCGCTTTTCTCAAGACGCTCCTTCCAAAAAGACAGGGAGCCTGAGGGAACTGAAAAGTACACCCGGCCCGCTTGGCCTTTTCCTACCGTTCCCTGTCCGCTTCCTTGGAACGGAAAAAAGGTCATTATTGTACCGGGATCTCCGTTTTGATTCCCAAAGTAAAAATGATACGTCCCGGGATCATCAAAGTTTACTGTTTTTTTAACAAGTCTGAGCCCAAGCACTTCTGTATAAAATCGCAAGTTTTCTTGCGGATCTCTGGCGAATGCTGTGACATGGTGCAATCCTTCTGTTTTCATTTTCTCACTCCTATTTATCTCGATTTCAAGATATTTATTATTTTAAACCTTTATTGAAAAGGATGCAAACCATGTGTTTTGTTTAAATAATTGAAAAAATCATTTTTTTCTAATAATTATCTTGTGATCTTTTCTAACAACTGCTATTATAGTGAGCATTATCATGTTTCAGGAGGAAAGTAAATGGTTAAAAAAGCACTTATTGTTATTCTCATTCTTTTGCCATTCGTTCAGCTCGCGCTTTTGCCGCTTGTGAATCGAATAGAACCGATTATGTTCGGCCTACCGTTTTTCCACTTTTGGCTGCTGCTGTGGATTATTGTTACGCCGTTATGCTCGTTTGGCATTTATCAGATGCAAAAAAAAGATGGAGGACTTGAATAATGCAAGGGAATCTGACTGCACTTCTCATTACTTCTATTATTGTTTTAACCGTTGTCTGTATCGGCTTTCTCGCCGGAAGAGACAAATCCTCGCGCACTTCTGTGGAAGAATGGTCTGTCGGCGGCAGACGCTTCGGCGGTCTTCTCGTCTGGTTTTTAGTAGGCGCTGACCTTTATACGGCCTATACTTTCTTAGGGTTGACCAGTACTGCTTTTACAGGCGGAAGTGTTGCATTTTTCGCCATTCCTTATTCTGTGTTGGCCTACTTTATCGCCTACTTCTTCTTGCCAAAACTTTGGAAAGTTGCGAAAATTCATAAATTAACAACACTCGCGGATTATGCCCGAGAACGTTTTAACAGTAAGCTTTTGGCAAGCCTCGTTGCCATCGTTGGGGTACTCATGCTTATTCCGTACATATGCCTTCAGCTGAGCGGCATCCAAGACACGCTTCAGGTTGCCGGCACTGGCTATATTAACGTAAAATTCGTTGTGATCATTTCATTTATTCTTGTTGCTCTTTACACATTCTTCAGCGGGATTAAAGGGCCCACATATACAGCCATCATTAAGGACATTTTAGTATGGGTCATTATGCTGTTTATGGTGGTGTCCCTCCCTCTCATTCATTTTAACGGCTGGACGCCAATGATTGACACGTTAGTGAAGGAAGCGCCGCAAATGCTGACGATACCGGCAGAAGGGCCAAAAGGCATCCCTTGGTTTATCACAGCATCTATTGTTTCCGCTCTGGCACTTTTTATGTGGGCACATGCCGCTACAGGTGTTTTCACGGCGAAAAGCGCTGATGCAGTAAGAAAAAACAGCATGTTTTTGCCGCTTTACAATATTGTGTTAATTTTGGTCATTTTTCTTGGCTTTATCGCCTTTCTTGTCCTGCCGGAAGATACAAATCCAAGGCTGGCGCTGCTGCATTTGATTCAAACATCTTACGGCGGCGTGACACAAGGCTTTGCATATGCCACGATCGCTCTTGCTTCATTAATACCTTGTTCCATTATGGCAATCGGCGCATCGAATTTATTCGCCAACAACCTATACCGGGATTTGATTCATCCGAATGTGTCGCAAAGCAAGCTGACCCTCGTCACACGTTCAATGGTATTTGTTGTCATCGGTCTCGCGCTGCTGTTTGGAATGCTGTTCCCGACTGCCTTAGTGACACTCCAGCTATTAGGTGTATCCGGCATGGTGCAAATCTTCCCGGCGATTGCTGTCAGTCTATTCTGGAAGCATCAAACGAAAGAAGCGACAGTTATCGGATTATTAGTCGGCCTTGCGGTTACGTTTATTGTGTATACCACTCAATCCGCACATGGCATTTATGAAGGATTCTGGGGATTGGCCGCCAACATGATCGCTGTGGTTATCCTGAATCCGCTGTTCGTTAAAAACGCGGGATCCAATCCTGTCATTGAAGGTTTATTTGGCAAAAAACAAGACGCTAATCCAAATCAAAAGGGTGCATAAAAAAACCATACGCGGCAGCCGCGTATGGTTTTTTTACATTTCTTTTTTCAGTGTTTCAATTGCCTTTTCCATTTGCGTATCATTATCAGACAGCTTCTTCTGAAGTTCTATCATTAATTTCGTTGTTGTATCGCCAGTCAGTATGCCTGTCTCTTTCAGCTTCTCTTTTTTCTGGAACTGTTTGACGACAGATACAAAGTCCTGGTCATACGTACTGTTAACGTTTACCTTGTAACCAAGTGCTTTGAGCATTTTCTGAGCCACTTTGACGTTTGTGCCTGTATCACCTGATTTGTACGTTTTATCTGCGTCCAAATACGGCAGCTTCGCGTAATCAGGCAGCTCTGCTTTCACTTGAGGCTTGATGCCTTTTTTGTGAATCCATTCGCCGTCAGCAGTCAGCCATTTGGCAACTGTCAGTTTGACAGTAGAGCCATCATCATATTCTTTTGCCGTTTGCACTGTACCTTTTCCGAATGTCGTCTCGCCGATTAACGGTACGTTTGACGATTCATGAAGGGCAGCGGCCATAATTTCGGCTGCGCTTGCTGTACCGTCATTTACTAAAACGACGGTCGGCTTGGTCACTTTCCGTTCTTTTTCGGCCTTCATGACTTCTTTTGAACCGTTTTTGTATTCAACCTGCATGATGTTTTTCCCTTTATCAATGAACAGGTTGCTCATCGTAATCGCCTGTTCCATTAAGCCGCCCGGGTTGCCTCTCAAATCTAAAATATAGCCTTTGGCGCCTTTTTTCTCTAAACTGTCAATCGCATCTGTCAGCTCTTTAGCTGTTGTTTCAGAGAAAGAAGTGATTTGAATTTCTCCGATGTTGTTGTCTTTCATCTCTGAATAGACAGTCTCTACAGGAATGGTATCGCGCTTAATGGAAAGATCGATATTCCCCACTCCCGCTCTGTTCAGTTCAAGCTTCACCTTTGTGCCCTTTTTGCCTCGGATTAAAGCGACGGCTTCATTTACATTCATGCCTTTTACGCTTTTTCCATTTACCTTAATGATTTGGTCCCTCGGTTTGATACCGGCTTTTTCAGCAGGTGAACCTTTAATTGGGGATACAATAAGGATTTCTCCGTCTTTCTCCTCTACTTGGGCTCCGATTCCTTCAAAAGATGCTGAAATCGTCTCGTCGAATGATTTCGCTTGCTCTTGATCCATATATGTAGAATACGGATCATCCAGTGATTGAATCATTCCTTTAATTGCTCCGTCTACTAATTTGTCATCATCTGTTTTTTGGTAATAATCACTTTTGATTTGCTCATACGCTTTATTTAATTTGTCGAACTTGCTGTCTCCTGTGCTTGTTGATTTTTGGCCCAGGATACTGGAATTGCCCGTAATAAATAAAGTAAGCGCCGAAGCGACAACTGCAGTGATCAGCACAATAAAAAACAGTTTTAATTGCCGTTTCAATTAAACACCACCTTTTTCTTCTTACATTATTATCATGGACGAATTCTTATTCGTCAACTCGGAGCAGAAATGAAAGAGAAACGCCCTTCTTTTGCTTTTCATAAACCTATGGCTTTATACGACATATGATAAGGAAAAAGGAGGATTCGATATTGAGCCGATATTTAGAAATGCTGTCCTTATTCGGTGTCGCAGGGGCGCACCCAGGCGGGCTGGCTTTTTCAAAAGCGGTCTTGCAAAAGGCTGCACCCTCTCCGAATCAGCCGATTCTTGATGCCGGATGCGGAACAGGGCAAACGGCGGCTTATTTAGGACATTTGCTGTATCCTGTAACAGTCGTTGATAAAGATCCTATTATGCTTGAGAAAGCGAAAAAAAGATTTGCGAATGAAGGGCTTGCCATCCCTGCATACCAGGCGGAGCTGGAACATCTCCCGTTTTCTTCTGAGTCCTTTTCCTGTGTCCTGTCAGAATCGGTCCTCAGTTTTTCACGCCTGACATCCTCTCTTCAAGAAATTTCAAGAGTTTTAAAACCCGGCGGGATGCTGATCGGTATCGAAGCTGCTTTAAAAAAACCGATGCCCCCTGCAGAAAAGAAGCAAATGATGGATTTTTACGGATTTACTTGCTTACATGAAGAAAGCGAATGGCATAAACTCCTAAGATCCTATGGCTTTCAAAAAACAGAAGCGATGACACTTCTTCCGGAAGACATGGAATTTGAACCAACCACAGAAATGGATTTATCGCAAACGATTGATCCCATCTATTACGATACGCTTCAAACACATTATCAGCTCATGCAGTTATATAGTGAGTACATGGGTCATTGTATTTTTATCGCGTACAAGTAAAACGGCGTATCGCCCCCTGTTTTCGTCCAACCTTTTTTTCCCCATCTATCATATGCTGATAGAAAGTCAGGATAGGAGGGGAACAATATTGGAGAGATATTATCACCTTTGCAAAAACCATCAAGGTAAAGTCGTCAGAATTACAGAGAGAGGCGGGAGAGTTCACGTCGGCAGAATTACCCGTGTAACAAGAGACAGAGTTTTTATAGCTCCGACCGGCGGAGGGCCAAGAGGTTTCGGTTACGGATATTGGGGCGGTTATTGGGGATACGGAGCAGCTTACGGTATTTCCCTCGGTTTAATTACAGGGGTCGCTCTTGCTGGTTTATTCTTCTGGTAAGCATAGTACAAATGCTAGATTCACCAGACACAATGAAGCCCGCTTATCTAGTGTAAGCGGGCTTTTCATTTTAAATTTTCTTCACTTTTTCAAAGTACTCTTCAAGCGTTAAATCATTATCTTGGATGACCTTTGCGGCTTTTTTGCCTACATAGCGCAGATGCCATGGCTCATATTCATATTTCGTGATATCTTCTTTATTTTTCGGATAGCGAATGATAAAGCCATATTTATAAGCATTGTCCTGCACCCATTTCCCGTCTGCCGTGCTTCCGAACGCTTCATTTAGCTCAAAGCCATTGCTCCGGCTCGAAATGTCCATCGCAAGGCCTGTTTGATGCTCGCTTTCACCCGGGTAAGCGACCGCTTCCTTTGCCTTCTTTTCCCCTTTTAGGCTTACTTCATTGTCAAAAATGACTTTCTGTCTGTCATACGAACGGTACCCTGAGACAGCTGCCAGTTCATAGCCTTCCTTTTTGGCAGCATCGAACATTGTTTTTAATGCGTCGGCCGCTTCTTTTCTGATGTAACGTTTTTGAATCTTTTCTTCAAAAGAAAACTCTACATCAGGTATGACAAGATCGCTAGGTTCATAGTTTCCGGGCAGTGCATATTGTTTATTGACAAGCGCGAGTATATTTTCTGGATTTTGAATGGTTTCCAGACCATCGACTTTTTTAATATCATTGAAATACTGGCTTTCCAATGAAAACTCACTGTTTTGAGTGTTTGATTTTTTGCTGTCAGCTGCTTTTTGTTCTGTTTGCTTTGTTTCTGCTGTGGTTTTCGTATCCTTTTGAGCATCACCGTTCGACATGCTGCAGCCGGCTCCGACTATTGCCGTTACACTCAGAGCGGCAGCCAGTGAGAACCATTTACCGGACTTTTTCATATTACATTACCTTCCTTTTATCAATCGTTTCCGCATTCATAAAGAAGAGGCTGCCGGCACCCAGCACGCCTCTTGATATATTTTATTGTGATACGGAATGTAAAGCCACTTCTATCATATCATGAAATGTCGTTTGACGCTCTTCCGCTGTCGTTTCTTCTCCTGTTAATACATGATCACTCACGGTGAGAATTGACAGGGCTTTTCTTCCGTGCTTCGCTGCTAATGTATACAATGCAGTTGTTTCCATTTCAACGCCAAGCACACCGTATTTTGCAAGTTTTTCAATTTGCGAATCGTCGTTGTAGAACTGGTCAGCTGTAAATACGCTCCCTACAGTCACCGGCACACCTTTATCCTTTGCGGCATCATAGGCATTTTTTAAAAGCTCAAAATCTGCGCAAGGCGCAAAATCAATGCTTCCAAAAGCGACTCTGTTCATTTGTGAATCAGTTGAGGAGGTCATCGCCAAAATGACGTCTCGCACTTTGACATCTTTACAAATAGCGCCGCAGGAACCGACTCTTATTAGATTTTGCACATCGTAGCTTTGAATTAATTCATTCACATAAATTGAAATAGACGGAACACCCATTCCCGTGCCTTGTACTGAGATTTTTTTACCTTTATATGTACCCGTAAATCCATACATGCCTCTGACTTCATTGTAGCATTCTACATTTTCAAGATACGTTTCTGCAATAAATTTTGCTCTGAGAGGATCTCCCGGCAAAAGCACTGTATCCGCAATTTGTCCTTTTTCAGCACCTATATGTACACTCATCTCATATCCTCCTGTAAATCTAAATTATCATCCAGCCCGTCCATTTTACAACGAATGTCATGATGAAACAAACTTCAGCATTGATTATAAAGGAATATGTCGAAAAAAGAAATGTTCGAGGATCTGTTAGGCACTTCCTCAGAAAAACGGATAATCGGGGTGTTAATTTGAAAACCTAACCGCAGGAAGGAGGGGTGGGACATGGGTAAAAAACATCGCAACCGGATCACCGGCCAAAAAAAGAACAATCATATACCTGAAAAAGATATCATTGCAGCTGAAGAAGCACACGGGAAAGAATATTCTGCTGCCAAACGCAAGCCTTAAAACTGCAGAAAACTGCGGGTTTCCGCAGTTTTCTTTTCATTATGTCGTTTGTACAATCAGACGATTGATTTTCCTCCAGCCGGCGGGAAGCAGTTGATAATATGTTTTCCCTTTTCTGCCTTCATCAATCAGGATCACGTCCCCTGTGGCCATGAATCTTGCATCATAATCACTCGGAACAGTGTCGAATACATTAAACAAAGAGAATGCTCTTTTCAGCACGTCTTGATGATCGCTCCCGTTCAGTTCAGTTCGATAGACGGCTCTGTAGCCCTTTTTTTCGCCAAACCGGGGTGTCTGAAATATTGTCACGTCATAGGAACAAGACTTCTTTTTAAACACGGATAACATCATCAAGATCCCCTCCCTTTTATTTCTTTAACATATTGGCGTTTTTGCTGTATTTTCCTCTCTCTATTTTTGTCGAAACCGCTTAATCTTTTCGTCAAAACCTTTTACTAGGAAAAACAGAAGCAAGCCGAGGCTAAAGCCTCCTAACACATCTGTCACAAAATGAACCCCCAGATACACTCTGCTTATGCCGACTAAAACAGCAATTACACCGGCTATGATATATACCATTTTTTTATGCTTGGACAAAAACGGGAGGTGTTTCACTAAAAAGTAGGCAATAACAGGATAGACACAAGCAGCATTCATGGAATGGCCGCTCGGAAAACTGAAAGATGATTCATGAACCAGCGGTGCAAAATCAGGCCTCACTCTTTCGATCCATTCTTTTAAGACTTTGTTTAACAGCCGATCTGTGCCGAATACTAAGAGCATCAACAGGCCGTCCCATGTTTTTCTGTAGAAAAACATGCCTGCTCCAATGATGACAATTAGAGGGAGCAGAAAAGAAGAAGCACCAAGATGCGTGATCCCCGTCATGACTTCATTAAGCCATGGCTGACGGATCAAAACAGCTGCCTTGCTTATTGCTTCATCTGCAGATTGAACAGCATTTGTATGAATGGCCGCAGCTAGAATGAGAAAGAAAAGAAACAAACTAACGGGCTTGTACAATTTAACCACCTCAATTTTTTCAGAAGTCATAGAACACGAATAATAAAACCGGAGCTGACCGCTCCGGTTTTAAGCCTCACTCATCTTCATCCAGCTCTTCATCTATCATACATTTTTCTATCAAATAATCAAAGGTGATATCAGCGATTTCAAACAGCTCATCCTCACTCGGTATGTAGCCCCGTCTTGCAAGCTCTCTGTAAAAAAATTCAGCGATTTCTTCCGTATCAATCACAAGATCTATTTCTTTCATCTCCGTACCGCCTCCTTTTTTATGTTTTATGAAAAAACAGGCTGAATTATACCCGGTGTTCTAAACAATTCTTTCAGTCATATATTGAATAAAAAACGAGCCATGGGAGGCTGACGCTATGATTGCTAAAATGATGGAAGCACTGGACGGAGAAAGATTTGATATCATAATGGAAAAAACGCTCAAAGGAATGACGCGTGTGATGATTTGGGGCTGTCTGCCATATTTTTTATATGTCTTGATCCGTATGTTCACAAACTAACTGAAATGCTCTTTTAAACTTTCCAAAACAAACATCATCATGTCTTTATATTCTTCATCATGAAACATTTCGTACAGAATTTTGTAGTCATTATAAATATCCAGAAGCTCATCAACAATTGACACAGCAAGGATGTGAAGGGTATCTTGATCTTCATCATCGCCTTCAAACTGAAGAAGAGCAGACGATGCGATATCTTCGCCGATCTCATGGCCAGTTTCTCCGACATAATGGACAAACAACAGCTGATGCACAAACTGGTCCATTTCATATTTTCTAAGCACCAGCGTGAGATCCTCTTCCTCCGTTTCAAGCCACTCTCCATCCTTTAAACGGGTCAGCTCATAAATGATATCTTCCCAGCCATCTTCTAAATATCTCCAAATTTCTGTTCTATGGCCGATAATGCGAAAGAGTTCTTTTCCATAATCTTTTACATAAACAACGTCCCCAATAAGGAATTCATACTCAATATCAAGCTTCTCCATGTCGACAATGACACCCTCATAATCTTTATAAAGCTGAATAGATGATTCAAAGTATAAAACTTCGTTATGATTGACTTCATAAAGATAGTGTTTATCAATTTGGTGCACTTTTGTGATGGTGCCGACTGTTCCATACATAATGACGACTACGATATCCCCTACTTGGAATTTCGGTTTATTTTGCTTCATGGTGTCTCCCCCTCGCCGCAACATTTCTCATACGCTATCGTATGCCGGGTGAAGCCAATTCGCATGGGCATGAAAACCAAAGGAAATATCCAATTATGGTATGGGGGACATAAAAAATCCGCAGTGATCTGCGGATGAAACAGCTATTATCTGCCGTGCACTTCAGACTCGTATTGATCCCAAGCTTCATCAAACGTCGCCATCGTGTGAAGGTAATCAGCATTCAGCTCCAAATATGAACTGATTTCATGATAATCGGTTGATGTTTTTGGAAAGCTGTGATCCTCATACGCCTGATTGGCAAATTCACTGATGCTGTCCTTCGGCTTAGGGTGTCTGTATTTCAATAAATAGTGATAAAAGGATTTCATGGGTTTCCCCTCCTGGTGTCTGTCTTTTGTTGTTCTATTATACAGTTCAAGTGTAAAATTACAACAAAAGAATACTGAAACATGACTCAGGAGAAGTCAAAATAGTTGCGTTTCAAAATTCTTTCTGTCTCCATGAGCTGCTGATATGTCAGGCTTTCAGGCAGTTTTTTTGTTTGAATTAAAAGCAGCTGATCCTCAATCTCCTTAACCGTGTTTTCCTCTTGATAAGTCATACCGCAGGAAGAACATACCATGGCAGGGGTGTCTGTCAGTTCTATAGCCCTCGTTCCATCAGGGAGCTCCCAGTACACCGTGTTCCTGCCGGGCACCGCTTCAAGCTCTCCGCACCACTCGCATGTTTTCATGAAGAATCCCCTCCGCATTCAGTCTCTTTCTGTTTTTTCTGCTGCGCCAAAAATTTCTTTTCTTTAAGCTGATCTCTTTTCTCACGCCGATCTTTTAATGTTTCATGCTCCGGATTTGCGATGTATGCCTCTCTCCTTTTGATTCTGTCTACATTTTCAGGTGTAAACGAAACTTCTTTGTCAGCAAAAATGGCACTCAGCCCGATCGGCTCCTTTTTGTCAGCGGTTTCAGGGAAAACAGACTCAAAATAGGCGTCTGCCTGATTGGGGATATAATTCTCTGGTTCCGGATATGACGTAATCACACCTTCAAAATTTCTTAAGATCACTTTGTCAGGACTTTGTGACAGTACATAGTTTGGCTGCAGGGCGATTTTACCGCCGCCGCCTGGTGCGTCAACGACAAAGGTAGGAACCGCATAGCCTGAGGTATGACCTCTCAGCCCTTCAATGATCTCCAAACCTTTGGAAACAGGAGCTCTGAAATGCCCAATTCCTTCTGACAGATCACATTGGTAAATATAATAAGGACGGACTCTGATTTTTACCAAGTCATGCATGAGCTTTTTCATAATTGGAACCGAATCATTAATACCTGCTAATACGACAGCCTGATTTCCGACCGGCACTCCCGCGTTCACCAGCTTTTCACATGCCTCAACGGATTCTTCTGTCATTTCGATGCTTGTGTTAAAATGGGTGTTCAGCCAGACCGGATGATATTTTTTCAATATCTCGCACAGATGATCGGTAATGCGCTGTGGAAAGACGACGGGCGCTCTTGTTCCGATTCTGATGACTTCCAGATGCGGAATGCTGCGCAGCTCTTTTAAAATATATTCTAAAATTTGGTCGTTGATGAGCAGCCCATCACCGCCTGAAATTAAACAATCGCGGATTTCAGGTGTTTCCCGGATATAAGCAATTGCAGCATCAAGCTGTTTTTTGGGGACTCCCATTCCGATTTGTCCGGAAAAGCGCCTTCTTGTGCAGTAGCGGCAGTACATGGAACATTGATTCGTGACAAGAAACAGCACACGGTCGGGATAGCGGTGTGTCAGACCGGGTACCGGTGAATCTTCATCCTCATGAAGCGGGTCTTCCAGATCGTATTTTGTTTTGTGCATTTCTTCAGAAAGCGGCACAGACTGCATGCGTACCGGGCATCTCGGATTGTCGGGGTCCATTAAAGAAGCATAGTAAGGTGTAATATTTAAGGGGATCGTTTTGGTAGAAATTCTGACGCCTTCCTCTTCATCCTCGGTCAGATTGATGACCTTCTTTAAATCATCTAACGTTCTTACAGTGTGTGTCAGCTGCCAAAGCCAATCGTTCCATTTCTCTTCCGGAACGTCCTTCCATAACTCGATCTCCTTCCAATGCCGTTTCGGTTTATACCATTTGTTTTTCAAACGAACTCCTCCTCGCGCATATTTTGACTTACAGTTGCTTGCACCAAATATTCATGTTTTCAAGGCCTTCGGCTATGAAGCAATTATTGACCAGCCTTCCGCCATACTGATAACCTGAATGGTACAACACAGCATTCATCCCAAAAGACGAAGCACGGGCGAGAGAAAACACATGAAAGATATCCTTTCCAGCCATTTCTTTTTCTAACGCCTTGATTAAAAAGCTTGTTAACGAATGGCCGCGATATTCCGGCAGCACAGCGCAATCGGTTATTTCTGCATGCCCAAGCTCTGGATTGATTTCTGCGCTTGCTGCGCTGATCAGGCGGTCATGATCAAGCATGATATAATACACCGTATTTGCATTCATCGTCTTTTCAATATAAGCGGGGTCAAATACCGGGGTTGGGTACGTGCGGAATACTTTTTTATACAGCATCGAAAGCTGGTACATGTCGTTTGTTTCTGCTCTTCTCATCGTAAAAACGGGTGTACTGTCGTTGCGAAGACGGGGCGCTGTGCGATATATGGCTTCGATGATCTCCTGTTCCTCTGTATAAGAATCTGTTTGTCTCCGGCTTTCTGACAGGTAACGTACCATGACACAAGCCGAATGGCCGAGATAATAGCCCTTTAGATAGCCCTCCGGCGCAAATAATTGTTTGGCAAACATTGGCTCATCATGCTGCTTCGCATAGACGATGATTTTTTCTGCATTCTCTTCTTTTGCCGCTGCCACGATATCCGGCAGGGCCTTCTCAATGGCTCCGTCATAACGGACCACTCTGATTCGTTTATTAAAGCCGTCATGGTCCAAAACTGCTGTGACACCGCTACTCTTTATTGACTTGAGCATCCGCATCCTCCCCATCTGTATGAAACCCGCACCAATCCATGACAAAAAGTGCAATAATTTTAGCAGATTCTATCATGGCTTCAACCTCAATGTATTCATTGGCCTGATGAGCCGTTTTTGTTTCCCCCGGCCCGAAAACGATTACTGGTGTATCTCCTGCATGGTACAAAAGCCCCCCATCCGTTCCCCACGGGGAAGCCTCAATAATCGGCTCTGTCTGTTTCATTTTTTGATAGGCTGATTGCAGCACAGAAATTAAAGGGTGATCATCAGGTAAATCGTTCGGCAGCCATTGAGCGCCAAACCATTCGACTTGTACGGGATGGCGTTTAAACCATTCGTCATGGTATTCTAAATCCTTCAGCCAGTTTTCCAATTCAAGTTTTACAGCTTCTGGTTTCTCATGGGGAGCAATTCCGCATCTCCCCTCTATGACGACACGGTCTGCAACTGAAGATGGCCAGGCACCGCCTGAGATGGTGCCGATATTCACCGGTACCGGTATTGGGATATTGTCATACAGCGGATCTGAAATTCTCGCATTGCGGACTTTCTCCAGCTCTTGTATCGCTGTGATAACGTGCATGCTTTTTTCAATCGCGCTTACCCCTTCGTAGCGTGTGCCCCCATGTGCGGATAATCCCTTCACAGTGATCCGAAACCACATCGAACCCTGCTGCTTAATAAATAGTTTCATATTCGTCGGTTCAGGAATCAGCGCCCCGTCAGCACGATAGCCTCTCATGATGGCGGACAGTGTACCGGCGCCGCCGCACTCTTCATCTACAACACTCTGAAACAATACATCTCCCTTCAGTTTGACATCGCAGGCGTGCAGGGCTTCTAAAGCAAAAAGAAGGGCTGTATTGCCTCCCTTCATATCCGTTGAGCCGCGGCCGTATATTTTACCGTTTTCTTCGACAGCTTGATACGGTTCATACTTCCAATCCTTTACGCTTCCTTCAGGCACAACATCGATATGGCCGTTCAAAATCAGGGACCTGCCTCCGCCGGCTCCCGTTTTTTTAGCCACGATATTCGGGCTCTCATGAAAATCGGATCGGTTAGATTTAAAGTAGGAATGCTGTTTTAATTGCTTTATGCTTGGCTCCCATACATCAATGTCCATATGAAATTGCCGCAGCTTTTCAAGCACAACAGCTTGGGCGTTAAACTCTGACCCCAATGTGCTTTTTTCCCCAATCAGCCTTTTGAGAAGACGAATGGCTTTGGCCGAATGCTGATCAAGCCACTCGATTACTTTTCTTTCAATGTCTTGCATCCTCATTCCCCCTCTTAAGAAAAAGGCATATCTATTTTGATTTCAGCTTCTGTCAGCCTCGTCACCTCATCGATTGTCGAGCCATTCATCAGCTCTTTTAAAATGAAGTGATGGCTATCGACCTCAAGAACCGCTTTTTCGGTAATAATCAAATCTACACAGCCTGCAGCAGTTAATGGCAGCGTACACCTTTCTGTTAATTTAGGCCTTCCCTTTTGATCTGTATGACTCATGACGACAACCACTTTTTTCGCTTTTTGGGCAAGCTCCATCGCCCCGCCCATACCAGGCACCTTTTTTCCCGGAACAAGCCAATTTGCCAAATCTCCTGATTGGCTCACCTGCAGGGCGCCTAAAATCGTAATGTCAATTTTGCCTTTTCTGATCATCGCAAAAGACATGGTTGTATCAAAATAAGACGCCCCTTTTACAGCGCGGACAGGATATCCTGCGGCGTTACATAAATGCGCATCCTCTTCTCCCTTTTCGGGACTTTCTCCAATGCCAAGGACACCGTTTTCCGCTTGAAACATGACCTGCATGTCAGGCGGTAAAAAGTTCGGTACCAAGGATGGGATACCGATACCGAGATTCACAATCATGCCTTGCTTAATTTCAGTAGCAGCCCGTTTTGCAATCTGTTCTCTTTCTGCTACTCCCAAGCCCATTTCCACTTCACTCCCTCGCTTCGTACAACTCCCTCAACAAAAACCCCCGGTGTGACAATCATTTCTTCAGAAATCTCCCCCATCGGAACGATACGCTCAGCTTCGGCAAAGGTTCTCCTGGCGGCCATTGCCATAAGCGGATTCATATTGCGCGCGGTTTTGTCATACGTTAGATTGCCGAATTCATCTGCAATGTAAGCATTGATAAAAGCAAAATCAGCCGTCAGCGCCTCTTCAATCAAGTATCGTTTTCCCGCCACTGTTACGATGTCCTTTTTTTCGCAAACCATTGGATTATCAATGCCCACATCGGTTAAAATACCGCCAAGTCCCGCTCCGCCAGCGCGAATCCGTTCCGCAAGCGTTCCCTGAGGTGAAAATTGAACCTCTAACGTCCCCTCTGTCATCTGTTTTCCGGCTACAGGATTGGAACCGATATGCGAGGCGATCAGGGTTTTGACCCGTTGATTAACAATAAGCGGGCCGATCCCTATATCCGGGAAACCGGCGTCATTGCAAATCACAGTTAAATCCGTTACACCGCTGTCCAATATCGCTTCAATCAATGAAGGAGGCGACCCGACTCCCCCAAAACCGCCAAACATCAGAACCGATCCATCCCGAACATCTGCAATTGCTGTGTCAATGCTGATTGCTTTTTGAAATGGCGCCATTTAATGTCAATCCTTTTTTAAGTTTTTTTCGACCGCTGCAACTGTTTCTGAAAAAATAGAGATAAGCTCTTCCATTTCACCGTCTGAAATGGTAAAAGGAGGAGCAATAATGACAGCATCTCCTTCTCCACTGTCTATTCCAGCTTTGGAAGGATAAACAATCAGCCCGCGTTTTTTCGCCTCGCTGACAATAAGCTGGGTTACCGCCTGCTCTGGCGGAAACACTTTCTTCGTTTTTTGGTCTGTCACAAATTCAATGCCTAATAGCAGTCCTTTTCCGCGCACATCACCTATAATGCCACTTTGAGATGCCGCCTCATCAAGCTTTTTCTTCAGCACAGCGCCCTTTTTTTCTGATTGTTTGATCAAGCCGTGCTTTAACACATATCGCAAAACTTCAAGAGCAGCTTTGGCTGAATAGGGATGTGCACTATATGTGTGACCGCTCATAATCACACCTGACCCTTGTTTTATCGTTTCAATAATAGAATCAGATACGACGGCAGCGGCAATAGGTGCATACCCCGCACCGAGTCCCTTCCCCAGTACAGCAATATTAGGTACGGTATCCCAATGCTCTGTCGCGAGCATCCTTCCTGTTCTCCCAAGCCCCGTCATCACTTCATCTGCAATAAAAAGCACATCGTGTGTGCGGCATACCTCACTTAATCTCTCATAATATCCCGGAGGCGGAGTAATCGCTGCTCCTGCAGCACCAATAATAGGCTCAGCCACAAAGCCGGCGATGAATTGGCTTCCGATTCTTTTGATCATAGTGTCCAGTTCATCAGCTGCAGTCTGAACAAAGTCTTCTTCCGTCTCATAATTCAGCCGATAAATATGTGGAGCTGAGATAGCTGGATACCGCTCAATGAGATGGGTGAACCGGTATCTCCTTTCATAAAAACCAGACAATGAAAGCGCTCCCAAAGTTATTCCGTGGTAACTGCTCCATCGAGACAAAAAGATGGATTTTTGTGTTTGCTTTTTTTCCTGCCAATACTGAATGGCGATTTTCATAGCTGTTTCTATCGCTTCTGATCCGCTGTTGACAAAAAAAGACCAATTCACGTCTCCGGGCAGCTCCTGTGCCAAGAGAGCGGCTAATTGCTCGGCGGGCTCACTCGTAAACTGTGAGCGGTAAGCAAAAGACACCTGATCAAGCTGTTCTTTCAGCTTCTCAGTCACATCACGAACTCCGTGGCCGATATTACATGTCACCGCACCTGACGAGCCGTCGAGATATTTTTTTCCGGTCTGATCATAAACAAATGAACCCTTCGCATAACTGACAATCGGATAGGCCGAGCTAAGCTCTGGCTTAATCAAATAACTGCTCATGCTCCCACCTCAAAACCCCTTTTACCATATTGTATGAGTGTCCAAATGGCGGCATGACGTTCCCCGCAAAAACTTTTTCACATAAAAAGAGCCTTCCTAATAGGGAAGGCTCTTTTGGAATTTCAGCATCTAGCAAATAAAAGCGGCTCCAACAATAATTAATAAAATGAACAAGACAACAATTAACACAAATGTATTTGTCCCGCAGCCAAATCCGTAACCGTACCCAGAGTATCCATACATACTGTTTTCATCCTTTCTTATCACGATATACGGCATTTTATGCGGGCCAAGTCCCAAATGGTTTGTGCAAACGCCTATTTCATGTAAGGAAATAATGAAATACAGTATGCACCCGCTCATATTTTTTAAACGTCAGCTTTTCGTAAAACTGAGTTGCACCGTCAGTGCTTGCAGCCACTAAGTAGGCTGCTTCCATTCCTAGTGATTTGGCGATGGACAGCATTTCTTTCACTAAGATACTGCCGTAGCCCTTCCTTTGAAACTGATCTAAAATTGCCACTTCTTCGATTTTAGCCGATTTCTCTTGATGATCGATAAACAGCTCGCCGCACCCAATGGGAACTTTCTGTGCCTGGTCGCTGTAACAAACAACAAGAATGATTATACCTGCTTCATAGAAAGGATATTTTCTTTTTAATTTTTGTTCAGCGATTGCTTCTCCAATATAAATGGAATCGTAAATTTTCATAATAGAAGATCCGTCGCTAAGACTTTTTGCCGTCCCCCATGCGGTTAAAGGATGTCCCATCTGCCCCTTCCAGTCACTAAGCTTCATGTCATATAGTAGCTCATCCTCGACGACAAAACCGCTTTTTATAAGCGACTGCTTCAAACCGAGCGGAAAAACATGCTGCGGCGACGCTTTTAAATGGAGATAATTCGCATCAAGCAGCTTTGGTACGGAGGGTAAAAAGTTAAGTAACCGCTCCAATGGAAACGTATCATGGAGCTGAACAAAGTTATGAGAAAAAATTTGCGGAAGCTGCGGATCTCTGTATACGCTGTAATGATCAAACGATGCCGATTCAGACGTTAACAATATATATTGATGTTCCGTTTTTGAATAATGTCCTGTCATGAACGTCTCCTTTTTATGACCTATACCTTTACTCTGTTGCAATATTCAATTTCTTTATAATCTCATCGTACACCGGATAAAACGGCTTTCCAATTGGAAATTGCTGAATATTTCGGAAAGAAGCGGAGATTGGCTTCTGATGTAAAAAAAACTTCCTTGTTACTTGTTCACTAATCGGGTGAAAGACGCCGTTTAGAAACAAAAACGGCTCGCGTTCGATGAAAAACAGACGTCGGCCAGGCGGATTTTTGATCAATTCAGATCGTTTCCACGTAATCGGCGGCCCTTCCGGAAGCGTCTCCATCTCTTCTTTTCCAATTGTCACTATGTCTTTTCTTTGAAATTGATAAAATTGAAACGCATACTGGTCCACAATTCGCCTTTTTTTTCCGGCTTCGATATAAAATATTGCAGGATGGTCAGCTTCCTTTACTAAAATATAATTCGGAATGTTTAAAATTTTGCCAATCCTATATTGAAATAAATATGGGTCTGGAACAGCGACAGTCCGATTTAGATACAAAAAACCCCACTTTTCTCCAACAGGATGCCTTACACCCTGATCAAAAAAATACACATTTTGATCTGAACCTTTTACAAAAGAGCCGTCAATCAAATCGGCGGGCAGAAACCGATATGCATTTTGAAATGAATCTGGGGTTTTATAGGTTGTGTCTAATACTTCATTTATCGGCAGAAATGGGGTAAAGTTGTTGAGTCTCGCCCAAAAAATTGCGTCGCCATGATTCCAATGCTTCATATCATCATCCCAGTAGCCTCCAAATTTATGGTGGATGAGATTAAGTAACGAACGGCGATGCATAACGGAGCAATGATCAACTTGAAAAGCGGCCTGATCAAGCACTGCATTGGCATTTCTGTAGAAATGTGAGATTTCCTCTCCCCTTTCGTTTACATGTACAACTTTTTGTTTTGAATAGACCGCCTGCGCTTCAGGCTTATGTGAAAACTCTTGCACCATACGGCTCAGCCGCTCAGGATGATAAACAGTGTCGTCAGTAAGATACGAAATGTAATCGCCGTCTATAAATGGGAGCGCACTGTTAATTAATGTGGCATAACGGGCTGTTTTTAATCGATCTGCAGGATGCACGAAACTGTTATGATATTGAATGCGCCGGTCATGGAGATACTTGTGAATCACCGCAGTTGTTTCTGCATTCGAATGATCATCCATGATAAAAAGCTCCCAAAGATCATGCGTTTGCTGTATCACGCTTTCGATCGCTTTTTGCAAATAATCGGGTTTGTTGTAACTTGTTAAAATAATAGACACTTTCTCTCCCATCTATACCGCCTCCCGCCGTCAAACATAAAAACGGCTCCGCAGCAAGCAGAGCCTCTGTCATCATTTAAAAAGCACCCCAGCTTACAACACTTGAGAGTGAAACATGAGATCTCGTGTTATTTAACGGGTTTTGGAAAATAACCAAATCAGTCAGAACTTCTTTTACGATGACATTTTGAAGTGTATCTCCGTTGATCAAATTGACTTTTGAAACCGGTACGCCCAGCTCTTTGGCAAAAACAAGCTGGCGTCTGAGGTCAGATGGATTTCCTTCAGAAGACGATTGACGTATCAGCAGAATCAGCAAAAGCAAAATAAAATGCAGTTCATCTTGGTTTTCTTCTCGATCCACTTGTTTCTCTAAATCCAAATCATCTCTCTCCCTTATCCTTATCTCTGTTTTACAATATGTACGACTCCGATTTATGGTATAGGCTATGTCCATTCCATTAAAAAATCAGCATTTTCCTTAAATAGGTGAAAAATAGATCAGGTACGGCGTTCGACTCATACCAAATTGCAACCAGAAGAATATGATTAACGTGAGTTCACTATCGAATAGGAGGTGTGTGTAATGAGCTCTGAAAACGCACAGTTAAAAAAGGATTTAATTAAAACCGTTTTAAGTCCTTTATTTCCAACTGCAACAGAAGGAGGAGAAAATATGGATAGTAACCTTAAAGACTTGCTTGAAGCTGCCATCGATCAAAGAGTAGATGAAAGTGAGACGGTTACGGCAGAATCTCTTTTAGACCCTTCCCTTCCGGCAAGATGGATTTTTGCCAGAGTTACGCCAGGCACGACAATCAGCATTGTAACCGATTCAGGAGACATGATCGGGCCGGTTGTCTTCGTTGCTTTCGATCAGGTTCACGGGATCGTATTTGTAACACAGGAAAGCTCCGTCACTCCAGCAGGCCAAGCTACAACATTAATTGATGTAGACAAAGTAGAAAGCGTTACGTTCTTTTCATAACATCCGATGAAAGTGTTGTATATCCAGTCGGGATACGGAGGAATATATTGTTATTTTGATCGCTGGGCTGAAGAATGTTTTCGGAACACTCATACAGAGTATATGTCTGCAGATACACTTGAAGCAGAAACTTTGGTGAAGATCGAAACGTTTCAGCCGGACTTCGCACTCTTGATGGTTGGAGACCGCGTTCCTCACGACTGGCTGACCTGGTTAAAGGGTAAGGGTATCCCCGTATATGTTTGGCTGACCGAAGACCCATTTTATATGGATATCAGCCTACAGGTAATCAAGCTCGCTGACGCCATATTAACCATTGAACAAAATGCCGTTCTCTATTATCAAGGGCTCGGCTACCAGCACGTCTATTATGTTCCGATACCAGTTAATCATCGGCTGTTTAAAAAAATGGGCACCGAACATTCCTATCATTCAAATCTGTTAATCATCGGCTACCCTTACCCTAATCGGGTTCAGCTTATGAAAGAAGCGGTCCATCTGCCATTCACGGTTCGGGTATTCGGCAAGGAATGGAGAAAATATCTGCCTAAAAAAGTGCTCAAACAGCCGCATATTGATGTCATCAGCACATGGGTTCCACCCGAACAGGCCGTTCATTATTATAATGGGGCAGACATCGTAATTAATGCGCATCGTCCCTATCATTTTGCTTTCAACCAAAATACTATGCGCATCAAAAATGCCAGTTTTAATAACCGAACGTTTGATATCGCTGCATGCGAAGCATTTCAATTAACAGATTTACCCGCGGCGCATCCTTTTTCATCCTTTATTTCTTATCACGGCATGAACGACTTTAAGGAAAAAGCCGCTTTCTATATCAACCACCCTGAAGAACGGCAAAAAGCTGCAGCAGCCAATTATAAAGAGACCGTACCCGCATTTACGTTTGATGAGCTTCCTGCAAAACTAAAAGCGATTCATCTGGCGCTTTCTTGAAAAATCGTTCATTGCTATGAACGATTTTTTTATTCATAGAAAAAAGCAGCTGCACAAGCTGCTTTCTATTCTAGCCGTCAGAACGGTCTTTCAGCTTCCTCGGATTTACCTGTTTATGAAGATCAGGCATTCCGCCGAGATGCTGTGCAATTTGTTCCCACGATACAATTTTGAAATTTTGATTGACGGTTTGTCCGTTATCGATATTTTCGCCATCCTGCGCCACAAAAATTCCGTACGGATATTTTGGGCCAAGTCCGAAACCGAGAACATCAATACCATCCGTGTCACTAGTACCGTCTATTTTCTCGCCATCTGTAATCTCAAAGTTGGCTACATAGCGATTTTTCCCCTGACGTTCATACATTGCATAGCTGTTATTTCCTTGACTTGAAGCCATGAGATATCCTTTGCCATTTGGTGCATAATAGATTGTCAGTCCTTCAATATCAGCTGTCAAATGATCTCCTGTCGCACGGTCAACAACCTGCCCCTTTGACCCTCCGCCGGGCTCAGCGTTAAATTTCCAGATGGCCTCATCTTCCTCTGCTATGTATAGGTTCCCATACTCATCATCCGCAACAAGGCCTTCGGTCTGAGAATTCAACTTAAATTCACGCACCTTTTTCCCTGTTACATAACCCTTTCCACCATCAACAATTTCATACTGCTCAAATTCCCCTTGTTTGCCTGTCACTAATGCGTAAAATGCTCCTGTTTTCTGGCTGTGATACAGGCCGAATCCATAAACCTCAGAAATATTTGTGGAAATAGGATGGTTCGGATCTGTAATGCTTTTCAATTTTCCTTTATCCCCGTCTATTGCATATACTTCAATTGTATTTTTTCCTTCGGACCGGTTGGATGCGGCAGCAATATCAATTTTTTCGCCGTTCAATGGAAAATCATAGCGCAGATCGACATTATTGAGCTTGCCAAACTCATAAGAATGAAGCTGTTTTCCGTCTAAATCATACACAACGAGCCCTGACTTCTTATTTGTTGTAATCAACTTGCTTTTTTCCGGGTGTTTTTCATGAACCCAAATGGCCGGGTCATCTGCTGCGTCATCGCCAGATGCGACCGGATCTGTCTCCGTGTGTGCAGTCACTTTGAAATGATGTTCCTCATTCACATAATGAGCCGACACCGAGGTTGCTGTCAGGCTAAGCAATAAACCCGCGGCAGTGCTTAGCAGCATTGTTTTTGAAACCTTCATTTGGTACCCTCCTCTTTTATCACTATCACTACTATTGTAAAATATATACAGGTGATTACCGTGAGGAAAATGAACCTTTTTTTATAGGGTTTCTGACTCATAAACAACTTATTCCCGAAAGAGGTACGTGAGATGGACTTTGCCAGATTTCCTTTTGCGGAGCGAAATAAAAATATGTTGAATATTTAGTACATTGTTTATTTAGTTTTGTCGTTCCCTAGTTACGTCCATTTTTCCATTTTCTATTAAAAAAGAACACTTTGTGACATGATCATTCCCCTAAATTTTGTTTTATTGGTTGCTTTCATTAATTCGATTACAAAGTTGAACATATGATGCATGGTAGAGAAACGAGAGTTGGAGGATAAGCCATGCCTAAACAGCAAACAGCAGAACTAAAACCATTTTTCCATAACAAAACAGTTTTAGTCACTGGCGGAACGGGTTCAATCGGGAGTCAAATTGTCAAACGCCTTTTGCTGCTTACACCTAAACAGGTGATTGTATTCAGCAAAGACGACAGTAAACAGTATGTCATGAGCCAAAAGTATGCGGAGGATAAGCGGCTATTATTTGTACTCGGAGATGTACGCGATCACAGAAGGGTGAATCAGGTGATGAAAGGCGTCGATATCGTCTTTCACGCGGCTGCGCTGAAACAGGTTCCGACATGTGAGGACCATCCATTTGAAGCGATTCAGACCAATCTCATCGGCGGACAAAATGTGGTGGAAGCTGCCCTTTCACACCGAGTGCAGCATGTCATTAATATCAGTACAGATAAAGCTGTATCTCCTGTGAACACAATGGGTGCCACCAAGCTGTTATCTGAAAAGCTGTTTCATCAAGCAAACCGCCACGTCCAAAACAAAGGAACCTTGTTTTGTTCGGTCCGCTTTGGAAATGTTCTCGGTTCCAGAGGTTCGGTCATCCCCATATTATTTGAACAGATGATGGAGGGTGAACCTCTGACCATCACAGACAAAAACATGACCAGATTTTTCATGTCAATAGACGATGCAGCTACATTGACATTACAATCGGCTGCTATTACAAAAGGCGGAGAAACTTTTATTTTCAAAATGGAATCACTGAAACTTGAAGAACTGATTCATGGGTTTGAAGAATATGCATCGCAGCACGGGCTCCCGCTGCCGGCTGCAGTAGAAGTGGGCAAGCGTCCAGGTGAAAAGCTTCACGAAGAATTAACATCTCCACATGAAATTGAATCACTGTATGAATGGGGCAACCTTTATGCAATCCTTCCAGAGCCGGAAAAACATCCTGACTTTCGCAAAGTCAATCTGCCTGGGTATCAATCAGATCAAGCCCCGCTCATTACGAAAGAAAGAATTGCTCAGATTATTGAAGAATTGCATCAAGAGAAAAAGGCATAAAAACAAGCCTGTCTATCCATTAGGCAGGCCTGTTTTTAACATTTTATTTATTAAAGAGATGCAGATAGCTTTCGTATCCTTCTTCTTTCAGCTTATGCTTCGGAACAAACCGCAGCGCTGCTGAATTTATGCAGTAACGAAGTCCGTTTGGACCCGGTCCGTCATTAAATACGTGGCCAAGATGAGAATCAGCAGTTCGGCTTCTTACTTCTGTGCGAATCATGCCGTGGCTCGTGTCCAGTTTTTCTTCCACTTCTTCTTCTTCAATCGGCTTTGTAAAGCTTGGCCAGCCGCAGTGGGAATCAAATTTATCTTTGGATGTAAACAATGGCTTGCCTGACACAATGTCTACATACAACCCTTCTTCCTTATGATCCCAATATTCATTTTGAAACGGCGGCTCCGTGCCGTTATTTTGCGTTACTTCATATTGCATGCGATTTAACGACTTCATTTTTTCTTCTTTATTGTACGCCATTTATTTAGCCCCCCAATGCTCGCTGATAAATCCCGCACGTCCGGAACCTGTCCGGTAGCGCTGATAATGTGCTGGATTCTTTTTATAAAAATGCTGATGGTAGCCTTCCGCTTCATAGAAAGGTTCAGCTTTTAAAATGTCCGTTACAATCGGATCTTTAAAGATGCCGCTTTCAGCCAGACGTTGCTTGGAAGCTTCCGCAAGCTCCTTTTGTTTATCATTATGATAAAAAATGGCTGCGCGATAGGAACTGCCGCGATCAGCAAACTGCCCCCCGGCATCTGTCGGATCGATTTGCTGCCAAAATAATTCAAGCAGTTTTTCATAAGGGAATACATCAGGATTAAACGTGATTTGAACGGCTTCACGATGTCCCGTCGTTTCACTGCACACCTCTTCATACGTAGGGTTTTCAGTATGGCCGCCTGTATACCCGGACACCACTTTTTCAATTCCCGGCTGTTCGTCAAAAGGTTTAACCATACACCAAAAACAGCCTCCTGCAAATGTGGCGATTTCTTTTTTTTCAGACATACTGGTGCCTCCTTTGTTAATACGTGGTATTATTATATTATAGCATGTAAAAATAGAATGAAAATGATTCTGCTTTTCAATAAAATCTATAGGTTTTAAGCAATATGCTTATGTAATGGAGGTTCACAAATTTGAAAGTAAGAACACAGATGATGTACGATATGGAAACTTTACTCCGTAAAGTCTTTAAACAAATACGCAATGAAATCAATGAAATTTTAGATAAAGAGCTGTCGCGGAATGAATTCACCATTCTTCGGATCCTCAGTGAACAAGGGCCTAAAAAAGTCACTGAATTTGCGCCTATTTTAGAAGTATCGGCAAGCCACATTACGGCTGTGACCGATGCGCTGGTAGAAAAGGAATGGATTACGAGAATCAGATCGAAGGAAGACAGACGCATCATCCGCATTCATATCACTGAAGCGGGCGAAAAAGTCCTTCAGCACTTTAACGAGAAAAAAACGGAATATTTCTTTAAACGCTTTGACTGCTACACTGATGCTGAACTTGCCACGTTAATCGAGCTCTTCAGCAAACTTGATAAAAAACGGTGAAAAAAAGCACATACCGATATATAGGTATGTGCTTTTCGCAGTGCTTCACTTATTTTTCAGTAAACAGCTTCATTGCTTTCCAGCGGCCATATCTATAATACAAAAATGCCGCGCAGCTGCTAAATAAAAAACTCATTCCGATTCCAAGCCCGATTCCTTTTTGTCCAAGCCAAGCTGAAAATAGAGCTGTGAAAGGATATCTCAACACCCAAAACGAGATCAAATTTAATACCAGAACCTGCAGCATCGCTCCCGCGGCCCTGACGATTCCGTTCAGCACAAAATTAATCCCAATAAAAGGGTAGAAAAACGCGATCCACTTCAAATATTGTTCACCAAATGCGACCGCATCGGGCTCACTGATAAATAACCTTATGAGATATTTACCAAATACCCAAATCATAACCGCAATCACCAGCATGCAGGAAATAACAGCTATCACACCCAGCCTTGCAATTGTTCCCACTCTTTTTTCGTTTCCGATTCCAATATTTTGCCCTGCCATACTGTTGACGGCCGTACCGGCAGCCATTGCTGGAAGCGTGATGATGCTATCAAGCCGCTGCACCGCGCCAAAGCCTGATACCACGTGATCCCCGTATGAGTTAACAACACTCATAATCGCCATCATACCGCCTGTAATCACCATCATCTGCAGACCTGCCGGAATCCCGAGTTTCAAAATCAGCGCGGACTCTTCCCACTTGGGCATTCTCGGAATCGAGAATGGCACAAGCTTGTGTTTGATGACATAAAACAACCCATACAGAAACGCAATTCCCTGTGACAAAATCGTTGAATAAGCCGCTCCCGCTATTCCCATGCGGAACACAGAAATAAAGAGCGGCGCAAGCACTGTATTCAGTACAACAGCAAACGCAATAAACCGGAGAGGTGTCTTGCTGTCGCCCAGCGCACGAAGCACAGTACTAATAAAGTTATAACCAAACAAAAATAAAATGCCGATAAATTGAATCTGTAAATACGTCTCAGCAAGCGGTATCATCGACTCCGGTGTTTTTAGAAGACGCAGCAAAAGCTCTGAGAGAAAAAAACCGGCCGCGCCGAATCCGATGCTTAGGCCTGTTAATAAAACAACAAAAGCGTTAATATACGACGCCATTCCTTTTACATCATCTTTTCCTTTTTGCTGAGATAAAATGGTTAACGTCGCATTGTTTAGGCCCAAAATAAAAGACAGCACGGTCAAAACAATCGTGCTTGATACCGCGGCTGCCCCAAGGGCCTTTGCCCCCAGTAAATTGCCGATCCACAAGCTGTCTATAAATTGAAAGGAAACCTGCAATGCGTTTCCGAGCATAATAGGCATTGAAAACAGTACAAGCTGTTTCAGCACGTTCCCCTGTGTAAAATCGTATGCTTTCATCTTTTCTCCTTGTGTTCTCAAATTTTCTTCGGACCGCACGAAAAAAGAGACGTTGTTTCATGTCTCTTTTTTCATGACTTATCGGTTTTTTTTCGGTCTCGCATACCGAATGTAAACACCATCACACTTAGGAACAAGGCACAATAGGAAACATTCAAATACATTTGATCCATATCTTCAGCAGCCAGATGATGATAAGCAAGCCAGCCGAAGTACAGGGAAAATGTAAAGGATAATAAACTGAAATACTGGTAAATCCGTTTCATTTTCAGTCACCTCTATTGTTTAGGATGGTAATAGGAAAACTCAATTTCATCTTTTTCTAAATTTATCTTATCCGCTTTGACATACATTCCATTCGTTAAAGGCATTTCTGACAAACGCACTTCAATGCTTTTATCTCCGGGGTGAACATGGACAAATGACGGCAATTCATAAAAGCTGTCCATATAATTTAACACAAAGCTAATTGGTATACTCAATTTCCCTAACGAAAATTTCGTGACATTCAGCTCTACATCACCGTTTTTTTTCACAGTCGGCTCAAAAGCGATAAACGCATCAATAGACGTGGAAAATGCCTTGATTTTCCCTGCGACATGAACATCATCATCAATCTCTACTTTATAATCAAGCTTGTTTGATGCTTTGTCGTTTAAATATGAGTTAACAAACGCAGCTAATGATTCTTTTGTGCTTGTCACTTGAAATCCATACTCGCTCTCAGATGAATCCTTCACCTGAGCCTGTTCCCCCGGGAGCAAAACAAGTGCCACAAACCCGGCGGCGAGGATAAAATTGATTGCAAGCAATATAAAAAACAGTCGCTTCCACTTATTCATGCTGTCACCCTACTCTTTCGGTAATCCTTCTTTTTTAATGGCTTGATAGACGCGCTTTGCGATAAGAGAATAACCCGTACCATTAGGATGAAAATCATCTTTCTCAGAAATTCGGCTGCTGTCACTTTTTTGATTGAACAAATCTTCGATATGAACGATTTTTGCATGTTTATCTTTTTTCAGCTCTTTTTCAGCAATATGGTTCCAATCCGTGACGACACCATTTATTTCATTTAGTTCTGATAATGTAAACGTAAACGGATTGTACATGCTGACATAAATCAGCTCAGCGTGATCATTCAGCTCGCGAATTTCAGAAATGATTTTTTCAAAGCGCTTTTCGTACGGTTTTTCCGCTTCCTGAAACGGTTCAACGGTTAATTGCAGAAAGTTTTGGCGAAGGATTTTCATCAAATCATTACCGCCAATTGTAAAAAAGACATAATCTGCGTCCTTTATGCCTTTTTGAACCTTTTTATCTTTTAGTTTTTCTAATAAATCATCCGAACGGTTCCCTTTTACGGCATAATTTTTCACGTCGACCGTTTTGACTTGTTTATCTGACCGGATAGAATCCGCCACCTTGCCGACATATCCCTTTCCGTCGGGATCTCCGACTCCTTCTGTCAGCGAATCTCCGACAGCCGCTATGACAATGTGTTCTTTTGTTTTCGTTTCATGGGCTTTTTGTTTTCCCTCAGATGATGTACGTATGCTCGTACACGCAGTAAGAAGCAAAATCAAACTGGCCATGATTGAAAAAATGCGCAGCTTCAATCTTGTTGCTCCTTCCCATTCTACTAGTGGAAAGTGTATCATGTTTTAGAAGATTTGCAAATGCCTAGTCTCTTAGCTTACTTGAGTGTACTGGCTGACTTCACATCGGAAATGATATCATCGTACGGTGTATTCTCCACTCCATTGTAATCTTTCAGCACCTTACCGTCCGGACCTACCAAATAAAAAGAAGATTGATGAATCACTTGGTCCTCTCCCTCCGGCTTCTTTACGATCGCTTTAAAGCTCTTAAGTGCGAACTCCTCAATCTCACTCTGGCTGTATCCAGTGAGAAAATCCCAGTTATCAAAAGATAATGGATAATTTGCGGCAAATTTCTTCAGCTGTTTCGGCTTATCGTTTTCTGGGTCAACACTAAATGATATGATGCGGACATCTATATTTTCGGCTTTCAATTTTTTTTGCAGATCAGTCATATGAGCGGTCATTGGCGGACATATAGTTTCACAATTGGTAAAAATAAAATCCGCCAGCCATACTTCTCCTTTTAAGCTCTCTAAAGAAACGTTCTTGCCGTCTTGGTTTTGAAATGTAAAAGGCTCCACCTCGTAATTGAGCGGATTTTTAATCTGCTGTCCTCCGCATGCACACAAAAACAGAAAAATCAGCCCAGCCGTTAACCCCTTGATAACCTTCATGACATCCACCCTTTCCAGCCAGCATAAAAACGCTTTCTAAAACCGTCCTTACTGTCCCATGTTTGTATTCGATACTGAGCAAAAAAAATCCTGCATGCCTCCCCATTAACGATTACAAAGGAGGGCATGCAGGTAAAAAACGGCATGTTACGCGTTGTGCTTTAACACCTCTTGATGAAATACAGCCTGATAATCTGCCCACTTCATCCGGCGCTTCATATAATGTCGGAAAGAATACACTTTTGCCCTGCTGTTTGATGAAAACACTTCTTTTAAGTAGAATTGCAAATGGTGATGTAACATAAAGAAATAGTGCTCATCTTCCTTTAATACAGGTATTTCTGTCACTTTCACCTGAATCCCGTCATCGCGTTTGAACTCTAGGCTTTTGAGTAACAAGCTATCAATCCTCTTTTTTGTTTTTCTTCTATTATATATGATGCCAGCCGGGCTGTCTGTCATTTTGCGCGGTTGTGTAAAAAAATTAGATTAGTAAATGGAACAAGTCCTCATCCTTGTTCACCTCTACATAATGAAACGGTTTTTTGTTCATCCGTTCAATCAGCGGCCCATAATCGGCTTTGTTCTGCAGCTCGATGCCGACAAGAGCAGGTCCATTGCTTTTATTATTTTTCTTCGTATATTCAAACCTTGTAATGTCATCATTCGGCCCGAGGACTTCGTCAAGAAATTCGCGGAGCGCCCCCGCTCTTTGCGGAAAATTGACGATAAAATAATGCTGAAGACCTTCAAAAATCAAGGAACGCTCCTTCATTTCCTGCATTCTTCCGATATCGTTATTGCCCCCGCTTACCACACACACCACGTTTTTCCCTTTAATTTCATCCTTGTACAAATCAAGCGCTGCGACAGAAAGAGCTCCAGCCGGTTCAGCAACAACTGCACATTCGTTATATAATTCAAGAATGGATGTACATACTTTTCCTTCAGGCACAAGGAGAATGTCATCAACGACAGTTTCCAGCGTCCGGAAGGTTTCCTCGCCAATTTTTTTAACAGCCGCCCCATCTACAAACTTATCAATTTTATCAAGTGTGACGACATGCCCAGCTTTGTTTGATTCAAAGTAGGATGCCGCTCCCGCCGGCTCAACAGCAATAACCTTTGTATCAGGAGACACGTTTTTCAAATATGTACCTACCCCAGAGAGAAGGCCGCCGCCTCCGACACTTGCAAAAAGAAAATGCGGTTCTGTATCAATGTCGTTTAAAATCTCGACTGCGAGCGTTCCCTGTCCGGCCATCACATCCGGATCATCGAACGGATGGATAAACGTCCGAGATTCCGCCTCACAGCATTCAGCAGCGCTTTTATACGCGTCGTCAAACGTATCGCCTGTCAAAATAATATCGATAAATCCTTTTCCGAATAGTTCAACTTGAGATACTTTTTGTCTCGGTGTAGTAGACGGCATAAAAATTTTCCCGTGAATGCCAAGATGTTTACACGAAAATGCCACACCTTGAGCGTGGTTTCCGGCACTTGCACACACAACTCCGTTCTCTGTCTGCTCGCTGGAAAGCTGTTTCATTTTATGATAAGCCCCTCTGAGCTTAAAAGATCTGACAACTTGCAAGTCTTCACGTTTTAAATAGATATTGCATTCATATCTCTCAGAAAGTCTGTCATTCCTCTGCAAAGGTGTGTGAATGACAACGTCCTTTACGTTTTGGTGAGCCTTCAAAATGTCTTTCACTTGGATGAGAGAGTTTTCTTTAAGCAACGGTTTCATGTACAGATTCCTTTCTTGTTTTAAATCCCTATTTAATATGCCATTATAACATGAATATTCAAAAAATAAGACAATTATTTTTATTTAATAATTAAAAAAATACAGACTATGTCCACCACATCTTGTGGTAACTTCTGTTCAACCATTATCCTGCAGAGCCAAGAAAAAAGATGATCGTAAAATAAAGGGTGTTTTCAACCAAAAGGCATGATATAATGAAACCAATTAGAACCAAAAGGAGCCAATTGATGAATAGTGCACCAAAACTCAATACATTTCAACAACTAATCGGAGAGCATCAAACTTTCCTGGAAGCGAAGCGAATCGCCAAGCAGTTCTCGTTATCGGAGCTTCCTGTCTTAATAACAGGAAAAATCGGAACAGGCAAAAATCACTTCGCACATGCCATACACTTGGAATCTTCGAGAAGCAATGAACCGTTTATAAGCGTCAATTGCAGCACCCATTCGGAAGAAACCCTTATTCATGAGCTTTTTGGCACTAACGGAAACACAGGTGTTTTTCAAAAAGCGGTACGAGGAACCCTTTTTCTTGATGATGTATGGCGCATGCCTGCTTCTGTACAAGCTCAGCTGTTAAAAGCGCTTGATTCAGACACGGAGAAACCGCGAATGATCTGTGCTTCTGCAGACCGATCCGTGGAACATACATTCAGGCAAGACTTATTCTACAGACTGAACATTTTAACGCTCGCACTGCCAGAATTATCGGAACGAAAAAGCGATATTCCGCTTTTGACACAGCATTTTCTCTCAAATTCCGGTCGGCAATTGTTAATCGATCCCTCCGTTTTTCCCGTGCTTGAGAAGCATGCATTTGAAGGCAATGTCAGGGAATTAAAAAACGCTGCAGATTATATGGCGGCAGTATCAAGCGGGGGAACGATTCAGCCATATGACCTGCCGCCATATATTAGAGGCGCGATAGACGGAAAAACATCGAAGAAAAAAGCGAAGCTGCTGACTTTAATGGAAAAAGCTGAGTTTTTGTTTATTTTGGAAACAATAAAAGTATTGAACGAAAAAGGAGAACCTGCCAGCAGACGGATCATTTCTGAACACAGCAAAAATACCCAAACCTCGTTAACGCCGCAGCAGGTCAGAAGCCGTCTCGACTATTTGGAGAAAAAAGATTATGTCACCAAAAGCCGCGGACGCGCAGGCACAAAAATTACCTTTGAGGGCTTGAGCTTTATAGAGACGTTAAAAAATCAAATGATCTAGTGATCGAAAGGAGAATGCACTTGTTTACAATCAAAGAAGAGATCGCCAATGCGATTACACACGGCATCGGTGTCCTCTTATCCATCCCAGCATTAGTGTTTCTAATCATATTTGCGGCTAATTACGGGTCTGCATGGGACATTGTCAGCTTTACAATATTCGGTGTCTCTATGCTGCTGTTATATTTGAGCTCCACCCTGCTTCACAGCATCACACATAAAAAAACGAAGGACATTTTGGAGATTATTGATCATAGCGCGATTTACGTACTCATCGCCGGAACCTACACGCCTTTTTTGCTTGGGCCGCTGAAAGGCACACTCGGCTTTACCCTGTTGGTTATCGTATGGTCACTTGCCCTAGGCGGAATCGTTTTTAAAATTTTCTTTGTGAAACGGTTTATCCTATTGTCAACCTTCGTGTATTTAGTCATGGGGTGGCTGATGATTATTGCAGTTAAACCTTTATATGCTTCACTGAGCGGAGCGGGATTCACCCTCCTTTTTCTCGGCGGCATTTTATACTCTGTCGGAACCATCTTTTACATTTGGAAAAAGATCCCCTTCCATCACGCCATTTGGCACAGCTTTGTATTGGGCGGGAGCGCTGCCATGTTTTTCTGCGTGCTCTTCTATTGTGTAAAGGTGCCGTTCCTTTCGTAACAGTAACAGAAAAGCGCAGTCTTCACGACTGCGCTTTTTTATGCACGTAATTGTTTTTCATTGGCAGGTATATAAGCTTTTGAAAAGGACAATTCAATGTCTGTCGGTTTTAAGCGTTTAAAAAACGAGCCCTTTTGCATGTTATCTGTTCCTTTCGTTTCCACCATCACCAACGGAAGATGATAGCGGGCCGCAAGTTCTACAGGATCAATAGAACCATCTAGTGAAAGAATCAGGCTTTGTCCCTTTTCCAGCTGTTTTGTCACATCTTCATATACCTTTTCTGAATCACCGTCTGAAATCACATCCATCCGATCCAGCCATTGCCCGATAAAAGGCAAGCGGAACACTTTTGGGTTGGCGATAAAGCCGGCCGGTTCCTCAATATATCCAGCAATTAAGGCCAGTTCAGCCAAACGCAAACGGGGATGCACATACAAAACAGGACCGTGTGGTATTGGCTCTGGCTGATGGATCGTCACAACTGAACCGGAGATGCCGATACAGCCTTCCAAAAACGCCTTTGGCTGTTCGTACACAAGAGTCATCTGTTTTTTGTATGACAGACGGGGATCGAGCATTGTTTGATTAAATAATTGTTTCATATTTTTTAACAGCATATACACAATATAAACCACTAGAAGGCTGTAGCGAACCAATTAAAATCCTCCCGCTTTAGAAGAATTCTTTTTTTCATACATTAGAAATTCGTAATCATACGGGTTTTTTTCGTCTTTGATCCCCTGCTCAGAAGAAACCAGCTTCCAATTGGATTCATCAAATTCAGGGAAGTGACGGTCACCCTCAAACTCGTGATGAATTTTCGTCATATACAGTCTGTCCGCATAAGGGAAAAGGTCCGTATAGAGCTGAGCCCCTCCGATCACAAAGCATTCTTCAGGGCCTGAACAAATGTCCAGTACATCCTTTAATGAACTGACAACCGTGCATCCCGGAAATTCTGAAGCCGGCGCTGAGGTAACGACAATATTTTTCCGATTTGGAAGCGGACGTCCGATCGATTCAAATGTTTTTCGGCCCATAATGATTGAATGGCCCGATGTTACTTTCTTAAAGTATGCAAGATCATTGGGCAAATGCCACGGCAAATCATTGTCTTTGCCGATAAGCCTGTTGGCATCCATTGCAAAAATGAATGAAATCATACGCTAACCGCCCCTTTTTGCTCTAAAACATGTCTGCATAAATCCTTATACTGTTTCATTTTTTTCATCCTTTAAAAGTAGTCTTCTAGTAGTGTAACACAATAAAAAATCATTTCTGAACCCAGAAATGATTTTTTTATAGTCAGCTGACGACAGGCTTTTCATCCTGTTCTTTTTCTTCATCTTGCAGATCCTGATGCGTATGTGCAATTCTGCTCGCCGCTGCTGCAGCAAGAGCTGCCACAATATCATCCAAAAAGGTGTGAATACCGTCTGGACTTTCATCAAGTTCCTTAATAATTCCAATCTTCTCTTTATCCAAATAACCGAAATTGGTCAAACCGATCGACCCGTACACATTAACGATTGAAAGCGGGATAATTTCATCTATGCCGTAAAGCGGTTCATCCGTTTCAACAAGGTGCTGCAGCGGCTCGGGGAGAAGCTTCTGTTCTGCAAGCTGATCGAGTGCAAGGCCTGTCAAAACAGCATGAATAATTTCACGTTTGTTCAGGACTTTTTCTACATTCTCCATGCAAACACTGAGCGGCAGATTTGGATTGTATTTTTCCTGAAGTTTTTGAACAATCCGTGCAATATCTTCTATCATAACGCCCCGTTTGTTCAGCATATCCTTTGTTATATCGACCATTTCATTCATTGTGTACTTTTTCATGTCTAATGGCATCTCCTTTAGGCACTCATCCAGTTGGGAGGCGTGTTGCGGTCCCAGTAAATGCTCCCAAGCTCATGATGTGATTGAAATCCATCTTCTGCTGTATGATAATGAAAATTAAACCAGTAGCCGTCATGCGGCGGGTGGTCTCTTCGCACATGGAATCTGAGAAGATCTTCTCCAGTTGTCCGATTGTAAACGTTGAAAATTTTTTCCGTTTTGCCCGCTGAAGGCATGCTTGAGATCACAACATCTTGGTACGCCTCATCATCTTGCAATGTCGCTAAATAATCACTAATCACATTTTCGATTTTTGGCAGGATCTCTTTCCGATAGTCAGCCTCAATGACAGGAGCGATTCTGCTGCCGAATTTTAAAAAGGACTGATCCTCAGCGCTGTCAAGGAGCTGTTCCTTGTACGATTGAAAAAGCAGTTCAGGATCTCGCCTGTCATCCGACTCATCATCGTACAGGTCATGCTCATCATAAAAAGCGGTGTAATCATTCTGCTCAAGACTGCTCGGCTGTCCGGAAGGCTTGTCCGCCATAAGGGCAGCCGGAGGAGATACGAGCCCGAACGTTACAATGGTAAATAAAACCACAAGGGTCTTTCTCATCCACAATTTCATGACTGCTTATTCCTCTCTATTTTATTGTCATGTTTCTCTTATTTTAGCACATCCAAAACATGCAAGTCATGTACTATATGAAACTGATATGCAAATTAGGAGATTCGTTGCTATGCACTTTGCGTAAAAACGCTTACAATATTCCATGAAAGGAGGCTTTCCGCATGATTGACGCTCTGTTTGCCACAGTTTCACTCTTAACATTGTTATACTTTGTCGTCATGGAGGTCACCGATTAACAGAAAGCCCGTGATATGAATCACGGGCTTGTTTGAATGACGCCATAATGGAACAGTGCTGTTTTTCTTTTCATGACGTTAAAACCAAACTGTTCAAACCGCGGGCTTTTCCAGTGGTCTTTTAGCACAACGCTTTTTCTGGCGACTCGTACCGCTTCATTGATACATCCTTCGTGCAAAACGGAATCCTCTGCCAAATCACGTAAAGGCGCGATGCCGTCAGAGGTCTCTACAGGTTCATGAAACATTGGATCGAAATAAACCACATCAACAGAGTTGTCAGGAAGCTGCTTGAGGTGTTCAAAGCAATCACCATTCTTCACCTGGATTCTTCTCATCGCAGCTTGAAGCTCTTCTATACCCGTTTCCCATGAATGCAGCCCCGTCCTCACTAAAACAGACACAAGATGGTTTTTTTCAATCCCAACAACAGAACCCGTTTCGCCTACTGCCATACTTGCGATAATGGCATCTGACCCCAGCCCGAGTGTGCAATCTAAAAACGCATCCCCTTCAGATAAGCCGGCAGCCCGAAGCATAGGCTCTTTCTCCCCCTGTAAGAAGCGTTTGGCTCTGAACATCGCTGTATTCGGATGAAAAAAGAATTTGGCACCTTGTTTCGTATACAGCTCAAACCGCTCTTTGCCGACCACAAGCAAATCACGTTCAGCTGACTTCAGCAGGTGTTCAACCGTTTGTTTATTCCGGCCGCAGTATGGCATATTTAGCTCTTTAGAAAGCTGCTTTGCGGTTTTTATGGTGTGTTCAGACGGTCTATAGCTTGTTGTTATCATCTTCTGTACTCCCAAAAAGAAAATGCCCGAAAAACGGGCATTTAGCAGTGCGCATCGAAGGCAGCAGTCAGATTTTTCATGATTTCTTCCATATCGTGTCCTTCAATTTCATGACGCGGAATAAAATGTACGACTTCTTTGCCTTTCAAAAGAGCCATTGATGGTGAAGAAGGCTCCTGGCCAGTAAAATACTCACGCATTTTCGCAGTAGCTTCTTTATCTTGGCCCGCAAAAACAGTCACCGTATTGTCAGGTGTTTTGTCATTCTGGAGGACTGCCTGTGTAGCCGCAGGACGCGCAAGGCCTGCCGCGCAGCCACATACAGAGTTAACGACTACAAGAGTTGTGCCCTCTGCCTTTTCCATAAAGTTTTCTACTTCTTCCGCTGTTGTTAACTCTTCAAAACCTGCTCCAGTCAGCTCGCGGCGCATCGGTACGACAAGCTGGCGCATGTATTCTTCATAAGCCATTGACATAAAAAAAGCCCCCTCTAGTATCCTTCATCTGAAGTAAAGGATACTATAGAGAGGGCCGGATTTCAAATGTTCACGCCTTAAAATAAAGAAAAGTGTCCCCAGCTGTCTAGATTTTCATAATACCGCCGGTGTTGGCACTTGTCACAAGTTTAGAATAACGTGCCAGGTAGCCGGTTTTCACTTTCGGTTCAAAACCTTTCCAGTTCGCTTTTCGTTTTTCCCACTCTTCTTCTGGCACTTGTACATCCAAGATGCGTTTTTCGATATCAACGATAATATGGTCTCCGTTTTCAACAAAGGCAAGCGGCCCGCCCTCAGCGGCCTCAGGTGATACGTGGCCGATTGAGAGGCCACGGGAGGCTCCGGAAAAACGTCCGTCCGTAATCAATGCCACTTTTGGTCCGAGTCCCATTCCAACGATTTGGGATGTTGGCGCCAGCATTTCCGGCATGCCAGGTCCGCCTTTTGGCCCTTCGTATCTGATGATGACAACGTCGCCTTCTTTTACTTTTCGGTTGATAATGCCGTCAAGCGCCTCGTCCTGAGAATCGAATACGACAGCCGGCCCTTCGTGTCTTGTAATCCCATTCTGTACGCCGCCTGTTTTAATGATAGCGCCGTCCGGAGCCAGATTACCGAATAAAACAGCAAGGCCTCCCTTTTCAGTGAATGGTTGATCCAGCGGATGAATGACGTCATAATCCTTTACTTCATGTCCGGCAATGGTTTCTCCAAGAGTTTTTCCTGTAACAGTCAGCGCATCTAAATGAAGCGCTCCTTCTTTCTTCGAAAGCTCATTCAGAGCCGCTGACACGCCGCCCGCTTCATGAAGATCTTCAATAAACACATCCGATGCAGGCGCCAGCTTGGCCAAGTGCGGCACGCGCTCAGCGACTTCGTTAATGCGTTCTAAAGAGTATTCAACGCCGGCTTCGTTTGCAAGGGCAAGCGTATGAAGAACGGTATTTGTAGAACCTCCGAGCGCCATATCGAGTGCAAACGCGTTATCAATCGCTTTTACTGTAACGATATCACGCGGTTTGATATCTTTGCGAATCGTTTCCATTAATTGCGCAGCCGATTTTCTCACAAACTCTTTGCGTTCCGGAGATGTCGCCAGAATAGTTCCATTACCCGGCAAGGCAAGACCAAGTGCTTCTGACAGACAGTTCATTGAGTTCGCCGTAAACATGCCTGAGCAAGACCCGCACGTTGGGCATCCGAACTGCTCTAGTTCTTGAAGCTCGTTTTCGTTGATTTTCCCTGCTTGGTAAGCGCCTACCCCTTCGAATACTGAGGAAAGGGAGATTTTTCGCCCGTCACTTGTTCTTCCTGCCGCCATCGGTCCGCCGCTGACAAAAATCGTCGGAATGTTGATGCGCATTGCCGCCATAAGCATTCCCGGTGTGATTTTGTCGCAGTTCGGAATACAGACCATTCCGTCAAACCAGTGTGCGGATACAACCGTTTCCACAGAGTCTGCGATAATTTCACGGCTTGGCAGCGAATATCTCATACCAATATGCCCCATTGCGATGCCATCATCTACCCCAATGGTATTAAATTCAAACGGAACGCCCCCTGCTTCTCTGATTGCTTCTTTTACGATTTTCCCAAACTCCTGCAAGTGAACATGACCGGGAACGATATCAATGTATGAATTACACACCGCAATAAACGGCTTGCCGAAATCCTCTTCTTTTACTCCTGCTGCACGAAGCAAACTGCGGTGCGGAGCTCTATCGATTCCTTGTGTGATCATATTACTGCGTAATTCTGCCATGGTGATCCTCCTAAATTCTTTCAATTGTTTGATTGGATTTTATTTTGACAATTTTCAGTTTATTTATGGGCTGTTTTTGCAAATAAGATAAATACAGGCCGCCCTCACCTTGTTTTGTTCTTTCGTGTTTTTATATTTATATAGCTTTCTTTCGATTTGAACCCTCCAACTATTAATATTGTTACTTACTATAAATAGTTTTTGGATATTTTTCAACAATATTCGAAATAATTTTTATAAAAAGTGAATTCACATAAAAAAGGTGCATGATCTGCACCTTTTTTATTTCTATTCGCCTTTTTTTCTGCTTTCCGTCATTTGTTTCCAAACAGAACCTTTTGCTTCTTCTCCATGCTCAATACGTTCAAGCGCCATTTTGACTTGAAGGCTGACCTCAAATTCGGGGTCATCTTCTGCAGCGCACAAAGCTTCAATTGCACTTTCATCGCCGACTTCGTACAGGAACATGGCCGCACGCCAGCGAACAAGCTTGCTGGAGTCGCTTAATGACTTGATCATAGCAGGAATGGCTTGAGGATCGCCGATATCAGACAGGCAGTCTCCGGCCGTTCTTCTGACTGATACAGCTTTGTCCTCAAGTGCTTTATACAATAGAGGAAGAACATCAGGTGTTTCAATCATTCCTAAGTACACAACAGCCTGTCTTCTGATGGACACCTTTGGATCATCCAATGCCTTCTGTAAAACCGGGATATCCTCTTCTTTCGGATCCATCTGTTCCAAGTGTGCATAACGCTTTTTCCAGTCCTCATCATCCAGCATATCAAGCGTTACTTTATACGCTTTGCGCTGTACAGCTTGTTTTGCTTCGCCCTTTCCTTGAGCGGCTGCTTCAGTCAGTCGTTTCAGCCGTTCATCACTGTATGCCGCCTGAAGCTCTTCTGTCACATCGTGGCCGATTTCATCAAAGTCACCGAATCTGACACCTTGTTCTTTCCAAGCCCGCTCAAACACAACATTGGAAGCTTCAGATCTAAGTTTTAAGATCGCCTGCTGAAAGCGTTCAGGTAAGCCGAAGCGTTCTTCCCGCTCTCCATCGGTTAATTTAACTTGCATAGGAATGCCGCTGAACATCTGCACAAAAACTTTTACCTCTCCAAAAGATTCTTGATCAGAACGATTTTCTTCTGCGCTTTCAGCACTTTCCATCCCAAATGCAGTGCGGACTTGCGGTAAAATGTCTTTCCAGTCGTATCTTGCATTCCGTTCAACAGCAAGAAAATCTGCGACGTGATATACCCCTTTAACTCCATCTATTTTAAGAATTTCCGCTATAACAGGCGGTGCGCCTTCTGCTTGCTCAGGTTTATAGTTATTGCTTTTGCCCGCTGGAAGCTCTTCCGTTAAGACGACTTTCATTGTATTCGGGCTTGGTGTAGGTTCAATTGATTTTATCTTCATGATCGTCCTCCTATAGCATATCTGTGACTTATTCTATCATAGTCGCTCCAAGCCTTCTATTACGACGTTTTGGCATCAATCACGGGTATTTCTGTTTCTAATTGGCGGACAAACTGAAGCATAAAATTGTGTCTTTCTTCTGCCAGTTCCCGTGCAGTGTCTGTATTCATCATATCTTTCAGCCGCAGCAGCTTATGAAAAAAATGAGCGTAGGCGCTTTGATCATCTCCATAAAGGCCATGCCCGTTTGCGCCCGCAAACATGAAAGCTCTCGCAATGCCGACAGCACCAATCGCATCAAGTCTGTCAGCATCCTGTACGGCTTTTCCCTCAATTGAGAGCGGCTCCTTCGCCAGCTTTTCCCTGTCTCGAAAGGACATCCTTGTTATAATATGAATCACTCTGTCTGCATTCTCTTTTCCTACTCCGAAAAAAACGAGCTGATCATATACTTCGCTCACAGAAAGCCTGACCGTGTCAGGCAGCTTCACATCAATTAAATCATGAACCAAAGCCGCCGTTTCAACAATGAACAAATCCGCTTTTTCCTTTTCTCCAATATACGCTGCAAGATCTGCTACTCTTGATACATGATGCCAGTCATGTCCAGAGCTTTCGTCAGTCAGGATAGATTGAACCCATGCCCTGATTTGCTCTGCCTGCTTCAATTCCTTCACAAAAACACCCTCTTTTTATTGCTCTAACAGCTTCACGATATCGTCTTCCAGCTCTTTCGGATTTGTATTTGGTGAATAACGGCCAACGATTTCTCCATTTCTATCCACTATAAATTTCGTGAAATTCCACTTGATTGCCTTAGTTCCCAGCATCCCTTTCGCATGTTCTGTCAAATACACAAACAGCGGGTGGGCGTTTTTCCCGTTTACATCCACTTTTGAAAACATAGGAAATGTAACACCATAATTTGTTTCACAAAATTCCTGTATGTCAGCCTCTTCACCAGGCTCTTGGTTCATGAATTGATTGCAGGGGAACCCTAAGATCTCCAGCCCATCCTGCTGATATGTATCATATAATTCCTGCAGCTGCTTCAATTGGGGAGTAAAACCGCACTTACTTGCTGTATTCACGATCATCAGTACCTTTCCCGCGAAAGGCTGAAGTGTCATGTCTTTCCCTGTGATTGTACGTACCTTCATATGATAAATAGACATGTAAGTCCCTCCTATGTCCCTGGTGCTGATTATTTTACCTTTTTTAAATCGCAATTCAAAATGTAAACATCAAATAAGAACTCATAAGAAACTTAACGATATGAGCGTCCGTTCATTATCAATTCATATGTCTCATTTTTTATCTTATCATTCTATAAAACATTACAATTCCCTCTGACATCTTTGAAAATCATTTTACTGTGAAACCAAAAGGCGTGTCAGTGCGTTTTATTTAAAGAGTTTTCTGTTGTTTCCCCCTCAACACGTATAGATAGATTGAAAATTGGCGTGAAAATTCCTATAATGAAGAAAATTAAACGGGGAAATAATGGAGGTGGCACGTTGCCTATTAATATACCAACACACCTGCCGGCAAAACAGGTGCTTGAAAGTGAACATATATTTGTAATGGATGAAAGCAGAGCATTTCATCAGGATATCCGGCCGCAAAAAATTATTATATTAAATTTGATGCCGAAAAAAATCCAAACAGAGACTCAGCTTCTCAGATTGCTTGGAAATTCGCCTTTACAGGTTCATTTCACATTTTTAATCCCAAGCACACACACGCCGAAAAATACTGCGAGAGAACACCTTGACGAATTTTACACGACTTTTTCCAATATCCGTCACAAGAGGTTTGACGGCATGATTATCACCGGTGCGCCGATCGAGCATTTGGCGTTTGAAGAGGTTTCATATTGGGAAGAGCTCAAGGAAATCATGGAGTGGAGCAAAACAAATGTCACTTCAACCTTGCATATTTGCTGGGGTGCTCAAGCAGGTTTGTATTACCATTACGGTGTGGAAAAAATTCAAATGCCGAAAAAAATCTTCGGTGTGTTCGAACATACCGTTCTTTCAAAACACGAAAGATTGGTAAGAGGTTTTGACGAGCTATACTACGTGCCGCATTCCCGGCATACAGATATAAATATGGAACAGCTTCAAGCAGTGCCCGAGTTAAACATTCTTACCGCATCAAAGGAAGCCGGGGTTTGCTTAATTGTGTCTAAAGACGAAAAACAAGTCTTTTTGACAGGGCACCCTGAATATGATACAAATACGCTTCTTCAAGAGTATGAAAGAGATTTGGAACGAAACCTTTCTACTGTCGAGGAGCCTAAACATTATTTTGCAAAAGGCAGCAACGAGCCAGTGAATCGCTGGAAAGCGCATGCCACATTATTGTTTATGAATTGGCTGAATTATTACGTTTACCAAGAAACTCCTTATGAATGGGACTAATTTTTCTTTTTTTAGTGATACGCTGAGCAAAAAATATGATAAAATACATCTGATTCAGTCTGCGTATAACAAAAATTTAAAATACTGGAATCCAAATCATTTAAAATTAGCTTAACTTTTTCACTGCATTAATAATTCAATTATGTATTTGTGTTATGTTTATGTATAGACAATAACTCCTTACGATGCATGAAGCTTGCTTGTTGTTGATTACATTGAGGTGAATTTACTTGAATACCAATAAAAGAGTATTAATTTTGACTGCAAATTACGGAAATGGACATGTGCAGGTAGCCAAAACACTTTATGAACAATGTGTACGGCTCGGCTTTCAGCATGTAACAGTTTCTAATTTGTACCAAGAGTCAAATCCGATTGTTTCAGAGGTAACTCAATACCTTTATTTAAAAAGCTTCTCAATCGGGAAACAGTTTTATCGTTTGTTTTATTACGGAGTTGACAAAATCTATAATAAACGTAAATTCAATATTTACTTTAAAATGGGTAATAAAAGATTGGGCGAACTTGTCGATGAACATCAGCCCGATATTATTATTAATACATTTCCGATGATCGTCGTGCCGGAATACAGACGCCGAACTGGAAGAGTCATTCCTACCTTCAACGTTATGACTGATTTTTGTCTTCATAAAATTTGGGTTCACGAAAACGTGGATAAATATTATGTGGCGACAGATTACGTGAAGGAAAAACTGCTGGAGATCGGCACTCATCCAAGCAACGTAAAAATCACAGGAATTCCAATCAGGCCGCAATTTGAAGAATCCATGCCGGTTGGCCCGATATATAAAAAGTACAATCTTTCACCAAACAAAAAAGTGCTTCTGATCATGGCAGGTGCTCACGGTGTATTAAAGAACGTAAAAGAGCTGTGCGAAAACCTTGTCAAGGATGACCAAGTGCAAGTGGTTGTCGTGTGCGGGAAAAATACGGCTTTAAAAGAATCTTTGAGTGCGCTTGAGGCGGAAAATGGTGACAAATTAAAAGTTCTGGGCTATGTGGAGCGCATTGATGAACTATTTCGGATCACAGATTGCATGATTACCAAGCCTGGCGGCATTACTTTGACAGAAGCCACAGCCATTGGAGTGCCTGTCATTCTGTACAAACCCGTGCCTGGCCAGGAAAAAGAAAATGCAAACTTCTTTGAAGACCGCGGAGCTGCCATCGTTGTGAACCGTCATGAAGAGATTCTCGAATCAGTCACTTCCCTTCTTGCAGATGAAGATACCTTGCAGCGCATGAAGAAAAACATTAAGGACCTTCATTTAGCAAACTCCTCTGAAGTGATTTTAGAGGATATCCTGAAGGAATCAGAAATGATGACTGCCAAACAAAAAGCCAAAGTGCTATCGTAATGGCGTACTTGAGAGCATACGAAAATCGTGTGCTCTTTTTATTTATATTCAGCCATCAATAAAAGCGGTTACATTTTTTTATGGAACTTGCCCTTCTTTTGAAAAATAAGCCGTTTCGCAACTTGACGGGTGCTCCCAGATGGTGTATAGTTGAACCATCATTTAACAATGAATCAAAGTTAAATGATGACAAAATTTTTTTTAGCACATGGGTGCTACAGTACTAGGAGGAATTAAGCAATATGCAAAACGGTAAAGTAAAATGGTTCAACAACGAAAAAGGATTCGGCTTCATTGAAGTTGAAGGCGGAGACGATGTATTTGTTCACTTCACAGCTATCGAAGGAGAAGGATACAAATCATTAGAAGAAGGACAAGAAGTTTCTTTTGAAATTGTCGAAGGTAATCGTGGACCTCAAGCTTCTAATGTTGTAAAACTCTAAACTCAATACATGATGATGAGATGACAAATAGAGGAGAGGCATTCGCCTCTCCTATTTGATTTTCATCTGGATTTCAATCGCCAAAATGTTTTGTTTGCACCTCTGTTCAATCTCTTCAACATACTTTTCCATTGATGGTTTTCCTTTTTTCGCGATATCCGCCAGTTCTTCTAAATCACTGTATATTTCTATAAATGTTTTGTGAAGGATCAACTTCAAGTCTTTATCATCCATAGCTGCGTTCCCCTTCTCTATCAAGATACCTCAAATAGTAAAACGGTCCTATTTATTCTGGTTCAATAGTTATATCGGCTTATTTTTATTTTCTTTTCTATTTTGGTACATAAATTTCAAAAAAACTCTGCAAAATAATGGCGGAGGTGTTTTTTGTGACTTCAGAATTTCATAATGAGGATCAGACTGGCTTTACGGATAAGCGGCAGCTGGAACTAGCGGTGGAAACAGCGCAGAAAACAACAGGAGCCGCGACGAGAGGCCAAAGCAAAACATTAGTCGACTCTGCATACCAAGCCATTGAGGATGCTAGAGAACTGTCACAATCTGAAGAGCTGGCAGCTCTCGATGATCCTGAATTTGTAAAGCAGCAACAGCAGCTGCTAGATGACAGCGAGCATCAGCTGGATGAATTCAAAGAATAAAAACCGCAGCTTCTGCGGTTTTTATTTTTAGTGATTGGTTAAGACATCTCCGTATTGTTTCAGCTTTTCACCAACCGTACATTTATTGATACAAAATGAATGCGCATAAGTTTTGCCAAATTCTTTGCGAAACTGCTTCTTAATAAAACAGTCCTTGCAATATTCATCGTGCAGTTCTGTCAGTTCTTTAAAGATCATTTTCTTATCCAATATCGTCATCTCCGTTACGGTCTAATTTCGTGTGGCTTTCTACGAATTGATGGGATAGAATTTTTTTAGCGAGGCCGTCAGCTTCCTGATTGTCTTTCCGTTGTATTGTTTCGTAGGTTGGAGTAAGCTTCAGCGATTCAAGGAGTGCTTCTATTTTGTCCAGCCATTCATTATGAGATGGATCATAACAAGGCCAGCTGCCGTCAAGCTGATTCAGCACAACAAGCGAGTCCCCTTTGATTGTAATTGAATTTCTGCTTGCCCCAAGCTCTCTTACTTCTCTTATTGCTTCATAAAGCGCTGCGTATTCAGCTTCATTATTGGTTTTCAGCCGGAAGCTTTTATTTTTTCTCAAGCGATGCCGGGTTCCTCCCAGTGAATAATAGATGACGATCCCGAGACCGGCCAGTTCGCTCTCCTTATCGAAACTGCCGTCAAAATAAACAGTAATGTCATCAGGCTCTTGAGCAAGCTCCTCTGTCAGCTTTTCCAATTCCTTCAGCGTCCAGCTGCCGCCTTTCTCGTCTTCGAACTCTAGCTCTTTCATGTATGGAAAACGTCCAAGTTCTCTGGCGAGCATACGTGCCTGCTGTGCTGTCAGCCAGTCTTCGCTAAAAAATGAGACGGATCCTGTTCCTTTTGCTTCTATTTTCAAATGCGGTCTGAGCTTCATTACAATCACCTTACCATTCATTAGTTGTCGGGCTTATGCTATAATCAAACCAATCTTACCCCGGAAAGGAAGCTTTTTCATCTTGTTTAATAATTCGTTTTGGATCTTTTTTGCGATCATTCATTTTATCATTGTTCTTTTATTTTATAAAGGATTTGGCAAAATGGGACTGTTTGTTTGGATCGGTTTTGCGACAGTCTGCGCCAACCTCCAAGTCGTCAAAACAGTCGAACTGTTTGGCTTAACAGCGACACTCGGGAATGTGATGTATGGCACAATCTTTTTTGCGACAGATGTGCTGAATGAAAAATACGGACCAGCTGAAGCCAGAAAAGCGGTATGGCTCGGATTCTCAACGCTCCTGACGCTGACATTTGTCATGCAGGGTGTGCTGCTTTTCGAACCGGCTTCCAGCGACATATCACAAACAGCGCTGGAAACGATCTTCGGATTCCTTCCGCGAGTTGCGTTAGGAAGTCTGCTTGCCTTTATCTTCAGCCAAACGCTGGATGTTTATGTATATTCGGCAATTAGAAGGATATTTCCTTCTGATCGGCTTTTATGGCTCAGAAACGGCGGCAGTACAGCAGTCAGCCAGCTGTTTGATACATTCATATTCACTGCAGTCGCCTTTCTCGGCATTTATCCGGCAGGCGTGTGGCTTCATATTTTTATTTCTACATATTTGATTAAGTTTGCGGTATCTTTGATTTCATTGCCTTATGCTTATGCAGCCAAAAAAATGATACCTAAAGATGAAAGGAGTTCATAATGCCTACAGAAATATACGTAGACGGCGCAAGCGCTGGTAATCCCGGGCCTTCCGGTATCGGCATTTTTATCAAACATGAGGGAACAGCAGAATCCTTCTCTATTCCAATCGGAGTGCATACAAACCAGGAAGCGGAATTTCTTGCATTAATTGAAGGGATGAAGCTATGTGCAACGCGCGGGTATCAATCAGTTTCCTTTCGAACCGATTCAGATATTGTGGAACGCGCCACTGAGCTTGAAATGGTTAAAAATATAACGTTTCAACCGTTTGTAGAAGAGATCATCCGATTAAAAGCGGCATTCCCTCTTTTTTTCATCAAATGGATACCGGGCAAGCAAAACCAAAAAGCCGATCTTCTGGCAAAAGAAGCGATTCGGCTGAATGAAAAGAATTAAATCTTGATCATTGGTTCATCCTAATGGCGAGGTGAACTAACATGAAAAAGAAAGATAAAGGCCGGCTGACCGGCGGTGTTACTCCGCAAGGCGACCTGGAAGGCAATACACATAATGACCCTAAAACAGAGCTTGAGGAGAGAGCAAAAAAAAGCAATACAAAACGCTAGAGAGGATCTAAACGATCTCTCTAGCGTTCAGCTTTTCAAGCATACGCTCAATTCCTTTAATTTGGTGGCGGCGAAGCATGTCAGCCGCCTGCTCCATTTGCAAAGTAAATAAAGCGTCTTTCAGTGTGCAGGCCAGCGGCACTGAGCAATGGATTTCCGCAAGCTTCCTCGACATCTCCAAATCGCTTAAACCTTGCTGAATTTTTCCCTGCTGTCCTTTTGGAAGAAGAGAAAGATTTTCCAATAAACGGTCAATCGTTTCGTATTCACGAATCAGTTTGTAGGCTGTTTTTTCTCCAATCCCTTTGACTCCGGGATAGTTATCACTGGAATCTCCCATAAGCGCTTTAATATCAATCAAAGCCTTCGGCATTACGCCTGTTTCTTCATAAAAAGTCTCTTTTGTATAGACTTTATAATTTCCGATTCCTTTTTGAAGCAAAGCAACGCTTACTTTATCCGTTAACAGCTGAAGTAAATCTCTGTCCCCTGTTACGACCGTAATGTCCGCTTCATTCGCAAATAAATCGGCAAGAGTACCGATACAGTCATCCGCTTCATAGCCGGCAAAGCCAATATTCATGATTCCAAGCTCTGCGGCTGCTTCCTTTGCCAAATCAAACTGCGGAATCAGCTCCACAGGCGGCGCGCTGCGGTTGGCCTTATAATCTTGGAACAAGTCATTTCGGTACGTTTTGCTCCCCATGTCCCAGCAGCAGACGACGTGTGTCGGCTGGAATGTTTCCACAGCTGTAATCAAATGCTTTAAAAAGCCGTTGACGCCGTTCGTCGGCACCCCGCTGTCATTTATCATAAAGTTGCGATGTACGGCCGTGGCAAAAAAGGCCCGGAATAAAAGAGCCATGCCGTCAACCAGCAATAGTTTATTATTATTCATCAATTAACTCCCTTTTCTTTCATTCCTTCTATTTTATCATAAAGCAGCCCAAAAATAAAAAACAGTATCTCTTTAATGAGAGATACTGTTTGGATATTTATCAATCGTTGTGTCTTTTGTTGCTGGCGATCAGCTTTTCAGCTTCGCGTCCTGCGTAAGAGTCAAAATGGGTTTGAAATCCGTTTTTCTTTTTGGCATTGTTATTCGCCTGTGCATTTCTGTTTCCGAGCTTTGTTCTGCCCAACATGAATCCCCCCTTACGTCGGATGCATATAGTATATGCTTCCGGCAGGAGGTTCACTCGCGACAGGATCATCCAGCTTACATGCGGCTTACGTATTCTCTGACCATTTCTTTTGATACAAGCCGTCTTGTCGGGACGATGCCTTTTTTAGCGAGCTGATTCATTTGCTCGGTAATTTCATTAATTGCATCTGTAGTATAAGGCTCATCGTTTTTGCATTTAGCAACAGCTTCTTCAATCGCCAATTCACGCATATTTTCAAGACGCATAAATGCTTTGATATGCTCGTGCTGTTTTGATGAATGTGCTGAAATTGCTTTATGTACCTCTGACATTAATCGTTCATCTCGCTTTTTTCTATTTAGTCTATCATGACTTGAAATACAAGCCAACTGAATTTTACATTTTTATTGTATTGTCTGAATTTTTCCAGGAGATGCACGCCTGGTACGCCATTTTAATCTCTTTCGCATGTTCCCCTTCCGCATATCCTCTTAAATATGTCTCTTTTTGATCTGTTATTTGCGCGATTGCTTTTTCACCCATATCTTCCTGTAAGCGTCTGAGGTGAGCAGTGTAATGAGAGATCAGGCTTTCTTCTTCATTTTTTATCCATGCCTCTGTGATTTTCGTAAGTTTCATCCGTACAGCTTCGATAAAGGCCGATTTTCCTTTCTGCTCGAAAAACTGCTTCGGTGATTTGACCTCTTTTAGTTCCTGCTCAAAAGCACGTTCTTCTATTTCCGGTTCAACTTCCTTCAACTGTATGCCGTTCGAATGCTGATCACCCTCATAAACGGAAAAATAGCCGTCCTCGTTTAATGTTTTTTGAAATTGATCCAGCCATTCTTCATTGATATGCCGTTCGATGAAACCGCTCATGCGAACATCAAGCGTTTTGATTTCCTGAATATATTCAAATTGATATTCATGTAAGGCTGTTGTCATCGCCTTACTGACGTTCTTTTTCCAATCCCCGTTTTGCAGCCCGGGATGAAATGCCGATTTTAATAAATCATTTGCAAAATATGATAATCGCTGTGTAATGTGATATAGTTGCTCTCTTGTATCTTTTTTTACTTTTTCAATGATGGTTTCTGAGTTCCGCCGTTTCTCGATATCGGCCGCTGTCCGCTCAAATGACAGCATAAGGCGCTGTTTCTGCGCTTCCTTCTCTTCTCGGGACTGATGCTGGGATTGGTGAAGCTGAAAAACAGTTTCGCATAGTTTGTCTGCCTCCGAACTGAGCTGCGCTGCTGACGCTTTTTTTACATCCACTTCGATAAACCGGTCTAAGTGTTTTCTTACTTTCGAGAACTGATTATAAAATGACTCCGGTTTTCCCACCAGTTCCTCCTTACTTGATACGGTAAAGAGCTGCGGCTCATAAACCCCTTCTTTTACAAGCTCTGCGCTGACATAATCGGTCACTGTTTCGAGCTCTGTTTTATCTTTTGCAAGGTCTGCAGCATTAATAATAAAAAACATTTTATCCATGCTGAGCGATTCTTTCACAAGTCCAAGCTTTCTCAAAAATGAACGGTCTCCTTTTGAAAAAGAGTGCTGATAATAAGTCATATAAAAAAATGCATCAGCATCTTTGATATATTGGAATGCCAGTTCTGTATGCCGTTTATTCATGCTGCTCGCGCCGGGTGTATCAACGATCGTAATCCCTTTTTCAGTGAGCGAGCATGTATAGTAGACCGTTACCTCTTTCACAGCACAGGCCGTTGTTTCCTCTGCTACATACGGCTTTAATTCAGATAGCGGAATCGTTAATTTCTTCTGTTCCTGTATATACTGATGATACTTCTCATATGCAAGCAGGAAATTGCTGATCAATTTCACGTGTTCTTCCTGCAGCCTGTTTTTTTTGACTGCCTTTTCCCACTTCTCTGTGAAGGAACGGCCTGCCGGCTCCTTTGGTATTCCGGTGAGCTGCAAAATTTCAGCCGTTATGTCATCCTCTGTCTTAAACACTACATCCGCTGTTTTGTTTAAGTTGCCATTGATTGGCATTGTGATCTTGTTAATTGTCGCTGTGGTTGGCGTTGGTGAGGATGGCAACACTCTTTCGCCGACAAGCGCATTGGCAAATGATGATTTCCCCGAGCTGAAGCCTCCAAAAAGAGCGAGTGTAAATTTCCGTTCCTCAAGCCTTTTCACCCTTTCACGAAACGCTGAAGTTTGCTTTAACAACATGCTGCATTCGCCTAAAAGGTCAGACAAAGTGTAAAAGCGTTTGATTTGGTCTTGAAGCGGCATTTCTTGTTCCATTTTGATTTCTGATTTCGGCATCGGCTGCGCCGTCAGCTGGCTTTGGCCTTGTTTCTGCTCTGGAGCCGCCACTCTTGTTTTCTTCGATTTAAACCATTCTGTGTCTATATGCATTGGGCATGCGGACTCTTCTTCCCAAATGGCCCACAGGCGATCGGTTTTCTCTCGGGCATGATTCTCTAAACGCGCCTGTTCTTGAAGAAAGACAAGTTTTTCTGATTCTTGGACGAGCCGGTCGTTAATCGTTTGCACGTCTTTGGAAACACGCTCTTTCACCATAGCGGAGAGCACCTTTATGATGTCTGCGGCTTCTCTTTTCGCCTCTTTCCGGATGAGCTCTGCCAAATCTTTTGTATATTGCAATACATATTCAGAAGAAAAGGCTGCACCATACTTGACCGCGCGTTCAATGATGCTTATATCAAGCGGTGTGCGATAGGCCTGAATCAGCTTTTCACTTTCAGCGGTATAGACATCAAATGCCTTGGCGAGTTTATGAAGCGTGTCTATCATATGCCAATCCGCTTCGGCCTCTGTTCGTTTTGCCACATCAGAGAAAAAAGCATTCCGCCTTTTATCTCTTTCCTGTGCAGTTTTCGCTTTAGAAAAGAAAAAGCCGGTTTTAAAGGAAGGCTCTTGTGATTCTAAAAATGCAGCCGCCAATTCACGCATTTCAAAAGGCGTCAGGTTGGCGTTTTTTAAAATACGATTGATTTCTTCCTGCATCCTCTTCTCTGCCTCAGTCGTTTGTTTTTCGGCCTCATCCAATTGATCACGCAGCGATTGGACCAGTCCAGTTTGGATATTAAGCTGTTCAGCGAAACTCGGAGCGCCTGTTTCGTCTTTCTTCAGCATTTCCGTATGTTCCTTTAGCAGATTACGGACTTTTTGTTCGGTTAAAGCCTGCATATTGCTTTTTGATTGCTGTTCTATTCTTCTTAACTCTTCTCTCAGGGCCCCCATCTGATTGAACGGGTGGTCCGGTTCTGTTACTGACGTAAAATAGAGCGCTTCCTTTGAAATCCCTTCATTGCAAAGCATCTCCTCTACCTGCGCTTTATAGTCTCCAAATTTCGTCTCCGTCTCATCATGGCGGTCAATTTGATTGACGATAAAATACACATTCGGAATGCTTTCTTTTATTGACCTGAGAAACTTTACATTTTCCTCAGAATGCACGTGATTATAGTGAACGACGTAAAACAGCGCATCCGCCTGGTGAAGAATAGAAGCAGCCGATAGAAAATGCGCATCATCAGTTGAATCTATCCCTGGTGTATCAATATACGCAACCCCGGAATCGATCTCAGTATACCTGTCAAAAATTTCGACGCTTTCAATCTGTTCCCCGTCTTTACAATATTGCTGCACCTTGTCTTTCTGGTAAGCCCCTTCCAGCTCAGCACACGCTCCATCTGTTGTATGAAGCCGAACTCGCTTTTCCCCGTTTCTGATCACAACAAGGTTAGCGCTTGTCGGAATCGGGCTTGTCGGCAAAATATTCTCCATTAACAGGCAGTTCAGCAGTGACGATTTTCCCGCTGAATAATGCCCGGTAAACGCGATATAAACCTCTTCATCAGCCGCTTTTTTCACGACCGCAGCCAGTTTAGCAGCCCTTTGTTCATCTTGATTCTCAATAAATTGCTTATAAAGTTCCCCGGTTTTATGCAAAAGCTCTTTTCTGTTTTGATCTGTCATAAGTCTGAACCCCTTTGTGCCGTTTCAATTGTGAACCTTTTTCGGAAAGATCTGAATTCATTCCCTTTTCATTTTACACAAGAATAAACCAAATTTCTTTAGGAGAATAGAAAAAAGCCGCCATTACGGCAGCTTCTATAAAAGAAAATCTGCAACTTTTACAAGTTCCAGATTCATCAAACAGATTTATTAGAGATTCCTTTTAATACAAAACCAATTAATACACTATATGTACAAACCGCTCCAAGCAAAAACAGCATTGTCATTTGCTTCACCATCCTGATTGAGAATCTTTTTCAAATTCATTTTAACATGGTTGAGAATGATTTTCAATCGCTATTTACGCTGTATTCCTGTAATGCTTTGTCTTCTGCGCGAATTCTGACGCTTAACAACACGGCATTGAAAATGGAAAACAGACACATGGTGACGTATGCTTGATAAAGCAGCGGAATCAGCAAAATTTCGAGTATAACAACGGCATAGTTTGGATGTTTCATCCATTTATATGGACCTTTTTTTACAAGCTCTACACCTGGAACAACAAGGATTTTCGTATTCCAATATGCCCCTAAGGAACAAAGCGCCCAATACCGTACGATCTGTACGCTTAAAATAACTGCAGCGATACCGAGCCACCAGCTGGACGGCTGTTTATTCATCAGCAGCACCTCGGCAATTAAGGACAGGAAAAAAAGGATATGCATCGTAATGATATACGGATAGTGGCTCTCGCCAAATTCAATTGCTCCTTGCTTCTTTACCTTTTGTTCGTTTTGCCTGGCCACTGCCATTTCTGCTGCTCTTTGAACAATGAGAATGGCGATCAACAACCAAAACATGAGTCAAGCCCCCTTTTCCCAGCTGAATAACAGCAACTCTGATGAGAAACCCGGCCCTAATGCGCCAATCAGTCCTCGTTCAGCTTCCTTTTTATGTCCGTTCTGCAGATGGTCTTTGATCACATACAAGATTGTGGCTGAAGACATATTTCCGTGCTTTTGCAAAATGCTTTGCGCAGATGAAAGCTTTTCTGACGACAGCCCGAGACTTTTGATGTATGCATCGATCACTTTTTTTCCGCCTGGATGAGCCAAAAAAACACTGATATCATGGAATGACAGCTTATGTTTGTCCAAAAAAATCTGTACATTTGTTTTGAGCCATTTTTCCACCAAGGTCGGAATGTCTCGTGAGAAAATGACTTTGAATCCTTGATCGGTAAAGTCCCAGCCCATGACATCTTCTGATTGTTTCATCAAAACAGATTGGGCGTCCATTATCTTCGGCGCAAGCTTCAGCTTTGACATCCTGTGGTCCGCCTTCTCTCCGCATAATAAAGCTGCGGCAATGCCGTCACCAAAAAGCGAGGTGCCGATCAGATTGCTTTTTGTTTTATCTTCCGGCTGGAATGTCAGGCTGCACAGCTCGGCAGCAATGACAAGCACAAAAGCCTCAGGATACGCTTTGCAATATTCGGCTGCACGCGCAAGTCCGCTGGCTCCTCCTGCACAGCCAAGCCCCCAAATCGGAATCCGCTTCGTATATGGAGAAAACGGAAGTTCATTCATAAGCCGCGCCTCGATACTCGGTGTGGAAAGACCTGTACTGGAGACGAAAAAAACAGCTTCCACTTTCTCATAAGGAATGGCTTCTTGAAAAAATTCCGGATGAGAGAGGCACTCACGAACAGCCGCTCTGCTGTGTTTAAGTGTTTCTTCTATGTATATTTGATTTTTTTCTTCAAAGCTGTGCCCCTCTTTATACCATTCAATCGGCTTAACAAACTGTCTCGAATAGATTTGCCCGTTTTTAAAGGAGGATAACAGCCGGTCAATATCCTTAAAAGAATGCTGAAACATATAGCGGGCGAACTCAGCCGCTTTCTCTTGATTTACATCATATACAGGAAGACTTGTGCCAATGGATAAAATAAACGCCATGCAATCACCTCTTTGCATACATTGTGCCGCAACGATCTTTTTTATATGCAAAAAAACTCCGCCGCGGCGGAGTTAGACTGCTGTTTTTTGTTCAGCGAGGTCAGCTTCTTGTTCTGTTTTTTTAGCTTTAGAAAAAACGTTATATACAATATTTAAGACGACTGCAGTAAAGCTGCCCGCCACAATGCCATTCGTTGTAAGCAGCGTTAAGGCACTCGGAAGCTGTTTGAAAATATCCGGCACAACGGTCACACCGAGCCCCAATCCCACTGAGCAAGCAACAATCAGCAGATTTTCCTGTTTCGCAAAATCAATGCGGCTGAGCATTTTAATTCCGTAAGCAATCACCATTCCAAACATCGCCACCATTGCACCGCCCAAAACAGCGGATGGAATAATGGTCGTGAAAGCAGCGATCTTTGGAAACAGCCCAAATGCCATTAGGATCACACCTGTGACCACAATGACGGCATTTTTTTTGATCCCTGTGAGCTGAACAAGCCCGACATTTTGAGAGAATGCCGTGTAAGGAAAAGCATTAAAAATACCTCCCAGAAGCACAGCCAGTCCTTCAGCTCGATAGCCTTTAGACAAATCTTTCTCTGTCAAACGGCGGTTTGTCAGGTCACCTAAAGCAAAGTAAACACCAGTTGACTCCACAAGGCTGACAATTGCAACGATGGACATCGTAATGATAGGCGCTGCATGAAAAGACGGCGCGCCGAAGTAAAATGGCTGAATCATTTGAACAACTGCCGCGTCCGAAACATTATCAAATTGAACTTTCCCCATAAAATAAGCGATGAAGGTGCCAATCAAAATACCGATCAAAATCGAGACGGACTTGATAAAGCCTTTTGTAAAACGGTACAGAAGCACAATGATACTCAACACTGTAAAAGCAAGAACAAGGTTGGAGAGATCTCCGAAATCTGCACTTCCTTCTCCGCCGGCCATGTTATTCATGGCAACCGGCATCAGTGTAATACCGATAATCGTAACAACAGAGCCTGTCACGACCGGCGGAAAAAACGATACGAGCTTTCCAAAGAAAAATGAAATAAGAATGACAAGAATGCCTGAAGCGATAATGCTGCCGTAAACTGTTGAAACCCCATATTCAGATCCAATCGCAATCATTGGCGATACAGCTGTAAAGGTACATCCAAGCACTACCGGAAGCCCGATCCCAAAAAATCGGTTGCTCCACACTTGCAGAAGTGTAGCCACACCGCACATAAAAATATCAATTGATACTAAGTAAGTCAGCTGCTCGACGGTCAGTCCCATTGCTTTTCCGACAATCAGAGGAACGACAATGGCGCCGGCATACATGGCGAGAACATGCTGAATCCCTAAAGACAGCGTTTTGCCGAATCCATTTCTCATGAATGAACCTCCTGTACGAAGGACACTTTTCCTTCTTCTAAAGACTGAATTCTTGCCAAAGATTCCACTCGGTAGCCCAGTTTTACAAGTTCTTCTCTTCCCGGCTGAAATGACTTTTCAATAACAATGCCAATTCCCGCGATAGAAGCTCCCGCTTGCTTCACAATCGACACAAGCCCGTGCGCTGCCTGTCCATTTGCCAAAAAATCATCGATAATCAGCACATGATCCTGTTCCGACAGGTGGGTCCCAGACACTGCGATTTGGCTTTCTGTTTGCTTCGTAAAGGAATAAACAGACGCTGTCAGCAAGTTGTCGGTGAGTGTTAACGATTTATGCTTTCTCGCGAAGACAACTGGCACACCCAGCTTCAAGCCCGTCATTACAGCGGGAGCAATACCTGATGATTCGATTGTCACAATTTTGGTAATACCGTCTTTTGCAAACCTGGACGCAAATTCGTCACCAACTCTCTGCATAAGCAGCGGATCAATTTGGTGATTCAAAAAAGAATCCACTTTCAATACCTGATCAGATAATACGACGCCTTCTTCCTCTATTTTCCGTTTCAGTGCTTCCATCTTGTCTTACCTCCGTTATGAGAATAAAAAAAGCATTGCCCGCTCAAATAAAGAGCAAGCAATGCTGATATCACAAAAAACCGTACACGTGCGGTTCCATTGCTCACCCATAGTCGGACATTTACGGTGCCCGGTAGAAACTTGCGTGCCATATCCACGCGATTATATGAGTGTTCCTATTATATTGTAATAAATTATATCAAGATTCTAATCTCTTGCATAGGCTGAAAATAAAAATTCCCGAACTTTATTTTTGTTTTTTTAGATATCATTCGTATTTCAAGGGTATACGATATAAAAGAGCCTGACGACCGCGCCGCCAGGCTTTTGATTATGACAGATAGAGATTTGAATATTTGTTTGATAAATAATCAATTAAATAGCGAACATTCAGCTCTTCTCCTGTTGCATCTTTAATAATGTCTAACGGCTTTTTCCGTTTTCCGTGAATGTGCACCTTTTCCGTCAGCCATTGCTTTATCGGATGGAACTCTCCTCTTTCCAAGAGAGCGTCAAATTCAGGGAGATCCTCAAGCATTTTTTGTTTCAGCTGAGCCGCATACATGTAGCCGAGCGCATAGGATGGGAAGTAGCCGAAATCTCCCCCTGCCCAATGGACGTCCTGTAAAATCCCCTCTGCGTCGGTCTGCGGTGTAATCCCTAAATAATCCTGGTATTTTTGATTCCAAAGCGACGGCAGATCTTCCACAGACACTTCATTGCTGAAAATCGCTTTTTCAATTTCATAACGGATGATGATATGAAGAGGATACGTCAATTCATCCGCTTCGACCCTGATAAATGAAGGTTTTGATTCATTGATTGCCCGGACAAAATCATCCAGGGAGATGTCCTTGAACTGTTCAGGTGATGCTTCTTGAATCTTCTGATAGTACGGTGTCCAAAAATGCTTGTTGCGGCCGATAAAATTCTCGTAAAATAATGATTGCGATTCATGAATTCCCATTGATGCGCCGTCTGACAAATTCGTGCCACTGAGTGCTTCATCAATATTTTGCTCGTATATCGCGTGCCCGCACTCATGAATGGTGCCAAAGATCGCCGTCCGGAAATCTTTTTCATCATATCTTGTCGTGACCCGAACGTCTCCCCGATTCAGCGTAGTTGCAAACGGATGAACGGTTTCATCAAGTCTTCCGCCATCAAAATCGTAGCCAAGCTCCTGTAAAAAATACAGACTGAGCTCTTTTTGCTTTTCTTTCGGGAACGCTTTTGTAATAAAGCTTGTATCTGGTTTATTTCCGGAAGCTGTCACCTGTTTAACAAGAGGGATAATCGCTTCCTTCAGCTCAGTAAACAGCTGATCAAGCACCTTTACCGTGACGCCGGGCTCAAACAAATCAAGCAATGCATCATAAGGATGCTCTTGATATCCCCAATACGTAATAAAACGTTTATTGAATTCAATCAGCTGTTCTAAATAAGGAGAAAACAAGCTGAAATCAGATTTTCCTTTCGCTTCCTCCCACGCTGTTTCTGCCTTTGAACACAGAATCACGTATTCTTTGTATTCAGCCTCAGGGATTTTCTTATTCTCTTCATACTCTTTTTTCGCCAGTTCCACTGCTTTTTTCGTATCTTCCGACAAGTCATCAAATCGTTCATACAGGACATCGATAAGCTCCTTCATTCGATCTGATGTTTGGATATTGAATATATCTGTTGAAAGCTGGCCGATACTTTCGGCACGATCTCCTGAGCCGTTTTTCGGCGCGCCTGTTCTGGAGTCCCAGTGCATTAACGCAACTGCTTCGCTGTAATGTGAGATTCTTTTTAATAGATCAAAAAATTCTTTTTCATATGTATGTATCTCCATATCCATTCCCTCCCTATTCTAGCCGTTCCATTACAGGCTAATGGAAGGGGGTATGAAAGTCAAATTGTTTGTATAAAAGGCTGCCGGTATGTTTTTATGGCAGCCTTTTTATTCAGTTGATCGTCATTTGATTTTTTGGCGGAGGTGTTCTCCGCTTTTTCTGCTTGATTTTTTTATCTACCCACACTGTTGCCAGCGGGGTTAAGAGCGAGGTGACAATAACGCTTGTCGCGATAATTGCAGTTGCCGACTCAGCAACTGGCGCAAATGAGGCATTCGCTTCCGCTAATGCATATGGCACGGCTACAGCCGCCCCTGCCGTAGAAGAAGCGGCCACTCCCGCGACACCATCTCCCCGCGCAATAAAACGATCAAGCAAAAACAAAGAACTGCCCGATAAAATGACGACAGAAACTCCGATAAAAATGCCGAGCAGCCCTGATTGGATCAGCATTCCAAAATTCAAGGTATTGCCGAGCGAAAAGGCGAAAAATGGAATGATCGCCGGCACAACCTTGCTGAATAAGTCTCTGAGATCATGATCCAGATTTCCAAGTATACATCCAAGTAAAAACGGGATGACTGTCGCTGCCAGCGTTTCCCATGGGAATGCGGCAAGTCCCGTCACACCAAACGTCACCATGGTCATAAAAGGACCAGATTCTGTACTGATAAAGGCGAAAGCGCCCGCATCCTCTTTTCTTCCCATATGGTTCATGAGCGCTAAATACAGTCCGCCGTTCGTTTCATTCATTACCGCGACAATTGCTAAAACAGAAAGGCCTGCAAAAAAGCCGGATTGTATGCCTTCGTCAGGTATAAATTGCGCTGCGATCACGCCGAGCAGCGCCGCAAATCCGATCTTCCCCAATAATAACGTGATTCCTTTTCTTGCGATATAGCCTGAAGAACGAAAATCAATCGTTGCTCCTACGCAAAAGATAAAAACACCCAGTATCGGCAGCGTTCCGGTAATCAAAGCACCCGTAAACCCTCCAAAGAACTCCGCTGTTCCAGGCGCAAACGTGTTGAGCGCCGCTCCAAGAAATAGCGGAATAATCATCATTCCGCCAGGTACCCGTTCAATTGTCGCCTTGATTTTCATATTGTGGATTCTCCCATCCTCCGGTTATGAAAAAACAATTCCACTTACACTTGGAAAACAGCCTGCAAATCCTCTTTTGAACAGCTGCCCAACTGGCTGCCGACTCCGACGGCGCCAGCTCCGGCTCTAAGCCAATCAGGCACTTCAGACGGATGTATCCCGCCTGTCGGAATAAAGGTCACCTGCGGGAAAGGACCCGCTAAATTTTTCATAAACGGAATGCCAAACACACCGCTTGGGAACAGCTTTAATGTCGTGAACCCGAATGTCAACGCTTCCATAATTTCGCTCGGAGTCAAGACGCCGGGGATATAATGTGTCTTTACAAAAGATAGATGTTCAGCAAGATCAGCTGAAAAACCCGGACTGACAATAAACTGCGCGCCAGCCTCAGCAGCTTCCCCAGCTTGCTGCGCGGTGATGACCGTGCCCGCGCCAATTAAAATATCTTCCCTATTACGGAAGGATTCGATAATATCTGATGCCTCGGGGGTCGTATACGTCACTTCAACTGCACGAATCCCTTTATCTAATAAACTCTCAATCTGCTGACAGGCCTCCTGCTTATCCTTTGAACGAATGACTGCAATCAGCTTTGCTTCTTTCAGACGGTTTTCAACGACTTTGGACTCCATATTAATAATCCCCTTTCTTTTGGTGAACCGTTCTTTGAGCAGATAAAAAAGAAGCTAATTTCTCCCTGGTCGGCAAACCGTCCATATCCCCCGGTGCCTGCACTTGCAAAGCGCCAATCGCATTTCCCCTTTGCACCGCATCCTTGTACGACAAACCGTCTAGGATACCGCTGATTACACCGACTGCAAATCCGTCTCCGGCGCCGACCGTATCAACCACCCGGTCGACCCGGCAGCCTTCTAGAAATCCTTCACTTGTCCCCGTTTTAAAGTAAGCGCCTTCTTTTCCAAGTTTAATAGCAACAAAGCTGGCACCTTTTTTCAAATAATAGTCGGCAATGCCTTCAGGTGTTTTTTCTCCGGTCAATAGCTCTCCCTCTGCGATACCCGGGAAAAACCAGTCTGCAAGCCCAGCCAGATCATTGATTGTGTGTACCATTGTTGCTTGATCAGGCCAAAGCGAAGGTCTTACATTAGGGTCGAATGAAATGGTCTTCCCTGCGTTTCTCATGTCGTTCATGACATGATACGTGAAGTCTTTCATCTCGGCTGATAAAGCAGGCGGAATGCCTGTCACATGCAAATGGCCTGCGCATTGAAAATAATCTCTCGGATATTCAGCTGAAGTTAATGTGCTTGCAGCTGAGTTTTTCCTATAGTAGGTAACTTGCGGGTCGCCTTCTTTCACTTTTGACTTCAGCAGCAGCCCGGTGGGATTTTCGTCCTGCGAGCGGATCACGCGGGACACATCCACTCCCTCTTTTTTAAGTTCCTGTACAATAAACGTTCCGAGCTGATCATTGCCGACCTTGCTCATCCATCCCATTCGAAATCCGAGTCTGGCAAGGCCGCAGGCGACATTGCTTTCTGCTCCGGCAAGCCCTTTAGAAAAAGTGGATACTTCATGAAGGCCTCCATACTCATTTGCATAAAACATGGCCATTGATTCCCCGAATGTCACCGCATCAAGCTTCATCTCTTCCCAACCTCCTCTTAGTTGAGGGCACCTAGGATTAAAGTGACTTTCTCATGATGACTTTTGCCTCTAATTCAATGGTTTGAGGCGCTCCTTTGTCACCTTCAATCCTTTTTAATACACGTTCCATCGCCGTCCTGCCCATATCATGTGACGGCTGGGCGATCGTTGTAATACCTGGACCGATCAGTTTATACCATTCTGTATCATCGAATCCTGCAATCCCTATATCTTGAGGGATGCGCAGGCCAAGCTCTTCCATACAGCTGATGATTTTCAGCATAATCAAGCCATTCAAAGCCAGAATCGCTTTTTTTTGCTCCGGCATTTCCTTGTGAAAAGAACGAAGCGCCGCCTTAAGCTGCTCCTTGTCCTTTACGTCAATTTCATGCAATCTGACAAGCCCGTTCACATTATGAACCGAAGCCATTTCCTGATACACAGCTGCTCTTTCTGCACGAGGGCTGATAGAGGAAATCGGTTCGGTAAACAGCGCGACATCAGTATACCCTTTGCTGTAAACCTTCTGAAGAATCTCTTTTGTGATCCATCTGTTGTCAGTCGTTACGGTATCCAGTTTCAGATCCGGCAGTTTCCGGTCAATTAAGATTGTTGGAATTTGCTGTTCAGCAAAAGCGCGCAGTACATCCTTGTTTTCCCCTGTTGCGTTTAAAATCAAGCCCTCAACCGAATGGGCTTCTAGCTTTAAGAGCATTTCCCGCTCTTTTTCAGGACTGTTATCTGTGTTGCACACCATAATGCTGTATCCATATTGATCACAAACCTCTTCGACTCCCCTGAAAGCAGCGACCGAAAAAGGATTTGTAATGTCAGCCACAACAAATCCGATTAACTTGCTTTTTTTTATTTTCAAACCTTGTGCCATTTTACTCGGCCGATAATTCAATTCTGCGATTGCCTTTTTAATGTTTTTCACTTTTTCAGGAGAAATCGCGTCAATTTTTCCGTTAATATAGCGGGAAACTGTCGATTTCGAAACTCCTGCACATTCAGCTACATCTTTGATGGTTGTATGGCCTGTTGTTTTCTTTTTCATTCAAGTGCTCCTGTATCTCTTATATTTGAAACCGATTTCAAAACCGTTACAACAAAAGAATACCATAATTTTAAAATTTGGAAAGAGTTTTTTTAATAATGTGTCCATTCATTATTTTTTCGTTGACTCTTTTCGCTATTTATCCTAAAATTTTCTTTGAAACCGTTACCAAAATATTTTCATTCAAGTGATGCTGAAATCCTAACCAAGGGGGAAATATAATGGAAAATCGTTATTCTGTACATCCTGAACAAGTAAAACGCTTTACAACAGATGAGCTTCGCAGTTATTTCTTAATGGATCCTTTATTTACAGAAAACAAACTTACGATGTATTACTCACATGAAGACCGGGTTGTCATCGGCGGAGCGGCTCCAGGGCAAAGTGAACTGAAGCTTGATGCAGGTGATTTTCTAAAAACAGACTTCTTTTTGGAACGGCGTGAAATCGGGATTATTAATGTCGGCCAGCCTGGTGCCGTTAGAGTCGGCGATGATGAATATGTGCTTCAAACAAAGGATTTTCTCTATATCGGAATGGGTAATCAGGATGTATCATTTTCAAGCCTGAACGGTGAAAAAGCGAAGTTTTACTTCGTCTCCGCTTGCGCCCACAAAAGCTATCCGACACAAAAAGCCGCCCTAGCTGAACTGACACCGGACCGCCTTGGTGATGATGCAGCGTCTAATGTCAGAAGTCTGTACAAAGTCATTCATCAGGATGGCATTAAAAGCTGTCAGCTGATGATGGGAATAACGATGTTAGATCAAAACAACAACTGGAATACGATGCCAGCACACGTTCATGACCGTCGGATGGAGGCTTATCTTTATCTGGATCTTGAAAAGGATTCAAAGGTATTTCATTTCATGGGCCAGCCGGACGAAACACGCCATCTTGTTGTTGGAAATGAGCAGGCTGTCCTTTCTCCCGCCTGGTCTATTCATTCTGGCGCAGGAACATCAAACTATAGCTTTGTGTGGGCGATGGCTGGAGAAAATTACACATTTACGGACATGGATCTCGTTCCGATGGATGGGCTGAAATAAGATGGGTTATCTACATGACGCCTTTTCATTAGAAGGAAAAACAGCGCTGGTGACAGGCCCGGGAACAGGGATCGGTCAAGGTATAGCCAAAGCCCTAGCCGGGGCTGGCGCTGATATTATCGGCACATCACATACAAGCAGCCTATCTGAAACACAGCAGCTTGTGGAACAGGAAGGCCGGATATTTACATCTTTTACATTGGACATGAGCAAGCCGGAAGCGATAAAGGATTCTGCAGCTGAGCTGTTTGAAAACAGGCAGATCGACATCCTTGTCAATAATGCCGGCATTATTCATCGGGAAAAAGCGGAAGATTTTTCAGAAGAGAACTGGCAGCACGTACTGAATGTCAATCTAAACAGCCTGTTTATTCTGACACAGCTTGCTGGCAGGCACATGCTGAAAAGAGGTCATGGAAAGATTATTAATATTGCCTCTCTCCTGTCTTTTCAAGGCGGCATCCTCGTTCCGGCTTACACCGCGAGCAAACACGCTGTTGCCGGTTTGACAAAATCATTTGCAAACGAGTGGGCAGCGTCAGGTATTCAGGTCAACGCAATCGCCCCAGGCTATATTTCTACTGCGAATACAAAGCCTATTCGGGATGACGAAAAGCGAAATGAGGACATTTTAAAGAGAATTCCTGCCGGCCGCTGGGGCCAAGCGGATGATATCGGGGGGACTGCAGTCTTTTTGGCATCACGTGCTTCAGATTATGTAAATGGACATATTTTAGCAGTTGATGGCGGCTGGCTATCCCGCTGACAAATAAAAAAAGCTGACGAACGATCGTCAGCTTTTTTCCATTACATCATGTGCGGTTCAACAGGCAAGACCTTTTTGACCTCATCAATGATGCGTTCATTTTCTCCGCCAGCGTAAATGTGAATCGAGCCGCTATCTTGATTCGAGCGTATCAGGCGCCCGATGCCCTGCCGTACACGTAACAACATATATGGCAGATCAACTTCTTCGAACGGATCTTTTTTCGCTCCGTTGCGCTTCGCTGTAAATACAGGATCGTGTGGCGGGAAAGGCAATGACCAAATGGTAACATTCTTCAATGCGTCACCGGGAATATCGAGTCCTTCCCATAAGTGAACTGAACAAAGTACTGTTTCCTCTTCCTCTTGGAATTTCTCTACTAAGCTGCTGATTTCCTCATCACCTTCGAAGAAAATTGGATACGGCAGCTCCCATGCCGCCGACAGCTCTTTAAACTCGTTTAATTCTTCAAAAGAAGGGAAAAGCACCAGCGTTCTTCCTTTGTAACGTTTGATTGTTTCAATCGTTTCAGCCGTTTTTTGTTCAGCGGCCATATCTGTTTTTGCGTACAGATTAATACTCATTTGCTCGTCATAATCATAAGGGGAATCAACAGTTAATGACAAATAATCATGAATCCCAAGACTGTCGGCAATATAATCAAACGAACCGCCTTCTGACAGCGTAGCAGACGAGAAGATATAAGGAATTTTCTTAGAAAACACTTTTTCGCCAAGTACTTCTGCTACCGTTCTCGGCATCACGACAAAGGTTGATTCTGCTTCCTTTTTCTCCAGCCAGCTGATTGCATCCTTTTGATATAGAGATAATGAATACGCCATTTGTTCAACATATTCTTCCACTACTGACAACTCGTATTGATCAATCGTATACATTTCAGACTCAAATACAAGTGCCTCACCGATTTTATCAAGTAAACGGCAAAGCTCGTCCGCCGCCTTTTTGACACGCTGGTCATTTGTTATTTCTAAACGGTGTGAACCGGCTACTTCCTTTGATTCTTCAGAAAGAACATAGAAAAATTCGTCGTTTGCGTGAAGCGCATCTTCAATCAATTCTGCAAACTCTTCTCTGATGTCATTTTGCAGCAATCGTTCTAAAAACAATTCAAGAGTAGACTGCTTCACTCTATAGGTTAGCGCTTTTTGCGCAGCAAACTCTAACAAATGCCCCTCATCAAATACAACTGCACTATGGTCAGGCAAGAGCGGCAGCTGGCCCTCTCGTTTGCGTGATTCTTCCGTCCATACATGCTCCATATAAAAATCATGGGAACAAATGATTAAGTCCGTTGACTTGCGGTAGTAATCTCTGGAAAGCGTCAGACCGCATCTGTGTCTCATATCACAAGTCAGACAGTCCTGAAACGAGTCGTAACTTACGTCAGACCACTCTTCATTCGATAGATTTGCGTACTGCTTACGGTCGCCATACGGATAAAAGCGCTGCATCGCCTGTGACTCGTGGACAAATGACGGTAACGACTCATAAAGATCCAGCCATTTATCATCATCAGAACGCTGCATTGTTTTTTCAAGCTTCTTCAAGCATAAATATTGCTCATGTGATTTTGACAGCCTTGTATCAATTTTCAGATCAAGATGCTCAGCCAGCTTAGAAATATCGCCCTCTTTTTTCACCAGCTGTTCAATTAATGTTTCATCTGCACAAGCGATGATGGCGGGTTTGCCGACATACCTTGCATAGCTGATTGCAAAAAGAAGATAAACCAGCGTTTTCCCCGTTCCCACTCCAGCTTCGGCGAACATGACTTTTTTCTCTTTAAACGCCCGCTCCAGCTGAAAAGCCATAAATACTTGCTCATCCCGAAGATCTAACCCTTTTTCGGGAAGGATATCGTAAAACACGTCACCAATCCAATTGTTCAATTCTTCATAAAAATTCTTTGTTTTCGTTAAAGAAAAAGGCAAACGTGATGTTGTCACCTAGTTCCAACCCCCAACTATTCGACATTCAGACCACCAATAATATCATTTTCCGCTGATGAATACAATAAAAAAACTTGGCAATGCCAAGTTTTTTGCAGTTTACTTACGATTGATCACATGCGACGATAAAAAAGGATGGTCTGTTGAATAAATATGTTCTACCGCTTTTTCTAAATCAATTTGCGCATGCGAAATCACAGACGGAGACGATTCAGTCCCGAGCTCCTTCAGCTCGTTTGCTGTTGCGTCAAGCGCCCTTTGAATAAGATTAAAATGTTCGCTGTTCAGCATGAGATCACCTCTGATGGAAATAATCATCATTGTATGCGAACTTTTCATTATATATACATGCTTCCCGCATGTTATCACCGAAACATGCACAAACTACACTTGATATTCCGTCTCCGGATTATCCGTCTTATCAACAATATTCTATCAGGGAGTGATGTTGACATGAGTTATAGAAACCGATTAGATCAGCATTCTGAACTGTTTCATCACAATTGGACGCGGCCTAAACGTTCTAAGTCTCAAGTAAACGGTCACACTGAAATGTCCCAAACCAACATTATATTGAGAAGCAACGCGAAAGCTCACCGTTGGTAACGATAGAATATGGCTGAAAGATGAAAGAAGACGCATGCAGAGCGTCTTCTTTTTATGCGTTTTCTGTTTTCTTTCGCTGCGGCCTTACTTTTGACCAATATTGATAATAATCTGTTTTAATAAACCCGTTAAAGAGTTTTCGTTTCTTCGTTGCTTTTCTGCCATATGCTTCCTCAAAGTTTTCATTTGATGTCAGCATATACACAGACCAAGTATCAAGCGGCTCGAACGCCTTCCCCATTTCTTTGTACATCTGCTCAACAGCTTTTTTCTCGCCGAGACGCTCTCCATATGGCGGGTTGCCGACAATTACGCCAAACTCCAGATTTGTGGTAAAGTCTTTGACCTGCATCTGTTTGAACTGGATTAGATCTCCCAATCCTGCTTCCTCTGCATTTTCTTTTGCTATTTGAACCATGCGGTGGTCTATGTCGCTAGCGAAAATTGTAAGCGGCTGGTCATAATTTGCCTTCTCTTCGACTTCAAGCCGCGCTTTGTTCCACAGATCTTTACCGATCCATTCCCAATCCTCTGAAACAAAATCGCGATTGAATCCCGGGGCGATGTTTTGACCGATTAGCGCCGCTTCTATCGCGATTGTTCCGGAGCCGCAGAAAGGATCAACAAACGGGCGGTCCGGCGTCCAATTGGTTAATTGCACCAAAGCGGCAGCAAGTGTTTCTTTAATCGGCGCACCGCCCTGATCGACACGGTATCCTCGTTTGTGAAGGCCTGTCCCTGATGAGTCCAGTGTAATCAAAGCCTGATCTTTCAATAAAGAAATTTCGACTTTATACTCGGCACCTGTTTCTTCAATCCAATCATTGGCTTTGCCGGACTGCAGCTTGAGCTTTTCGACAATTGCTTTTTTGACGATCCGCTGACAGTCGGGAACGCTTGCAAGTGTTGATTTTACCGATTTTCCGATGACAGGGAATTTCCCGTTTTCAGGTATAAATGAGCGCCAGTTAATCGCTTTCGTTTTTTCAAACAGTTCATCAAATGTTTTCGCTTTAAAAGAAGCAACCTGAACCTTTATGCGGTCGGCTGTTCTAAGCCAAAGGTTCGCACGGCAGATGGCAAGTGCATCACCTTCAAAAATAACTTTCCCGTTATCAACCTTGCATTCGTATCCTAAATCTCGTACTTCCTTTGCGACAACAGCTTCAATGCCCATCGGCGCCGTTGCAATTAGTGTATACTTCTTCATCGTATCACCCTGTCTTTTAAAACTTTTCTCTTTTCAAGATAAAAGCTCTCCTTATACGGGAGAGCTTGTTTTCATCATTTTAAATGTAAGTGGTCTAACGTTCTGTAAGCCATGTTTTGTTCCGTCGTACTGCAAACGGCTCATCACCTCGTACTCAGGCGGCAATCATCTATCTACAGAAAGTATTCTGTCCTTCTCTCCGTTGAATTCCGTTAAGAAGGTTCCCCTACCAAAATTTGGGTTTCTCGCTCGAGGGGTTTACCGCGTTCCACTCTCACCATTTCTAGTGAGACTTCGTCACTGTGGCACTTTCAAGGATACTCAGCCATATCCGAAGGACGTAGGCTTTTTTCCTGCCGTCAGCCTCTAAAGGCTGCCCTAGCTTATGACTTCGCTAGGCACGAACACTACGGGCATCTCAGCACCGTGCGAGCATGGACTTTCCTCTACAGATTCAAGATCTGCAGCGATTACCCGAACGTTAAGAACATGAATTATTATATAACAACTGATTACAATTTACAAGCGCCATTTTTTTCAAGCATGATCAATCATAAAGCTTGCTGCCAAAAACGTGTTTTTCTAAGTTAGACAGCCGTTTTAAAATATCAAAGTTTGTTGTGTTAGATTGCACAGGCTGTTTTTTGCTGGCTTCTTCAAGCTGTTTTTTCAGCTGCAGATTTTCCTGCTGCAGTTCTTCAATTTCTTGATGGAAGGTTTCATAATCCTTAATAATCATATCTAAAAATTTGTCAACGTCTTCTTGCTTGTAGCCTCTAACGCCTGTTTTAAATTCTTTTTCCAAAATTTCTTTCGCAGAAAGCTTTACTTTATCAGCAAGCATCTTTTTCACCTCGTATCGTGAATCATCACATATATTTTTTCAGAAATCTGTACGGTTGTCAAATTTCTCTCTCATTGTTAGTAGCTGTCTTCCTCCACTGTCACTCTCAAGTCATCCATTGTAATAAAGTAGATGGGATAGCTATCCTGTTCGCGCCTTTTTTCCGCTGTCCCAAGCATATACTTAGGGGAGCCTTCCTTTTCCGGGTCATATAAAAGCAGAAGCCCGTCGGACTTATCAATGAAGAACTGATTTTTTTGTTTGAATTGAAGCGGGCTTTCATAAGGACGGTGAGTCAGGCTTGCTTCATAGTCTGCCTGAGCCAGAACTGCTTCATACTGTTCCTTATTCGGTTCTTTCCAGTTCTTTTCCTGCTCGTAAAATGGTGTGATGACAGCTACCTTTAAGTCAGGGTATTCCTCCTGCAAATCATATGCAGCTTCTGCCGCCCACAGCTCAACTCCAAGCTGGCCCGAAATTAAAATCCATTCTAATCCTTCATCCAAAAAAGCAATCAGCCGGTTCTTAATGGCTTTTTTTATGTAATACAGCGCCTTGTCATCCTGCTTAAATATCCCCAGTTCAAACGGTTTATAGCCCGTTATTGCCAATACTTTCATCATTTCACCTGCTTTAAAAAATGGGGCTCCCGTGGGCCCCATTTGTTGTGCTGCATTGTTTACACCATCAAGCTGCACGTTTTCCATACTAGTAGTCGCAGCAAGGTTTTCCTGCTTGAAAATGCTGATGCGTAGCCGGGTCAACATTTGAGAAAGTGTGTGGAAAGTAGTGAACGTGCTGAAAATGCTGGTGGTTTACGTTTGTTGTATGCTGTGGGTGAATGTGCGGCACGATAGTCTTCGAAAACGTATGGTGTTCACAGCAATGAGTAGGATGGACAATTGGCGCCATCATATGCGGTCTGCAGTGATGCATGATAAAATCCCCTTTCCATAAACTTTATTACAATACTAAGCTATGAAAAATAAGGGGTACATGTTCTGATGCAAAGACCTATTTTAAAAGTGTGCAATTAAGCTGTCTTTAAAGTTTGAAAACACAAAAGCAATCAAAAATACCACAACAAAGAACAAGTAAAAAACACCCTTATACATACCAACTCTCCCTTTAAAAATAACTAACGTCATTTTACAGGATTCGCCGCTATTCTACAACAAAATCAATGTGAATTCAGCAAAAAAAATTCATGGCGAAACAAGTCGTCTTTTGCGCTTTCCCGGGGAATATTTAAGAGGAATATTTCCTCTTCAGCCGGGCAATTCTCACATGCAGTTTTTCAGTTTCTTTCTCTGATAAGCATGCCGCATCGCTAAGCAATTGCTCTGCTACTTGCAATGCTTTTCCGAATTCTTTTTTCTTATGCTCAAAATATTTCGCGAGCTCTATTACAGCAGCGTATCTGCACTTCTGGTTTTGCGAGCGGGACAGCTTTTCCCAAAGCGGCACTGCTTCTTCCAAGCGGTTTTGTTTTTTGTACAGGAGCGATAAATCCAGCCGTGCACTGTCCTGATCCTCAAACGATTTTTCTATAAGCCTTTCCAACTGCTTGATCGCTTGGTCGGTTTCCTTATGAGCCATAAACCATTTCGCCATAGCATAGGCTTCACTGTGTTCTTTTGGCGCATGTGATTCTGAAAGGATTTTTTTAGACATATGGATGTACAATGAAATGAGTGATAACACATCCATTTCATTATGATGCAGGACACCTTTTAAAAGATCCGGCTCTTGCGCCTTGATAAAATGAAAGTAAAGCATTGGCGCCAAGTAGCCCGGTGTGTCTTCTAGTCTGCGGATGCCGAGCTCCTCTTTTTCAACCGTGCCAAGAGATACGCGGTCCATTTTGTGTTTCCAGAGGCGTCTAGCTCCATGCAAAAGATCAAAGTGGCCAAATTCCGGAAGCTTCGGAAGTCTGTCACGGATCAAGGTGTGTCTTGTTTTCACCTGCGGCCAATCAAAGGCTTTGCCGTTGTAGGTCACAAGTGATGTAATGTCAACCTCGCTTAAAAAGCTTTGGTACAAGGCGACTTCGTTCCCCGGTTTGGGCAAAAGATGCTGTTTGACTGTCACTCGGTCTTCATAAACTCTCGCATGCCCAAGCAAAAAAATGGTATTCCCAGCTCCACCCCCAAGACCGGTTGTTTCTGTATCAAAGAAAAAGAGGTTGTTTTTGTTATACCCTTTTGCTGACAATGTATGCGACAGGCCGCTTTGATTCCACAGAGTGATCACTTCCTCAAGCTCAGAAAAGCTGTATAACCCATGGCGGTGAGAAAGCGGATATTCTACTTCTCTGATGAGGCAATATTCATCTTCGAAGATGAAAGGCTTCATGCCAAAAGCCTCCCACTCTTCTAAAAACGGGATGTCATCAAAGTGGTTTTCTTGTTTGCCTGCTTCTATTTTTTGTTCTCCTTCGTCGAGCGCCATGTGCTTTTTCATCCGCTGGAGTTTCCCTTTTAATGACATATCCGGCCTCCCTCCTTACGACATTTGATCCAACAGCTGCAAAATTCTTTCCTTTGCTTTTATCCCTTCTATTTCCGTACCTATACAAGACGGACAGCCGTCATGACAAGGACAATGTGTAATCAGTTGTTTCGCCGCTTCATTAATGTCTGAAAAACGTTTAAAGACTTCCTCCGCCAAACCGATACCGCCCGGATAATGATCATATAAAAATATGGTTGGCAATCCGGTATGGGCTGCTTTAATTTGAGAAACAACATGAACATCATTTCGATCACACATGATATACACAGGGACAATATGCTGCAGCACATTCGAGATGCCAAGAAGCAGCTGTTCCAGTGTCTTTTCCCCGATGTCTTCATCCGCTGTTTTGATTTCGAGCCAAGCTGCACTTGTATGCAGTTCTTCTTCCGGCAAATGAATAGGTCCAGACCCAATATTTTCAAAAGTGGTCATTTTTATTTTTTTAAAAATGGTCGGCAGGGCATTGACAGTGACGTCTCCGTAGTGCAATGACGTACGGCTTTTTTCTTTCGTTTTATCGATTTCTAATACCTTCAGCTGAACTGCCAGGTTTGCATCCGTATAATATTCGACATCGACTTTTCTGACATACGCCTTTTTATGGTCCCAATCGAGCTTCTCAACTTGATACTGAACGCCTTCATGCAAATAAATTGCTTCATCATGTAAAAGCGTCATCGCGCTAAAACGGTCCATTTCACCGATAATCCTTACATTTGCAATATCCGACTGATCAACTATAACGACATTTTCCTGGGAGGCGGAACGCAAACTGATGTTTGAAGCAGGGAACGACTCACTTGCCCAATGGTACCGTTCGCCGTTGCGGTGAAGAACAGCCTCTTCCTGAAGATACTCAAGAATATCACTGACTTCCATGGGACCAAATTCTTCATCAGCTCTAAAAGGAAGCTCATAAGCCGCACACTTTAAGTGGTCTACTAAAATAATCAAATTCTCCGGATTGATTCTTGCAGATTCCGGCGAACGATTAAAGAAATATTCAGGATGCCGCACAATATATTGGTCAATCGGTGTTGAATTGGCTACCATGATAATCAAAGATTCACCGTGTCTTCTGCCGGCTCGTCCCGCCTGCTGCCAAGCACTTGCAACACTTCCGGGATACCCCGTCATTACACACACTTGCAGCTGGCCGATATCAACACCAAGCTCTAAGGCATTCGTACTGACCACTCCTAAAATGTCGCCTTCTCTCAGTCCTCTTTCGATTTCTCTTCGCTCTTTCGGCAGATAGCCTCCCCGATAGCCTCTGATTGATTTTGTTCCAATCTCTTTTTTCACAAGCTCCTGAATATGGCTTAAAATAATTTCCACCCGAACTCTGCTTCTGGCAAAAACAATGGTCTGCACTTTGTTTTTAAGGAACTCTTTCGCCAGTTCATTCACTTCTGCGGTTGCGCTCCTTCTAATATTCAGCGGTTTGTTCACAATTGGCGGATTGTAAAACACAAAATGCTTGCGTCCGCTCGGGGCGCCGTTGTCATCAACTAGCCGCATCGGTTTGCCTGTCAGCTGCTCTCCCAATTCCTTTGGGTTGGCAATTGTTGCGGAAGTACAAATAAAAACCGGATCACTTCCATAAAACCGGCAGATCCGCTTTAGCCGCCGGATCACATTTGCCACATGGCTGCCGAACACACCTCGATACGTATGAAGCTCATCGATGACGATATACTTAAGGTTTTCAAACAAACTGACCCATTTCGTATGATGCGGTAGAATGGCAGAATGCAGCATATCGGGGTTTGTAATGACAATATGACCTGCTTTTCTCACCTTTTGTCTGATTGCCGGAGACGTATCCCCGTCATATGTAAAGCTTTTAATATCAATGCCCATTTCATCAATAATTTCATTTAGCTCGCTCTTTTGGTCTTGTGCCAGCGCTTTAGTCGGAAATAAATATAACGCCCGGTTTGTTTCATCTTGGGCGATGGACTGCAGGACTGGGAGGTTGTAGCATAACGTTTTTCCTGATGCTGTTGGCGTTACGGTAACGATGCTCTCTCCTTTTTGCACATATTGAAAAGCGGAATATTGGTGAGTATATAGTTCATCAATGCCCCTTTTCGAAAGGGCCGCTTTGATTCTCTCGTCTATACTTTCGGGCATAGGCCTTGTTTTTGCTTCCCGAGGCTCAATTTCATGCCAATTCACAACGTTTTCATTTCCTTTTAAATCAGAAATGAGTTCAGTCAGTGATTTCTTTTTCATTCTTTACACCTCTTTGTCAAGTACAGTTTACCGAATATTTGTTTGCATGGCTAGGTGCAAATTTTATACAGTTGAATAAAAAAAGCAAGGCATACGCCCTGCTTATTTCGCTTTTATTGTAAGGAGCTTTGATTCGCCTTTACGAGCAGCCTTTTCGCCTGCCGGTACAATTGATCCTACAGCCTCACCATTCATTATAACGATTGGGATGACTGTGCTGCTCGCTTTTTCTTTTATTAATTCCAAATCACATGTAATCAGCGGGTCACCGACCTTCACTTTATCCCCTTCTTTAATGTGGGCAGTAAATCCTTCTCCGTTCATATTAACTGTCTCCAGCCCGACATGAATTAACAGCTCAATTCCCGAGCGAGTCCGAATGCCAACAGCGTGTTTGGTGTGGAAAATCTGAATGACTTCACCTTCAGCGGGAGATACGATTTCACCGCTAGAAGGTTCCACCGCTATTCCTTCTCCCATCATTTTCTGTGAAAAAACAGGGTCCGGCACATCTGACAGGTCCATTACTGTACCGTCTGCCGGAGAATAAATAACCTCTTCTGTCACCTTTTCCTGAGTTTTGCCCATTCCGAATAATTTTTTCAGCAATGTATTTTCTCCCTTCTCATTCACTTCAACCGTTATCCCTTCATTCACCACTATTTAACCACACTTTCAATTTTGCTTCAATTTATAACAACATCTGGCATAGACGCATAATCTGGTTAAAAAAGGCGGTGGCGAAATTGGAATTCTATGATGACAAAAAGAACGAACTGCAAAAGAAAGAAGAAATCATAACGGAGGCAATCGACACTCTTTTCCAATCCTCAGCGTTCGGCAACCTTATAAACGGATTTCAGAACCTGATCAACTCGAGTTTAAAGGATGTGCAGACGACCATACATGTCAGAGAAAAAAATACTGGGCTGTATATCGATATTACCATTCCGGCGACGTTTCGAGATGGCGAGATCGTCGTTGATGTTAAATCGAGGTATCTCCATGTAACACTCCAAGAAAAACAGAAACACCAAAATGAGGCTACCTTTACAAGCATGACAAGAACGGTTCAGCTGCCTTATGAAGTTCGCCAAGAAGAAATGGAAACGTCTTGGAACGAGCAGACAATGACACTTTTCTTTCCAAAAAATAAGCATGAATGAACGATTCATTCATGCTTCTATCATTTAAAAAAGCTGGTAAATCCCTTTATTAAAGATCCGACCTGATTCATTGCACTCATTACTTGACCTGTCGTATCCATCATTTTATTAAAATCAAATTGCCCATTGGCTTTTTTGAACTGCGACATAATGCTTTGAAATTGCGAAGGCTGCTGTTGATTAGGCCTTGGGATAGGATAAGGGTTAGAAAATACAGGCGGCTGCATAGGCATAGGCTGGATCGGAGCATAAGGCTGATAATAATCCTGCTGTCCATAATGCTGCTGAGGCAGTTGTTGCTCTAAATAACCGGGTGCAGCCTGCTGATAATATCCTTGCATTTGCTGAGGATAATAATAGCCCATTTGCCGAGGATAGCTTCGAGAGCTCCCGTTCATTGCGATTCCCCCCTAAACACAACATATTTCTCTTCTATATATGTATGAATGACTTCTATTGTTTGTGTCACAAGTGATGATTAGCATTTGTCAAATTGTGTCGAAAGTTTAAATTTTTTAAAAACAGAAAAAAGTCGAATCATTATGGTACCATATTTTCAATACAGATGAGAGGGGATGCACCATAATGAACGTATCATACTTAAGCAAACGTTTTGCAGAAATGAAGAAATATGAAACAGACTGTATGAATAAACTGATGGACTTTGCCAAGTTCCTCTATATTCAAGGACATCTCAGCATAACTGAGTTTCGTAACAGTATGAAGGTTCTCGAAGCAAATGGAGCAGAAAGCCCGGCATATGAGATGAATTAACGTCCGGCCCCCTATAAAAACAACGAAAAGAAGACAGCCTTTTACCGGCTGTCTTCTCTTGCAATTTCATCCTTTACTGCGTGCAATGTATAAAGGACTGACTCAGTGATGTCCTTGAATCGTTTTTTATGAATATGATGAACATAAGATTGAAGGACCAATTCCAGGAAATTATCCTTTACGGCCTCAATTTGCTCTTTATGCACATATTTTGGCCGGCGGGCTTTTATCAATTCAAGAGCACCCTCTGCCCAGCGTATCGCCAGTTCATCATTCTCTTCAACTGCAGGCTTTATCGTCTCAAAAAAATCATAAGAATGACTACTGTTTTTTCCTTCCTGATACCGATCAGCGCCTTTATCAGCAACTTCAATCATTTGCTCGGTCATTTCCAGCAATGTTTGTGATAGCAATACCTTTCACCTCAATGCCTATCGTACCAAATTTCACTCACAAATTCAGCCGATGCGGTATACCTTCTCAAACGCATACCTGTGTTCAGGCGATTGATACAGCTCATTTATACAAATATGAAGATCTATGATTTCTTCTTCAAGCATACTTAGGCGATCGTTTTCCGTTTCCCGCATCTCAGCCTCTAATGCATTTACAGAATGATTCAGGCTTTGCTCAGCTCGCGTTAATTCATCTTCTATATCAGAAAGCATACGGAGAATATCTGTCTTGCATACATAACCGGACATTCGTGTACCTCCCTTTCCTTGTCTCTCCCGGTTAAAATTCTTTGCTCTCAAGGCTCTTTCCTTCCTCATGACAAAACTAGAAGCAAATCGCCAAACAAACAGGTATTCCACGAAAAGCTGAAGTTTTCGACAAAAACACCCGCAAAAATTGTATGATCCTCCTCCTTAATGCAAACGATACTTGTGAGGAGGTGCCGTATGAAAACAAGACCGAAAAAAGCCGGCCAGCAAAAAAAGACTGAATCAAAGGCAATCGATTCTTTAGATAAAAAATTAGGCGGCCCGAACCGCCCTTCTACGTAAGAAGCAAGGAATTTCCTTGCTTCTTTATTTTTTGAGCCACTGCTCCACCGCAAAAAGCGCATGAAGCTGGCGCTTTTTATGTAAATACCAGTCTGTCAATTCAATCTGCTTCGGCAATTCCTCGCGCCTAAAGAACGTTTTCTTTATCTTTCCATGAAACCAATCTGTTTTCGTTCCGTCTAATGAGTGGATTAACTCAGGGTAGCATGTCCTTAGCATAGGAGATGTTCTTTTTGTAATCCCGATCATCTTTTCCATATCAAAACGGGAACCTGTGTGCGGCACTGTGTGCAAAAAGTGATAAAAAGAGGAGAACAATTCTGGATTGAACAGCAATTGAGACAGCTGCTTACCCAGCCTTATCCTTTCCTCCGCCTTTGAAAAGCGTTTCACTGAAATGCCATAAAGAAACCCATTTGAGGAAGGAAAAATAACGGTGTTAAAATGAAACCAGTCACTTAAATAAAAAGGAATCGTGTCAAAAACATTCTTTTTAAACGAAGGATTTTGTATAATAGGTGTTTGGATAGTGTTTTGTTCATTTATAATGAGGGCATACATTAGCCGCTCCGTATTTCGCTCATGCCAAAAACGGGTCCATTCTTCCGACATAAATTGTGAGACGCCAAACACATGCAGAAGATGAAACAGCGGTTTCCCGACTCTTTTTGACCAGTGATATAAAAGAAGCTGCGGATAGGCATCCGAAAAAATAAGCCAGTTCGCTCTTTCATAGGCTAAAAAGAACCATTCTTGCTGTCTCTCACGGAGTCCAAGCTGAAACAGACTGCCTTTTAAGTCAGTCATTGACCAGCCGGCATTACGAGAAACGAAAGAAGCCAAAAGCGACCATTTGATTTCCGGGTGACGGTCGTAAAATGCTTTATAAGCATTTGTTCTTGAAATGTTATCCGCGTTTTTTATTTTTGTCTGCCGCTCAATCCGGCTCAGAATCTTTCTGATGGCCTGTTGTTCTTGCACGTTCATTCACTTCCGTCATGATTAGTTTAATAAGGAGGATGAGAAAGTGATTCGGTATCCTAATGGAAAAACATTTCAGCCGAAACATTCGGTTTCATCCCAAAACAGTCAGAAAAGGGCCCCGTCTTACAGTAATCGCGGAATGACCCTCGAAGATGACTTAAACGAAACGAATAAGTATTATCTGACAAACCAAATTGCCGTTATACACAAAAAGCCGACACCTGTTCAAATTGTAAATGTCCATTATCCAAAAAGAAGTGCCGCAGTGATTAAAGAAGCTTACTTTAAACAATCATCGACAACAGACTACAATGGGATTTACAAAGGGCGGTATATTGATTTTGAGGCGAAAGAAACGAAAAACAAGACCTCTTTCCCCCTGCAGAATTTTCATGACCATCAAATCGAGCATATGAAGCAGGTAAAGGCTCAAGACGGTATTTGTTTTGTTATTATATCCGCTTTCGACCAGGTTTATTTTTTGGAAGCCGATAAGCTGTTTTATTTCTGGGACAGAAAAGAAAAAAACGGCAGAAAATCAATTCGAAAAGATGAGTTGGAAGAAACAGCTTATCCGATTTCTCTTGGATACGCACCCAGAATTGATTATATTAGTATTATTGAACAGCTTTATTTTTCGCCATCATCTGGTGCGAAAGGTTGATTAACGAAAGGTTGAGATGTTATGTCAGATCAATTTAACAGCCGTGAAGCTCGACGAAAAGCGAACAGCAAATCGAGTCCTTCACCGAAAAAAGGCAAGAAACGAAAAAAGGGCGGATTGTTTAAAAAGACCCTTTTCACTTTACTCATTCTGTTTGTTTTAGGCGTAGTCGGCGGTGCTGTTACATTTGCCGTCATGGTTTCTGATGCGCCGTCCCTTGATGAAAGCAAATTGAAGACGCCTTATTCATCAACAATTTATGATAAAAATGGAAAAGAGATCGCCGAAGTCGGCGCCGAAAAACGGACCTACGTCTCGATAGATGAAATTCCCGATGTTGTAAAAGAAGCCTTTATCGCGACAGAAGACGCCCGTTTTTATGAGCACCACGGGATTGACCCTGTCCGTATCGGCGGTGCTTTAGTTGCCAACTTTAAAGACGGCTTCGGGGCTGAAGGCGGAAGTACGATCACCCAGCAGGTCGTCAAAAACTCCCTTCTTTCACATCAGAAGACGTTGAAACGGAAGGTGCAGGAAGTATGGCTTTCGATTCAGCTGGAGCGCAATTACTCTAAAGATGAAATTTTAGAAATGTATTTAAACCGGATTTATTTTTCTCCTAGAGCATACGGAATCGGAAAAGCGGCGGAAGAATTTTTCGGCGTTACAGATTTAAGCAAATTGACTGTCGAACAGGCTGCGACGCTTGCAGGAATGCCGCAAAGCCCGACAGCGTACAATCCCGTTAAAAACCCGGATAAAGCGGAAAAACGACGGAACATCGTACTCAGTCTGATGAAAAAACAAGGATTTATTTCTGATTCTCAATATAACAATGCGAAAAAAGTGGCAGTGAAAGACGAAGGCGTCGTGTCACAGAAGGAATATGAAAAAGCAAGTACAAACAAATACAGCGCATTTGTTGAAGAGGTTATGAAGGAAATTGATGAAAAATCTGATGTCGATCCATCTGCTGACGGATTAAAGATCTATACGACATTAGATACAAAAGCACAAGATAAACTAGATGAATTAATGGACGGAGACACCGTCGGATTTACTGAAGGCATGCAGGGCGGTGTGACGCTTCTCGATACGAAAACCGGAGAAGTTCGGGCGGTTGGAGCTGGAAGAGATTCTACGGTTGGTGGCTATAATTACGCGACCCAAGCCCAGCGACAGCCTGGGTCTACCATTAAACCTATTCTCGACTACGGTCCAGTGATTGAAAATAAAAAATGGTCAACTTACGAGCAAATTGATGACTCAGCTTACACGTATTCAAATGGAACACCTATCCGAGACTTTGACCGTTCCTATAAAGGGGTCATGTCTATGCGTGAAGCCCTTGCCCAATCACGTAACATCCCGGCTCTAAAAGCATTCCAAGCAGTCGGAAAAGATGCAGCAGTTGATTTTGCTAATGGACTGGGGCTCGGATTAAATAAAGAAAAAGTGTATGAATCATATTCTATCGGAGGATTCGGAGAAGGTAATCCCGGTGTCTCTACTCTAACTATGGCTGGAGCATACAGTGCATTCGGAAATAACGGAACATATAATGAACCGCATTTTGTGAAATCAATAGAATTTAATGACGGCACGAAGCTTGACTTAACACCGAAATCAAAATCAGCAATGAGCGATTATACAGCCTTCATGATTACAGATATGCTGAAAACAGCTGTTAAGACAGGTACTGGACAGCTCGCCCAAGTTCCGGGAGTGGAAGTTGCAGGTAAAACAGGTACAACAAACTTTGATGAAGCGGATATGCAAAAATACAATATCGCACAAGGCGGTGTACCAGATTCATGGTTTGTAGGATATACACCTCAATATACCGCTGCTGTTTGGACAGGTGTAGATTCTCAAAATAAGATAGGAAAAAAATCTTTAAATAAAACAGAGCAACAGATTGCAAAGCGCATATTCGCCCAGCTCATCGCCGATGTCGATGACGGAAGCGGATCATTTGAGAAGCCTGACAGCGTAGTGGAAGCCTCTGTAGAAAAAGGCTCAAACCCTGCAAAACTGGCAGGTCCAAATACGCCAAGCGATAAGAAGCTCACAGAGTACTTTGTTAAAGGCACAGCTCCTTCTACTGTTTCTAAAACATATGAGAAAGAAGAAAAAGAGGAAACTGCTAAACTGTCCGGTTTAAACGTGAAATACGATAAAGACAATCAATCTTTAACGTTAAGCTGGAATTACGACGGAGATGCGACCTTTGCTGTTAAGCAATCTGTTGACGGCGGCAGCTACTCGGAAATTCAAAACAGCTCTGCAAAAGAGGCAGTTATTTCGGGTGTGCAGCCAGGATCTGTGTACAAATTCGAAGTAACAGCCGTCAGTGATGATGGCAAAAGTACAGCTTCCACATCCTATGAGGTGCCAAAAGCTGAAGACGATGAAGATAAAAAAGACCAGCAGCAAACGGATGATGAAAAACAAGATGATGAGAAGACTCAGGATGATACACAAACTGATGATTCTCAAAAAGATGACGGTCAGACGGATCAAGATCAGACAGATGATTCAACAAACGATCAAGACAAAAAACAAGACAATACGAACACCAATCCGTCCGACAACAATAACCAAGACCAATCAAACGATAACGATAACGACAACAGTAACAACCAGGATACGTCGGATGGTGATTCGAACTCTGGTAAGAATGATTCAACAGGTTCTGACACGAATAAAAATAAAACAGACACATCTAATAAAACACAAACAAACTCATCATCAATTGAAAAAACAAATTAACCAAAAAAGCCGTCACCTTTGGGGTGATGGCTTTTTTGGCACACAATAAAAAACCTCCTGTTTTAACAGGAGGTTTTATCGATTCATCGCATGATATTTATAAAAATGCTTTTTCATTTCGGTAATCAGCTCATCAAGCTGAATAAAGCAATGGTATTGGGTCGGCTTAAGAAGAATAAATTCCACTCGTTCAGCCCAATTAATCGGCTTTGCGGGATATGATTTCTCCCTCAGTTCTTGCCAATCGAGCGATTTCACCGGCTCACCTGCTGTCCAATGTAACGAAGCCAGCAAACACACAATGCCCTTTAACATTTCGTTTTGGTCACATCTCGATTTTCGTGTTTGAAAGACTGGGAGAAGTGATGCTTTGATGTCATCCCACACTTCAAATAAAAGCGGAACGTATTTCCCGCTGTCTTCCCATGGCAAATCGCCTTTTAATTCCGTGCAGAAATCAAAATACACGGGATTGGTCTGCAAGGTTTTCTTCATATCCGAGGAACTCTTCTGGCCAAGACCGCGCAAGTATTGCTCATAGGAAGCCAACACTTCTTTTGCTTGCGTCATCGTTTCACCAGTCCTTTTTTATCTCTCTTCTGCCCTTCTCTGCACAAAGAAAGCAGCGGACACTCCGCACAGCGCGGAGATTGGGCTTTACAGTGATATCTGCCGAAGAAAATAAGCCGGTGATGCGTAACGGACCAGTCTTCTTTGGGAACCTTGCGCATCAGCGTCTTTTCAACTTCCAGAACCGAGTCCTTCCACCGGCAAATGCCCAATCGTTTGCTGACTCTCTCCACATGGGTATCTACGGCAATGGCCGGCACGCCAAACGCAACGGATACCACTACGTTTGCGGTCTTTCTCCCGACCCCTGGCAGTTTGACAAGCTCATCGCGGTCTCTCGGCACTTCTCCGCCGTAATCTTCAATAATCATTTTACTCAGCTTTTGAATATTTTTCGCTTTATTACGATATAAACCGATTGATTTAATATCCTGCTGAAGCTCTTCCAGCGGAACAGCCAAATAGTCTTCCGGCCGTTTATATTTTTGGAATAATGTTTTGGTCACTCTGTTTACAAGTGCATCTGTACATTGCGCAGATAAAGCAACAGCCACCACTAATTCAAAAGGATTGGAATGAACCAGTTCACACTCCGCATGAGGAAACATGTCACCTATCTTGTCTAAACAGAATTCAATTTGTTTTAGATTTAACACGATTGTCACCTTTTCACTTTATTGTTCAAGCCAATTGTAAAAAGGAACCTGCCTTTTATACTCTTTTTGCGGTTCATTCTGCTTTGCTTGTACACGCCGGAATTTTTGGCTGTGTATTTTTGCCTGCTCCACAGTTTTAAGCCCGTTTTTCTTCCATTCAAACAAAATCCGGTCAATGTAGCGGAAACTGAGTTTTCCTGATAGTACAGCCTCTTTTAACGCGTGTTTGATCAGTTGTGCGTCATGCTGATCCTGGTCCTGCCAGATCGCCAGCGTTTCACACTCCAAAGGCGATAACGGCCTTGCGAACTCTTCCTCAAAAATGGTATAAAGGCTTTTTTGTTCCCCTTCTGCTTTTCTTTCCTGTGTTTGATTCTGTGCAAGCTGAATATACTCGTACAGTTTCCCCCATAAAGGCTGAAGAGAATATTTCTCAAATTTGATGCCGTTTTGATCCTCGCATTCTTCAATAAACAGAAAGCCTTTTTGAATAAACATCCGCAATCTGTTTGTGCATTCTTCAACAGAAATTGACATACCTTCCTGCAGCTGATTCGGTGTAGGAAAATATGATCCTTTTTCTAAATGCATTTTAATTTTTAACAGCAGAATAAGTTCTGTTTCATTAAGCCCAAGCTGTTTATAATGAGTAAGCAGAAGATTGGGGATGGTTGATGTTCCCTGCTCCTGCATATCAATAAATTGCTGTTTTTTCATCGTCACACCTCTTACTGTAAAGGATTGTGATTGCCCCTTTACTGTAAAAAGTCTCCCTTGCAGGAGACTCTTTTTTGTTTCATTTGAATGTATTACGGATACAGACGGTTTAACAGTCTTGGGAACGGAATCGTTTCACGAACGTGAGGCGCTCCGCTGATCCAAGCTACTGTCCGCTCTAATCCAAGGCCGAAGCCGGAATGAGGAACTGATCCATATTTTCTAAGTTCAGCATACCACTTATATGCGTCAGAATCCAGTCCATGTTCTTTAAGACGCGATTCCAAAAGTTCCATATCGTGAATCCGTTCAGACCCGCCGATGATTTCTCCATAGCCTTCCGGCGCAATCAAGTCAGCGCAAAGCACAACGTCCTCACGGTCAGAAGCCGGCTGCATATAGAACGGTTTTAAGGATGTCGGATAGCGAGTGATGAATACCGGTTTGTCATAATGTTCAGCAATCGCTGTTTCATGAGGCGCTCCGAAATCATCTCCCCACTCGATATCGTCAAAGCCTTTTTCTTTCAGAAATTCAATCGCTTCATCATACGTGATTCTTGGGAACGGGGCTTTGATTTGCTCAAGTTTTGACGTGTCTCTTCCTAATGTGTTTAATTCAATTTTACAATTCTTAAGAACTGATTGCACGATGAAAGAAACGTAATTTTCCTGTACTTGAAGGTTTTCTTCAAATTCTACAAACGCCATTTCAGGTTCGATCATCCAGAATTCGATTAAGTGACGCTTTGTTTTAGACTTTTCCGCTCTGAATGTCGGTCCGAAAGAGAATACTTTTCCTAAAGCCATTGCCGCAGCTTCCATGTAGAGCTGGCCGCTTTGAGACAGATATGCATCTTCATCAAAGTACTTTGTCGCAAAGAGTTCTGTTGTACCTTCAGGTGCGCTTCCAGTCAAAATCGGCGGATCCACTTTTACGAAGCCTTCGTTATTAAAGAATTCGTAAGTCGCGCGAATGATTTCATTACGGATTTTCATGATCGCATGCTGGCGCTTTGAACGCAGCCATAAATGTCTGTGATCCATCAAAAATTCCGTTCCGTGTTCTTTTGGTGTAATTGGATAATCGGTCGCTTCGTGAATGACTTCAATATCTGTCACAGCAAGTTCATATCCAAGCGGAGAACGCTCGTCCTCTTTGACAATCCCTTTTATATAGAGCGACGTTTCCTGCGTCACTGATTTAGCTGTTTGGAAAATGCTTTCTTCCACTTCCGCTTTTACTACGACACCCTGAATAAAACCGGTACCGTCCCGAAGCTGTAAAAACGCAATTTTCCCGCTTGAACGCTTATTAGCGACCCAAGCTCCGATCGTTACTTCCTCACCTACGTGCTTGTACACTTGGTTGATTGTTGTTTTCAACATATTTCCCTCCAAAACAAGAAAGACATTCGGAAGCTCATTGCCCCGCGAACTCTTTTATCATCACTTTATTATACCCGCTCTTAACTAACCGGGTCAATGCAGATAAAAAGCGGCTTTTCTGTCAGCCGCTTTTTGATCTGTTAGCTATGTTTTTCTACAAAACGCTTGATTCTTTCAATGGCTTTCTCAAGGAGATCTAACGATGTTGCATAAGAAAGACGGACATTCTCAGGAGAGCCAAATCCGGATCCTGGAACAATCGCAACTTTTTCCTCCTCGAGAAGCGCTTTAACAAATTCATCTACATCTTTGAAACCGCAAGATTGAGCTGCCTCTTTTGCATTTGGGAACAAGTAAAAAGCACCTTCCGGCTTCACACAGCTGAACCCTGGGATTTCTATGAGCTTTGCATAGATCGTATTTAATCTATGTTCAAATGCTTCTCTCATTTCTTCCAATGGCTCAGAAGGCCCGTTATAAGCAGCAATCGCTCCGTATTGTGCGATTGATGTCGGGTTTGACGTGCTGTGGCTTGCAAGGTTCGTCATCGCTTTAATAATGTCTTCAGAGCCTGCCGCATAACCGATTCTCCAGCCTGTCATGCTGTGGGACTTCGATACGCCGTTTATAATGACCGTTTGCTCTTTCAGTCTGTCTGACAGCTGTGCAATGGAAACATGTTTCTTTCCGCCGTATGTAAGTTTTTCATAAATTTCATCTGACACAATCAAGATATCATGTTCAAGGCACACTTCACCGAGCGCAGATAGTTCTTCTTCCGTATACATGACACCAGTCGGGTTGCTTGGAGAGTTAATAACGATTGCTTTTGTTTTTTCCGTAATTGCATTTTTCAGCTGCTCAGGCGAAATTTTGAAGTGATTTTCCTCAAGCCCTTCTACATAAACAGGCTTTCCGCCAGCGAGTTTCACCTGCTCCGGGTAGCTTACCCAGTAAGGCGTTGGAATAATAACTTCATCTTCTTCATCCAAAATCACTTGGAAAAGGGTATACAGAGCATGTTTGGCACCAGTGCAGACAATAATTTGAGACGGTTTGTATTCAATATTCTGGTCGCGTTTAAATTTCTCTGCAATGCTGTTTTTCAGTTCAGCCAAACCACCGGAAGGCGTGTATTTCGTATGGCCCTCGTTCATCGAACGCACAGCGGCATCAATAATATGCTGCGGTGTATTGAAGTCAGGTTCGCCTGCTCCTAAGCCGATGACATCATGGCCTGCGGCTTTCAGTTCTTTCGCTTTCGCTGTGATTGCCAGTGTGGTTGATGGTGTTAATGCGGATACTCTTTTTGCCAGTTTCAACTTGAACTCCCCCTAATTCGTCTTAAGGCGTGATATTTTTGAGAATCTTTCCAGTTGTAAAGTCCACATAACTTAAACTGTATTGCCCTTCTTTGTCTAAGTACGTCACTTCCCAAAGCAGGACGTTTCCTTCTCTTGCCAGATGAACCTCTTTTTGCTTTGAAACCAGCCCTTCATCCTTTATGATTTTCGCCGCTTTGTCTTCAGAGATTCCCTCTTTCGCTTCTTTTGAGAGAATTTTTGCTTTTTTATCGGCAGGAACCCAGACATATAATGCAGTGCCTTTTTTATCCGTTCCCTTTACAACATAATATTTTTCTTTTCCGACAAATGTTTCGACTTGATCAACATTGGCGAGATCGGTTTCTTTTTTAGCTTCAGCAGCTGCTGCTTCGTGCCCCTCTTCCTTTTGTGCCATGGCTGATTTATAAATGCTTGCCGAGACAAGAAGTACTGCTAAAAAAATAATACCAAAAATGACGGTAAATATTAATGCTTTTTTTCTCATCTTCTCACCTACGTACGATAAATGGTAAAAACGGCTTGGTTTTTGTTTTCTTCATCCAGCGCAAGGCCGAACATCAGATTGTCTCTTTTCAATGTACGATTCAATGTGTCCACAATTTTATACAGATCATCAGAATGCTCTACATTAATTGTTGAAAGAATTTCGATTTTACTTTCCATTTTTTCATCCTCCAGTTTGAACAAATATTGTTAGTCATACTCCATTTCAGGACACGCCATACTAGTATCACAGAGCGGGAAATCCGCTTTTAAATAAAACACCATCCTACTCCCACACCGCAAAAGCCGCTTTATGCGGCTTTTATTCTTTTTCCCCTGCAACATAAGCTTCAAGCTCGCTGTCAGTCATTTCGGATACTGAGGTTGTCGGCAAGGCATCAAGAAACAGCCGGCCGTAACCAGCGGTTTTAATCCGTCTGTCCAATATCATAATCGTTCCCTTGTCTCCCGCAGAACGCAGCAAGCGTCCGATTCCTTGCCTGAAGGTCAGCACAGCTTCCGGTAATGACACTGTTTGAAACGGATTCTTTCCTTTTTTGCGGGCTAGCTCACATTTTGCAGCATGAAGCGGGTGATCAGGGGACCGGAATGGGAGCCTCACGATCATTACTGTTGTCAGCTCATCACCAGGGAAATCAACGCCTTCCCAAAAATGATTTGTTCCGAGCAGGATCGCCTGATTGGATGTTTTAAAAGTCTTCATCAGTTTGCCGGGACTTCCGCCTGTAATCCCTTGTGCCAAGAGCTGAATGCCGGAAGCACTCATGTTATGCTTGAGCTCCTGGTGAACCTTTTTCAGCATATCATGGGATGTAAACAGCACAAGGATTTTAGGCTGTTTTTCCTTTGCCATCAGTTCGATATAACGGGCTGTATCCTGTATAAATTCAGGTTGCCCGGTATCCTGAATTGATTTCATTTCCTTTGGAATCATTACCTGCATACGCTCATCGTAAGAAAAAGGTGACTCAATTCTCATTGTCCGCGGGAAAAAGTCACTCAGTCCCAGTCGTTCAATCATAAATTGAAAAGAACCTTCGACTGTAAGGGTTGCAGATGTCAGCACCACACTATTTTTGCGCGCAAAAAACTGATCAGCCAGAAGTTCACCAGGTTCAAGAGGCTGTGCGTAAATGGCCACTGCATTTTTCGCACCCTTTGCATCTATTTCAATCCAAACCGCTTCATCGTCATCAGACCCAAAGAAGAGCTTCTGCAACGTCTGACAGTAATGCTGCAAGCCTTTCATGCTTCTTTGGTATTCATCGGCTAAAAAGACGGTTTTGCTCTTCATACCCTTCAAATGTTTTTCCATCAGGGATGACTGCGCCTCAAAAAGCTGCTGCAAATGTGTCAGCATGGAACAAAGCCTCTCCGCACCATCTGTTAAGATCGACCAGCTTTTATCCTGGCTTTCTTTGTTCACCTTAAACACTAGACGGTTTAAGTCTTCTTTAGGTTTTCTTCGTTTGACAAAAGAATGTACAGAGCTGAAGAAAGCATCACTTTCTGCTTGAACGTGCTGAAGCCACTCTTCCAATTCGAAAAATGAATCAACCGTCAGGCTGTTTCGCTGGAATAGCTGTCTCATCTTTTTTAGAAGTCCCTGCTCCTTCAGAGTGCCGATTCTGCTCAATTTCGTATGCAATTCTATGTACGTGGCTCTTTTCCCTAAATGTTCGCTTGCCGCACGTTCAAAATGGTGTGCTTCATCAATAATAAATGTGCCGCTTTCGGGAAGCCTTTTTTTCTGGCTGCCTTCATCGGTCAGCAAAAGAGAATGATTGGTGATCACCAAATCGGAACGCATAGCAATCTGTTTGGCCCGCTCGTAAAAACCGATCACATGCTCACTGCGACTTCTTTTATAGGAGTCATCGTCATAAGCCAATCTGTCCCACAGCAATTTTCCGCCTGAAGGCAAATTCAGTTCCGCTACATCTCCTGTATTTGTCTCTGTCAGCCAAACGAGAAGCTGTGCCTTTGTCAGTACGGCATCATAATTATCATCTTCTTCATGAAGCACCTGCTCAAATTTATACAGGCATAAATAATGCGATTGCCCTTTTAAAATCGCCGCTGTTACCGGAAATGGAAACAGATTTTGGACAATCGGCAAATCCTTTGTGAGAATCTGCTGCTGTAAAAGCGTCGAATACGTGCTGATTATGACCGGCTTTTTTGATTTCTTGGCAAAAAGCGCAGCCGGAATAAGATAGCCAATCGTTTTTCCGATGCCTGGAGGAGCTTCAATCAACGCATGCTCACGATTGGCAAACGCATCAGCCACCTCTCTCATCATCATCATTTGGCCGTCTCTTTTTTCATACCCAGGCATTAACTCTGACAGCGCTTTTTCATTTCCCGCTTCCCAGCTTTCGATCTCAAATGAGAAGTTCTCGTCCTCATTTATACGAACATCGATAGCTTCAGGTTCTCTGACAGAAAACGAAGAAAAGCGCGTATAGCCCGGTATCTCGGTATGTCTGTTTTCATTAATGAACATATCCAACAAATGCGTCAGATCACTGATGAAATGCTGCGAAAGCCTTCTTAACTGCTTTAATGTCGGATAAGGAAGCTGCCGCAGCTTTTCAAGGATTTCCAAAAAAATAAGCCCTGTCACTTCAGCATCGCTGTCAGCCCGGTGCGGCTGATCATGCCGCAGCTGAAGCTCCTCGCTTAATTCCGTCAGCTTATACCCTTCAAATCCCGGAAAAACAATACGTGAGAGCTCGACAGTATCAAGCACTTCACAATCTGGGAGCTGAAAGCCCGCCTTATGTAGCTCATACTTGACAAATCCAAGGTCAAAATGGATATTGTGTGCGACAAAATAAGCGCCGTCAAGCAATTGGAATACTTCTTCAGCAACTGCTTCAAATGGCTGTTCATTCTCGACCATTTGATTAGAGATTCCAGTAAGCTGCTCAATAAAAGCAGGGATTGATTTATTTGGATTAATGTATTTTGAAAACCGCTCAGTAATTTGTCCATTTTCGATTACAACCGCTGCGATTTGTATGATTTTATCGCCTTTCTTCGGCGAATTCCCTGTTGTCTCTACATCTATAACAACGAACCGTTGCTTATTCATTAAAATGGACACCTCAATTCTTGCATACGACAAAAGTGTAACACGTTTTGTACGGAAATGGAGCGGCAAAACCGTTTTACTCTCAAAATCTTAAAAGAAAACCCCCGATAAAGGGGGCTTTTCTTCTACAAAATTGTACGGGCTGGTTCGTTCCCCAGCATTTGTTCAATTTTGTTTTGATCATTCAGAACAGCCACTTTCGGCTCATGGCTTGCCGCTTCTTGATCAGACATCATTTTGTAGGAAATAATAATGACCTTATCTCCTTCCTGCACAAGGCGTGCGGCTGCACCGTTTAAGCATATGACGCCGCTTCCCCGTTTACCAGGAATAATATACGTTTCAAGACGTGCTCCGTTATTATTATTCACAATTTGTACTTTTTCATTAGGAAGCATTCCCACAGCATCAATGAGATCTTCATCAATTGTAATGCTTCCCACATAGTTCAGGTTTGCTTCCGTAACAGTTGCCCTGTGAAGTTTGCCGCTCATCATTGTTCGATACATATTATATTCTCTCCATTTCTCGAATATCAATAATGATATTATCTATTAAACGCGCTTTTGAAAAAGCAACTGCAACAGCGAGAATCATCTTTCCAGCAATTTCATTCACAGGCTCGAGTTCCGGATAGGAATAAAGCTCTACATAGTCTATGGTTCCGCTAGTCGTTTCAATGATTTCTTTTGCAGCTTTTATCACCGCTTCAGGATCTCTTTCACCGGCCTGGATCAGTTCCGCACTTGTTTGAAGGGCCCGATACAGCTTAGGCGCTTCTTTTCTTTCCTCAGCTGTTAAGTATACATTGCGAGAGCTTTTGGCTAAGCCGTCTTCCTCTCTGACCGTATCGACAGGAACCAATTCAATATCCATGAAGAAGTCACTGATTAACCCATCAACAACAGCTACCTGCTGCGCATCTTTTAAACCGAAATAGGCACGAGTCGGCTTGACTAGATTGAAAAGCTTCGTCAGTACGATCGCGACCCCGTCAAAATGTCCTTCTCTTGAGCGCCCGCATAACACGTCTGTGCGTCTTTCTACATGAATCGTGACATTCTTCTCACCGGGATACATATCCTTAGCATCTGGCGTAAAAAGAATATCAACTCCGGCGTTTTCTGCAAGAGCTGCATCCCGCTCAATATCGCGCGGATATGCTTCAAAATCTTCATTAGGGCCGAATTGTGCAGGATTCACAAAAATACTCATAATAACGGCGTCGTTTTCTTGTCTTGCTTTGTCTGCTAAGGTTAAATGCCCCTCATGCAGAAACCCCATCGTCGGAACAAATCCGATTGACTTGCCCTCTGAATGGTATTGTTTTATGGCTTCTTTCAGCTGTGTAATATCAGTAATCTGTCTCATCTTATTTTCCCCCGTACAAGCCGTCAAGCACTGTCTGGTTCATTTGAAAGGAATGCTTTTGTTCAGGGAAAGCACGATGTCTTACATCCTGAACATATCCGCTGATTGCTGTTTCGATGGTTTCATCAATGCGCGTATATTGCTTTACAAATTTAGGTGTTCTCTCAACACCGTGGCCGATAATATCATGATAAACGAGAACTTGTCCGTCTGCTTTCACACCAGCCCCGATTCCAATGACCGGTATGCTTAGCGTCTCGGCAATTTTGGCTGTGAGTTCTGCCGGCACACATTCCAGCACAAGCATCATAGCTCCTGCTTCTTCGCATTTTATACTGTCTTCTATTAATTTTTTGGCGCTTTGTTCGTCTTTGCCCTGTACTTTATAGCCGCCCAGTACGCCGACTGACTGCGGTGTCAAACCTAAGTGACTGACTACTGGAATGCCTCCAAGCGTCAATGCGCGAATGGATTCAAACACGCCTTCTCCGCCCTCAAGCTTCAGTGCGTCAGCTCCGCTTTCCTGAACGATAGCCGCTGCATTTTTCAGCGTATCTTCCTTGGACAGGTGATAAGACATAAACGGCATATCTGTCACAATAAAGGTATTCGGCGCACCCCTTTTAACAGCTTTTGTATGATGGATCATGTCCGCAACTGTCACACCGACAGTTGAATCAAGGCCGAGGACGACCATTCCGAGTGAATCACCGACTAAAATCATGTCAACTCCCGCTTGTTCAGCAAGTTTAGCTGCCGGATAATCATAAGCGGTCAGCATGACAATCGGTTCTTCAGACTCCTTCATTTTTAGAAAATCCAGTTTTGTTTTCATGTTTTCTCCTCCTCATGTTTAGAGGAGATGATCTGCCGTTTTCTTCTGCAAGCCAAAAAACCTTCCGTTACAACGAGAAGGATTCTTCACTTTCTAAAGTTCGGCGAGTTTCATCCCTCTGTCCCAGTCCTTTTTTGGATCAAGGCAGACTGCTGCAATGTCTATCTATTTTAATAATAGGTGCAGTTCGCAGGCGATACTGCCCAATGGAAGTATACCAAAATCAACGGGCTTGTACCAACACATTAGCCCAATTCGATATCGGCAGAATAGATTTTTTTAATGCCTTCGTTCGTTTCTAAAAGCAGAACGCCTTCATCATTTATACCTAACGCCTTACCGTAAAAGGTTCCGTTTAACGTTCTGGCTCTCATATTAGTGCCAATACCGAGCGCATAGCTTTCCCATAAAAGCTTAATCGGCGTAAATCCGTGCGTCATATAATCCCGGTACCGTTTCTCAAAGCATAATAAAATATGCTGGATGACGCCGGCCCGATCAATTTTTTCCCCAGCAGCTTGGCTGAGGCTTGTCGCGATGTCCTTCAATTCATCTGGAAAATCATTAGGCTGCTGGTTAACGTTAATGCCGATCCCAATGATCACTGAACGTACGCGGTCTTCTTCAGCCTGCATTTCCGTTAGGATGCCAACTGTTTTTTTTCCGTTAATCAAAATATCATTTGGCCATTTAATATCCGTTTGGATGCCTGCTGCCTCTTCTATTCCCTGCACAACAGCTACTGCAGCAAGAAGAGTCAGCTGCGGTGTTTTTTGGAGCGGAATGTCAGGCCGCAAAATCAGGCTCATCCAAACGCCGTTTCCTTCTTGAGAATGCCATACCCTAGACATTCGGCCCCTTCCGGCTGTTTGTTTGTCAGCCACCACGAGGGTGCCTTCCGGTGCGTTATTATTCGCGAGCTCATGAGCCGTTTTTTGCGTGCTTGAAAGAACGTCATGATAAATAAGATGCTGGCCCATCACTTCCGTTTTTAATCCAAAACGAATTTCGCTTTCACTGAGTTTTCCGGGCTTTTTGATGAGCCGATATCCTTTTCTTCTAACGGCTTCTACTTCATAACCCTCTTTCCGAAGTTCTTCAATATGCTTCCACACAGCAGTTCTTGAACAGCCGAGAGCATCACTAATTTTTTGGCCGGAAATAAATTCATTGCCGGCCTGAGAAAATAATTCAATAAGGTCTTTTCTTAATGTTGACCGCATGTCTTCAGCCACTCCTCTATGTGTTTCTTTTGATTGGAGAGCTTCCCTGTCACAACAGCCTGCTCGATCCGCTGTAATTCTTCCGACACCCATTTTCCGGCCGGCCGGTTTCGAAGCGCAAGTAAGTCCTTACCCGTGATATCAAGATCCTTAAGGCTTTTGATCGGCAGGTTTTGATAAGCGTACTGAATGTCCTTCAGTTTCTTTTCATCCAGTTTTTCGTTTTGCCGAAGCTGCGATATTTTGGCCGCTGAGAGCAGTGCTTTTTCCCCAGCTCTGTACATTGTCATTACGTCAAGGCTCTGGCCAAACGTATCGGCAATGTGAATGGCTTCCTTGATCACTTTTCCCGGGAGCTTCCAGGCTTTCAGGAAAAGGGGCGCGTCTTTCAAAACTATGCCAAGGTTAATTAAAAGAGCAGCCCAAAGCTCCTCACGGGATGTTAAAGAGAAGAACGGAAACTCACTCGTTGAAATCAGGTTTTCTCGTTTATGATAAAAACCAGGAAGCTCTTCATACAATCTCGTTTGAATGAGTGTTTGAAGCGCCTGGCGAGAAGCTCTTCCCTGCAGCAATTTCTCGAACTCTATAGTTTTTCGTTCGACTGAAACATGGGAGAGGAATGATTTTTCTTTCGCAATGGCTTCTTCTGTTTCCGGTGAAAGCGTAAAGTCAAGCTGGCTCATAAAGCGTACGGCTCTCAGCATACGAAGCGCATCCTCTAGAAATCTATCCTCAGGCTTTCCAACGGTTCGAATCACTTTCTGATCAATATCTTTCTTGCCGCCAAAATAATCAAGCACCTTCCCGTCCGCTGTCATGGCCATCGCATTGATCGTTAAATCTCTGCGTTTTAGATCCTCTTCTAATGATGAGATAAATTGCACTTCTGACGGTCTTCTGAAATCAACATAATCAGATTCAGTCCGGAATGTCGTGACTTCATAGGTTTCATCCTCCCAGAGCACAATAATGGTCCCGTGCTCTTTGCCTACATCAACAGTCCGCTGAAACAGCCGTTCTACTTGATCAGGTGCCGCATCTGTCGCAATATCGACATCTCCGATCGTTCGTTTCATATAGCTGTCACGAACTGCGCCCCCGACAAAATAAGCCTGATGGCCTGCTTCGATTAAGATGCGGAGCACGGGAAGTGCTTTGATAAAAACTTTTTCCATGTGATCACTCCGGTTCTGCTAAATCGGCATAAATCTGTTCATACTGGCTGACAATTTTTTTGGAAGAAAATTCATTTTCAAGCATCTCTATTGCCGCCTTTGTAAAACGATTGCTTAGCTGTTCATCTTCTAAAATGCTCATCGCGCGGGCTGTTGCGGCCCCAACATCACCGACGTCCACCAAAAATCCGCTCACATTGTTTTTAATAACCTCAGGGATACCGCCAATGTTTGTTCCGATACAAGGCACTCCGCAAGCCATCGCTTCAAGCAGGACAAGGCCGAAGCTTTCTTTTTCAGATAGCAGCAGCTTCAAATCGCTAATAGAATAAAGCTCTTCAACACGGTCTTGATTTCCAAGCATTAAGACTTGGTCTTCCAAGCCATATTTTCTGATAAGCTCGCAGGCTGTCGATTTCTCCGGACCGTCTCCGACTAAAAGCAGCTTCGCTTTCGTTTTGCCAGCGATATTGCGGAACACACGGATGACATCCTGCACGCGTTTAACCTTTCTGAAGTTGGACACATGGATGACGACTTTTTCATCTGGTAAAATTCCATGTTTCTCTTTAATCGCCGCTGTGTTTTTCTTCAGATACACGCGCTCGTCTATAAAGTTATAAATCGTTTCAATTTTTTTCTCCGGTTTAATTAAATCGTACGTTTCAGCCGCAAGCGCTGAGGAGACGGCAGTCACCCTGTCTGATGACTCAATAGCAAAACGGATCAGATCTTTTAGAGACGGATCATAACCTAACACTGTGATATCCGTGCCATGCAAAGTTGTAACAATGCCGATATTGCGTTTCAGCATTTGTTTTGCAAGATAGGCGCAAACGGCATGCGGGAGAGCATAGTGAGCATGGATAATGTCTAAATTCTCCCGTTCCGCCACCTCTGCGATTTTGCTTGCCAATGTCAAATCATACGGAGGATACTTAAAAACAGCATATTGATTAACCTCAACTTCATGAAAATGAATATTGGGATGATATGTATTCAGTCTAAACGGAATGCTTGATGTGATGAAATGGATTTCATGTCCCTTTTCAGCAAGCTGCTTCCCCAGTTCTGTCGCAATGATGCCTGAGCCTCCAACGCTCGGATAGCATGTGATTCCTATTTTTAGTTTTCTCATTGTTCGCCCCCAAGCACATCATGATCAAGCATCAGCATCCGTTTGGAAAAGAATCCTTCGGCATACTCCACGCCCGCTTCTTTACCGTAAAGCTTTTCTCTCGCTTCAACGATCTCAATATACCCATTCGTCAGAGGAGTAGAAACGGAATCCTTTGACGGGATAAACTGGCTTTTGTAGGCGTTGAGGCTTTGTTTCTTTGCCTCTATAGTATCCGAGATATCAATAACAAAATCCGGCTGATGAAAACCATTTATCATATAATAGTAAACCTTGCTGACTTTATGCGCCGGAAGGCTTTTTTCGTCTTTATATTTATGGATTCCGGCGGAAAAGATCGCTTCTTCCACCAGTGCAGCCGCATTGCCGTGATCCGGATGGCGATCCTTTTTATACGGCATAAAAACCGCTTTTGGCCGACAGGTTCTGATGACAGTGACAATCGACCGAATTGCCTGCTCACTCATTATTAGGCCGCGGTCTGGAAGCGTTAGCTGAATTCTTTTATCTGCGCCTAATATGCGGGCTGCTTCAGCTGCTTCTTCTTTACGCAAACTGACCGTACCGTTAGAAGAGAGTTCCGCTTCTGTCAAATCGCATATCATTACTTTTTTTTCCTGTTTGACAAACTTCGCTATTGTGCCGCCCATTCCGATCTCGACATCATCACTGTGGGCGCCAAAAGCAAGAACGTCAGCATTATACATTCGGCTCTTCTCCCCGAAGAAGGTCACGGAATTCGAAAACACCTTCATCAAGTGTGCGGACAAGAATTTCCGCAGTACCCATATTTGTGGCGAGCGGAATGGAATACACATCACATAACCGGATTAATGCCGAGACATCCGGTTCATGCGGCTGCGCGGTCAGCGGGTCGCGCAAAAAAATGACAAGATCGAGTGCATTGGCAGCGATCAGTGCACCGATTTGCTGGTCTCCCCCTAAAGGGCCGGATTGAAAACGTTCAATTTGAAGACCTGTCGCCTCTTGAATCTTCAACCCTGTGGTTCCGGTTGCGTATAAATCATGATTCTTTAAAATATCCCGATAGGCAGTCGTAAATTGAACCATATCCTGTTTTTTCTTGTCATGCGCGATCAAAGCAATTTTCATTGTTTATCCCCCCGTCTAATCAATGATATTTTCTAAACCGTACACAAGCTGATCAATCTTCATGACTTGTTCCACTGACAGTTTAACGCCTGACATGAAAGAAGCACGGTTATAAGAATCATGGCGTATCTGAAGCGTTTGGCCATCCATGCCGAACATGACCTCCTGATGCGCGATCAGTCCCGGAAGACGGACGCTGTGCAAGCGAATGCCGTTTTGCTCCGCTCCTCTTGCTCCTGGGAGAATTTCTTTTTCATCCGGATGTCCTTGCTGCTTTTCTTTACGGACTTCTGAAATCATTTCCGCTGTTTTAAGCGCAGTTCCGCTTGGTGCGTCAAGCTTCTGGTCATGATGAAGCTCAATAATCTCAACATCCTCAAAATAGTTGGCAGCCATTTTTGAAAATTTCATCATCAGTATCGCACCGAGCGCAAAATTTGGCGCGATGATGGCTCCGATCCCTTTTTCTTCTGTTAAAGATGTGAGCTCTTTTAAATCAGCTTCTGAGAAACCGGTTGTTCCGACAACTGGACGGACTCCGTGCTCTAATGCAATTTTTGTATGTACTTTTCCGATTTCGGGCGTTGTTAAATCAATCAAGACATCCGGTTGTGTTTCTGTAAAACAGGCATGGATATCTGTGTAAATGAAAGCATCTGACTCAACAGGCATCACATCAGATAATTTTTGCTGATCGTATGTATGGTCTATGGCCCCGACAAGGTCAAAATGAGGTGTTCGTTCTGCCAATTTAACAGCTTCCTGCCCCATTCTTCCACGCGGTCCCGCAATGACTACTTTAATTGTTTCGTTTGACATCTCGATCTCCTCTACTTTCCTTCTTCTTTTCTGGTCCAGCGATCTTTATCTCTTGTATTAAATTTATGCATGACTCGGTCGTGGGCTTCCTCTAAAGAGATATCAAGGGAGTTGGCTAAACAAACCAATACAAATAGCACATCGCCCATTTCCTCTTCCATGCTTTTATCATCTTCAGTCGCTTTTTTTGGTTTTTCTCCATAACGGTGATTCACTTCTCTGGCAAGCTCGCCCAGTTCTTCAGTCAGCCTCGCCATCATGGCCAGCGGGCTGAAATATCCTTCTTTAAATTGGCCGATGTAACGGTCTACTTCAGCCTGTATGTCTTTCATTGTTTTATCACTCACTGAACGAAACCTCCTATCATCCTCTTACATGTTAGCTAATTCAGATACGTTTGACAAATGTTTAAGCACGTTTGCTGTTTTCTTTTTCATCCACTATAATATAAACGCTATCTAATGGAAGGAAAAGGGGTTTTGTGTGATGCTTGGAGAAATTAGATTAAAAAACATATTTTTTATTTTAATCGGAGCGGCAATTTTTTCATTTGGCTTGGTTCATTTCAATATGCAGAACAATCTGGCTGAGGGCGGTTTTACAGGTATTACACTTTTGCTTTATGCCCTTTTCCACATCAGCCCCTCTATCTCGAACCTGGTGTTGAACATTCCGATTTTTTTTATTGGCTGGCGTTTGCTCGGCAGGACAATGTTTGTTTATACCCTTGTCGGCACTGTAGCCTTGTCTTTGTTCCTCAGCATCTTTCAGCGATATGAAATACATATGCCCCTTCAGCACGACTTAGCGCTCGCCGCTTTATTTGCCGGCGTATTCATCGGAGCCGGACTGGGTATTATTTTTAAGTTCGGCGGTACGACAGGCGGTGTTGATATCATCGCACGTTTAGTGAATAAGTATTTTGGGATCCCGATGGGCAGAACGATGTTTGCTTTCGATGCCTGCGTCATCATTTTGTCTTTGCTTACTTATCTCTCCTATAAAGAAGCGATGTATACGCTGGTAGCTGTATTTGTAGCGGCAAGATTAATCGATTTTATTCAGGAAGGCGGATACGCTGCTAAAGGCGCTACGATCATCTCTTCGAAAAACGACCTGATTCAGAAAAAGATTCTTGAAGAAATGGAACGGGGCGTCACCATTTTGAAAGGACAAGGTTCCTACACAAAAGAGGATATAGATGTACTTTATTGTGTGGTGCCGAAAAACGAATTGGTGATGCTGAAAAGCGTGATTAACTCCATTGATCCCCATGCCTTTGTAGCGGTAAGCGATGTTCACGATGTGCTCGGAGAAGGATTTACGCTTGATGAAAATAAAAATCCGCTTCCGCGCTGACATGTAATAGAAAAAAGGCGGCTGACCGCCGCCCCTCATCCTTATTTAGGGTAGTCCCTTTTTTTCAGCTTGTTTTTTTCCGCCTTGTACTTTCTGTAACCGACATAGGTAAGAGCAGTAATGATGATACTGCCGGTTGTAATCATCACCCAGAGTAAAGATGGATCGGCATCATCCTCCTCCACCCTGTCAAACACATTTTTCAGGTCATGCTGAAGAAGGGAAAGCCGTTCAAGCTTCGTGCTCTCTGTCATTTGCTGAAATTCCTCTTGCTCAATAACATCTATATGTTTTCCGACTGTTTCAAGCTGATCCTCTGATACATCGATTGTAAGACTGGGGTAAATCAAGTCATATAAACTGATAAATTCATTCCATTTTTCATGAAAGCTTGTGCTTCCATTCTTTTGGACATCTCGCTTCAGCTCAGTAAAAGCTTCCATAATCGGTTTTTCCAGTGAGCCCCAAAGCGGGTCAGACCGATTGTCAACCGCATCCATCAGCATTCTGAACTGCGCGGCTGCTCTGAGTTTTTGTGTGTCTGATGTATCAGCTTGCTTTAAACTCCGAACCATATCATTATAGCCCAATGTGATTTGACGGATTTGGGCTCCCGTTAGCATGGGGTCTTGCTGTTTTTTCTCAGCGGATTTTAATGTTTTTTCAAAATACTCCAAGACTTGTAGCGCCTCTTCATATTTCGCCTGTCGGGTCATTTGGAAGACTGTATCGGATAAATCATTCAATTCCTCGAGGCTTCCCCGCTCTGCAGCCTTGGCATTTCCATTATAAAAAATAAGTGCAATCAACAAACAGATCGTCAGCTTTCGTTTCATGCAGGTCCCTCCCACTCTCTCTCCTTACAGAATATGAAGAAAGGGACAAGGATAGACCAACATTGTCTTTACATCAGCTCAAGCTTCGTTTGCTTTTTCGAGACCACAAGAAAGTAAGCAAGCCCGATTGAAAAGATGCTTAGCCAAAATGTTCCGTATCCTATTTCAGTCATATAATCAGAAAGCATAGAGTATTGCGGCATCATATCAAACAAGTAGTCAATGACATCGTTATGCAGTGTCCAGACTGCAGCAATTGCAAGATGCCAAAATGAAAAACGAAAATACGGACTGTATAATACGCCTTGAACTGCCATTGCAAAATGCGAAGCGATTAGCATGTAGCCCTCCCACGGCAAGTCACCAGTTACTGCAAGCACAAGAAAATTCATAGCCACCGCCCATAGGCCATACTTTACGAGGGTAACTAGCGCAAGCGCCTCAAAGAGCGGAGCATTCCGTTTCATGAGAAAGGCAAGCAGCACAAACAGAAAGAAAAACGTTGCTGTCGGACTGTCCGGAACAAAAATCAGGAAACGGGCCGGTGTCTCCAAAAGCTGCGGCAAGTACCAATAGTAGCCGTAAACCGTTCCCAGAAAATTAATGGCTAAAACAAGAATAAGCATCGGCCGCTGCCCTAATACATATTGAAACCATTTCACATCAAATCAACTCTCAGTCTGTAAAAATAATATGTCCATATAAAAAAGCTGACGCCGGGTCAGCTTTTGATAATAAAAGTATATCCTTCCATTTGACAATTCACAATACGTTATTTTGCGGTTGTTTCAGAAATAAATTTTGCAAGTTCTTCGAGCTGCTTATCATTTCCTTTGAACACACCCGCCGGCATTTTGCCTTTCCCTTCTACAGCGATTTTTTTGATTTCATCCGGTTTCAGCCCGCTGTCAACCAATGAAGGCCCGGCCGCTCCTCCTTGAAGGTTATCCCCATGGCAAGAAATACAGCCCTGTTCCTTAAAAACCTTATATCCTTCTGCATTGGTGTCAATGTCGGCTTCTTTTGTAATTTTCCCCTGTTCTTCTGCCTTGGCCCAGTCATGAGTAGCAACTGACTGCCACGTCAAAAATACAGCAGCGGAAATGGCCAGAAGCATCATACCGACAGCGACCGGACGCTTCCACGGCCTTCTTTCTGTCCCTCTGTCTAGGAATGGAGCCAAAAGCAGGGCCCCAAAAGCGAGACCTGGCATAATCATGGCGCCGACCACTGTAAAGCTTCCAGCGGCGTATTCATACTTCAACAGCTGGTATAAGAAAAGAAAATACCAATCCGGCAGCGGAATATAACCAGTATCAGTCGGGTCCGCCATCCGCTCCAAAGGCGGCTGATGCACAATCGTCAAAACGAGAAAACCGATGAGAAAGACAGCTCCAACCATCCATTCCTTTAACAAGAAATTTGGCCAGAAAGCCTCTGTTTTACCGGGATACTCCGAATAATCCTTCGGTATATTCGGCTTTTTTTCAGCCGGTATCCTTGAGTCGCCTACAAATTTCATCCCCTTGCCCCGGTGCATGTCATCCCCTCCCTTTTATTCGCAGATCAAGAGTTTAAAGCGGTCCTGAAATCCCCTGCTTCCGGATCATAATAAAATGTGCAGCCATCAGCCCGAACAATGCGGCAGGAAGAAAAAATACATGGATCGCAAAAAACCTAGTCAGCGTTTGGGCGCCTACAATATCCGGATGCCCTGCAAGGAGCGTTTTAACTTGCGTTCCGATCAAAGGCGTGGCTTCGGCGATCTGCAGCCCGACTTTTGTTGCAAACAGAGCCTTCATATCCCAAGGAAGCAAGTAGCCTGTAAAGCCAAGACCGAGCATAACAAAAAAGATCAGCACACCGACAATCCAGTTCAGCTCGCGCGGTTTTTTATACGCGCCTTGGAAAAAGACCCTCAGCGTATGTAAAAACATCATCACAATGACCAGGCTCGCACCCCAGTGGTGCATCCCCCTGACAATCTGGCCGAATGCCACTTCATTTTGCAAATAATATACCGATTCCCAGGCATTTTTGATATCAGGCACATAATACATCGTTAAAAACATTCCAGATAATACTTGGATAACGGTTACAAAAAACGTCAGTCCCCCAAAGCAATACACAAACGCAGAGAAATGATGGGCGGGATTCACATGTTCCGGTACTTCGTGATCGGCAATATCCCTCCACATCGGTGTAATATCAAGCCGCTCGTCTACCCAGTCATAAATTTTGTTCAGCATGTCACCCTTCCCCCTTAGGCTTTGCTTTTCCAAGATACAGGAAGCCGTCTTTTACTTCTTGCTCATAATGATCAAGAGGCGCAAGCGGCGGCGTGCCAGGGACATTGGTGCCGTCCTTTTCATAGAGTCCGTAATGGCATGGACAAAAGAATTTATTCGGGTTTTTAGGATCACTATTCCAGTTCACCGTACACCCTAAATGTTTACAAATTGGCGAAAGTGCTACAATTTCATCCCCGTTTTTGAAGACCCAGGCTGATCTTGACTCTTCTGACTCATACCAGGCATCGACTTGATTAATTTTAAAATCAAAGCGCTGCGGCTCTTTTGTCAACTCATCAACGCTGACAACCTGAACCATATCCTGCTTCCCTGTCGATTTTAATACCGGGTCGAGTGCGAAGCGAACCATAGGCATGAGCATACTAGCCGCCATAAAACCTCCTACGCCTGTGAGCGTGTAATTCAAAAATTGACGTCTGGATATATCATGTTTTCCGCCCATCTCTTCTCCCCCCCTCTAGGTCACCCCTGCAAACTGACTAAAATAGAAAATATTGCAATAACTCTAGACACCCTCATAATATATGAATCTCTCAGCAAGGTCAATATAGCCAAAATATTGTTTATAAGGAAATGTAAGTGTTTTTATGAAGTGCTCCATAACTGTAACAAAACGTTCAAAATTTCAGCAGTGCGTTCATCCAATATTTTTCTTTTTAAAGAGTCATTTAAATGCTCTAATGGAACAGACGGTGTAACAATCATTTTGCCTAACGCATCCTCAGCTCTCCAACTTTCGTCAGATGTGAGCAGGACAACATGCGGAAATTCCGTTATCAGCTCTTCCCGCAAATCCTTAAGCCCTTGAACGGTTATTTCATTTCTATCAACATATGTATAAGGCGGAAGTAAATATACCCGTCCCTTTAACTGCCTTTCAAGTTCTTCTGAGAGAAGCTGCGTAAACTCGCCTTTCTCCGCAGCCATTTTAAAATGGTTATTAACCCTTATGTTAATTAATGGTATGACAGCGGTATCAATGTAATCCTTAGCTTGTAAATAGTCCTTGGCATCAGTGATTCTCCACCTCATCGTTCTCCCCCTTTACGGCAACAAGCCTTGCAATTCACTGCAAGGCTGGTCATATTATGTGAGCTGATTTAATTGGCGCGATAATTGTTCAAATGCCTCTTTATCATGACGATCTAACGCGTCGTCAATGTCTTTTAATAATTTTTCTCTTTGGAATGTGGAAATAGCGTGCTCTAAAATCTGTTCCGCCAATCCCTGATCTTTTTTATTCTCAAAAAGGTTTTTCGGAATATGCGGGTTGGACTCCAGCACCGCCGCATATTCAGGTGAGCTGTAAGCCGAACGGAAATTAAGCTGGATAAACAAATCCTGCTGTTTATTTAATCTAATATCATGAAAAGATTTTTCCGCGTCGGTAGTCATGACATTCTCTTTATAGAACCGGAACGGAACTTCTTCAACACAATGTGTTGACATTATAATGCCTCTCGGGCAAAATTCAGCCTGCTCCACAAAATGAACCTTCTCCATGAGAGAATCATGGCTCATTAAGTAGTTCAAGATCCAAACGCACTCTCGGCGCTTTAACTGATAATGGTTTAAAAACCAACGGATAAAATCTTTTTTCTCATTGACAGAAACAGGGGTCTGCATGTAATTCCCTCCTCTATCGTTCGTATAATCTATATACTTATATGTTCCACATGAATGGTTAATATTCCTGCTTATCTAGAAAATTCATCCTCGATTCGCAAAATCGTTTCTTCAAGCTCTTCATTGGCTCCGTCCATTTCAAGAACCTTTTTCAAAAGCGGCAGCGCTTCTTTTTGAAGGCCTTCTTCTAATAGGAAGCTTGCGTATTCATATAAGAAATCTCTATCCTCCCGATAATGAAGATAGGCAGCCTCAAAGGATTGTTTTGCTTCCTCGTATTGCTCTAATTCAGTATATGCGCTTGCAAGATACCAATTGTATTTCGGATCTTCTTCACCGTAGCTTCGAACCTCTTGAATAAGATCAATGATCTGATCATAATCCTCTTCTTTGTGATACACGGCAAGAAGTGTATGAAGCGCCTCGACAAAGCCCGGATCAAGCGCAAGCGCCTCCTGAAGCAGCTTTTTCCCCTCTTCTGACTTCCCGATTTTTAAGGCCATTTTGGCGGCATAAAGGAAAAGTTCTTTGTTATATTCATCATATCTGATCCCCTCTTTTGCCGTTTTTAATGCCTCTTCATACATCCCTTCAGCTTCATAGCTTTTCGAGAGCGGCATATAAAGTGAAGTATAAGATGGATCAAGCTCCTTTAAATCAGACAGCTGCTTAATAGCTGTTTTCACAAGCCCCGCCTGTAAGGCTGTAAAACCATAGCCGAAAATCGTATTAGGATCAGGATTCTCATCGACAGCTTTCTCGTACCATGGAATGGCATCCTCAAATTCACCTGAGGCACTTAACGATTCTGCCAGTCTTTGATGGACATTAACGCCTCCGATCTCCCCCTGCTCCTCAGCCGTTGTTTTAAAATATTGAACCGCTTTTGCATAGGCTCCCTGAGCAAAGTAAAGTTCTCCCAGTGCAAAATCAATAACAGGTTCATTGTCCAGAATGGACTTTGCTTGTAAAAGCTTTTGTTCACTGACTTCGAATAACCCCTGCATCTGATAAAGATCCGCCATAAGCAGCAAACTTTCTGGATATGATGGATCTGTTTCCGGAATAGTCTCCAGCACAGCGAGGGCTTTTTCTTCTTCGTCAATATCTATTAAAAGTTCAGCGTAGAAATTCGTCAGTTCTGTTTCATTTGGATATAAATCATGTAGATCACTAATCAGTGAAATTGCTTTTTCTACATCGCCCCACTCGTAATAAAGCTGGGCTGCAATGGCTTTATCTTCATCATGCAGCTGTTTTTCAGCCTTCGAGAGCGTGTTGAGGCCTTTTTCTGTTTCACCTGCTTCAACTAATTTTATGGCTTCTTGAATCAATGTATTCAAATCGGACCGGTCCTTTCTTTTCCTATACAACATCAACCATACAAAAAAGCTTTATTTGTTCGGGTTAATCTTATCATAATTCAGACGAATGCCCCCGGCAAATAAGATGCTTCTGTACGGAAGGGAATTATTGAGTCTTATTAGTTTACCAAAAGATCTTGAGATAGAAAATGAAAAAAGGAAGATCGCCCTCTGTACAGTAAAGCAGCTCTTTGACCTGCCGGCTTGTAAGTAAAGCACATCCCCCCTTTTCGTTTTTCTATCCCCTCTATAAGACAAGCTATGTTTTTTTGCCTCAAATTATGATCTGCATAAAAAATCCTGAAGTAAAACTTCAGGATTTTTTCGAAAGCTTATTTAAATGCTCGAAGAAGGTTGGATAAGAAACGTGAATGGCATCCGTGTGCTCGATTTCAATCGGCTCCTCCGTTATACAGGAAGCAATACCAAGCATCATTCCGATTCGATGATCTCCGTGGCTGGACACTGCAGCGCCGCCTTTCAACGTTTGTTTGCCATAAACCTTCATTCCATCTGCTGTCGGTTCAATTTCAGCACCCAGCTTGCGAAGCTCAGAAACAACAGTATCAATACGGTTTGTTTCTTTCACTTTTAGCTCTGCCGCGTCCTTAATAACGGTGGTTCCTTCCGCCTGAGTCGCAAGAAGCGCGATGATAGGGATCTCATCAATTAAACGCGGAATGATATCTCCTCCGATTTCAACTGCCTTTAGAGATGACGTTTCTATAATCAAATCTCCATAAGGCTCTGCACCGCTATCAGCAGATGGTTTGATTTCAAGTTTTGCCCCCATGTTTTGAAGGACATCAATAATACCTGTCCTAGTCGGATTTAAACCTACGTTTTTCAATACAATTCTGCTGTTTGGAACCATCGCGCCAGCAGCAAGGAAAAACGCGGCTGAAGAAATGTCTCCAGGAACAAAAATATCAGCAGCTGTCAGTTTCTGGCCACCAGCAATGGAAACACTCGTTTGATCTTCAGAAAGCTTAACGCCAAAAGCAGAAAGCATCCGCTCAGTGTGGTCCCGAGATTTATGGGGCTCTGTGACAGTTGTTGTGCCCTCAGCCTGTAATCCGGCCAGCAAAACAGCAGATTTAATTTGCGCGCTTGCAACAGGTGATACATATTCAATGCCTTTTAATGAAGCGCCGCTCACCGACAGCGGTGTAAATTCTCCGCCGGCTCTGCCGTCGATTTTAGCCCCCATTTTTTTCAAAGGCTCAGTCACACGCTTCATTGGGCGCTTCGCAATGCTCTCATCTCCGGCTACCGCGCTGTAAAAAGGTCGGCCCGCCAATATTCCGAGCATCAGGCGAATGGTTGTACCTGAATTTCCGACATCTAAAAGGCTTTCTGGCTCTTTCAGGGCATCGATTCCTTTTCCGTGAATCACGACATCGCTGCCGCTTTGCTCAATGTGAACACCCATTTTTCTAAAGCAATCGATCGTGCTCAGACAATCTGCTCCCGGCAGAAAGTTTTTAACTGTTGTTGTGCCTGCCGCTAGCGCGCCAAACATAACAGAGCGGTGAGAAATGGATTTATCACCAGGAATATGTATTTCTCCATGTAAGGTCTGCACCTTTTCTCGTTTCATTTTTTCCACCTCAATCAGCATAAAAAGTTTCATATTCCGCCCGGGCTTCAATGCATTGTTCTGCCCTTTTGCGGTCGTCATCAGACTGAAAACTGATCCTTAAAATCCCATTAATATCTTCTCGTGTTTCGATAATGCGGATATTCGTGATACTGATGCGCTCCGCAGCTAAGATCGCTGTTATCTCGGATATCACACCTGGATGATCGGGTACATCCACATATAAATCATAAAATGCAGGTATCGCTCCCTTTTGCCGAAGCGGCAGCCCGTCGCGATAATCCTTGGCCGTTTTAAAATAACGAAATAGATTTTCCGCATCTTCTTGTTCTACATATGTACGGATCTTGTCAATTTCACGAATCCACTCATCAAAACGGTCTAAGATTTTATCTTTATTATGTAATAAAATATCCCGCCACATTGCCGGGCTGCTTGATGCAATCCTTGTAATATCTCTGAACCCGCCGGCAGCAAAACGCTTAACAAGCGGATACAGGTTTTCCGAATGATGGGTTTGGTGAACAAGACTAGCTGCTACAATATGCGGAAAATGACTGATTACACTTGTAACGCCATCATGCTCCTCTGGCGACATTTCCACAAAATGGGCATTCGTCCCCTTCAGCAGGTTTTTTAACTGTTCCACAGCTTGTTTGTCCGTTTTCTGGCCTGGGGTTAAAATATAAAATGCATTTTCAAACAGGAACTCCTTCGCAGCGGCCACTCCCGATTTATGTGAACCCGCCATCGGATGCCCTCCGACAAATTGATAGCGGCTAGGCAGCACTTGATCAGCGTAATCAACCACTTTTTGCTTTGTGCTTCCTACATCCGTAATCAAAAGCTCATGTTCAATTCCTGAATGAGCCAGCTCTTCAAGCATAACCAGTGTTTGTTCGACAGGTGTCGCAATGATTACTGTAGCTGCCTCTTTCGCACCGCTAATAAACGAATCAGCACGATCGTCTATCACACCTAATTTTAATGCCGCTACCGCCTGTTCATCAGAAATGTCGATTCCGATAATCCGTTTGCCGGGATGGTTTTTTTTGATGACTAGGGCAATCGAACCGCCTATCAATCCGAGACCAGCGAGCAATATTGTATCTTTCATTTGATTCATACGTCATCACCTGGTTTATAGACTAAAGAGGTGATATTTGATCACCTCTTATAAAATTTCAGCTAAAATGGCAAGTATTTCTTCATTTTGCTCTTTTGTTCCGATCGTAATCCGGAGTGATGTCGGGAAACCTAATGCGTTTCCTGACCGGACGATATAGCCTTTTTCCAGCAGAGCCTGAAACAGTTCATCAGCAGGACGTTTAAAGTCAATTAACACAAAATTTGTCTGTGAAGGGTAGCATTTTAAACCATGAGTTTTCGCAAAATCATAATACTGCTGAAGGCCTGCATTATTTTGCTCGACACAGGAAGCAATAAACGCTTGATCATCAAGTGCGGCAATCGCCGCAGCCTGGCCCAGACGGCTCGTATTAAACGGCTCTCTCGCCGGCTCAATCTGGCGAATCAGGTTCTCGTCAGCAATTCCGTATCCGACCCTGAGCGCTGCCAGACCGTATGCCTTTGAAAATGTGCGCAAAATCATCAAATTGGAATACTTGCTTAAGAGCGGCACGGTTTTCGGGTAATCCTCTGCTGTTACATATTCATAATATGCTTCGTCAAGAACGACAAGGACACGAGAAGGAACGCGCTCCAGAAATGCGAGTAATTCTCCTTCAGATGTATAAGTGCCAGTCGGATTATTCGGGCTGCATATCCAAACGACTTGTGTCTGTTCGTCGATGGCTTCTAACATGGCGTCTAAATCATGTGAGCCGTCGGGACGAAGTGCAATTTCACGTACTTCAGCACCTTCAATAACCGCATTATGTTTATATTGCGGAAAAGTCGGAACAGCAGTGATCGTGTTTGTTTTATCGTTTAAAAATGCCCGGCAGATGATCTGAATGATTTCATCAGAACCGTTGCCGAAAATAAGTGATGTTTCGCTGACATTGAGGTGCTTACTGAGCCTTGTCCGCAAAGCGGCGCTATACCCGTCCGGGTAAAGGGCTAGCTGTTGAATCTCATGATGAAGCGCCTCTTTTGCAGCCTCTGAACAGCCGTAAGGATTCTCGTTTGAAGCAAGCTTCACAACTTTATCCAAGCCATATTCTGATTTCACTGCTTCAATCGGCTTTCCAGGCTGATAAGGCTTCAGCTGTTTTAAATGTTCTTTGATACGCAAATCAGTCACCTCATTTTAAACTGTACAAGCCGCCAAACGCCATTGCGTAATCCTCAAACTCCTGCAGCGCCTGATTTCTCGTTTCAGCGCTGATGAGCCGGTCCTTTAATTCTTCTATTTTTCTGACGAGCGCACTTCCCACTACGACACCGTCACTAATTTCATTCATCTTTATGACTTGTTCACGGTTTGATATACCGAACCCTACAGCAACCGGAACAGTGCTGAGATTCTTCACTGTCCGAATGAACGGGTACACGGATGAATTGAACTCATTGCGGACACCGGTCACACCCAGAGAAGACACACAGTAGACGAAGCCCTCGGCTTGTTCAATAATGGTTTTCAAACGGCTTTCGCTTGTCGGCGCAACCAAAGAAATATACGTCACCTCATGGCTTTTACATTCCTCTTGAAGGATGTTGCTTTCTTCTAGTGGCAGATCCGGAACAAGCAGACCGTCAATATGATTTTCCCGCAGTAAAGCGAAAAAGTATTCTTTGTTCAATTGTAACACAGGATTATAATACGTAAAGAGGATAATCGGAATATTCACTCCGTTTTTTTTCATTTCTCCGCCTAATTCGATTGCCTTTACGATATTCATTCCTTGATCAAGTGCCCGCATTGAAGCCCGCTGGATCACCGGACCGTCTGCAAGCGGGTCAGAGTATGCAACACCAAGCTCCAATGCAGTGGCGCCTGCTTTTTGGAGTGACTTCGCCAGTTCAATCGAAACCTCAGGAACTGGATCGCCCGCCGTAATAAACGGGATAAACAATTTTTCTGATGGTTGAAGATCCAATTTAAACATGGGCTTTCACCTCTTCTTCCAATACCTTCATTAATGTGTTGACATCCTTGTCTCCCCGGCCTGATAAACAGACGAGAATGAGTTGACCGCGATCCATTCCTTTGGCGAGTTTGAATGCTTTCGCTAACGCATGGGCAGATTCGATTGCCGGCAAAATCCCCTCTTTTTCTGACAAAAGCTTTAATGCATCCACCGCTTCTTCATCAGTGATACTGTCATAAGTGACACGGCCGCTTTTATGCAAGTATGCGTGCTCCGGACCGATTCCAGGATAGTCGAGACCGGCTGAAATAGAGTAGGGCTCAATAATTTGCCCGAACTCATCCTGAATGAGATAAGTCAATGAACCGTGAATAACCCCTACGGTTCCTTTCGAAATAGTGGCGGCATGAAGAGGCGTATCAATTCCTTTTCCTGCTGCTTCAGCGCCGATCAGTTCAACATCTTCATTTAAAAATGCCTGAAACATACCTATCGCATTGCTTCCTCCGCCTACACATGCCACTACTTTATCAGGCAGAGTGCCTTCAATACGTTTCAACTGATCCTTCGCTTCCTCTCCGATCATTTTTTGAAATTCACGGACCACTTGCGGATAAGGATGCGGGCCGACAACTGATCCAATCATATAAAAGTGATCCTCACAATGCTGAACCCAGTACCGGATCGCCTCATTTGTGGCATCCTTCAATGTTCCGTTTCCGCTTGTTACAGGCACTACCTCCGCTCCAAGAAGCTTCATACGGAAAACGTTCAGAGACTGGCGGGCAACATCCTCTTCACCCATAAACACAGTACAGGAAAAGCCGAATTTGGCTGCAACTGTTGCAGCGGCAACGCCATGCTGGCCGGCACCGGTTTCAGCAATGATTTTCGTTTTGCCCATTTTTTTAGCAAGCAGCGCTTGACCTAGCGCATTATTGATTTTATGAGAACCTGTATGGTTTAAATCTTCTCGTTTCAAATAGATTTTCGCGCCGCCTAAGTATTCAGTGACTCGATCAGCGTATGTTAATGCAGTCGGCCGTCCGGAATAGTCCTTTAACAGCTTATAATACTCTTCACGAAAAGCGGGATCATCCTTGATTTGTTTAAATGCTGTTTCTATTTCATCTAACGGCTGCATGAGTGTTTCCGGAACAAACTTTCCGCCAAAATCACCGTATCTGCCTATTTCATTCGGATATGGATACATATCGGTTCATCCTTTCTTCTAAAAGCCTCATCAGATTCTGATCTTTTTGTCCGTTTTTTTCAATTCCGCTGGCAAGGTCAATTCCTTCTGGCTGCCATTTCAATAGGCCTGTGATGCTATCCGGATTCACGCCGCCAGCGATAAAGCAGCGTTTACCAATAGCCGCCTGCTGATATTCCGGCACACATTCCCAAGAAAATGCAACACCAGTTCCGCCTCTAGACCCTTTTACAGATGAATCAATCACAAAGCCGTCAACATGATCTTTAAAGCGGGCTATTTCTTGAGTTGTGTTATCTTGATGGTGAAGCGCCTTCCATATTTCACAACCTGTCAGCTTGCGAAGCGCATCAGCATCCGCCGGTTTTTCATCACCGTGAAGCTGAATAACGTCGAGCTTCAAGCTCTTGGCAACACATGACATCGTCTCTAGTGATTCATTAACAAAAACACCTGCAACCTGTTTTTCGACACGAACTTGGTTCAGCCATTTTTTCACATCTTGCGGAGATACTTTTCGTTTGCTTTCAGCAAAAATAAATCCTAGGTAATCAGCCTGTGATTCCGCCGCAAGCTGCAAATCCTTTAGTGACCGAATACCACAATATTTTAATGCCGGTTTCTTCACAACCTCACTCCCTAAACAAAGCATGGATTGCTTTACGCTGAGAAGTTTGTCTCATCAATGATTCACCGATAAGTACAGCTCGCGCCCCATGTTCATTGACAAAGGTTAAATGTTCTAAAGAACCAATTCCGCTTTCGCTGACAAGCAAGGATTCTTTCGGAACGAGAGATGCGATTTGTTCTGTCTGCTTTACAGATGTTTCAAACGTTTTTAGGTTTCGATTATTTACGCCGAGAATGTCGGGTGTGAACACTTTCAATATTTGTTCTAGCGTTGATGCATTATGAACCTCCACTAACACGTCCATCCCCTTTTCACCTGCTTCAAGATATAATTCATGAAGGTGTAAGGGATCAAGCACCTCGCCGATTAACAATATGGCATCCGCTCCGACTCTTCTTGATTCCTCTACTTGAAGAGAATCAATAATAAAATCTTTTCTAAGTACAGGGATCGAAACAGCACGCTTTACGTCTGATAAATAGCTGTTTTCCCCTTGAAAAAACGGGGTGTCTGTTAAAACAGAAATCGCATCTGCCTTCGCATCCTCATAGTCTTTTGCAATCTGCACAGGCACAAAATCCTCTTTAATAAGCCCCTTTGACGGCGATGCTTTCTTCACTTCGGCAATCAACCCGATAAACCGATTCGGGCTTGCCAGCGCCTCCTTAAATGAACGTTTCTCGAAAGGCTGCTCTACCGGCAGAACCAGTGTTTTCACTTCTTCTTTCTTTTGTTTGATGATTTTTTCAAGCATAGATCTCTTCCTCTTTCTGCTTTAGTCGTTCAAGCTGCGCGGCAGCGCCTCCGCTTGTAATCGTCTCTAACGCCAGCTCCGTTCCTTCCTTGAGTGAGGCGGTAATTCCCGCCGTGTAAATCGCAGCACCCGCATTAAAGGCCGTAATAGATAAAGCGGAACTGCTGCTTTTATTTTCAAAAATATTCTGAATGAGATAAGCGCTCTCTTTCGGTGACTGCACCTGTAAATCTTCAAGTCTGCCATTTGTGAAACCGAAATCTTCGGGTGAAACGGTATATTCCCGGCGCTCTCCGTCCTTTAATTCAATCACGTCGGTCGGTGCTGTAATTGAAAGCTCATCTAAACCGTCACGGCTTGATACAAACATGACGTGCTTCGGCTGAAACGTCTCCAGTGCGCTTGCCATCAGTCCAGCTTTTTCAACAGAATAGACCCCAATCACCTGACGCTTCGCCTGTAAAGGATTGCTGAGCGGTCCAAGCAGATTAAATACCGTTCTGAAACCTAGCTCTTTTCTAGTACCTGCTACATGTTTCATAGACGAATAGTAAAGCGGCGCAAAAAGAAATCCCATGTTGTTTGTTTCAATGCTGCTTTTGACCTTTTCGGGAGTGGTTTGAATAGAAACCTCTAGCTCCTCTAAAACATCAGCGCTTCCGCTTTTAGAAGAGACAGAGCGATTGCCATGCTTAGCGATTTTCGCGCCAGCTGCCGAGGCAACAATTGCCGAGGCCGTTGAGATATTAAAAGTGGAAGTACCGTCTCCCCCTGTTCCGCATGTATCAACAATATCAGGAAGTCCATCGACTGTAAGAGCGTGTGCCCGCATTGCCTTCACAAAACCCGCAAGCTCTTCTGGCGTCTCCCCCCGATGAGCAAGAATAGACAATATACCACCCATTTCAGAAGGAGTCATTTCCGCTGCCATCATCATATTCATCAGCGTTTCAGCCTCACCGGCAGTAAGGGTTTTTCCGTCAACGCACAATTGTAGAAATCTGTTCATCAGCTTTATCCTCCTTGCTATGAAACATGTCTTCTGCAATATGAATCGTTTTCAGCAGCGCACCGGCTTTATTACAGCTTTCTTCGTATTCGGCTTCCGGAACAGAATCAGCAACAATGCCAGCACCTGCCTGTATCGATGCAACGCCGTTCTTTACACTCATCGTGCGAATCGTAATACAAGAGTCGATATTCCCGTCAAACCCAATGTAGGTAATACATCCTCCGTATGTCTCTCTCGGTGTTGGCTCGAGCTCTTGCAAAAGCTGCATGGCACGGATTTTGGGTGCGCCTGTTAAAGTCCCCGCCGGGAAAGCAGACATCAGTGCATCGACAGGATGAACCCCTTTTTTCAATCGGCCTGTAACCACCGAGATAATGTGCATGACATGTGAAAAGGAGACAATTTTTGTGAACTCCGGCACAGAAACAGAACCATACTCTGCTACTCTGCCGATATCGTTTCGAGCAAGATCAACGAGCATGTAATGCTCCGCTTTTTCTTTTTCATCCTTCATGAGCTCAACCTTCAGTCTCTCATCTTCAGCTTTGTCTGCACCGCGTTTTCTCGTACCGGCAATCGGATGGATTTCTAAGTGCCCGTCTTGAACGTGGATTAACCGTTCCGGAGAGCTGCCGACTATTTCTCTGTCTAGCAGTTTCATATAATACATATACGGCGAAGGATTGACGATCCTAAGCACTCGGTATAACTCAAAAGCATCTGCTTTTATCGGCACCTCAAATTTTTGTGATAAAACACCCTGGAAGATATCTCCTGCTTTTATATAGCCCTTGATTTTTTCTACATCAGCCATAAAAGCCGATTTTTCATAATTAGAAGATACCGTCTCAAAGCTGGGTGTCTTGTATGAATCAGCAGAGAGAAACAGCTCTTTTATGTTTTTTTGGTCCATCATTTTTTCGATGAGATTTTGGAGCTCCAAATGATTTTGATGGAATACATCCATTTTTTCGTTTTCTGTTTCCTCTCCAGTGAGCCTTGCATATTGGATAAAGTGGACGTTTTTGGTTTCATGATCATACGCAATTAATGTCCGGCAAACAAACAGCATACACTTTTCCATGTCTGTTTCTTTTGTATGCGAAGGAACAGAAGGTTCAATCAGCGGGATCATATCATAGCTTAAGTACCCGACAGCTCCGCCGACAAAAGGAATGCCAAGCTGAGGAGTTTTGATTTTGTATGTGGTATTCATCCAGTTCAGCACTTCTTTTAGTTCATTTCCTGTGTAAAGAGATTTGCTGTCCTGATCAGCGGCCGAAAAACATCCCTGCTCTTCTTTAATTGTGAGAAATGGATTCAGGCCGATAAACGAATATCTGGACCAAGTGGATGTATCGTCCTTGCTTTCAAGAAGATACGTAATCTCCCTGTCAAGCTTCTCTATCATTTGAATGGGTGTCAGTGTATCGACTGTGAAGGTCTCCACAATCGGTATCGTGTGGTGGGACAAGCTGTCCTCTAAAAATGCGGAAATGTTTGATTGGAAATTCATTGCTCTCACTCCTTATGGCAAGGAGAATGAGAAGATGGCATGAGAGGATAAAATACTATATAACAAATAAACCCAAAAGAAAGACTTCTTTTGGGTAGAATAAACATACATGTCTCAGCTCAACTAAACTCATTCTCTGCTACCCTATTCTCTAACTCAACTCATTCTAATCGCTTTATACACACTCTTGTGTATTTCTAAGCTATTCTTATCGTATTACAATTCAGTATTTTTTGTCAATGATAAATCGGGCCTCAATACGACGGCTTTTTCTAAATATACATGTCTGATCTGATCCTGAGGGACATCTGTCTGGACGGTCATCATGACTCTTATGCACTTTTTCAGACCGCCTGTTACGTCCATTTCCTGCATACATGTTACCGGTACATACTGCCATCCTGAAAGCTCACGAACAGCTTTTGCCGGGAAAACAGCGTGCAAATCAGGTGTAGCCGAAAGAAGCATTTGAACAACATCTTCCGGTTTTGTATGATTTTCTTCTATGATTTTCTCTAACAGCTGTTTTGTTTTTTGTAAAATTTCTTCTTCAGTATCCCGTTCAACTGTAGTTGCTCCGCGAATTCCGCGAATCATCATGATGTCTCCTCCAATCGCCATTTGTTCAGCCAGCTCTCAAGTTCATTTCTGGAAAATGTATGATCAGCAACTTTCCCTAATTCGTTGAGCACAATAAACTGAATCTTCCCGCCGCGGGTTTTCTTATCATTCATCATACGGTCCAAGAGAACCGAAGTTTCCGTCTCTTTTCTGATTTGACTTGGATAACCCAGGCTTTTTAGCCAGCTGACCAAACGTTTTCTGTCCATTTCACAGCCTACAGTCTTTTCGCTTATATATAAAGCAAACTGCATTCCGAGGGCTACGGCATCACCGTGAGTGATCTGCCCGTATCCATATTCCGCCTCAACGGCATGACCGAGCGTATGCCCAAAGTTTAAGTAAGCTCTTATCCCCTCTTCTTTTTCATCCTGCTGAACGACAGACGCTTTAATTGAAATACCTTTAAAAATCATGTCATTCAGCTGATCATTGGTGATATCACGCAGTGAGTGGATATTCAGCAGCTCCTCCAGAAACGCTCTGTCATAGATAAACGCGTGTTTAATCACTTCTGCCATTCCGGACCGAAGCTCTTTTTCAGGCAGAGAACGCAGGAAATCTGTATCATAGAGCACGGCTTTCGGCTGATAAAACGCACCGATTAGATTTTTTCCAAGCGGATGGTTCACGGCTACTTTTCCTCCGACTGCGCTGTCATGCGCCAAGAGCGTCGTAGGCATTTGAATGAAATCAATGCCGCGCATAAAAGTGGCTGCCACAAAACCGGCAAGATCTCCTACTACACCGCCTCCAAAAGCGATGATGCATGAGGAGCGATCCATATGAAATCGAATCGCTTCACTCTGCAGCTTTGTGTACATGTCCATGGATTTCGCCTGCTCTCCACTCGGTACCGTCACTTTTTTCACAGGCCATTTATCTTGCAGCAAATGAAGCATTTCATCACCATACAGGCGGTCCACTTCTTCATCCGTGACAAGCATAATCCTTGTTAAAGGCCTGTTTAAAGAGGTTAATAGTTCGCAGGCCTTTTTTCTGATACCTTGTCCGATAAAAACAGGATATGACGAGGAAGCAGTTTGAACATGCAGTGTCTTCATTAAAATTCCCTCGACAGTTTTCTCATATTCTCCACATTTTCTCTAATGCGGTCAATTTGATCTAATCCGAATTGTTCAACGACTGCGTTCGCAATTTCCCAAGCGACAGCTGCTTCAGCGACTACACTTGCCGCAGGAACAGCACAGCTGTCTGAACGTTCTATGCTGGCGGAAAACGGTTCTTTCGTTTCAATATCGACACTTTTCAGCGGTTTATACAAAGTCGGAATCGGCTTCATGACTCCGCGGACAACGATTGGCATTCCTGTCGTCATGCCGCCTTCCAGTCCTCCAAGTCTGTTAGTAGCACGGGTGTATCCTTTTTCCTCGTCCCAAATGATCTCGTCATGGACTTCGCTTCCATTTCGCCCTGCTGCCTCAAATCCGATGCCGAATTCCACACCTTTAAATGCGTTAATTGACAGAACAGCGGCAGCAAGCTTGCTATCCAGCTTGCGGTCATAATGGACATAGCTGCCCACGCCTACCGGCATTCCCTCGACAATGACTTCTACTATTCCGCCGATGGAATCTCCGTTTGCCTTTGCTTCATCAATGGCAGCCATCATTTTTTTGCCTGCCTCTTCATCGTAGCATCTGACAGGAGACTCTTCCGTTACGCGCTGCAGGTCTTCAATTGACGTATATTCTGTTTTTTCAGCTTTAACAGCGCCAATTTGCAACACGTGGCCCGCCACCTTAATGCCAAGCTCAGAAAGAATCTTTTTAGCTACAGCCCCTGCCGCCACTCTGACAGTTGTTTCCCTTGCTGAAGAACGCTCAAGCACATTTCTCATATCACGATGATTATATTTAATTGCACCGTTTAAGTCAGCGTGCCCAGGTCTAGGTCTGGAAATCTGGCGCTTCATTTCCTTTTCTTCATCTTCTGTAATCGGAGCGGCGCCCATGATTTTTGTCCAATGCTTCCAATCGTTATTTTCAACTACGAGAGCAATTGGTGAACCGAGTGTACGTGCATGGCGCACCCCGCTCATAATTTTGGCCTGGTCTTTTTCGATCTGCATGCGGCGGCCGCGGCCGTGCCCTTTTTGGCGTCTGGCAAGCTCAAAATTGATATCTTCCTCCGTTATGTAAAGCCCGGCAGGTACACCCTCAATAATGGTTGTCAGTTGGGGGCCGTGTGATTCTCCGGCTGTTAAATATCTCATGACTTCTTCTCCCTTCATCGCATTAACGCTTTTAAGTAAGACTACTATAACATATTTTTCAGCAAAAAGTCAGTCTATCTTTTTTGATAAAAGAATGTATCGGCTGGGACTAGGCCAAATTTTTCGGGATTGAAGATTTGCTCGGTGCTGCCGACAAAAAGAACTCCATTCTTCTTCAAGCTATGTGCCATTTTTAAATACAGCTCTTCCTTCGCGCTTTCTGTAAAATAAATAAATACATTGCGGCACACGATTAAGTCAAAGTCTTGTTCATAACGATCCGCCAGCAAATTGTGCTTTTTGAAAGTAATATTCTTTTTGATTTCCGGTTTCACTTCATAACTTCTATTTGCGTTTTGCGTAAAATAACGATCTTTCACAGATAGCGGCACTTCCTGTAAAGACCGCTCCTGATAAATGCCTTTTTTGGCTTTTTCCAAAGCTTTTTCATCAATATCCGTCGCCAAAATCTGATAGCCCGGAAGACCTTTTTGCTGGTCCAAAAGCATGGCAAGCGTGTATGGCTCCTCCCCCGTTGAGCAGGCGGCACTCCAAATCTTTAAAGGCCTAGAGGTCTTGATTAACGGCAGAATTGCAGTCTCAAGAACTTCCCATCTTTTATAATTACGATAAAATTCTGAAACATTGATCGTCATTCTGTCCAATGTTTCATTTAAGAGAGCTTGATCCTTTTCCAATGCCGCAGCAAAGTCCTTAAAGCTTTGGAACCCCTTTTTCTCATAAAGTGACGTTAGCCTTCTCTTCATTTGTGCTTCTTTATATAGTGTTAAATCGACTCCGGTTAATTGTTTCCATTTCGTTGTAAATACGCTGTATGTATCCATCTCTACTCTCCCAGTCTCGCTGTCTTTTTGTCCTAGTATAGCTTGTTTTATCAGGAAATTGTATTGTTTCAATAAAAAAATCAGCTTTTCAGCTGATTTTAGATCGTTGGGAAAGGCAGAGGTCTGATGCACACTGCCATTCAACCCTTTATTCACTTTAATGTAAACCTTTACAAAACAGATCAAAAACCGGCGGCGTTATATGATGCCGGCTCTGTTACTAATTTTCACAATGATTAATAGATCCAGCCTGCCATAAGCTGCTGATATGATACTAATTCTTCATTCTTAAAGAAAATGTTAATCTCGCGTTCTGCACTTTCGAGAGAATCAGAGCCGTGGATGATGTTTTTTCCGACAAACATGCCATAATCCCCACGAATCGTACCAGGTAAAGCTTCTTTAGGGTTTGTTTTCCCGATCAGCTGTCTCGTCACTTCAATGACATTTTCGCCTTCCCACACCATTGCGAATACAGGTCCTGAAGTAATAAACTCAACGAGCTCTCCGAAGAAAGGCTTTCCTTGATGTTCGGCGTAGTGTTTCTCAGCCATCTGTTCAGTCACTCTCATTAACTTGGCACCAGCTAATTGTAAGCCCTTACGTTCGAATCTAGATAAAATGTCTCCAATGAGCTGACGTTGGACACCGTCTGGTTTCACCATGATAAAAGTCTTTTCCATCATATTCTCCACCCCATCATTATGTATGTATAGGCTTTCACACTGCACACCGAAATCGTAACATCTTTCTGATAATTAATCAATCCGGGGCGGAGAAATTTCTTAATATCTACAAAAATTAAAATTTTCTTTTACCGATATATTTTGCGATGGCTGCAAGAGACGAGCGTGCGCGCCCTCGAGGAAGCGTGTTTAATTTCTGAAAAGCTTTCTGCAGATACATCTCGCTTACTGCCATAGATGCTTCAATTGCATCTGTTTTTTTGATTTCTTCAATGATTGGTTCAAGTTGTTCCTGCGTTGTCTCACTGTTAATCAATTTAAGCTGGTTTTTTAATGCAGGATTTTTCAGGGCATACAGCACTGGCAATGTGACGTTTCCTTGAAGCAAATCTCCTCCAACGGGTTTACCCAGTTCTTCTTCAGTTGAAGTAAAATCAAGAATATCATCAATAATCTGATAAGACATCCCGACGTAATACCCAAACCAGTACAATGCCCTATGAATCTTCTCATCAGCTCCAGACGCAATGGCACCAAGCTGGCAGCTGACCGCGATCAAGAGAGCCGTTTTTCTTTTGATACGGCGGAGATACGTTCTGAGATTTTGTTCCATGTTGTATTTGTCTTTGATTTGCTCAATTTCCCCTAGACAAACTTCAACGATCGTCTGTGACAAAATCCTATGGGCTTTCGGTTCGTTAATTCTCGTCATCATTTCAAGAGATCCCGCAAGCATATAATCGCCTGTGTACATCGCAATACGATTGTCCCACTTTGCTTTGATTGTCGGTTTTCCTCGGCGAAGCTCCGCATCATCAATGACATCATCATGAACCAAAGATGCCATGTGAATCATTTCCAGAGTGACGGCGACATATTTAATCTTATTAATATCGTAATCGCCAAACATGCCGGAAAGCAGTACGAAAACAGGCCGAATACGTTTCCCTCCGGCCTGCAGCAAGTGAAGACCTGCCTCGCTTAAAAGCGGGTAATCGGAACGTACGGTTTGTTCAAGTTCTCTCTCGATTACATCAATATCGTCATTTAAAAAAGAGTAGGCCATTTTAAATTTCATATCATTCACCCAAACATCTGTGTTTTCATTTCCATCCGATATGCGTGGCAGCGACTCCGCCAGTAAACGAATGATATTTAACATTTTTCAGGCCCGCCTCTTCAAACAGGCCTGCCAGTTCCTTCATTCCAGGGAAATCTCTGGCTGATTCTTGAAGCCAAGAATATTCCTTATAGCTCTTCGCAAACAGTTTCCCGAAAAACGGCATAATGTACTTAAAGTACATAAAGTAAGCCTGTCTGAATCCGAACATTTCCGGCTGGGACGTTTCCAGACATACCACCTGCCCGCCCGGCTTCACTACACGTCTCATCTCTTTCAGTACAGTCAAGTAATCAGGGACATTGCGGAGTCCGAAGCCAATGGTGACATAATCAAATGTATCATCATCAAAAGGAAGCTCCATCGCATTTCCGTGCAGCAGTTCAATTTGGCTGAATCCGCCGTCTTTTACTTTCTGCTCGCCGACACTCAGCATATTTTCACTGAAATCCAAGCCCTTGATCTCGCCGCTTTTGCCGGCCGCTTTTGCTAGAGCGATCGTCCAGTCAGCCGTTCCGCAGCAGACATCAAGTGCTTTTGCGCCTTCTTTTACATTCATGATGCGCATCGTTTTGTCGCGCCATTTTTTATGCTGCTGAAAACTGATGACAGAGTTCATTTGGTCATAGTTTTTATATATTTTTTCAAATACCCCGTGTACGCGCTGTTCTTTTGAGTCCTGCATAATGGTTTACCCTTCTTCCACTTTCTGATGATAGGTTTGATCTTGGCTGATTGTCTTCAGACGGTTTATTAAAATGTTCTGAATAGGTGAATTTAGAGGCAGAAGTGACTCAATGCTGTTTTTCGCTTTTTTAAAACAATCTTCTAATATCTCTTCTTTTGTTTTTCCCAGCTGTATAAAACTGCCGATCACATCCAGAAATGCATCATTTCCGTTCATAAGCCGCTTAAATACAAAAAAATCACTCGACAGCTTTTTCCAGCGCGGGAGGCTGAAGTGTTCCGCCACACGATGGAATAAAGCTGATTCAACGATGCCGACACTTTCGAAAAAATCGTTTTCGTCCTTGAAAGAACGGTCATACAGACGAATTTTATGTTCGTTGATTTCTTTAATGGCTGTAGCAAGCGTCCGAATCATGTAGATATCCTTCATTTCAGATAGTAAAGAGTAGTACAGCCCGCTGAAATAATCGCCCGCGAGAACAGTCAATTGGCGGTTTTTGTTTTCGTCTCGTTTTATGACTCTAGCTGTCGTCACTTCATCATGGGTATCAAGGGCGCTTTGTACAAGCATCGCTGTTACAATATAATTTTCTCTGTCGTTGTTTTTTATGTCAGCTTCTTCAAATAAGGCATGAAAAAGAAGAAGCTTATCCTCATCAATTTTCGGCGCAGAAATATGCTTCGCTAAATAAGGATGAGACAGCTTTTGTTTTAATTTCGTGTTCAGATTGGCTAAAGTTCCGTAGATGTCTTGCAAAAATATCACCCTTGTCCCCAAATTCACATTTATTTCTTAATCTATGTATGAGTTTTATCTTTTCATTCGCTTACGCAGGTATCATTATAGCATAAAAAAAAGAAATTGGCTGTATCCTCCCGCTGTTTGCGAGCATTTGCTTTTAACAGCGGGGACAGCCAGCTTATTTTTTTTCGCTTTTCATTTCTCCGTACGCGGTTTGAATCAGTGCCTCTCCTCTGACTTTAATGGCAGAAGTATGCTCTGTAAACTGAGCGATGATCACTTCTCCCTTGTCGAGTTTTTCGGAATGGTGAAACTTTGTGTCTGTTCCTCTTGTCAGGCCGATCACATTCACTCCGTCCTCAACGGCTTTAATGACGACAAAATCACTTGAATGCTTTTGGTTCATTTATAGCACCCTCTATCTTTATTAGTCCTGGCGTTTAATATGTTCCAATACTTCTGCACGGGCAGCGGCATCATCTTTAAAAACGCCTCTGACTGCTGAAGTCACAGTTTTCGCACCCGGTTTTCTTACACCGCGCATCGTCATGCACATGTGTTCCGCTTCAACCACTACCATTACGCCATGCGGATCAAGCGTTTCTACGATGCTTTCTGCAATTGTAGAAGTGATGCGTTCCTGAAGCTGCGGGCGCTTTGCAACGGCTTCAACGGCACGTGCCAGTTTGCTGAGTCCTGTGACCTTTCCTCCTCGCGGGATATATGCAACATGTGCTTTTCCATAAAAGGGAACAAGGTGATGCTCACACATAGAATGAAACGCGATATCTTTTACAAGAACAAGCTCCTCATGGTTTTCACCGAAGATAGTCTGGAAATGTTCTTTTGGATCTTCATTCAAGCCGGAGAATACTTCGGCATACATCTTTGCGACTCTTTTCGGAGTATCAAGAAGCCCTTCTCTATTCGGGTCTTCTCCGATCGCTTCTAAAATTTGACGAACAGCTTGTTCGATTTGCTCTTTATTAACTTCTTTCATGTTCTATGTCCTCCACCAATGAATACATTTAATTTCGATTCTAGCACATATGCCCCGCTAAAAGCAAAGTGAATGCCCTGTCAGGAAGCCCATGCTCTTGAAATATGAAAAGCCCCTTAGAAAGGGGCTTTTCTGTGAAGAAATAAAGTGTATGTAAGCTAGATGCATACACGATCTATATTCACAATTATTTTCCGGCAACTGCGTCTTTAAGCGCTTTACCTGGTTTGAAAGCAGGTACTTTGCTTGCTGGAATTTCGATTTCTTCACCTGTTTGAGGGTTGCGTCCTTTACGTGCAGAACGTTCACGCACCTCGAAGTTACCAAAACCGATCAGTTGGATTTTATCACCGTTTTTAAGTGCATCTAAGATCGTATCAAAAACAGAGTCAACTGCTTTTGTAGCGTCTTTTTTAGACAATTCGCTTGCTTCTGCAACCGCATTGATAAGTTCTGTTTTGTTCATGCCTTTCACCTCCTCCCAAAAGGATACATTCAGTTCGTTTATTATCATTTCTTCACAGTTCAGTCTGATTCTAAACCTGTCTCACAAAAAAATAAGAGCAGGCAAGAGAAAGACAATTAAACGGCTTTTTAAGAAAAACTGCACTCTGAGGAATGTTTGTCCAACAAAGTGAAGAATTTCTGTATGTAGAGTAACACATATAAAAAGCCATATCAAGCATTTTAAAGCGTCAATCCCTTGCTCGTCAAGGATTTAACGTGTTTTACCGAACAAATATTCCTTTTTTTCCTTTTTTCATCCTATTCCTTGATCCTTTTCCATTATTAAGAGCAAAGAAAAAAGACCTCCCATTCTATAAAGAGGTCTACCGGTATTACAGGATGATGGCGATTAAGCCGCCAGAGCCTTCGTTTATGATTCTTTCTAATGTTTCTTTTAATTTATACCGTGCGTTTTCAGGCATTAATGACAGCTTTGCCTGAATCCCTTCTCTCACAATTGAGCTCAGCGACCTTCCGAAGATATCGGAGTTCCAGATGGAGAGCGGATCATCCTCAAAGTCCTGCATTAAATAGCGTACAAGCTCTTCACTTTGTTTTTCCGTTCCGATAATCGGGGCGAATTCGCTTTCGACATCGACTTTGATCATATGGATCGATGGAGCGACAGCTTTCAGCCTCACACCGAATCGCGAGCCCTGCCTTATAATTTCCGGCTCATCGAGACTCATATCAGCTAAAGCAGGCGCTGCAATGCCGTATCCCGTCTGTTTGACCATTTTTAAGGCATCAGACACTTGATCATATTCTGTTTTCGCATGGGCGAAGTCTTGCATGAGCTCAAGCAGATGATCTCTTCCTCTGATTTCGACGCCCACAACTTCTTTTAGGATTTGATCATATAGATGATCAGGCGCGTACAAATCAATTTCTGCCACCCCTTGGCCCAGCTCAATTCCGGCTAATCCGGCACTTTCAATGAATTCAAACTCGCTGAATTGGCCGACAACCCTGTCTACGTCCCGGAGCCGTTTAATATCCTTAACCGTTTCCTTCACGGACTCCTGATAGCTTTCACGCAGCCAATGGTTTTCTTTCAGCACCATTACCCAGCTTGGGAGATTGACATTCACTTCTAGCACCGGAAACTCGTAGAGGGCCTCTCTGAGCACACTCAGCACATCTGATTCCCGCATGCTCTCTACACTCATTGCCAATACCGGGATATCATATTTTTCGCTTAAATCCTGGCGCATGGCTTCCGTTTCCGGGTGATACGGCCTGACTGAGTTGATGACCATAATAAAAGGTTTGCCAACCTCTTTCAGCTCTTCAATGACTCTTTCTTCAGCCTCTATATAGTCACTTCTGGCGATATCTCCAATGGTGCCGTCTGTCGTAATGACAACTCCGATGGTCGAGTGTTCTTGAATGACTTTTCGAGTGCCGATTTCAGCAGCCTCATGAAATGGGATCGGTTCTTCGTACCAAGGCGTATTGATCATCCGCGGCCCGTTTTCATCTTCATATCCTTTAGCGCCGGGCACTGTGTAACCTACACAATCTACTAATCTTATATTCACATCGAGTCCGTCTGACACATGAACAGACATCGCCTGATTCGGAACAAATTTAGGCTCTGTAGTCATAATGGTTTTGCCGGCTGCGCTCTGCGGCAGTTCATCCTGCGCTCGGGCCCGGTCTGCTTCGTTACTGATATTCGGGAGCACCACAAGCTCCATAAATTTTTTAATGAACGTGGATTTTCCTGTACGGACAGCACCTACGACTCCTAAGTATATATCGCCTCCTGTTCGTTCAGCGATATCCTTGAAAATATCGACCTTTTCCAAGTGATCCCCTCCCGGACTTCCTATCCTTTTCAATTTTATTAAGCTCTTTCAATCAAACACAGGACACTATATGTGTATGACGTTGTCCTATTTGAATATGACATCTTTAGAAAATTTCTCATCCTCAATCTATTAAAGTATAAAAAAACCTTTCTCCCTATTTGTATGCAAGGGAGAAAGGTTCATTCCTTTTTCATATCATTTTCTAAAAAAACAGGTTCCTGTTTGTCATTTACCGTATATTTTACAGAAAACGCGGGGACAAAGGGGGTTTCCTGCCAAATCATATCCTGGATTTCAGTCCCGGGTTTAAACGTTTTCTTGCTTTTTTTGAGGCAAGAAGCCAGCTCAGTCCGGTAATCGGCATATATTTCTCCGTCTCCGTCAATCATAAGCGGCAAGGAATTCCCTGAGATTGGGCTTGTCACTGTAAGAGAGCTGCCATCCCCAAGCTTCTTCTCATCGAGTGTAAATAAATCACGAGATAGCACATCCTTGTAAGGCGGATATTGATGCTCCTGACGATACATTTGGATGCGCAATTTCACATCGCGAATTTTTTCTGCCATCTTTAGATCAATTAATTTAACAGTCGGATCGTTCTCTACGTCAACAAGCACGTATTGATAGTCTCCCCCGCTTTCAAATGCCGTACTTGGAGGTTCAGCTATGTATCTTGGCGCTAACCGGTTAAAGTCTATCGGATATTTTTGATATAGCGGTGTCGACATATCTTTGGTTTGAATGGGAAGCAGCCCTCCATTTGCCTTTTGAAATTCATCAACAGCAGATTGAACCTGCTTTAGCTGGTCTTGATAAGGAATGGCATGCACACTGCTTTTCCGTTCATTTGGATATAAACATCCGGATAAAAACACGACTGCCGCAAAAATGATTGCGCACTTCAGTTTACCCATACAGCACTTCCTTTTACAGCTTTATTCATTGACAGGGCCGCTAAAAACCACGACAAACACAATAATCCCAGATATGAGCATACACATGTATGCGAATGATGAAATCGCAATCTTCAAAAAACGGTTTTGGCACTTAAAGCGGCTTAAATAGATGGAAGCTACAGCCAGAAACATCAGACCCATGGACCCTAGAGCAAACCACATTTTCATCAATGCCAGATTCAATGACGTGCGCCTCCCCGATATGTATGATGTAAGCGTTATATTATATTTTAATATACAGCGCCGGAAAAGATCAACCAGATTTTCCATCCTTTGATAGAACAAAAAAAACTGAAGCAAAGAGGGGGACCTTCGCTTCAGTCAACTTGACTATATTCACCTGCACGTTTAAGAAACACTCTCTTGGACTTCGATGCTATAGTATGCGACTTGGCATACAGATGCATCCTCTATTGCCTAAATCGGCAAAATGTTTCAGGAGATCCCAAGACTTGGGTGTTCTTCTGTTTTTCGAGCTTTCGTTCAATTAAGATATGCGATTCACCATTTGATTGACACTTTTACTTCACTTGATTTTCAAACGTATTTACCAAATCCTCCATCTCGTGGGTTTTTCCTCTCGCCATTAAAGATTCAACAGCGGTTTCCACTTTTTGTCCGTTGAATAGGACCTGATGGAGAGCTTCTGTAATCGGCATTTTAACATCATATTTCTTCGAAAGCTGGTAAGCCGCTTTCGTCGTGCGGACGCCTTCGACTACCATTCCCATCTCTTCAAGAACATCTTCAAGCTTGTACCCTTTTCCGAGCAAATTGCCCGCACGCCAGTTTCTGGAATGAACACTTGTGCACGTCACAATCAGATCGCCTACTCCTGTCAATCCAGAGAACGTCAAGGGATTTCCGCCCATTTTCGTTCCGAGTCTCGCGATTTCGGCAAGTCCGCGTGTAATCAAAGCAGCTTTGGCATTGTCGCCGTACCCTAAACCATCTGTAATTCCTGCAGCAAGGGCAATAATATTTTTTAAAGCCCCTCCGATTTCAACTCCGATAATGTCAGGATTTGTGTACACCCGAAAATTGTGATTAATAAATAGATCCTGCACCTCTTCTGCTGCCCTCATGCTCTTTGAAGATGCAGTAACAGTTGTGGGGTGCCGCAACCCTACTTCTTCCGCATGACTCGGGCCGGAAAGGACAACGATATCTTTTCTGACATCACTCGGGAGCTCAATTTCCATAATTTCAGAAATGCGCAGAAGTGAATCTGGCTCAATACCCTTGCTGACATGAACAAAGACTGCCTTTTTCGTTATAAAAGGGACAGCCTGTCTCAGCACTTCCCGAATTGCTTTTGTCGGGACCGCAACGATAATGACATCTGCGTCTGAAACAGCCTCTTTCATATCTGTTGTTCCTTTAATGGATGTAGACAGCTTAACATTCGGCAAATAATCTTTGTTTTCATGCAACTCATTAATTTGATGAATTAAATCTGCACGGTGAGCCCACACACACACTTCATTTCCATTATCAGTTAGAACTAAAGCCAGTGCTGTTCCCCAACTCCCTGCTCCAAGCATTGTGACTTTTTTCATGTTTGATTCACACCTTTTTATTTTCTAGCTCTTGCAAATATTTTGATTGGTGTCCCCTCAAAACCGAACGCGTCTCTGATTCGGTTTTCTAAAAACCGTTCGTATGAAAAATGCATCAATTCCGGATCGTTTACAAACACAACGAAGCTTGGCGGCTTTACCGACACTTGAGTCGCATAGTAAATCTTCAAACGAGAACCGTTATGAGTCGGTGTCGGATTCATTGCCACAGCGTCCATAATGACATCATTTAAGACGTTTGTTTGAACTCGAAGTGAATGATTTTCACTTGCTTTAATAATCGCAGGCATCAGCGTATGGATCCGTTTTTTCGTTAAGGCAGACATAAATAGGATTGGCGCATAATCCAGAAATTGAAAATGATCGCGAATATTTTCTTCAAATTCTTTCATTGTGCTCTCATCTTTGTCAACAGCATCCCATTTGTTTACGACGATTACGACGGCCTTGCCCGCTTCGTGTGCATAACCGGCGATACGCTTGTCCTGTTCAATAATGCCTTCTTCGCCATCCAGCACAACCGCCACGACTTCTGAGCGGTCAATCGCTTTCAGCGCCCGCAGTACACTATACTTCTCAGTCGTTTCATAGACTTTCCCTTTTTTTCGCATACCTGCAGTATCGACAATGACAAACTCCTGCTGGTTGTAAGTAAATGACGTATCAACAGCATCTCTTGTCGTTCCAGCCACGTTGCTGACAATAACCCGTTCTTCGCCGAGCATTGCGTTCACAAGTGAGGACTTTCCGACATTCGGACGTCCGATCAGACAGAATTGAACAACTTCCTCATTGTATTTCGTTTCTGGAATGTTTTTAAAATGCTCTGCAACGGCATCGAGTAAATCACCCAGTCCGAGTCCGTGTGTTCCCGAAATTGGATACGGCTCGCCAAAGCCTAGCGAATAAAAATCATACATATTCGCTCTCATTTCTGTGTTATCCAGTTTATTAACCGCTAAAACAACAGGCTTTTTTGTGCGGTACAAAATTTTCGCCACTTCTTCATCAGCAGCTGTCACGCCTTCACGGCCGTTCACCATAAAAATAATCACGTCCGCTTCATCCATGGCGATTTCAGCCTGCTGGCGAATCTGCGCTAAGAACGGCTCATCACCGATATCAATACCGCCCGTATCAATCAAATTAAAATCATAATTCAGCCATTCAGCCGAGCTGTATATCCGATCCCTTGTCACGCCAGGGGTATCTTCTACTATTGAAATTCTTTCTCCCGCAATCCGGTTAAAGATTGTGGATTTTCCTACATTTGGTCTCCCGACAATGGCTACGACAGGTTTACCCATAGTACCCTTCCTTTCAATCCAGCCGCTTTCATTTTTACATAAATTTTCAACCGGTTATTAAAATCATTTCATTCACTTTTATGAAAAGAAACCCTTCAGAGGAAGGGCTTAACTCATTTATTATATCAGTTTTTACTGGGATCACAACTATTCTTAAAAATGTTTCACGATCAAATACACGTCATCTCCGATTCTGTGAGCTATTCCATCAAGGATCGCCTCAAGATTTTTAGCGAAAAGCTCCATCTCCTTTTGGTCATTGCAAAAAAAGACAGGTGCTCCCCCTGCAACCCGGTTTGGATTTGTCGTGATTACAGACAAAATCACTTTCGTAAGAGATTCACTCATCCTATCACCTTATCCTGATTCTTGATAAATTCAGTCGGCATTCTAATCGCATTTTCCAAGGTTGGAACATTGCTAATAATTTGAACAGCCGTTTCGGGATGGTGAATTTGCGGGAGAACAAATACCGCCACTCTCCCATCATTTAAATCCCGTTTTGCAATTGGTGTCAAAGATGGCTCTCCTGAATCCCGATAAACCCCGAGCACATTGGAAACATCAAATAAAATGGCCTGACGCTGCCCTAAATTTGCTATCGTCGCTGCTGAATTAAAGTTTTTTGGCGTTAAAATAAAGCCCATGCCATGCTTTAAAATCAGTTCCTGTTTCTCTGGAAGCCCGATATTCATCATATAAATATTATCAACAAACAGTCCCGGACCGTCAAAGCGCGGCTTTATGTACTCGATGTCTACAATATCCTTCAACACACTGCCCGACATAAATTTCATGGCCAGTAAAAAACAAACGACAGCCGCTATGACAGCAGCCCAGATGGATAAAAACACATACGCAGAGGTTGTCAAAAGCGCTGTAAAGATCACAATATAATTTCTGCTTTCAAACGCAATGGCAATCCCCTCAATATATGTGCTTCCCCTTGAGACAAGTTCATACGAATCCATTTGCGTCAATGTGTTCCGCTCCATGTTTCGGACATCTCTAAATTGCGTCGCTGCCAATGTTAAAAATGTGATGGCCGTAAATTCCTCCTGCAAAAGCGCCGGCATAATAATTGCACCTAAACCAGCCGCTATCAACCCCAGTGCGATGTGAATCACTTTCCCATGAACATAGGTCGGATACTGGCGGTAATCCGTTTTCAGCATATAAAGCCTTGTCGCTATTCCGGCAATGACCCCAGCAATAATCGGATAGATGTAATCACTCATGACATTTTGGTAGCTCCTTTGTTTGATCTTTTGCTTTTCTGACCAATCTGGCTTGCGAGGTGTTCGTATTTAGATATGCCAAACAGCAATATCATCCCCGCAGAACACGCATTCAGCCATTGAAAGCCGCCGACAGCCATAGCCCCGGCCAACTTCTGGATCACAAATGAATACACCAGTTCGCCTTGGCACATCCCTAGGACAAATAAGACAAGCTGCTTCTCAAAATTCCTTTCAACAGAAGCTGTTAAAAGCACTATTAATATAACAGCAGCCCACTCAGGTTTTATGATGAACCAAACCGGGTCATATAATGCAAAAAGATAAACAAACGCATACGCGGCAACAAGCGTCAGATAGACCATGATATAACGAAAACGATACATTCCCAAATACCCGGCATAGACACATCCACAAACGAAAAACATCAAATATGCAGCATTCAGGGAAAAATATAAAGCGATGTCATGTATGCTTAGAATAATATTAGTTAAAATAAAGACAGAGACGGCAATTCGTCTTTTCGTCTTTTCAAAAATAAATGTTGTCAGAACCCACAGAAACCACATTGACCAATAGTAATAAAATTGTTCCATTTTACTTCCTCCATATTCCCAGTATGGAGTTCAAGCACATTTTTTAAACAATCGATCTCACATTAAGGAGTATGATCATGGGAAAAGACAGACAAGAGAAAAAACTCAAAGCTTCAGGCAGAGTCGAATCAGACCGCGACCAGTCCATTCACTATGACGGAGCGACAAGCCTTGAACAAAACGGAAGATTCAAAAAGCGAAAATCATAATACAAAAAGCCCAAACCACATATGGTTTTGGGCTTTTATCATTTATCGCACACTATAGCTTGATGTATTGACCCCTCTCTCCGTGAGCCAATGATGGGTTTCACCTTTGATCACAAGGGGCGCCTTTTGTAAATCGGCAATCGTTCTGGCACCCAGCACGGTCATAATCATCTTTAATTCCTCAAGGATCAGCTGAATCTCCTCAAGCAGTCCTTCCTCACCGCTGTCAGTCAGCGCTTTTAAAAAATGCCCTGCCATTCCGGTGCAAGAGGCCCCAAGCGCAATTGCCTTTGCCACGTCAAGTGCATCTTGCAGACCGCCAGAGGCGATCATGGTGCTTGCAGGAAACTCAGAGCGGATTTCCGCCAAACTTGCAGCTGTCGAAATGCCCCACGAGTTAAAAAAGGAGATTTGCCGCTGTCTTCGGAGATTTTCGATTTTCGAGAAATTTGTTCCCCCGTAACCGCCAATGTCAACAGCTGCAGCACCAGCTTCATACAGCTTCCCTGCTGATTCTTTGCTCATACCGAATCCGACTTCTTTCACAATGACTGGTACACTGACATGACTGCAAATTTGTTCAATACGTTCCAGTGCGCCGCTAAAGCTTCTGTCTCCTTCAGGCATCACAATTTCCTGAATCACATTGAGGTGGATCTGCAGCGCGTTTGCTCCAATCATCTCAACAGCTTCCTTTGCCTGAGTAGCCGTTGCCTCGCTTCCCAGGTTGGCAAAAATCAGCCCGTTTGGGTTTTCCTTTCGAACAATTTCATAGGAAAGACGCTCTGATGGATCTTTTAATGCTGACATTTGCGATCCCACAGCAAGGGGAATTCCAGCCTGAGAAGCTGCTCGCGCAAGCGATTTATTAATCTCATATGTAAGTTTTCCGCCGCCGCCAGTCATTGCATTGATAAAAATCGGCGAACTGCTTGAAAGTTCGCCGATTTTTGTGGAAATATCTACTTGTTCTAATGCAAGATCGGGCAGACTGACGTGAACAAACGTAATATCATCAAGACCTGTTTCCCGCTTTTGGCCGGTGGACAGGGCATGATTGATGTGTTGTCTTTTCCGTTCTGCTCGAGTCACGTTTATCACCAATTATTTTAGTTTATTCAGCTTATCTCCGATCAGATCTCCAAGCTGGAAGCCAGTGCTTGTTTCTTCCTTCGCTTGATATTGACGGTAATCTTCCTGATCAGCTTTAGGCGTTTCTTCAAGTTCACGCATGCTTAATGAAATGCGCTCCTCATTTTCATTCACATCAAGAACCTTCACTTTTACAGTCTGTCCTTCTTCAAGAACTTCATGCGGCGTGCCGATGTGTTTATTGGAAATTTGAGAAATATGAACGAGACCTTCAACACCTGGAAGGATTTCAACAAAGGCACCGAAGCTTACAAGACGCTGTACGGTTCCTTCAAGCACATCGCCAGGCTTCACTTTTTCGCCGATTTGGCTCCAAGGTCCAGGCAGTGTATCTTTGATTGATAAAGAAATACGTTCATTATCACGGTCAACCGATAACACTTTCACTTTTACTTCTTGTCCCTCTTCAACAACGTCAGACGGCTTCTCTACATGAGCGTGGGAAAGCTGTGAAATGTGTACAAGTCCGTCGATGCCGCCGATATCAACAAACGCGCCAAAATCAGTCAGGCGCTGTACTTTGCCATCAAGTACACTTCCAACTTCAAGAGACTGAAGAAGTTCTTGTTTTTTATTCGCTTGTTCACTTTCAACAACAGCACGGTGTGAAAGGATCACGCGGTTTTTATCACGGTCAAGCTCTACAACGAGCAGTGACAGTGTTTTTCCTTTATAGTCAGTGAAGTCTTCAACGAAATGTGCTTCAACCAGTGATGCCGGAATAAAACCGCGAACGCCGATATCAACGACAAGGCCGCCTTTCACGACATCTTTCACTTCAGCTTCAAACACTTCTTTTGTTTCAAATTTTTTCTCAAGGTCTTCCCAAGCGCGGTCTGCATCAACAGCACGTTTAGATAAAATCAAAGCATCGTCTTCCACTTTTGTTACTTTCAGGTCAAGCTCGTCGTCTACTTTAACAACATCCGATGCTTTCTCTACATGAAGACTTGATAATTCACTGATTGGAATAATACCGGATTGTTTGACATTGATAATTTCTACATCTACATGTTTGTCTTCTACCTTTGTCACAATCCCTTTAACTACATCTCCAACCTCTGGCACTTGAACATCAATTTGATTCATTTCCTCTGTCATTTGAATAACCTCCTTGGTCCAAACCTACACAGCTTAATTAAAACGGTTTGAAAGCTGAACATATAACATGCCCGCTTTTAGCCGAATATGTATTAAAGAATCATCCAAAAAAGTTTTTTGAATGATCAATAAAAAGTTTTATTAGTATTAACTTCTAATAAAAGGACAGGTTTGTCAAGCAATAACATTCTATCTTCGTTGAAAAGTTCAAAAAAAGTGGCATTTGCCATCCTCAGCGGGACTTTTGCTCCACAGCCTCGAGGATTTTATCAGCTACCTCTTGAATGGAAAGCGATGTCGTGTCGATTTCAAGAGCGTCTTCTGCTTTGCGGAGCGGAGATACTTCGCGCTCTGAATCAAGCTTGTCTCTTCTTGCAATTTCCTCAATTAATGTTTCGTAGTTGACATCAAAGCCTTTTTTCACATTTTCTTCATAACGGCGTTTCGCTCTCTCTTCAACAGATGCCAGAAGAAAGATTTTTACTTCTGCATTTGGCAGCACATGCGTCCCGATGTCACGACCATCCATGACGACGCCGCCTTTTTCCCCAAGCTGCTGCTGGCGTTTCACCATTTCTTCTCTGACACTTCTGTGCTTGGCCGCAATTGAAACTTGGTTGCTGACTTCATCTGTTCTGATCGCCTCAGTTACATCGGTGCCGTTTACAAGCACTTTTTGTCCATCTTTTGTTGTAATCAGCTCAATGTCTGTCCGCTTTAGCAGCTCAGCCAGTTTTTCTTCATTTGTCAGCTCAACGTTTTCTTGTAAAGCCGCGTAAGTAATCGCTCGATACATTGCTCCTGTATCAATATATATGTACGATTTTTTCTCAGCCACAATTTTGGCAACGGTGCTTTTCCCTGCAGCTGCCGGGCCGTCAATTGCAATCGATAATTTCTTTTCCATAATTCCTCTCCTTGCTCTTTTCTCCTCTATGGATTGTATCACGAACTTTATGAAAAAGGGTGAAAAATTGATGAATAATTAATGTTTGAAGGTTTCAATCTTATTGTCCCCCTCCATGTTATCCACCCCTTCATATTGAATCACTTTTGATACGTATGGTTCAATATGCTGATAGTGAAAAAGAAATTGGACACCAAATAAAATGATGGCCTGAATGAACAATAATTTGATCAGCAGCCGTTCAAATGTTTTCATTGGAGCACCTCCATTACAAATAGTATGGAAGTGTTTGCCGATGTTTATTCCATTCGGGCCTTTCTTCTCTTATTTAACTGGCGCCTGATGCAGTATTGAAGCAAAGCCTGCTGGTCACCTGCTGCAATTTCCGAATACTCTAAAGTCATTTTGCGTTTTCCTGACTTGGGGTCATTAAAGATTCGTCTGACAACTGCTTCTGTTTCTATTTGACGTGTGTGCTCCTCTTCAGGAAGACGAATGATCAGACGCAATGATTCCCCCGATTGAAAAGAAAGGCCATCAGCTAAAACCACGGCGATGCCGCCTGCACTGATGTTATAGGATAGTGTGCGGATCTCTTCCTCATTTCCCGGCTGAATTTGCACATCTAATACCGCATCAGTTCTTACATATTGGCGGCGCTGGATTCTTTTCATTTTTTCACGGGGAGGCATTTCAAGACAGATCATTTGAAGTCTGTCCTTCACTTTACCTTTTATACGGCTTATAAAGCGATAAGGAACTTCGTCTTTTCCCACAAACTCTACCGTTACTTCCATATCGTTATGTAAAATCACAGTTCGCCCTGTAACTACATCAACAGGATACGCGATCAAAAGTTCATTGTTTTCGATGCTGACCGCCTTGCTTTTTGCCTTTTTCAATTCATTTTCTTCTATATATTCTAAAAGTACATTTTCTCCAATCTCTATCATTGACTTCACTCTTTCGCATTCAATATACTCACGTTTTTATTAAAGCACGTAATGAAAAAAAGGAAAAGACATTTAGTCCTTTCCTCCTGTTTTTTATAGGTCTTTATATATAGGTTCTGCATTTTTTAGTTTTTCAACCTTTTCTTCCGATCCGTCTTTGGCATTGATATACATTCTGAATGTGTCATTTTCAATTGTCCCAAGCATTTCGTAGCATAACACTTCTTGACCTAGTTCATTTGTAATCAAAGCGAGCCTTGTTTCTCTCACTTGTACATTTTTATTTAATTTAGACTTTGCCTCTGCTTCAGTAATTGCAGGCTTAGGTATGGTTCTTTTTCTGTGAGATGTGAGGAAGTCTCTTGCTGAAAAGCCGACAACCTCACCGTCATCCAAGGCCACTTTCATACGAATTGCCTCGGGGTACATCCGGACTTTATTTTCAACAGGAACATATGAAAATACACCGATTTTATCATATTGGGCACTTTCATCAATTTCCAAATCATCTGTTTCAAATCCGTTTTTCTTTAAAAATGCAAGCGCTCGGTTCGATCCGTCATTTAAACTGATTTTCTGATCTTTCACTTCTCTGTTTTGGATCAAGTATACCGGATGCCCGCCCTTCTTCGTAATATCCATATAAATCACTGCTTTATGGTCTGGATCTTTCATGCTGATGCTATATACATCGCGATTTGTTTTTTTTCCGCTCTTTACCACTTTAATTGAATAATTGTCATCTGGGGCAAAGCGCTCAGCAATTTGTTTTGCTTCCTGTTCGGAAATTTGTTTTCCCTTCAGATGGCCGAAGCCTTTCTCTTCTTTTTTCGTGCTGGTGAAACTCGGACCAAGATCAGTGCCAGTGGAGAATGCACCAACATTTTTTTCGACTGTTTTAAAGCTGTTGATAATCGTATTATCACTTTGTTTTTCGTCAGAAGCCAGGGCCATTTCTACGTCCATCCAACGAAGGTTTTTGCTCATGACAAGGTGCTGAACATGACGCAATTCATTTTGTATATCTTCGGACTGCTGATATAGCTTATTTAGTGATGTATACTCGTTTTTATCAAGCGGCTTTTGGTCCAAATCTCTGACTGACGTTTTATAGCTGAAATCGCCGATCTTTGATAATAGCTCTTCAGTTTTATTAAACGGCATTAATGTAAGCGGCAGCTGACTGACACTGTTATGAGCTTCTGATGTAATCCTCCACACATCGATCAATGCAGGCGACAGTGATTTTTGGCTGTTCATGGCAAGTGTTGTTCCGATTTTATCATGAAGCTGATCCATCTGATAGGTAAGCTCATGAAACGCCCGCTGATAGTTATTTTCAGCATGAAGAAGAACTGCGTCTTTTTCCTGGTGTTCTTTGTATCCCCAGTAGCCTGTACCGACTATTGCAATACCAAGCACGGCGATTAAAATTCCTCTGATCATTTATCACACCTCTTTTTATGCTTTCTCATATCTGCTACTCACAGAAAATGTGTTTACCGATTCTTTTAATCTGCGGACGCCCCCAAATCCACGGACTTGTTGCCGTATCCGGATTAAAGTAGTAAAGTGCTTCCTCTGATGGGTCCCAGCCATTGATGGCATCCAGCACTGCTTCTCGGGCCGTTTCATTCGGCTGCATGTAAATTTGTCCGTCGGCTACTGCTGTGAAGGCAAGCGGCTCAAAAATAACCCCCGCTACTGAATTTGGAAATAACGGGCTGTTCAAACGGTTTAAAATGACTGCTGCAATAGCAACCTGCCCCTCGTACGGCTCGCCCCGGGCTTCGCCATAAACCGCTTGAGCAAGCAGCCTGATATCGTTGTTGGAAAATCCACCAGGCATGTTCGCTGCTACCGCATCCTGTTTTCTTGCTTTTGCTGGTGTATTGTTTTGCTGTTTATTCGCATTCGCTTTAGGCTGCTGCGTTGTTTTTTCTGCAGGCTGTTTCTGCCGTGCTTCTGCTTGTTGTCTTGCCTTTTGTGTTGCTGCTTTTGATGGTTTCGTCTGATACTTTAGCGGAATTTTTCCGTAATGCGTGAATGTGTTCCCTTTATTGAGCTGTTCCATGACATATTCACGATAGTATTTTGATTTACATATTAAGGTTTGCTTTGTTTTAGCTCCTACAAGGCCGTCAACCTCTTTTAACCCGAATTGATCCTGAAAATTTCGAACTGCCCAGTACGTCCCCCATCCATAAACCCCGTCAATTTTTCCGTTATAATATCCGTTGTATTGAAGACGCGCCTGAAGCTCGACCACATCATCCCCTGTTGCCCCTCTTTGAATGACCTGATTCGAAAAGGCAGAGATGGTTTCAGTATTGAAAAACGTCGTTATTGTAAAGGAAAAAAGGATGAGACATGCCATAATCGATCCTTTGGACTTCATCTTTTCAAGCCTCCTACTGCAAATTTTTAAGTATAATCGTATTTTCTGTAACGAGGTTATTTTTATACACTCTTTCCTTGTTATCCCTCAGAACATAAAAACTGCACACAAAAAAGCCACACGGTTGCTGTGCGGCTTCTATACTTGCATCATATTAACGGCACGGGCTTTTTTCGCTTTACGCAAACCAAACCACCATAAAAATACCATAAATGGAAGCATATAATAAATCCAATTACTAAGCGCTGTTAGGATAAAATCATATGATCCATGCAAAAGGGATGGGACAACTAAAGAAAGAGTAAGCCACTTTACACGCGCCTTATCAGCGGAAAAACGGGCTTTTCCAAGGTAAAATCCCATTATAACGCCAATCAAGGCATGGCATGAAACAGGCAGCAGCGCCCTGACAAACGCATGCTCCACGCCGTGGCCAATTAAATAAAGAATATTTTCGAGGGTTGCAAAACCGAGTGATACACTTGTACCGTACACAATCCCGTCATAATGCTCATCAAAGTGGGCGTGCGGGTAAACACTGATCATCAGTATAAACCATTTTAATGATTCCTCCAAAAACCCCGAAGATAAAAAAGAAACGAAAAAGCTTCCGCCTCCTACATTCTCTTTTTCAAGTACATACTGGATAAACATGATGGGAAATACAAGAACAACCCCGAGAAAAAACGACCGTAGCACCATATGTACAGGTTCATTATCATACTGATCTTTTAAATAAAAATAACTTAATAACGCGATGCCGGGGGCAATTCCTGCAGAGATGATTGCAAACATCAGGCAACCTCTTTCCTTTATATTCCTACGTCTATCCTACCATGTTGTTTAAAATTTTACATCTGTCTGCACTTAAAAAAACAAAAAGAGCATACGAATGCATCATATGCTCCTCATCTTTAATGGTTTTCTCTTTTGGCGATTTCCGCTGCGATATGCCCCCCGTGAAACCTGCCGTTTTCAATAAATATTTCATTTGCATTGTTTCCCGCAGCAATAACACCGGCAATAAAGACACCTTCAACGTTCGTTTCCATCGTTTCTTCGTTGAAAAATGGACGCCCTGTTTCTTTATCAATTTCAACACCAATTTTTTCAAGAAATTGATGATCGGGATGATAGCCTGTCATGGCAAATACAAAATCATTTTTAATGGTAATGGGTTCTTTCTCTCCGGAGCGAAACACAACTTCATTCTCGGTGATTTTTTCGACACAAGCGCCAAATTCCATACGGATTGTACCGTTTCTGACGAGAGCTTCAAATTCCGGCAGAATCCACGGCTTAATGCTCGGAGAATACTCATTGCCCCTATATAAAACTGTGACACGCGCCCCAGATTTCACGAGTTCAAGGGCGGCGTCCACGCTTGAATTTTTCCCGCCGATAACAACAACATCTTTATCAAAATACGGGTGGCCTTCTTTAAAATAATGAAATACTTTCGGCAAATCCTCACCGGGTACATTCATATAGTTTGGATGATCATAATAGCCTGTGGCGATGATACAATATGGCGTCGTGTAGGTCTCTTTTGACGTCTCAATAACGAATGTGTTTTTTTGCGTTTTCGTCACTTTATGCACCATTTCAAATGCGTTAACACGGATGTTTTTCCGTTTGACGACTTCCCGGTAATACGATAAAGCCTGAATTCTGACAGGCTTCCTGTTTTCCGTAATAAATGCCACATCTCCGATTTCGAGCTTTTCACTTGAGCTGAAAAAGGTTTGATGCGTCGGATAATTGTAAATACTGTTAACGACATTGCCTTTTTCGATGACGAGGGCATCAATGCCAATTTGTTTTAGGTGAATGGCAGCAGATAGTCCGCAAGGCCCGCCGCCTATAATAATTGCTTTTTCTTGAATCATTTCTGTCAACTCCTGCGATTGGCATTTCACTTCATATTTTCTATTTCCGAATAAAAAAATCTCCTATTTTATCATAGGAGATTTTTTATTTTTATGCAAATCATCAACTTATATCCAGCCTCTAAAACGCGAAGCTTCAGCCATTTTGCGAACGCCGACCATATATGCAGCGAGCCTCATGTCAATTCTTCGGTTGTTAGCCATTTCATAAATATTGTTAAATGATTTGACCATCATTTTTTCTAATTTTTCTTCTACCTCTTCTTCACTCCAGTAGAAGCCTTGGTTATTCTGAACCCATTCAAAATAAGAAACTGTTACGCCACCGGCACTTGCCAGCACGTCTGGTACAAGCAGAATGTCCCGGTCTGAAAGAATTTTTGTTCCTTCAAGCGTTGTTGGTCCGTTCGCTGCTTCAACGACAATTTTAGCCCGGATATTATGGGCATTTTCTTCTGTAATTTGATTTTCAATCGCAGCAGGAACGAGAATATCACAATCTAGCTCCAGCAGCTCTTGGTTGGTAATGGTATCGTTGAAAAGCTTTGTTACGGTACCGAAGCTGTCGCGTCGGTCGAGTAAATAATCGATATCAAGGCCTTCCGGATCATAAAGTCCGCCATACGCATCTGAGATGCCGACAACTTTTGCCCCCGCATCATGCATAAATTTTGCCAAATAGCTTCCCGCGTTTCCGAAGCCTTGGACAACGACACGCGCACCTTTAATATCGATGCCTCTCTTCTTAGCCGCTTCTTTAATACAGATGGTAACACCTTTTGCTGTCGCAGATTCTCTCCCGTGAGATCCGCCAAGCACAAGCGGTTTGCCTGTAATAAATCCAGGCGAATTAAATTCATCAATTCTTGAATACTCATCCATCATCCAAGCCATGATTTGTGAGTTTGTAAATACATCCGGTGCCGGCACGTCTTTTGTCGGGCCGACAATTTGGCTGATCGCTCTGACATACCCTCTGCTCAGACGCTCCAGCTCTCTAAACGACATATCCCTTGGATCACAAACAATTCCGCCTTTACCACCGCCATATGGAAGATCAATTATGCCGCATTTTAAACTCATCCAAATTGAAAGCGCCTTCACCTCTTTTTCTGTTACGTTCGGGTGAAAACGTATCCCGCCTTTCGTTGGACCGACAGAGTCATTGTGCTGCGCACGATATCCTGTGAAAATCTTTACTGAACCGTCGTCCATACGAACAGGTATTTTTACCGTTAATAACCTCATCGGCTCTTTTAACAATTCGTATACCTCTTCGGGATATCCCAATTTTTCCAGAGCCTTATGTATTACGGTTTGGGTTGATTTTAATACATCAAGTTTGTCCTCTTCTGTATGACCGGTGTTTCGATCGGCTGCCATTTGAGTTAACCTCCTAGAATCTTCTGTTTCTCACATGCTCCCTTTCAGAGAATAGTATACACCTTCATATGATCTGTGCATAGAATAAACGTTATGTTTTTCCATGTTTTTTAACGAAAAAAAACTGCTGAAATCAGCAGTTTTCCGTTGCATTCTTATGAAAAATGAGTTTGTATCGTTTCTACGGCATTACCGTCCATAATGAGCTTACCATACTCTTGCAGGCGATAAATCGTTAAAGTTGTTGGATTGCCGTATTCGGCCAGAACCGCCACAACCCCTTCAGCCGTATGTGACCCTAGATCTTCAAGGCTTAAAAAGTACTGCCCGTCATAGTGGTAGACAGTTCCCCCTGTGATACCGATTCGCTGTAAGCTTTCTGAAAGCTGAATGATATCTTCAAAGGAATGGAATTGATATATGATGTCCGCGCTTTCATCAAGCTTGACTTGCATTTCGATGTAATCATCATCATACTCATCGTCTTCTGAATCGGCGTCTTGGTTCTTTGTTACAATCACGACCATCCCTTGTGCTTGGAGAGAATACACTTCCACTGCAATCGGTCCATTCGCTTCAAAGCCGAGCTCTGTATTTGCTTCATTCATCATATCTTTAAATAACTGGTGGACTTTAAATGAGTCCTTCCAGAGGTCTTCTTTTGTCAATCCCCGGTCTGTCAAATCATCGAGGGTTAAAAAGATTTTGATCTTATTATAATTCAGACGCTCAAGCCGCATAACGTTCCCTCCTGCCTCTACTTGCACACAAATCATATAACACATTATATGAGATGATGAGTCATAGGTTCTTAATTGTTATCAGTTTACACTGAGTTCACTAGTAAGACAAGCACAATGCAGTTTTTATTGCCATATGGATTTTTGCTTTTTAGAAGTTATTCTGGTCCGCAAAGAGTCACAATGTGTGTTTCAGGCTTAGCACCTAAACGAAGAGGCACTTTTGTCGTGCCGTAGCCGTTGCTGATCAGATATGCCGCGCTTTTAACAATACCTGTTTTTCCCAGTTCATAAGGGCCAAATTTTCCAAACCTGATCTGGCCTCCATGGGTATGTCCGCTGAATATCACATCAATACCGTCATCTTCATTGATTTGTTCATGAATCTCCGGATTATGGCAAACCAGAATATTCAGCTGGCTTTCATCAAGTTCTTTGATGGCTTCCTCATAATGATCCATCTCCATCCTGATATCATCAACCCCCGCAATCGCAATCGTATGCCCATTGTATGAAAACGGGACTGACTCATTTCTCAGAGTGATGACGCCGTGCGCTTTAAATATGGAATACAGCTTATGCTGCCTGACTTCATAATCATTATTCCCCCACACAAACACGATAGGGACCCCGAAATGTACGAGCCTTTTGATGTTTTCCTCGATTCTCGCACTGGGCACCCCGCCCTCAGCTAAATCACCGCCGATTATAACCAAGTGAGGGGCATGGCTTCGCGCTTTTTCTAAAAGGTCTTGATCGATGAGACGTTTGTGAATGTCTGAAATAAAAAAGATTGTCAGAGGCGGCTTGCCCTTCATCTTTGATAAAGGAAACGTATGTGTCTTCAAATGATTGCCTTTTGCTGTTGCATACATTTTTGCCGTCATTGCCGCTGCCGCAACAGTTAGTACACCGGCAATTTTCACTGATAGCTTCATAAAAAACTCTCCATTCTTTTTAGAACTTATCAATAAGACGGACAATAAAAAAAAGACGTTTCTATCGTTTGAGAAAACGCCCCATTTTATTTACTTTCAAAATATAGATTAATGTCATATTTGTGCTTCATCATATGAAAAACAGACTCTCTCGCCTTCCATTTATCGGGCTGTGGCCAGAGATCAGTGCTTTTCTGAATAATTTCACATCTCAGTTTATGGAAATCAATCTCGGATTTTTCTTCCTTTTTCTTGAAATAATATGAAGTGCAGTAGGCAAAAGCGGTTGCCAGCATCCAAAATAAATAAAAGGTATGGCTTAGTATTTCTTGAAGTATAAGCTGAGGCTCCGGGCTTTTGATCATGATCATAACACATAATAAGCCTAGGCAGATAAGTGAAGCCCATCGCCATCTGCGGCATTGTGCTGCATAATTTTCGAATTTTTGTTTTCGTTTTACCAGCGCTTGGAGCATCTGTTTGGTCGGCGCGTCTGTAAACTGATCCAGCTGATTCCATAAGGATTCCATACGCTTCACACCTTGTCCATTTTCATTGCTACAATATATGAACGTAAAATAAAAATAATACCCTATTCATCCATTAAGGGGATGTCCAAAACTTGTCCGGTGTAAACATCATTTCCATTCAGATGATTATACGCTCGAATTTTTTCTTCTCCTGTCCGGCTTTTATAATACTTCATGGAAATGCGGTATAGCGTTTCTTTCTTTTGGACGGTGTGCTTGACAACGCGATTCGGCACATTTTGAACTGGCTCAGCCGGCTGCTGTTGCTGTTCTTGCTGTTGTACTGTTGATTGGGAAGAGGAAGCAGCCGCGGCGGTTGCTTCCTCCTTATTTGCCGAGTCTTCTTTTTCCGCTACAGCAGTCTGTTTCTTATCAGCAGCTGTTTGCTCTTTTGGCTTGGAATCTTCTGGCTCTTTTTTTGACTCCTTCTGCAGTGCGGTTTCTTTAGTGTCTGCGGTATCGTTTTTATCCTCTGATTTCGGGACAACCTCATATTTGCTTTGGCTGCTGTCAATAAAAACGTCTTCATAATCGTCATGATTATCCGGGTGGCTCTTTAGATAAAATAACGTGACTAAAACGATAACTGGCACAAATACAAATATTACTGCGAGTACTGTGAATAATGGCGTTTTTGTTTTGCCTTGCTTTTTTTTCTGTTCTCTTTGATTTTTTACAGATTGTCTTGTCGGAAGGCTTTCTCCATCATCGACATAATCGTCCGCCAATGCGGCGTTTTGATCTTCATAAAGATCCTGGGCTTTTCTTCTCTCTACTCTCGACATGTTCGTCATGTTTATCCCTCCTCACATGTTCAAAACGAATCTGACAGGCAAACACGGCATCAATGATAAAATGCGCCGTCATCGGAACAAATAAGTTGCCGGTCCATTCATACATCAGACCGAGCAAAAAGCTGATTGCTGTCACCATAATAAATAACAGCCATTTTGACAAATACCGAAAGTGCAGAGCGGCAAATATAAGGCTGGCCGCCCATAAACCGATATGAGTCTGCAGCACTCCTCTGAATAACATTTCTTCCGCGAAAGCAATCAGAAGCGTTAAAAATATAATATGAGGGATTGACCTCTTACTGAATATTTTTTTATTGATTCCGCCGTCATCATATAAATGAGACGGAAACCATTTCATTACTGCCATATCGGCTAAAATAACAATAACAGCTATAGAAACACCATACCAGATGATTCGCATATCGCGAATGTCCCAGAGCTTTAATACGTCCCGTACATCCTCAAAAAAGAACAGTCCTGCTGCAGCAGCGGCAAAGATGATGAGTAGCTGCGTCAAATATAACTGCTTCAGCATATCACGGTCAGACATATGCTGAATATAATCTTTTTGCTGTTTCAGTTCAGCTCACCTACAGTCTGCAAGCTGAATATCCGGTTCAATTCCGAACTCCAGCTGTCTAATGGCGCCATTTTACTCCGTTCCCCTTTTTGTTCATACAAGGATAAATCAAAACCGCAATGTGAACAGCACGGGAGATTTCCGTCATCAGGCTCGTATGATTCATCAAAGTAGGTTAACAGTGCCTGCCTTAAACAGCCGTCACGCTGAAGCAAAAATGATACACGGTGCATTTTTTCCAGCTTCAGCTCCATGCGATATGAAATTTCTTTCTTCATCAGTTCAACTGATGTTTTTCCCTGCATAAAGAGATGAATCATCATACGGGCCTGTGTCTCTCCGACGCCATACTGAAGTAATACGTCACGCAGCCTTCTCTCATCCCGCTCCTCCGTCTTCTCCAGCACACGGATTACGTCGGCGATTTCTTCAGTTGTGACACTCTCCATCTGGATAATCTGTTCCTGCAATTCAAAATCCCCTGGCGCCCGCAGCAAAATGCTGACACTCGGCTTTCCATCGCGGCCCGCTCTGCCGATTTCCTGCATAAAAGCTTCTGCCGTCTGCGGGAGGTGAAAATGAATCACATATCTGATATCGGGTTTATCGACACCCATTCCAAACGCATTCGTACAACATATCACATCAAGCTGGTTATGAATAAACTGCTGCTGAATTAAAATCCTGTCCCCTGACTCCAAACCGCCATGGTAAAAGTCGGCTCTGCTGCTCGTTTTGCTTTTAATTTCACCCGCTAATTCCTCAGCCCATTTCCGTGTCGGACAATAAACAATTCCCGGGCCTTGCAGGTTTTCAACCAGCTGAATGACCCTATCTATTTTTTCGGCAGTGTCCGCCGCATTTTCAACCCTCAGTGCGATGTTTGGGCGGTTGACTGAGTTGAGATGGCGTACAGCATGCTGCAGCTCCAGCAGGTTCATGACATCTTGCAGCGTTTCCTTTGTAGCCGTGGCGGTCAATGCCAGAACGGGCGGGTGACCAAGTTTTTTTCTCAGCTGTCCGAGCTTTGAATAATCAGGCCTGAAGTCGTGTCCCCATTCAGAAATACAATGCGCTTCGTCAATAACAAATAGGCTGATCGGAACGCTTTTCAATTTTTCCAATACATAAGGAGACTGTAAAGCTTCAGGAGACAAGTACAAAAATTTATATCGATGAATATGTTCTAAAACAAATTGTCTTTCCTGCCTGTTAAGCATGCTGTTCAAAGCTGCAGCACGCTTTTCCCCCCGGGCTTTCAGCTGCTGCACCTGATCCTCCATTAAAGAAAGCAGCGGAGAAACGATTAATACCATGCCGTCAAGCATATAACCAGGCAGCTGGTAGCAAAGCGTTTTCCCTCCACCAGTCGGGAGCATTGCAATGGTATCCTTCCCGCTGAGTATGCTTTCAATAATGTCCTGCTGCCCTTTTTTAAAGGAAGTAAAACCAAAAAACTGATATAACGTTTGCTGTAATTTAGTCATATTGCTGCACCTGCTTTGTCAATGCCAGTCTGATTTGAAAGTAGCTGAACCGCTGTTCCAGCCCGTCGCGAATTTGTTTGATTTTATTCGTCCGCATCCGTTTAGCAAACTCTGCGATTTGGAGCTGGTCTTCTGCTGATACATAATCATTAATCATAAACGCAGGCTCATGGAGAGAAATCTCGACAATGTGGTCTTCAATCGTCGCTGTTTTCAGCTTTCTGATTTCAGCAATTCGCTGTATCGGAAACCCTTGTTTGACCATCTGCCATGTTTTCCTCGTCGACTCTGTCAGGGCATTATCTAAATGCACATCAGAAAGGAGATCCTTTAACAAAGCATCTTCACACTCCGGAAGAGAATGAATAAAATAATGTACCGAAGCCCAAAACATGATATAGACATACCATTCATCTTCTTTCAGCGTATCAGCAAGCTGCCTGCTCGTATAACCGATCCGATGGTGCGAGGTTAAGGAGTAGACAAAAATTTGCGCTGCTTTGTTTTCAATCTTTTTCAAATGCGCCTCAAGCATGGCAAAAAGGCTTTTTGCCATCTCTATATGATCCGTATGCCGGGACAGGTATTTCTTTACCCAGTGAAGTGTCTTATGATCCTTTGTGACAGGGATATACTGCCTGCTCCCTTGCTGTTTATGGGATAGGACCTGCACAAGCAGCGAAAGCCTTTTCCAAAGCACGCCGGCAGCCTGCTGATAATGAGCGCCGTGACAATAAACGGGCCACGGCCGCTCGCTAAGGGAATGTCTCAAAACTGCTGCGCCGCTGGCTGTCACTTTGTATGTATCTGTTTCAGACATTGGCGCGAGATATGAATGCTTTTCAAGCTTGTCAAGCGACGCAGAAATATCGCTTCTCGAACATTTTGCCGCCATTCCAAAGTATTTTGCAGTCTGAAATAAGCCGGCATCTTGAATGATTTGTGACGATCTCTTGCCTTTGAATAGGTGAAAAACAGCGCTTCCCGACCGTTCCCCGTTTATTTTGCAAAGACAATCGAGAACCATAATATCGAAGTAATTTAATGACAACCTATCCACCTACATTCTTCCTGACAAAAATCGTTGATTTGCTCTTTTTATTTTAACAGATTTCAAACAGAAATCGACGTTTAAAGTCATCGTTAAGGGGGATGTTATGTAGATAACCCCTTATGTGATAAGCATTCTCAATCATTTTTCTGTTGAAATGTAGCAGCAACATCATTACAATAAGTAAGAGGAATAGGTGTTAAATTGATTAAATATAAAGATTGATCCATTTGTTCCACCAAGAACAATCTGGGAGGTTTTATTCATGGCAAAGTACACAATCGTAGACAAAGATACATGTATTGCATGCGGCGCTTGCGGAGCTGCTGCACCAGACATTTACGATTACGATGATGAAGGCATCGCGTTCGTAACGCTTGATGAAAACAAAGGTGTTGTCGAAGTTCCTGAGGTACTGGAAGAAGATATGATTGACGCATTTGAAGGATGCCCTACTGATTCCATCAAAGTGGCGGATGAGCCATTTGAAGGCGATCCGCTTAAATTTGAATAGAAGTAACTAAAAAAAGCTCCCGAACGGGAGCTTTTTTATTTAATGGATATGTGCACTTCGCTGCTGCTCAATCCATGGCTTAAGCTTGATAAAAATTAGTGAGAATACAACCGTAATTACAATACCTTTTATCATGTTAAACGGCAGGATACCTGCGACGACTGCTGTTTTTAGCGCGCTGTCGGATAATGCCGGTGAATGTAAAAACCACGTGTATGCCGGAAGAATCAGAACATAATTTAAAATACTCATTAAAATGGTCATCGCTGCAGTTCCCAAAAGCAGGCTGACAGCCAAGCCCTTTGCTGAGTTGAGTTTTTTAAATAAGAAAGCAGTCGGTAATATAAAGAGTGTTCCTGCAATAAAATTCGCAACTTGCCCTACAGGAACTCCGGCCATGCTTCCCTGAATGATATACTGAAGAACATTTTTTATCGCTTCTACGGCAATACCCGCCAAAGGTCCGTAAATCAGAATGGCAATAATAGCGGGAACGTCGCTAAAATCGATTTTTAAATAATCCGGAAGACCCGGAAACGGGAAATTTAACAGCATCAAAACAAATGCAATGCTGCTCAGCATGCTGACCACAACTAATTTTTTTACTTTCACTTCATTCTCTCCTTTTCGATCACATCTTACTCGAAAACGGAAAGGTTCTTTTCCAGCCAATAAAAAAACCGCTTCATATATAAAAGCGGGGTTTCGAAAATTAGGCTAGGTAAAGAAACGTTTGAAAAATTCAATTTCAAAACGCTTATGAACCTCCATCTTCTCCCATCCAGACTGTACTGTCGGCTCCGGAATCTCACCGAATCCTGCTGTAAAGACAGCTCGCGGGCTTAGAGCCATTGGCTCATCACCGCCGGTAGGGAATTTCACCCTGCCCCGAAGATTGATCATATGAAATTTAATTACATTATAAACGATAACTGGTTGGCTGTATAGAGAATTGCTTCAAATTATATATATTACCTGCAAGCTGTCAAATCATTGATTTATTAGGCTTTACTTTTATCCTTTACTGCGTCAATACACGTTGACACTCTTTTAAGAATATGTTAAATTATCAGATATTTAGTTTGTCAATTTAGGAGGAAATCTAACGATGTTTCGAGTATTGGTCTCAGACAAAATGAGCAACGACGGTTTACAGCCACTTATTGAATCAGACTTTATTGAAATCGTTCAAAAAAACGTAGCAGATGCAGAAGATGAATTACATACTTTTGATGCTCTTTTGGTGCGAAGTGCGACAAAAGTAACAGAAGACCTTTTCAACAAAATGACTTCTTTAAAAATTGTCGGAAGAGCCGGTGTCGGTGTCGATAATATCGATATTGATGAGGCTACGAAACACGGGGTAATCGTGATCAATGCTCCGAACGGCAACACCATTTCGACAGCTGAGCATACATTTGCAATGATCTCTTCTTTAATGAGACACATTCCGCAGGCTAATATCTCAGTGAAATCCAGAGAGTGGAACCGCACAGCTTACGTCGGTTCAGAGCTCTATGGAAAAACGCTTGGTATTGTAGGATTAGGCCGAATCGGAAGTGAAATTGCACAGCGTGCGAGAGCGTTCGGTATGACAGTGCACGTTTTTGATCCTTTCCTAACGGAAGAAAGAGCGAAAAAAATCGGCGTAAACAGCCGTACATTTGAAGAAGTGCTTGAAAGTGCGGATATCATTACCGTTCACACGCCTTTAACAAAAGAAACAAAAGGCTTATTGAATAAAGAAACGATTGCAAAAACGAAAAAAGGCGTTCGCTTAATTAACTGTGCGCGAGGCGGAATTATCGATGAAGCAGCACTTCTCGAAGCTTTGGAAAACGGGCATGTTGCGGGAGCGGCTCTTGACGTTTTCGAAGTTGAACCGCCAGTTGACAACAAACTTGTTGATCATCCATTAGTCATTGCCACTCCTCACTTAGGAGCATCAACGAAAGAAGCACAGCTCAATGTCGCCGCCCAAGTGTCAGAAGAAGTTCTGCAGTTCGCAAAAGGCCTGCCTGTCATGTCAGCTATCAACCTGCCTGCCATGACAAAAGATGAATTTGCTAAAATTAAGCCCTACCATCAAATTGCAGGAAAAATTGGCAGCCTTGTATCACAGTGCATGAAAGAACCAGTACAGGATGTTGCCATTCAATATGAAGGCACAATTGCTAAACTTGAAACATCGTTCATTACAAAAGCCCTTCTGTCAGGCTTTTTAAAACCGCGCGTTGACTCTACAGTTAACGAGGTCAATGCCGGGGGTGTCGCAAAAGAACGCGGCATCAGCTTCAGTGAAAAAATTTCCTCTTCTGAATCTGGATACGATAACTGCATCAGCGTAAAAGTGACAGGAGACCGCAGCACCTTTACAGTAACGGCTACGTATATACCTCATTTCGGAGAACGAATTGTCGAGATCAATGGATTTAATATTGATTTTTATCCGACAGGTCACTTGGTGTATATCCAGCATCAAGATACAACAGGTGTCATCGGCCGAGTAGGACGTATTCTCGGAGATAATGATATTAACATTGCAACTATGCAGGTTGGCCGTAAGGAAAAAGGCGGAGAAGCCATCATGATGCTTTCCTTTGACAGACATCTGGAAGATAAAATTGTGAAAGAACTAACAAATGTCCCTGATATTGTGTCCGTGAAGCTCATTGATCTGCCATAATCCAAAAAAAAACTCAAGCTATAAAGCTTGAGTTTTTTTATTGTTCTATCCTCGTGTGTTTTTATGCAAAATGTCTAAGACACTCCTTAGCTCAGAAACAGGTATTTGACCTGGTGCGGACGCCTCTTCTCCAGCTCCAAAAGTACAAGCCGATCCAAAAATCTCACCGCTCAGCCTGCTGATGAGCCCTGTTGCAGCCATTGACATTGTAATAATGGGGCGGTCTGCATATTTTGTTTTCATTGTATACGTCGCATCAAGCAGCGTTAGGAGATCTCCAGTACCATTCGGCATGACAGCCATTTTGGGAATATGTGCCCCTAAATCCTGCATTTTCCGAAGTCTTGAAAGAATCTCATCTTTCGAAGGTGTTTTTTCAAAGTCGTGATTTGACATCACCACATAGACGTTGTTTTCTTCCGCCAGCAATACTAACGCCTTTACATTTGCATCTCCTGAAAATAATTCGATATCTATCAGATCGATGTCTTTTGTTTGGATTGCCGATTCCAGCAAAGCAAGATAGGAGCTTTCGTCCATCTCCATGCTCCCGCCCTCTTTGTGGGTTCTGAATGTAAATAGAATTAGCTTGTCTTCTAAAGATTTACGAAGCTTAGAAATGAGCTTTGTGACCGCTTCTCTGTCATTAGCTTTTTCAAATACGTCGACTCTCCATTCAACAATGTCCGGATTCAGTAATTTTACTGCCTCTGCTTCATTCAGAATTTGTTTTTCCGTCTTTCCCATCAGCGGAACGATGATTTTCGGCATTCCTTCCCCGATGGAAACTCCTTTAATTGTTAACACGTTCACTCATCTCAAATCCTTTCAATCGTTACCTTGTTTTATTATACACGTACAACTTTTTTTTGAAAATTTCTATTATATGAATAGCAACTAAAAAAGAGCCTCAAAGGGCCCATTTTAGTTTAAGAAAATCGGATTTGGAGCAGCCGGTACCGGAATTGCATCTGATACGTCATATTTGCCGATTTTGTTTGTTCTGGTTTCGGTAAAGGTCACTTCTGTGAAGCCAAACTCTTTTGCGGTTAAAAGAAGTCCCTCAATCATTAAAATACTGGCAATAGAATCCTCAACTTCTGAGTCCTTTGAGAAACGGATATATAAGTGCTTCTGTTTCTTCGTTACAGATTGGACAGTACCCGCTTGAATAAGCGGTGTTGTATCTTTTTGACTGCTCGATTCCATTTCATTAATCGCTTCTTTTACTGTATCAAAAGAATTATTTGACGGAACGAGAAAGTCTTGTCCTTGTTTATTTTGGTACAAGTAGTAGGATCGTTTTGACTGTTTGGGAATCGAAATTTCCGTAAAAGTGCCATATGAGCCAATCCGAACCCCAGTCTCATTTTGATCCGATAAAAATTTGACTTTTTCATAAGGACTCCATTTTAAGGATTCTTTAAGCAATTTTTTTAACAGTGTATCATCTTTTACAGAAAATGCCGTAGCTGGCTGATGGACTCGTATACTTAATTCCTTCTGCTTTGGTTTTTCTTTTATTTCTACTTCATCTACGAAGGATGGAATTGTAATGGCATGATCAAGGATGCCCAATTCACTACTTTCAAACAGCATATCCTGGATCGTTTGGTCTGCATTTGTTTTTTGAATGCTGACGGGTATGATTGCGGATGTATCGGCATCAGCAACTGCTACAGTGATGTAATTGTCTTGTTCCTTTTTAGTTACAACAAACGATGTCTGATCCAGGGATGATGCAGCTTTTGGGCTGTCTTCTGTCTCAGTTTTCGTTACTGCGTTCTCTTGGGACGCTTCTTTTTGTTGAGGCTGTGCCTGATCAAAGAAATGAGGAGAAATAATGAAGGCGATATAAACCGCAATTGCAGCGGCACACGCGGGGCCAATCCACCTGACAGCGGGCTTATTTTTACGCTTTGCCATCGTCAGCCGCTTATAAATATCCTGAGGCGAACGATGGTCTTTAACTGCCGGAAGTTGACTTAACAACTCCTTTATCTGTTCTTCGTTCCATTCTGACTTCATCATCCATTAGCTCCTCCCTCAAAAGCTCCATATGTTTCCGAAGTACTTTGAGCCCTCTGTGTTGGGTCGTTTTTACTTTGCTTTCCGAGAAGCGCAGAGCCTTGGCTGTTTCCTGTATTGAATATCCCTGAATAAACCGCAAGATAATCACAGCTCTTTGATCGATTGTACATTGATCAAGCGCAGCATAAATTTCCCGGACATTTTCATGTTGAACCGCAAGTTCGTCCGGCAGCAATTGCTGATCCCTGACATCCTGTGTATCCCAGTCAAATGTACCGAGTATACGCTGTCTGATTGTTTGCTGTTTACGAAACCAGTCTATCGCAACATGGCGTGCGATAGACAAAAGCCATGTTTTTTCACTGCTTCTTCCTTCAAACGTATGATAAGAATTTAATACCCGGATATAAACCTCTTGAAGAAGGTCTTCTGTCTGGTTTTTATCCTTTACCATATAAAATAAAAATTGGTACAAATCTTGATGATATGTATCATATAATAATTGAAAGGTTTCTTCCATTTGAAACCCCTCCGTTCACTTTTTTGTCGTATGAATAGCTTGAAAAGTTACATTACAACTATATTACGAGTAACTGGAATTTGGAAGGGAATTTATATTAACATATCCTTAAATTTTATTAATGTTGGCTATTAAAAAAACACCCGCTCAGTCAGCGGGTGTTTCTTATGGAACAAGATTCTTCGGCAAATTCAGACTCGATTTTACCGTTTTGTCGGAATATAAAAAGTAAATGTTGTTCCTTTATCTATTCGGCTGTGCACAGTAATTGATCCGTTGTGGGCTTCCACGATATTTTTAACGATAGCCAGCCCTAACCCGGTTCCTGCTCTGCCCCTTGTCCGCGCTTTATCTGCCTTATAAAACCGCTCAAAGATAAATGGCAGATCTTCTTCCGGTATGCCGGACCCGGAGTCTTTGATATCAATTTTCAATCCATCCTTCACAGAATGGACTAAAATGGAGACACTGCCGCCGGATGAAGTATGCCGCAGCGCGTTATCGATCAAATTGGTAAATACCTGCTCCATCTTGTCTTCATCAAACATAAATTCCTCTTCTGTAAGGGAAATGTCATGATGTAAAGCAATATTTTTTTCTTTCGCAACACCGGAAAACTTCCGAATGATCTTTTCTAAAAACTCATTCACATTGATTTTTTCATAATGTAAGCCTGTATGGCCTGATTCCATTCGGGCTAAATCAAGCAAATCATTAACTAAACGGCCCATTCGAAGCGATTCGTCATAAATGATTTGGGCAATTTCTTTCCGGTCTTCTTCAGAGCTTGCAATGTCATCGACAATTGCTTCACTGTATCCCTGAAGCATGGAGATCGGTGTTCTCAGCTCATGACTGACATTTGCGATAAAGTCCTCCCGCAGCTTATCAAGGCGGCGTTCTTCTGTCATGTCACGCAGTACGGCAACCGCTCCTCTAACGTGCGATTCCGCATAAAGCGGCGACATCAAAAGCACCCATGATCTGCCTTGCAGCGTCATCTCAATCATTTGTTCTTTTTCAGTGCTGACAGCGTTTTGAAACAGCTCTTTTGCTTCAGGCGGAAGGTTGTCGCCTTCTTTGATATTCATGTTCTGTTCATAATACCAAGCCTGAAGAAAACGTTCAGCCGGCGGGTTGGTCACAAGAATCGTACCGTCAATATTAATGGTAATAACCCCGTCAGCCATACTGCTCAAAATGTTAGAAAGCTGCTCTTTTTCTTGATTGAGCGCATTGATATGAAAGTTAAGCTGCCGGCCCATTTGATTAAAAGCGGTCGCCAGTTCCCCGATTTCATCCTGAGTTAAAATCGGGATTTTTGTATCGAACTTGCCCTTCGCCAAATCCTGCGCGCCTTCTCTCATTTTTCGGAGAGGGTACGTGACCCTGCTTGATAAAAAGAATGCGAAAAATGTGGTCAGCACAATCGCAATTCCAGCGGCAAGAAAAATATAGCGGGTCGTATGTTTTGTTGTATCTTTAACGGCAAGCAAAGACTGGGATAAAAAGACCATGCCTTTCTTTCCGTCTTTTTCATACGGGACACCTACAATCAGGCGTTCATTATCCGTGTCTGTATCGCTCAGTCCCGTCCGTTTGCTTACTTTTTTATGGTCTTGGAGAGCTTTATTTAAGTCTTTGTCATGCTGTATTTGCTCAACCGTAATAGACGACAGGCGATTTTTATCGTTCGGAGAATACCAGTGGTTCTTCTCATCCTGGATGATGGCAATGCTTGTTAAGTTATCAGCGAGCTCCCAAGTGATTGACCTTGCCAGTGCCTGGTCCTCGTGATTTTCTAGGATGACAGCAACTTTATTCGCAAGCTGTGTTAAATCATTCTCAGCTTCTTCCACATGGTAGTTTTCAATAAACTCCAGCAAAAGAACCGTTAAAATGAACAATACGATCAAGACGAGTGAAAGGATCGTAAACCACAGCTTGCCTACTACGCTTTTCCAAAATTTCATTCAGCGCCGACCTCAAATTTATAACCTACACCCCATACGGTGACAATTTTTTTCGCAGCTTCCGGAGATACCTTGTTCAGCTTCTCTCTCAAGCGTTTGACGTGAGTGTCCACTGTCCGTAAATCACCAAAAAACTCATATTGCCACACTTCTTTCAGAAGCTTTTCCCGATCATACACCTTGTCAGGCGTTTTCGCTAAGAAATATAGAAGCTCATACTCTTTTGGCGTTAGGCTCACTTCTGTTCCATCAGCTGTTACGCGGTGAGCATCATGGTCTATGGACAGATGTGAAAACACGAGCACATTTTTCGTCGGTGTATTGGCATTGAAATAAGAGGTTTGGGATGCTCTTCTCAAAAGGGCCTTTACACGAAGCACGACTTCTCGCGGGCTGAACGGCTTAACAATATAATCATCTGTTCCCGCTTCAAACCCCTGCACCCGGTTTGCTTCTTCTCCTTTTGCGGTCAGCATGATAATGGGTGTCGCTTTTTTTTCACGAATTTGCCGGCACACTTCAATTCCATCAGTCCCCGGCATCATCAGATCAAGCAAAATTAAGTCATAATTGGCTTCAAGCCCTTTGGCAATGGCTTCATCACCATTTTCAGCTTCATCTATAGCATAATTTTCACGTTCAAGATACATTCTTAAAAGGCGGCGAATTCTGGCTTCGTCATCTACTACTAATATTTTTGTTTCGTTCGTTTGGTCCATGTTTTCCCCCTGCTTTCCTTCTGTTACTTTCATTTTATCAAATCGTGAGAAAGTTTGAGAACTGTGTCGCTTTCAAAGGACTATGCATAAGAATGAAGTCCGGCAAGCACAAGATTTACGAATATTAAATTAAACATAATAATAGCAAAACCGATTACGGCCAGCCATGCTGACTTCTCACCGTGCCAGCCTCTTGACAGTCTTAAATGCAAGTAAGCGGCATAGAACAAAAATGTGATCAGCGCCCATACTTCCTTAGGGTCCCAGCCCCAAAATCTGGTCCACGCGAGCTGAGCCCAAATCATTGCAAAGATCAGCGCGCCGAGTGTAAAGATCGGAAATCCGATTGATACGGCCCTGTACCCAACCTCATCCACCAGATCAAGATTGACGTTTTTCACCAGCGGATGTAATAGAGCGCTGATTCTTTTTCTGATGATCAGACGGAGAGCCCCATACAACACAAGACCTGCTCCAAATGACCAAATGACAGTGTTCACTTTTCTGCCTGAGAAAAGCGCGGGAAGATCAACAAACGGTTCCATTCTTCCTTCGGTCAAAAGCTCTCCCTGATGCGGACCGACAAGCGCGGGCATTTCGTACACCATCACGCTTTTTTCTTTACTTTTGTCCACCCAGTTAAACTCCGCTTCATAGCCTGCAAGACGAAATGCTGATGTGATTGCAATAAAGGCGACGGTTGTGACCAGAATAAACATAATCGCTTCAAGCCAGAAGGTATCTTTGCTTGGCTTTGTCTGGTCTACATGCTTCAAAAGAAAGATGACACCAGCGACAAAGCTGATGGCAAGTATAGCTTGCCCAAGCGCGGCCGTTGTTACATGAATATACAGCCAGTTGCTTTGGAGCGAAGGAATTAAAGGCGAGATATCTGTCGGAAACATGCTGGCGTAGGCAATCAGCAATAAAGCAATTGACAGCGTAAACAGGCCTAATGAAGGCAATCTATAGAGAAAATAAAGAATGATAAACGCCAAAACAAGCATCATGCCAAAAGCGGTGGTGAATTCAAACATATTGCTGACCGGCGCATGGCCGCTGGCAGCCCACCTTGTGATGAAATATCCAAGGTGGCAGAAAAAACCGACAATAGAAAGGGTGATTCCAATGTTGGCCCATCGGTTTGGCTTGCCCTTTTTATCTTTATTCCCGCGTATGGCCCCGCCGAAAATTGGGACAGCGATTAAATACACAAGAAAGGCCGCATAAAGAAAATTTCCGCTCAGCTCTGCCATGACATCACTCCCTTTTCGCCTATTTCTGTGTTTTGATTAATTCTTTTTGGTCCACCGGTTCAGTCAGTCCGGAATCAGCCAATATAAATGCTAAATCCTTCTTCAGGCCAAACCAGTTTTTATTGGTATGCCCCGCTACCATAACTGCACCGTCCTGTGAGTGCAGCCAAATTCTTCGATGCTGCCAGTACATACCTTGAATGACACCGATCATAAAAATGGCTCCGCCGACAGCAAGCACCCAGAGTGTAAGGTCCTTTCTGACTGTAAGTCCAGTAATGTTTTTCGTTTCGACATGGTCAAATTTCAGCTTGTATTTATTATTGCCTGATCCTTCGATGGTTTCTTGGATGGCGACAAAGCTCTTTTCGCCTTTCGGTTTGTCCGGCGTTATAATATTAAAGACAAAAGCCGGATTGTTAGGGATCTTTGTTTTTGTGCTCGGCTCTCCGTCCTGATTAAAATAGAAGTCAGGCAGGTAGCTGGCGATTTCCACCTTGTAACCGTTGCCAAGATCATAGACCGAATCTGGATCCAGAAGGTTGATCTTCAGGCTCCCAAAGGATTTTTTTGTTTTTTTATCAATCAGCTGGAACACCATTTGGTCAAGCTGATTCTCTTTATAATCCACCTGGTAAACGGAAAAAGAATCAAAACGCAGCGGCTGATTGACACGGATGTCTTCTTCTGTTACTTTTTTCAGCTTCGGCTTCTCGCCATAAACAATTTTTCCTTCTCTCTTGTAGAGTACGGCATCGGTTTGAAAGTTCTTTGCCACTCTACCGTCCCCGACTCTGTCAATGGCATCTGCAAATACCTTTTTTTCCGTTTTGCTGTTATAGGTCTCTACGCTGAATTGATTGTTTTTCAAATAATATTTTCCGTCTGTACCCGGAATTGCTGCGGTTTCGCCTTCTCTGACCCAAAGCGTCTCATCAACGTACATGCCAGGCACAAATCTCAGCATCGCACCAACCAGAAAGATGATCAATCCAATGTGGTTGACATACGGGCCCCAGCGGGAAAAGCGTCCTTTTTCAGCAAGAATGCTGCCCTCTTTTTCTCTGATTCTATAATGTTTTTTCTTTAATAGAGCAACTATCTTTTCTTTCGATTCCCCGTTCAGTACAGTAACCGTTTCACTGAACAAGCGCTGCCTTCTTAAAAAAGCCGGGCTCCTTCTGACGCCTTGGTTTTTTAACGCTCTATACAACGGAATGACCCGATCAAGGCTGCAAATCACAAGTGAAATGCCGATCGAGGCAATGAGCAGCAAATACCACCAAGAACCATATAAATGATGAAACCCGAGCAAATAATAAAGCTGGCCAAACGTGCCGTACTGCTCCTTGTAATAAGTATCAGCCTGTGCGCCCGGAGGCAGATAGGCTTCCTGGGGAAAAATGGTGCCGAACGCTGATGCGGCAAGGGTTATGACGATAAGCCATATTCCCACCTTAACCGAGGAAAAGAAATTCCAAATTTTATCGATGATCGTTTTCTTATAGGTTTGCGAACGTCTTGCGCTTCCGTCATATCTCATATCAGCGAGCGGAGGTTGAGTTTCCTGAAGAGCTCTTCCGCACGATTCGCATAAAACGGTTCCGACCGGGTTTATATGTCCGCATTCACATTTGACTTGCTTCATCCCGAAGTCTCTCCGGGTTTTATGAGATTCATATAATCATGTATCATGCTTTCTGTCATAGTGCCGGTCACCACCTTGACAACTTTTCCTTCCGGATTGATCAAAAAGGTTGTCGGAAGCGGAGATACGTCATAGGCATCAAGCACTTGGCGATCTGTATCCAGAACAACCGGGAAATTGACTCCGTAGGATTTCATAAAATTATGTACTGCTATCTTTGACTCACCAACATTTACAGCGACAATTTCAACACCTTGGCTTTTAAAATGCTTATATTGGTTTGCCATATAAGGAAACTCTTTTTTGCACGGTTCACACCATGTACCCCAGAAATTCAAAAAAACACCTTTCCCTTTTAAGTCACTGAGCTCGATACGTTTCCCATTCGTATCCTCAAGGACAAAATTCGGTGCGTCGGACCCTTCGGATATACTCTCTTTGCCGGCAAATACAGCATTGTAAATGGTATAGCCGAGTGCGCAGATTAAAACGAGAAGGATGCCGGTCCGAATGAATAAACGCCTTTTTTTCTTCATTGTCCACTGCCCCCTTCCCCCTATTGCAGATCCATTCAATTATATCATTGCACGTTCATTTCACATTTCTTACTTTTTGAAGGTTATGTGAAATTTAGAAAGCGTTTTTACCGTGATCCGCCAGTGCTCTGAGCCTTTTTACTTCGTGAGGCGTAAGCTCTCTGGCATCGCCCGTGTGCAGGCCTCGCAGGTTTAAAAACGCGTATTCCTCACGCTTCAGCTTGATTACCTCATGTCCGATCGCTTCAAACATGCGGCGCACCTGTCTGTTGCGTCCCTCATGGATCGTCAGCTGAATAATGCTTGTCTGCTTTTTCTTATCCAAGGACAGCAGCTTCGCTTTAGCAGGCGCTGTTTTGCCTTCTTCCAGCCTAATTCCGCGCTCCAGCTTTCTGAGCAGCTCTTTAGGCGGGATTCCTTTCACCTTCGCCACGTATGTTTTGTCTATTTCATACTTAGGGTGCATTAGCTTATTGGCAAATTCGCCGTCATTGGTTAAAAGCAAAAGACCGCTCGTGTCATAGTCCAGACGCCCAATCGGATAAATGCGCTGCGGAATATTTTTAAAAAAGTCCGTCACCACTTTGCGACCTTTATCATCTTGCGCTGCGGAAATAACGCCTCTTGGTTTATATAAGAGAAAGTAAACCGGCTCTTCGCGTTCAACCTTTAACCCGTTTACCTCAATCTGATCAGAACCGGTGACCTTAACACCTAGCTCTGTTACTACTTTGCCATTCACCTTTACTTTTCCTTCTTTAATCAGCTCTTCTGCCTTTCTGCGCGACGCAACTCCGGCATGAGCAATCACTTTTTGCAGTCTTTCCATGTCTTTCACCTCAAGTATTATCTTACTTTTTTCAACCTTAACAAACAAGCTTTTTCAAATTCCGATGCCAAATCTAAAAAAAACGCCGTTTTCAGGCGCTCCCAAATAATAACGTAACGATGATGATAGATGCAACTACGCCGATTAAATCTGCAAGAAGTCCCACCTTTAATGCATCACCCATTTTTTTAATGCCGACTGCTCCGAAATACACAGTCAGTACGTAAAGCGTTGTATCTGTAGATCCCTGCATGACGGAAGCCAGCCTGCCGATAAAGGAATCGGGCCCGTATACTGCAATTAAATCGGTCGTCATTCCGAGTGCGGCCGTACCGGAGATCGGGCGGATCAGAGCAAGCGGCACTACTTCAGCAGGGATGCCGATAGCGGAGAAAACCGGTTTTAAAAGATCCATTATAAAATCAAGCGCGCCTGATGATCTGAAAACAGTTATAGCGACAAGCATTCCGACTAAATAGGGGATAATGGAAAAGGCAATTTCTATCCCCTCTTTCCCGCCTTCGACAAACGATTCATATGTTGGAACCTTTTTGATCGTTCCATAAAGAAGAATTCCGGCAATAATGATTGGAATCATGGCTAAAGACAGCCAGTTGATGATTTCCATCCGCTCACCTTCCCTTCTTTTTGCGGCGGTAATAAAAATACCGATCAATGATAATGGCACCGATTCCGGAAATAAGCGTTGCCAAAATGCTTGGCCCGACGATATCTGTCGGCGTTTTGGAGGAATAAGCCATTCGGACAGCGATCACCGTTGTCGGGATGAGTGTGATGCAGGACGTATTAACAGCTAAAAAAGTGATCATTGACCGGCTTGCTTCCGATCGGTTTCCATTCAGCTTTTTCATTTGTTCCATTGCTTTAATGCCAAGCGGAGTTGCTGCATTTCCGAGGCCGAAGAAATTCGCCATAAGATTAGATAAAATATAGCCCATCGCCGGGTGATCCGGCGGTATATCAGGGAACAGTTTAGATATAAAAGGCCTGCACATCCGGCTGAAAATATCCAAAAGCCCTGACTGCTCGGCGATTTTCATTAAGCCAAGCCAGAAAACAAGCACGCTCATTAATCCAAATGAAATCGTAATCGCTTCTTTCGCACCCTTAAACACGGCTTCATTTACATCTTGCAGAGTTCCGTTGCACATCGCAAAAACGAGTCCGATCACGGTTAAACTGACCCAAATTATATTGACCATTTTGCTCCGCCTGCCGCATTCAGAAAGATTGATTTAAACGTTTCAAAAAATTGTTTCTTCGGTTTTTGATGCCGCCCATTTTCATAATAGATCGGCACTTTTGCGATGGTTGCATCGTTGAACATGATCTCCATGTGCCCTACGATGTCAGGGATTTTCGAGGCATCTTTTTCCCATGCTTTTTTCGGCTTGAGCAGTGTGGTATTAATTTTCACATCTTCTTTTTCCTCTTCAGTCAGCAAATAGGTGATATCACGTTTGATAAAAGCCTTCGATTCATAAAATGTGCCTTTCAGCTTTGGAATATCCCCTTTTTTTGCAATTAAATAGGTTTGATAATGCTCAAACACATAGTTAAACATCTTCATATGGTCATCCCAATCATTAGGGTCATTAATGGTGACGGCTATCAGGTCAATGCCGTCCTTTGAAGCCGTAGAGACCAGTGTCCGTTTTGCAAGTTTTGTATAGCCTGTTTTTCCTCCTGTGCTGTACGGATATAGCATGGTCAGCAGTTTATTTTTGTTTTTCCATACGCTTTCCATCGTTTCCGCTTTGTATATTTTTGTGCCTGAAATCTTTTGATAGTCTTTCAGCTTCATAGCATACTTAGTTAAAATGGCCATGTCATAGGCTGTTGAATAATGATTTTCATGGTCGTCCAATCCGTGCGGGTTTTGAAAACGGGTGTTTTTCATACCAAGCTGCTCGGCTTTTTGATTCATCATATAAACAAACCCATCGAGGCTCCCACCGACATGCTCAGCAATCGCGACAGCGGCGTCGTTTCCTGATCTTAGCATCAGGCCATACACAAGATCTTTTAGCTTCACTTTTTGACCTTCTGTTAAATAAATGGCGGAGCCTTCTGTTCTGACAGCATTTGCCGAAACCGTCACCGTTTGATCCATTTTGCCGGATTCGATGGCGAGGACGGCGGTCATAATTTTTGTGATGCTCGCGATCCGCCTTTTTTGATGCTCATCCTTGGCATATAACACTCTGCCTGACGCACCGTCAATAATGATCGCGCTTTTTGCACTGACATCTATAGCAGCATGTGCTGTATTCACATTTACGGTTGCAATAAGAAAAGAAATCATGATCACGAATACTGCTTTTTTGAAAATGCGCATGTTTGCTCACGTCCTTGTGGTGGTTTGTACAAGTTTATGCGCATGTCCATCAGTTATGAATAACAATTATATTTCTGAAAGCAAACATAAAAAAACTCTCCCTGAAAAAGGGAGAGTAAACGTTATCTGATTGGCGCCATGCTTGATCCGGACGCTTCGTAATGAGCCAGCTCTTCCCTCATCTTCAGAAAGGCCGCGCTCAACGGCAATAATAATTGCTCAAGCGACGCAGGAACAGCATGATAAAACTCAATTGCGCTGACCCCGGTATAAGACGCCCGGCTATTTTCACACCACGTGTCTTTTTTCGGCATAAAGAACTCTTCAATGCATTGGTGATACACATTATAAAGTGTTTTTTCCGCTCTGGCTTCCTGAAAAGGCTCCTGCATCAGGAGACGGCGGCACGCTTCTGCGCCTCCTTCACAAAATACTGCCATTCTTCTCAGAGTGCTCAGCACATCACAGCAGTATCCTTTTTCAATAGGCAATTCAGCCTGTAAGGACTCAAGCGTCGTTTGATTTAGGTAATCGTTCACGGTATTGACAACCATTGATAAGAATTCGCCTGTTTTTTGAGTCTGCGCTCGCACAATCGAATGTCCCATTTCGTTTGGTATCTTCCCCTCATGTCTTTGTCTCTCACATTTTGCTTCTTTCATGATAGCTTCTTCCTTATATCTTATGATGATGAAAAAGCGCGATTCATTAAACTTCTATTTTATATCTTCGAAGGTTTGGTTAAAGTTTTCAAAAAATAAATCTGCTTCTTCTTGAAGAACGTCTTCTTCCGCATTTTCAGGCAGCGGCGGAAGCTCGTCCAGCGTTTTCAGACCGAATTGTTCAAGAAAAGTCGGCGTAGTACCGTATAAAATGGCCCGCCCCGGACCATCGGCACGCCCTACTTCACACAATAGCGCCTTCGCGACAAGACTGTGTAAAATCCGCTCTGATTTTACTCCTCTGATTTCTTCAATTTCTGCTCTCGTAATTGGCTGTTTGTATGAAACAATGGCCAGTACTTCTAAAGATGCTTGAGAAAGGCCCTTTGACGGCACTTCAATCAGTTTTTTCAAGTAAGGCGCAAAGTCTTTTTTGGTAGAGAGCATGTACGTATCTGCATACTCAATAAGTTCAATCCCTCGTGTATCTTCGCGGTATTCGTCCGCCACATCCGCCATGATCGTGTTCAGTTCAGGCTCTTCGATTTCAAGCACTGTTAACAGCTGCTTTTTTGTAAGCCCTTCATCGCCTGCCGCATAAAGAAGGGCTTCCACAATAGCTTTCCAATTCACGATATCAAGCCCCATGAATGGATTCACTCCCCGTAATGTAAATATCTGAAAAATTGTGCTCCTGTTCAATGAGGACCAGCTGATTTTTCATCAGCTCGAGAACAGCTAGAAAGGTCACTACTAAATGTTCTTTTTGCTCATATGGAAACAGATCCATAAAGTTGATTCTCGTACCTCTAGATTTCAAGCTGTGCACGATTTCGTTCATTCTGGCTTCGATTGGTATGTCCTGTCTTGTAATTGTTGTTTCCATCGGCCTGTTTATTTTTTTGCGTTTCAGCACTTTTTGAAAAGCTCCGATCATATCATAGACCGTGACAGAGAGCTTTTGCTCAGACTGTTTTACTTCTTTTGCATATTCACTCAAATCACTCGGCGGTTTCGTGAACGATTTTTGTCTTTCTTCTTCCCGTTCTTTTAAATCCTTCGCCGCATCTTTATATTTTCGATACTCAATCAACTTTTCAATCAGTTCCTCCCGCGGATCTTCTTCTTCAAGTAATTCATCTTCAAAAAGCTCCTCCTCTTGCTTCGGGAGCAGCATTCTGCTTTTAATGCTGAGCAGCGTGGCAGCCATAACCAAATACTCGCTGGCCATATCGAGCTCAAGCACACGCATCGTATGTACATATAATAAATATTGTTCAGTGATCTTCGCCACAGGTATATCATATATGTCAATTTCAAGACGATTGATTAAATGAAGCAGCAGGTCCAATGGGCCCTCAAACGTATCAATTTTCACTTGATATTCTTCCATCATCTCACCATTTTCAAGTATCACTCTCATTGCCGGAAAAACTGGCTACCCTATAGTATAAGCCACCAAAAAGCTCTCGTCCAATACTATTTCATTTCCTGTTTTGAACAAGTTTGTACAGAATATTCAAAACACGAGAGGTGTTTGCTCGGAGCGCAGAAGCGGGAGAAAAAGCCTTAGCTTCTGCTTTTCCTTTCTAAGAAGTAATAGAGGCCGAGCGTTCTTTTTTCCTTTTATCCCTTCTATGGTACACTAAAAGCACATTAAAGGAGGAAACACCTTGTATCCGAAAGCTTATATAGATTATCTCGTTGAGTTTCACGCGACACGGGATTATTTTGAATGCCATGAAATATTAGAAGAATATTGGAAGGAAGATCCGCCAAAGAAACGAAAACGCTATTGGGTCGGCTTTATTCAGCTTGCAGTGGCTTTATATCATCACAGAAGGCAGAATACAGCCGGGGCAAAAAGACTGATGGCGAACAGCATCCGGATTCTTCAAGCAGAACACCGGGCAGTCGAAGACTTAGGGCTTGATCATGGCCGTTTGCTCGAACTTATGCAATCGGTTTACGAACAAATCGAAATGGGCTCTGCCTATAAAAGCATTATGCTGCCAATCAAAGATGAGAAACTGGAGGAAGCATGCAGGATCGAATGCAGGAAAAAAAAGTATACATGGGGGCAGCCCAGTGCACTCAGGAACATATTTCTTATCGACAAACACCGTTTGCGGGATCGGACTGACGTCATCCGTGAACGTGAAAAAGAAATAGAACGCAGAAAAAAAAGCAGAGACTGATGACAGCCTCTGCTTAATTATTGTATGAAATGTCTTGATCCTGATGACCTTGACAACGTTCGAAAAAGCTCTGCGTTAATTCATTTGGAACCAGTACTTGCGTTTTGAATAAATGCTTTAAAGCATCCATCATCTGTTTTCCGATTCCTTGATGGCGATGAGAAGGATTCACACTGATATGCCGGATCTCAACCTCAGAATCCTTTTTTTCGACTCCGATTGCTCCGACGATATCCTCGTCCTCTTTCCAAAGAAAGAGCTGGCGGTCTGTATCCGTTTCGTAGTCCTTAATTGTCTGCTGAAGCTGCTTAAGGTCTTTTTCATTCGGCATAAACGAAAGAAGCCCCATCGCAATCTTTTCAAACGATTTTTTATAACGAATTAACATAAAAACCCCTCTATATCCAAAATGTCCAGTCTGCTATTAACGGATACGAATAGGTGATCCGTTTTCTCACATTATATCATTTTCGCCATATTTTTAAACTGTTTTCAGCAAATTATTCAAATGAGCGGTTTAAATTTGCCATTTCAATGGCAGAAACAGCACAATCTACACCTTTGTTGCCCGCTTTTGTTCCCGCACGCTCGATGGCCTGTTCGATGTTTTCAGTTGTTACAATTCCAAAGATGACAGGTACACCAGTAGTGTTTGCTGCTTGCGCGATGCCTTTTGCAGCTTCATTGCAGACATAATCGTAATGTGTCGTAGCGCCTCTGATGACAGTGCCCAATGTGATAATAGCATCATATTTTTTTGTTTCCGCCATTTTTTTCGCAGCAAACGGTATTTCAAATGCGCCTGGAACCCAAGCCACATCAATGTCATTTGTGTCTACGCCATGTCTGAGCAGCGCATCTTCTGCTCCGCTCAGCAGCTTGCTCGTAATAAAATCATTAAATCTTCCTACTACGATTCCGATTTTAAGACCTGTACCAACTAAATTTCCTTGTATGATATTCATATGATTCCCATCCTTTTTTGTGATATTTGTGATTAGAAATGAAGTAAATGACCTAGCTTGTTCATTTTGGTTTGCAAATATTTTTTATTGTGTTCTTTCGCCTCCATTTGAAGCGGCACTCTTTCTGAAATACTGAGTCCGTAGCCTTCAAGGCCTGCGATTTTTCGCGGATTATTCGTCAAAAGCTTCATATGCCGGACACCGAGGTCGCGTAAAATTTGTGCTCCGATGCCATAGTTGCGAAGATCCGGCAAGAATCCAAGCGCCTCATTGGCTTCTACGGTGTCATAACCTTGTTCCTGAAGCTTATAAGCTTTTAATTTATTGATTAAACCGATGCCTCGTCCTTCTTGGCGCAAGTACAGGAGCACTCCACGGCCTTCTGCAGCAATTTGGTTCAGCGCGGCGTGCAGCTGCGGTCCGCAGTCACAGCGATGAGACCCAAATACGTCACCTGTGAGACATTCTGAATGCACCCGGACCAATACCGGTTCTTCTCCGAACGGCACCTCTCCCATCACAAATGCGACATGCTCTTTTCCATCTACCTCATTTGTGTATCCATAAACCTTAAATGTCCCAAAATCAGTAGGCAGCGTAATGTCAACTTCACGCTCGACAAGTGTTGTCAGATTGTAACGGTATTGAATCAAATCCTTAATGGTGATCATTTTTAATTGATGCTTTTTCGCAATTTCAATGAGCTCAGGCACTCTCGCCATCGTTCCGTCTTCATTCATAATTTCACAAATGACGCCGGCTCCTGGAGATCCGCAGGCTTCAGCAAGATCAACAGCAGCTTCTGTATGGCCCGCTCTTTTCAGGACACCTCCTTTTTTCGCAATTAGCGGAAAAATGTGCCCCGGACGCTGAAAATCAGATGGCACGGATGTGCTGTCCAGCAATGCTTGAACGGTAAAAGATCTTTCTTGAGCGCTGATACCTGTTTTCGTTTCACGATGGTCTATGCTTACGGTAAATGCAGTGTGGTGAGAATCTGTATTATGCTCAACCATAGGGTGAAGATCAAGCCTGTCTGCGATTTCCTCACTGAGCGGCGTGCAGATCAGTCCTCTCCCATGTGTCGCCATAAAGTTAATGACTTCCGGCGTTGCATGCTCGGCAAGAGCCACAAAGTCTCCTTCATTTTCTCTGTCTTCATCATCTACAACGATGATGACTTCGCCTTTTTTTAAAGCGTCCAGTGCTTCTTCTATCGGATGAAACATGCAAATCTTCCTCTCTAAAAGCCGTTTTCGCTTAAGAAGGCTTTTGTAATGGTTTGTTGGGTCTTATTTTCATTGGCTTTATGCAAAAATCGATACATATATTTTCCGATCATATCGCATTCGATATTCACTTTAGAGCCGATCGTTTTTTCTGAAAAGATCGTTTCGCTGATTGTATGCGGTATTAAGGAGATCGTCACTGTGTCTTCTGTCAGGCCGAATATGGTTAAGCTCACGCCATCCACAGTAATTGATCCCTTTAAAACCAATGTTTTTGTTAATGACGGGTCCATTTTTAAATCATAGTAAACTGCGTTGCTTTTCTCTTCAATTCGTGTGATTTCCGCAGTTCCGTCGACATGGCCTGAGACGAAATGGCCTCCGAAACGGCCGTTTGCCGCCATTGCTCTTTCCAGATTTACTTTGCTTCCTTTTGTTAAATCATTCAGTGACGTAGCTTTGACTGTTTCAGGCATAACATCCACTGTGAATTGATTTTTTGTAAAATCAGTGACAGTCAGACAAATGCCGTTCACTGCAATGCTGTCGCCAAGATGAACATCCTCTAAAATCTTTGAGCATTTAATTGTTAAGGCCATTGAATGCCCTGCTTTTTTCATGGATTCGATTGTGCCTGTTTCTTCGATAATTCCTGTAAACATGGTCACCATCCTATTCCTTTGTCGGTTTTGCCGTCAGTTTGATATCACGGCCGATTTGGGTTATATCAGTGAATTGTAATAAGGGGACATCTTTCATTGATTGAAAACCTTCACCGGAGATTAAGCTGGGAGCATGCGTTCCTCCGATTAGTTTAGGGGCAAAATAGAAGATGATTTCTTGAAAACAGCCTTCTTTGACAAAGTTTCCGTGAACAGCTGAACCGCCTTCCACATACACCGACATGATGCCTTCTTCCGCTAGGATCTTCAAAACATCGGGAATTTGAATGCGCTCGGTTTCAAGTGTAAATATGTTCACTCCGAAAGCTGAAAGCCGTTTTTTCTTTTCCTCGTCTGCGCGTGCCGTCGTAAAAATCCATGTCGGCGCTATTTGATCGCAAATCACTTTAGCGTCCTCAGGAATCGAGAGTACGGTATCAAGTATGACCCGAACCGGCTGTTTTGTTACATTCGGCAGTCTGCAGGTTAAGCTCGGATTGTCGGCTTTCACTGTGCCAACTCCGACTAAAATGCTTTGGTGTGTTTTCCTGTATTGCTGAGCATCCTGTCTTGCAGCCTCTGACGTGATCCATTTGCTGTCACCCTTGCTGGTAGCTATCTTGCCGTCAAGGCTGGCAGCCGCTTTTAGCGTGACGTACGGAAGGCCTGTCCTCATAAAGTGCAGAAATTTTTCATTCAGCCTCTCCGCCTGGTCTGCCAGGATGCCTTCCCTTACCTCAATGCCGGCTTCTTTCATCATGCTGATCCCTCTTCCAGCCACAAGCGGATTAGGATCTCTCATCGCCACGAACACTCTTTTGATGCCAGAGTTGATAATCAATTCTGCACATGGCGGTGTTTTTCCGTAATGGCTGCACGGTTCGAGTGTAACGTAAATATCGGCACCCTCTACATGTGCTCCAGCCATATGGATGGCATGAACTTCTGCATGAGCTTCACCATATTTTAAATGGGCGCCCATTCCGACAATTTGTCCGTCCTTTACGACAACAGCGCCGACGAGCGGATTGGATTCGGTCTGTCCTTCGCCCTGCTTCGCAAGATCTAACGCCAGCTTCATATAATACTCTTCCATTTGTTTCCCTCCCCTCTTTTGTTATTTACCGTCAAAAAAGCCCCGAATTTATAAAAAATTCAGGGCTTTAGGTATTTTACGCAATAGGAAATAACACTATGCATTTTTGAACCATTTGCATAGCGGTTCATCATCCTTCTCCCATCCAGACTTTCACTGTCGGCTTCAGCTTAAACTGAATCCACCGCGTGCTTATGCACACGGGTCACGGGCTCTAAAGCAATGTGCTTTACTACCGCCGGTCGGGATTTCCACCCTGCCCCGAAGGATACAATCTTTATTCATTTGTCCTTATTGGCTATTATAGCGATCCTTTTTAAAGTACGCAATGAAATAAACTTACAATTTGAGAAAAACAAAACATCACCCTTCGATCCGAAAGGTGATGTTTTGTTAATCATTCACTTTTGCAACCTTGATTAATCCGTCGATCCGCTTTGATTTGCTGAAGTAAGCCTTAATCTTGTCACCTTCTTTTATATCAGATAAATCCTGATTTAATTTTTTTCCGTTGAAGATGATTTTCGTTCCGTTTTCTGCTACTCCATGATACTCTGAGCCGTCAATTTTCGTCACTTTATATTCCTGGATGGAGTATTCCTCTTCTTCCGAGGACAAGGTTTGTCCAATTGCTGTCGGAACATCCTTCAGCTCAACATCATTTATGTACATATAACCGCCTGCAAGTAAAAGCAAAAGCACTAACAGAATGGTAATCTTGGTTTTTATTCTTCCCATTTCTAAACCTCCAGCCAATATGAATCTATTCATTCATATGAGTTATTCCTTTTTTTCATGAATAAAAAACCGTAACTTCTCGTAAATTATTAATATAACGATGCATAACGGGAATATGTTTCACATTTCTGCAAAAATTTCTTTTCTATAGATATACGAATTTATGTTCTGTTTTTAGGGGATGACCGTAAAAAAGATATAAAAAAAGCAGCCCCAATGGGAAACTGCTTGATCCTAATTTGTTTTGCGCATTTCGTTAAACGGGTAGAAAACAAACTTTGACGTACCCGCAATTTGTTTTTTCGTGAAGAGGCCAAGTCCGTTACGGCTGTCCATGGAATTCCGACGATTGTCACCCATCACAAAATACTTGTTATCAGGCACTTTAACCGGGCCGAAATCATCGGTCAAATGGTCAAAACCGTCCTGTTTCGCTCTCTTTTTATTAGCTGCCAAATAAGGTTCGTCCACCTTTTTCCCGTTGATATAGAGCTGGTCATTTTTCATCTCAACCGTATCGCCGGGAAGGCCGATAATACGTTTGACATAGTGAACATCATCTCCGTTTAACACGACGATGTCTCCTCTATCAAACTCGCCGATGTATTTGACTGTCATATTAACAAAGACCCTTTCACGGTTGTGAAGTGTAGGATACATAGAGTCACCATCAACGACATACGGCGCAAAAATAAAGTTGCGGATGAGCAAAGCAAGAACGACAGCAATCACAATTGCTTTTGCCCATTCTAATATTGTTTTTTTCTTCGAAACATTTTCTGATTTCAACTGATTTCCTCCAATAAACAACGGTCTTCAATTTATGTTATCACGAATCGAAAAAAAATCCCATTAGGACCATTGAAGTGATTTTACAAACTGTTAATCTTCATCTTCTACCCACATCATGCCTATTTTTTTCTTGTCGATCATAACTAAGCCTGCAAATATTGAAAGAAATGAATCGCATAATTCAGAAGAGATGGACTCAGAAGAAAGAGAGTTCTCATATGCTAAATCTTTAGATCGTATATAAGGCATGAGGTTACGAACAGTTTGTTCATTTACTGCATTCCATTGATCTCTCAGTCCATGATACCCATGGCACTTGACAAAAAACAATTCACGTTATAAAGGTTACTGGAATGTTGGCGGCAACCTATTTCACAGGTGATAAACGCACCCCGTTTTTTGCTTTCATAATATGTTTAAAATCATTCAAGCTCGAAAATATGGATCAGCCTCCAAAAAATAAATCCAATATATTCCCAGCAGTTGAAGACTCTTTATTATAAAACTCTGAATATCCGCAGTTCTTACAGTAAACCACTAGAAATCGGTTATGCTGCACGTCAAACAGCTTTGATAATCCCGTACCGGTTGTGGCTATTTCTTTTTGTCCGGCTTCAGTACTGCCGCATTTTATACAGCCTTTGTTGTCCATATCGCGATCTCCTTTTCATTACATCACGTTTGTTTGATTTATTTTACTACAAAATACCAATCCCAATGAACAGGCATCTCCTAAATATTTTTGCCGATAAGTTTACGCTAATCAACTCTAGCACTAATACATATAAAAAATAGAAAATATGAAAGGAGACTTGATAGTATGATTGATTATCCTATTAATATAAACAACGTTTCCGGGAACAGTGTAATTAACGTAGGCGGCGCTTTTATGATCAGGCCTTTAACTTTGTCCAAATCTGTGTTTGGCTCCGGAGGTTTAAACACAGGAATTGTCTTTGAAAATAACTTTGTAAGCAAGGCTAAAATGATTAATCATCAATTTACTGATCAAAACGTCACCAAAACTTTTTAATCTATTCAATACACGGGGGTCACTAACTAAACACCTGGTTTTGCCAACCGCCATCAGCATTCGGCGGTTTTTTATTGAACATTTTTGGCCAATAAAAAAAGCTTCCTCTCTAAGAGGAAGCCTTTTGCCTGCCGATTAGCCTTCTACACGAACTTCTTTCATGACGTCGCCATTAGACATGTTTTTCGCGAATTCTAATCCGCTTGTTACTTTACCAAATACAGTGTGAACACCGTTCAAATGAGGCTGTGGCTCATGAACGATGAAAAATTGGCTGCCGCCAGTGTCTTTTCCGGCATGTGCCATAGAAAGTGCGCCCGCCTCATGTGTATGCGGGTTTCCTTCTGTTTCACATTTGATTGTGTATCCCGGACCGCCAGTACCAGTTCCGTGCGGGCATCCGCCTTGGCTGACGAAGCCAGGGATCACTCGGTGGAATGTAAGCCCGTCATAAAAGCCTTCGTTTGCAAGCTTTTCAAAGTTTGCAACAGTTCCAGGTGCAGCTTCAGGATAAAGTTCAAATTCAATTTTGTTCCCGTCTTCTAATAAAAAGTAACCTGTTTTCAATTGTATGCCTACTTTCTTTATTTTAATTTTCAAAGGAGATTATGTATGATAGGTTATAGCCTGTCTCTCCTTGTCGCGGCTATTATACCACACCTTTCGGGGGAAAACGAATCTCCCGAGCTTTACTAAAAAATAAAAATGAAACCTGAATCTCTTTATCTCCGTCTAACCTAACGGAACTGTATTTTTCATGATTCAGGTCCTCACAAAGCAGCACTATCCAGCTGCTTGTGAAATTGAAGGAGGTCAAACTGCTTTGAAGAAAATTTGGATTGGAATGCTGGCAGCGGCCGTTTTGCTGCTGACGGTTCCGAAGGTCAGTCTCGCGGATGCCGCAGTTGGAGATGTCATTGTAACACTGGGTGCTGATTTGTCAGAATCCGACAAACAAAAAGTGCTTGATGAAATGAATGTCCCTGATAATGCCACAACGGTAACCGTGACCAATAAAGAAGAACATGAATATTTAGGAAAATATATATCAAACGCGCAAATCGGATCGAGAGCGATTTCTTCATCGTCAATCACCATTGCCAAAAAAGGCTCTGGATTGAATGTTGAGACCCATAATATCAGCGGCATCACGGATGAAATGTATCTGAATGCACTGATGACAGCCGGTGTGAAAGATGCGAAGGTGTATGTTACAGCACCGTTTGAAGTATCCGGGACTGCGGCTTTAACTGGATTGATTAAGGCGTATGAAGTTTCTTCTGACGAAGCGATCTCGGAGGATGTTAAGCAGGTCGCCAACCAAGAGCTTGTCACGACATCAGAGCTTGGAGACAAAATCGGTAACGAAAATGCATCAGCCCTGATTGCAAAAATCAAAGAAGAGTTTGCTAAAAACGGGGTGCCTGATAATAAAGCTGACATCGAAAAACAAGTGGACGACGCAGCTTCTGATTTAAATGTCACGCTTACAGACAGCCAAAAGAATCAGCTTGTCTCCCTATTCAATAAGATGAAAAACGCTGACATTGACTGGGGACAGGTCAGTGACCAGCTAGATAAAGCGAAAGATAAGATTACGAAATTTATAGAATCAGATGAGGGCAAAAACTTCATCCAGAAAGTCATTGATTTCTTCGTATCTATCTGGAATGCGATTGTATCTATATTCAAATAAGAAAAGCGCCGAAAAATCGGCGCTTTCTTTTATTGCTTTACACCCGTTTTAAATGGCAAATCAAGTTTTACAATATCTTCGTATGTTTCTCGCTTCACGACTAAATGAGCCTCACCGTTTTCGACAAATACAACGGCGGGTCTCGGAATACGGTTATAATTGTTGGCCATGCTGTATCCATAAGCGCCTGTACAAAAAACGGCAAGAAGATCGCCTTCTTTTACTTCCGGCAGGTCAATATCCCAAATCAGCATATCTCCGCTTTCACAGCACTTTCCGGCAATCGATACCGTTTTGTCATGCGCTTCTCCGATCCTGTTGGCTGCCGCAGCTTCATATTTAGCTTGGTAAAGCGCAGGACGAATATTGTCGTTCATGCCTCCGTCTACAGCCACATATTGGCGGACACCCGGCACTTCTTTTTGAGAGCCAACCGTATAAAGAGTTGTGCCTGCGTCTCCCACGAGAGAACGGCCCGGTTCGATCCAAATTTCCGGGATGTCAAAACCGTAACGGGAAGCATTTTCTTTCACAGCTTCAATAATTTTTTCAACGTATTCAGTGGCATGAAGCGGTTCATCATCTTCCGTATAACGAATGCCGAAACCTCCTCCAAGGTTCAGCACCTTGGATACAAATGAATATGAATCTCTCCACTCGTCTAGTTTTTTGAAGATTTTTTCCGCTGCTAACACAAAACCGGCCGTATCAAAGATTTGCGAGCCGATATGGCAATGGACACCCAGCAGCTGAATGTGTTCCGATTGTAATACTTGTTCAATGGCCCGTTCAGTTTGTCCGTTATGAAGATCGAAACCAAACTTTGAATCTTCCTGACCCGTTGTAATGTAGTCATGCGTATGCGCTTCTACTCCGGGCGTGATCCGAAGAAGAACGTCGATGGAGTGACCCGTTTCTTTACATAGGTCTTCAAGAAGCGCAATTTCATAGAAATTATCCACCACAATGCAGCCGATGCGGTGCTCAAGCGCCATCCGCAGTTCTTCCCTGCTCTTATTGTTCCCATGAAAGTGGATGCGTTCTGCCGGAAAGCCTGCCGCAACAGCCGTATATAGCTCTCCTCCGGATACGACATCTAAAGAAAGTCCCTCTTCCTCAGCGAGCTGAATCATTGCGACTGATGAGAATGCTTTGCTCGCATATGCCACCTGTGCTTTCAGCCCTGCAGAAATAAACGCCTGCTTAAAGCTTTTAGCACGCTCACGTATTAAAGCCACATCATATACGTAAAGAGGTGTACCAAATTTCTCCGCTAAATAGAGAGCATCCACACCTCCGATTTCTAAATGACCATGTTGATTTTGTCTGCTTGTGCCGTGTAAGAACAATGTCATTCCCTCTTTCTCCGCTTATGGATGAAAGGACAGTTTTATGGACTGTCCCTTCATAATTAAGACATACATTATCATACTCTTCAGTCAGTTTCAATGCGATTATGAATTGGTAGGCTGTCTTAAGCGATTTTTGGGGTGAACGATACTGGGTCTTACTTTTGCGCCAGGTTTCGCTGTGCGGACAAGAACCTGCCACAGCGCCTTTCCGTTAAAGGGAATCAGCGGCCATAAGTACGGTGTCTGAAGGGATTTGATGCTTGCCATGGCAATAATTAGCACTGTAAATCCGATGACGAGCCCTTTTATATGAAATAAGGCAACGAGTATCATGAGGACAAGACGGCTCATTTTGTTTGCCAAGCTTAATTCATAACTAGGCGTCGTAAAGGTTCCAATCGCCGCAAGTGAGACGTACAGAATCACCTCAGGCGAAAAAAGGCCGACCTCAATCGCAATCTGCCCAATCAGAACAGCGGCAATTAAACCCATTGCTGTCGATAAAGCCGTCGGGGTGTGAATGGCAGCCATTCTAAGAAACTCGATTCCTAAGTCAGCTAAAAATATCTGCAGGATGATCGGGATATGCGTATCTTTATTTAAACCGATAAATTTCATGTTGTCCGGGAGCAGATCAGGCTGAAGCACAAAGAGAAACCAGATCGGAAGAAATAAAGTAGAAGCAAGAATACCGAAAAATCTTACCCATCTTAAAAAGGTCCCGACTGAAGGCGCCTGCCTATATTCTTCAGCATGCTGCACATGGTGAAATAAAGTCGTCGGGGTAATGATCACACTCGGCGATGTGTCCACTATAATGATAACATGGCCTTCTAGAACATGATTTGCGGCCACATCCGGTCTTTCTGTATAGCGCACGAGCGGAAAAGGATTATAGCTTTGATTCACAATGAATTCCTCGACAGTTTTGTCTGCCATTGTTAATCCATCGACATCAATGGATGCAATTTCTTTTTCTACGATCTCAACCAGATCCGGATCAGCTATATCTTCTATATAACAAATGCTTAAATCCGTCTTTGACCGCTCGCCAACTTTAGTCATCTTGACTCGAAGGCGCTCGTCTCTGATCCGCCTTCTGAGAAGGGCCGTATTGACGACGATATTTTCAACAAATCCGTCTCTGGCTCCTCTGACTACCTTTTCCGTATCAGGTTCTTCCGGGTTTCTGCCCGGATAGCTTCTGACGTCAATTATAAATGCGAAGCCTGCACCTTCAACAATGACAGCGACGAGCCCGGACAGCACTTGGTCGGTGGTTTCATCCAAGGTTTTTACTTTTTCGACCTGGGCGTTAAGCAGCCTGTTTTCGACGATGTCGACCAGCTCATCAGGGTCTTCTTTCCGATTGTTAATGGCAACAAGCTCTCTCATTAAATGAATAATATAGGCTGTATCGCATAATCCATTTAGATAGTAAAGCTGGATCTCTTTATCTAAAATCGTGAGTTTGCGAACACCTACATCATAGCTCGTCCCCATCCCAACACGGTTTTTGAAATACTCTTCATTTTTAGCTGGATTCCGATAGACCCGAATTTTCTCTTCCTTGTGGTCCGGCATGATACCCGCTCCTTTCTAAAATAAACTCGACCGCTTTCATGGTGATTGGCGACCCTTTTGAGATATCGTCTTTTCTGCCCATTTTGCCGATATCCCCGATACCGACAATAAGCGGGAGATCAAGTTTATCAAGGCAATAGACTGTATCTCCACTCATTCTGTGGTCATCAAATTCTCTTTCCCCGACTTTATCGACGCCGTATTCAGTTATTTCTCCATTGCGATCAATGCTTACATCGACCCTGGTCCATTCAGCCTGATGTGTTTTTGACGCGACCGCAATCACACCGAGCACTTCAATAGACGGATGGGTTGCGACATAGGTTAGAGCGGCTTCTCCCGGACCCTCTCCTTGAAGGCCGGAGTCGTCAAACATGACAAATACAGGATCATACGGTGCTGAGGCGATCAGCTTGACAAGCTCGGCGCCGCTGCGGGTGGAAGGATTCCCTTTTGATTGTGAAATGCATCGACCTCCCACTTTGCTTGCGGCGTATTCAATTGTTTTAGCGGCATAAACATCCCCGTCTGTTACCAGTATGACCTTGCGTTTTGTCGTCATGTCGGCATTATCCTTTCGGTTTGAAAATAACAGCTACGATAAAGGCGAAAAGAATAGCGGCTGAGATACCGGCCGAGGTCAGCTCAAAAATCCCCATGCCGATACCGATAAATCCGTGTATATGCGCCTGATGCATGGCGCCGTGCAGAAGACTGTGACCGAAGCTGACGATCGGAACGGTGGCGCCTCCTCCGGCAAATTCAATAAATTTATCGTAAATGCCGAAACCATCTAATATTGCACCGATTACAACAAATGATGTCATAACATGAGCTGGCGTCAATTTAAAAATATCCAAGAGCAGCTGGCCGACGATACAAATGGCCCCGCCGCAGACAAAAGCCAAAAGGTAGTCCATGTTAAGATGCACCTCCTGCACGCTCAAATACAACCCCGTGGGCGATAGTCGGGATGGTTTCTTTTTGCTGGATCATCGTCGGGCTTAATAGCGCCCCGGTCGCCACGACAAATACACGGTTTAGTTTTCCTTCTCTCAGCTGCTTAAAAATATGAGAGTAGGTGACAACCGCTGAACAAGCACAGCCGCTCCCCCCGGCAAAGACCTGCTGATCCGGAGTGTAAATCAGAAGCCCGCAATCATCATGCTTTGTGCCGACTGGATATCCATCTTCTTTTAAGATGTCTTTTACGATTGGAGAACCGACGCCTGACAGGTCACCTGTCAGGATTAGATCATAATCATCCGCTGTCCGGTTGAGATCTTTAAAGTGCTGCTTAATCGTATCAGCTGCAGCCGGAGCCATAGCCGATCCCATATCAAAAGGATCTGTAATTCCTAAATCAGAAACCTTTCCGACAGTCGCACTTGTGATTTGGATATCACCCGGTGTCTGACTGATGACAACTGCACCGCTTCCGGTTACAGTGGAGGTAGCAGTGTCCGGTTTTTGCCCTCCGTATTCTGTCGGATAGCGAAACTGTCTTTCCGCAGTTGCATTGTGACTGCTAGTGGCAGCGAGTGCCCTTTTGGCAAACCCGCCATCAACTAAGGCTGATGCGACAGCCACTGTTTCCATTGATGTTGAACAGGCGCCAAACATACAAAGAAATGGGATTTTCAAGTGTCTTGCCACATAGTTAGCCGTCACGTTTTGGTTCAGCAAGTCGCCTGCCAGCAATAGGTCAATATCATCTTTTGTCAGATTGTTTTTTTGAAGCGCAACATTAACAGCGTCTTCCATCAGCTGCCGTTCCGCCATTTCCCAGCTTTTTTGATTACAATGCATTTCGTCATAGGTTTTATCAAATAAAGAGCCGAGCGGTCCGTCTTTTTCCTTTGGTCCTGCTGCCGTTCCCGCTGAGTTGACAAATATGGGATGTTCAAATACCCAGGTTTGCTTTCCTGTTAATTTCATTTTCTTCTCCTCCTATGACATCAGTTTCTCAAAAGCAAACCGAATCATTCCAACGATGTATGCAGCTACAACTCCGAAAACAATAACATTACCTGCCAGTTTAAACATATTTGTCGCTACTCCAAGCACTAATCCTTCGCTTTTATATTCAAGAGCCGCGCTTGCCATACTGTTGGCAAAACCTGTGACAGGTACGGCTGAACCTGCGCCTGCGAATTGTCCGATTCTGTCATAGATGCCGAACCCTGTAAGCAGGGCAGAAATTAGTATCAGCGTTGCAGCTGTTGGATTCCCCGCAGTTTTTTCATTGAAATCAAAAAAATGGATATAAAAATTTTGCAGACCTTGCCCAATTGCACAAATCAGCCCGCCCACTAAAAAGGCTTTTACACAGTTCCAGACGTAAGGCGGCTTAGGCTGATATGTTTTCACTTTTGATTTGTAATTTTCTTTTATGTTTGTCATCTTGAAATCTCCTTATGAATGGTCAATAAAGTACAGCCAGTGAAATAAAGATCCCGCGATTTTCCCAATCACGATGGCCATTAATAAAATAATGATTTTACTTCTGAGCCCGATTCGTTTCGCCAAAATTGGCAGGACATTTAAAACCTCTGTAAGAGCAGCCGCTAGCATCCCGACGAACAAACCTGCCAGAAGCCCGACCGGCACAGCTATCCATTTTGTTAGATAAAGATGATTCATATGAAGCGTCTCCCATCCCCCGCAAACCGCGCCAAGAATAACAGCCGCTTCATAAGCCTGAACAAATCTCATTGTTTTGGTGAGCTGCATCAGCCGCGGAATGATTCCCATTACGGTTAAAAAAGCAACGAAACCCGCCCCCACCGTTATGCCTCCGCCGAGCCCGACAAAAATAATGAACAATACACTAACGATCATGCAGATCCTTTATGGTTTCTTGATTCTCATGCATGGCCACATATTGATCGAGATCAAGCTGATAGTTAAACATCTCAACCTCCAGCGGGCTGGGCTCTTCATTTAGGCGCTTTTTAAATATGTGGTTAAAAAACACGATCATCCCCAGTCCCAAACCGATGCTGTATGGGATTTGAAGCAAATATGGATAGTCATTCCTCTCTCCGGTTATGATTTCATATAGTGCGATATGAACATCTCTCATGCTTACATCCTCATGAAAGTTCATGATGGCAAGACACGATCCAATAAACAGAAGCAGCCAGACACCGATAAATAGAACCGTTGATAAATTTCGCTTTCGATATTGAATTTCAACAATGGTTTCTGCTCCGCCTACGGTTTGAACATCAAGTGTCGGATCTTGTAAATGAATGGCTCTGAGGACTTGTATGATATCCAGAATTACGATATTTTTATCTTTTTCGCTCACCTGATAAAGCGGCATAGCCGAAAGTTTCTTTTTCAGCTGAAGCTGCCCTTCTATTTGCGCGGCATCTCCAACGGTAATAATATCCCCTGGATGTGCCAGCACCCGGTGGCGAAGCCGGATAAATATTCGTCGTTCCATCATTGATCACCATCTTTCGGTGGTTATATATGTAGTATGTGGTTCGATTTTGTTCTCATTCATCCGCTCGAAAAGACCATAAATTACCACGCTTTTGCACATAAAAAAGCTAGCCTGCACTGCAGACTAGCCATCCGTATGATCCATTTGAACCTTGATCTGTTTTAATATTTTCTTTTCAAGCCTGGAAACCTGCACCTGAGAGATCCCGAGCCGCTCAGCCACCTCAGACTGTGTCTGGTCTTTATAATATCTGAGATAGACGATTAATTTTTCCCTTTCCTCCAAATCGCTGATCGCTTCTTTCAGCGCAATTTTGTCAAACCATTTTTCTTCTGAGTTGTCAGCGATTTGATCGAGCAGGGTAATCGGATCTCCGTCATTTTCATAAACGGTTTCGTGAATCGAAGATGGAGCCCTTACCGCCTCTTGGGCCAGTACAACATCCTCAGCTTCAATCTCCAAATGGTCAGCGATCTCCTGCACCGTCGGCACTCTTCCCAGTGTTTTCGAAAGCTCATCCTTCGCGCGCCGGATTTTGTTTCCAAGCTCTTTTAATGACCGTGATACCTTTACAGTTCCGTCATCACGGATAAATCGCTGGATTTCTCCGATAATCATCGGCACTGCATACGTTGAAAAACGCACATCATAGGTTAAATCAAATTTGTCAACAGATTTTAACAGCCCGATGCAGCCGATCTGGAAGAGATCGTCAGGCTCATATCCTCTGTTTAAAAACCGCTGTACGACAGACCAAACAAGACGCATGTTTTTTTCTATGAGGAGGTCTCTTGCCTGCTGGTCGCCATTTTGGCTTTGTTTGATTAATTCCTTTACTTCATGATCCTTCAGCTGAGCGTTTTTGCCGTTTTTCTTAACCTCCACATCCATAACAAATCTCCTTAATTACAAAGCGCTTTGCTTTTTGATAAGTGCTTTGTTAAGCGAATCGTTGTTCCCATTTCAGGCGATGAATCGATACTGACATCATCCATGAAATTTTCCATAATGGTAAAGCCCATTCCAGAGCGCTCAAGCTCAGGCTTAGTCGTAAATAGAGGCTGACGGGCTTCTTCAAGATCTGTAATGCCTAAGCCTTCATCACGAATGGTCATATATACGACATGATCTTCCAGCGTCACTGAAATGTAAACTTTCCCTTCACAGTTCTCTTCATATCCATGGATAATCGCATTCGTGACAGCCTCTGACACGACTGTTTTGATTTCAGTCAGTTCATCCATTGTCGGGTCCAACTGAGCTATAAATGAAGCAACTGTCACACGGGCGAACGATTCATTCTGACTGAGGGCAGAAAACTCAATGTGCATTTCATTTTTCATGATGCCACCCCCAGTGTCAGGAGCGCCTGCTGTTCAGATTGTTCAAATCGGATAATTTTAAACAGGCCCGACATATCAAACAATCGCTTCACCGCAGGAGAGATAGCGCAAACGACCATTTCCCCGCCAATTTGCTTAATTTGCTTGTATCTTCCTAAAATAACGCCAAGCCCCGAGCTGTCCATAAAGGAAAGGTCCTCCAAGTTCAGCACGATATGGCGAATATCATCCTTCTCCAATGATTGAGTCACTTTTTGCTTCAGGGTTTCAGCCGTATGGTGATCGAGTTCGCCTGTTAATCGAATACAAAGCACAGATTCTTTGACATGCATGTCAATTCCAAGGCTCATGCTCATTCCTCCTTGATATGATCGGATAATGAGTGTTTCGATTTCGACGGAATGAATTCCTTCACCGTGACAAAACTAGTGGTCATTCGGCATAATTACTTAAATTTTGTCCAGTCTCCCATCGTCCGCTTCAAGAATGTGATAAACCCGGCTTTCTTCATATCTTCTTTTGCAGCAACAGGACTTTCAGCGAGTACTTCTCCATCCTTTTTCAGAACAAGAGTGCCAAGCTCTTGGCCTTTTTGAATCGGAGCACTAATATTGTCCTTCATCTTGATTTCTTTTTTCACATCGTTCATATCCTCGCCTTTTTTCGTCAATATTGAAATCGGCTCAGATGTAGTGAGTTCGATAAATTTTTGTTTCCCTTTTTTGACCTTTACTTTTGCTACTGTTTCATTTCGTTTATATAAAGGATGCGTTTCATACTGGCTAAAGGCGAAGTCAAGCATTTTTGTCACTTGCGCGTTTCTTTCTTTAGGCGTGCTCGCTCCGAATACAACCGCTATGGCCCGCATGTTTCCTTTTTTAGCCGAAGCAGTCAGACAATATTTCGCTTCGCCTGTATAGCCTGTTTTTACGCCGTCTACACCAGGATAAAATTTGATAAGGCGATTTGTATTTACAAGCCAAAACTTTTTATCTGTATTTTCACGCAGATAATCTTCATACGTGCCGGTAAACTTCGTAATTGATTCGTATTTCAATAATTCCTTAGCCATGATTGCCATGTCATAAGCAGAGCTGTAGTGTCCTTCCTCGGTCAGTCCTGTTGGGTTTTTAAAGGATGTATTTTTCAATCCCAGCTCTTTTGCTTTTTTATTCATTTTCTTCACAAATTCTTCTTCAGAGCCGGAAATAAATTCAGCCATGGCAACGGAAGCGTCATTTCCCGAAGCGATTGCGATGCCTTTCAGCATTTCTTTGACAGTCATTTCTTCGCCGGGCTCAAGGAATATCTGTGAGCCGCCCATTGACGCCGCATGCTCGCTTGTACGGACCTTATCACTCATTTTGATTTTGCCTTTATCTAAAGCTTCCATAATCAAAAGCATCGTCATAATTTTCGTCATGCTTGCAGGCGCCAGTCTCTCATTGCTGTTCTTGTTGTAAAGCACTTTTCCCGTATCACGTTCTATCAGCACCGCAGACTTCGCTTCATGAGCAAGCTCCGATGTACGTTTTCCGTCTTGTTTTGCAAATGCAGACGGTGCAAATGTAAGCAGCATTATACCAATCAACAAAGTGGATAAAAGACGTTTCATCTCAAAAGCCCTCCATTTCATAATCCTTTTTATTTTTTCCAAGCGGGATGGTTTTATACGCCACTGATGGAAAATGTTTCGAATTTTGGGCATAAAAAAAGACAGCTGTGTGATATCAGACACAGCTGTCTTTTGGTCCTGCATTGATTCATATTTATTCGTACTGAGCGACGATCGCTTTAACAAGCTTTAAGAATCCAGCCTTTACTTTTTCGGTCACTTCCATAACTTCATCGTGACTTAAAGGCTGATCCAGAATTCCGGCTGCCGCATTAGAGATGCAGGAAATGCCAAGAACCCGCATTCCCGCATGATTCGCTACAATGACTTCCGGAACAGTAGACATGCCGACTGCATCAGAGCCCATCGTTCTTAAGAAACGGACTTCTGCCGGTGTTTCGTAAGAAGGTCCTGTCACAGCAGTGTACACGCCTTTTTGAATTGGGATATTAAGGTCTTTCGCAATCTTTTCAGCCAGGCTGGACAGATCTTTGTCATAGGCTGAAGACATATCTGGAAATCTGGCGCCGAAATCTGCTTCGTTTGGCCCGATTAACGGGTTTGTTCCCATAAAGTTGATATGATCGGTAATAATCATTAAATCTCCCGCACGGAATTCAGTGTTGACACCGCCTGCGGCATTTGTCACGATCAACGCTTCCACACCGAGCGCTTTCATCACGCGTACAGGGAATGTGACTTTCTCCATTGAGTAGCCTTCATAAAAATGAAAGCGGCCCTGCATTGCAATGACGGAAACTCCTTCAAGAGTGCCAAGCACAAGCTGTCCGGCATGCCCTTCAACAGTAGATACCGGGAATTCAGGTATGTCTTCATATTTCAGCTTGACCGGATTTTCGATTTCGTCCGCCAAAATGCCAAGACCTGAGCCTAAAATAAGGCCGATCTTCGGAGATTCCGGCAGGTTTTGTTTAATAAAAGCGGCTGCGCGTTCAATTCTGTCCTTCAAGAAACAGTCCCCCTATTGTAATAAAGATAAAAAGCTTTTCCCGTATTTCGGTTTATTCGTTTGGAAATTATCAGCGATCGTTGCGCCAATATCGGCAAATGTATCTGCAAGCGGCAGCATTTGCGCTTTCTTATGTTTTTTGCTGTAAGCGAGAATCGGCACATACTCGCGTGTATGGTCAGTCCCATGATGAATCGGATCATTGCCGTGGTCGGCTGTAATAATTAACAGATCGTCTTCTCTCATTTTTTCAAACACTTCCGGAAGCCGCGCATCAAATTCTTCAAGCGCGCGTCCGTAGCCTTCAGGGTCACGGCGGTGTCCGAATAACGCGTCAAAATCAACAAGGTTCGCAAAGCTCAGACCCGTAAAGTCTTCTCCCAGCGTATCGATCACCTTGTCCATTCCGTCCATATTAGAAACCGTTCTGCGTGAAGAAGTAATGCCTTCTCCGTCGTAAATATCAGAGATTTTACCGATTGAAATCACATCTAAGCCGCTGTCTTTCAATTCATTCATGACAGTGCGATCAAACGGTTTAAGGGCATAGTCATGGCGGTTTGGCGTTCGTTTGAATTGACCCGGCTCTCCGACGAACGGCCGTGCAATAATGCGGCCAACCATATATTTCGGATCAAGCGTCAGCTCTCTCGCCGTTTCGCAAATGCGATACAGCTCCTCAAGCGGCACAACCTCTTCGTGAGCGGCAATTTGCAGAACAGAGTCAGCAGACGTGTAAACAATTAAAGCCCCTGTCTCCATGTGCTCCTGACCAAGCTCATCCAAAATCGCTGTGCCGGAAGCCGGCTTGTTTCCAATAATTTTGCGGCCAGATCTCTTTTCCAGCTCTTGAAGCAATTCATCAGGAAAGCCTTCCGGGAACACTTTAAATGGTTTATCAATGTATAAACCCATAATCTCCCAATGGCCGGTCATCGTATCTTTTCCGTTTGACGCTTCTTGCATTTTTCCATAATAGGCAAGCGGATGTTCTGTTTTTTCTACACCTTTGATATCTTCGATAAGACCAAGGCCGAGCTTTTCCATATTCGGCATATGTAATCCGTTCATATGCTCGGCAATATGACCGAGCGTATGAGCGCCTTCGTCATTAAAGTCAGCGGCATCCGGCGCTTCGCCGATTCCGACTGAGTCCATCACAATTAAAAACACACGATTATATTTGTATGCAGGCATCTTGAAAGCCTCCTTTTTTTCTATACGTCTATTGTATCGCTAAGAGGTCTGACAACTCAAGTATAAACCGTTTTCATTCCCGTTGACAATGTATTTGGAAATAATGAGAAACTTCAATATTTTCTGTCGCTCTAAACAAAAAAGCCGCAGCCACTGCGGCTATGCTCGCGGATGAAACTGCTTGTACACATCCTTCAGCCTTGTTTTCGTCACATGCGTATAAATTTGCGTCGTGGATATATCCGCATGACCGAGCATTTCCTGCACCGCTCTTAAATCTGCCCCGTTCTCAAGCAGATGCGTCGCAAAGGAATGCCTGAGTGTATGCGGAGTCAGCTCTTTCTTAATGCCGGCTTCCAACGCGATTTTTTTCAGGTTCTTCCAAAATCCCTGGCGGCTGATCTGTTTGCCGTGATGATTTAAAAAGAGGGCGTCAGATACATTATTTTTTAACAGTTTTCCCCTGGCTTTTGTCATATATTCCTCAATGGCGGAAGCGGCGGCTTCACCAATTGGCACAATCCGTTCTTTTCTTCCTTTGCCGAAGCATCGGATAAACCCCATAGATAAATGAACATCTGCCGTTTTCAACTCAATCATTTCACTGACTCGTATTCCTGTCGCATAAAGCAGCTCCAGCATTGCTTTATCCCGATATCCGAAAGGGCTCGTCAGCTTAGGCGTGTCCAATAACCGCTCGACTTCATTGAGTGCGAGCACCTTCGGAAGCGCCCGTTCCGTCTTTTGTGTTTCGATATGAACGGAAGGGTCCTTATCCGTTATTTTTTCCCTGAGCAGAAATTGATGAAAAGAGCGAATGGATGCCAAATGCCGCGCCGATGTCTTGCCGGATTTCCCCGAGTCCTTCAAATGCTTTAAGTATTGGATAATATGTATGCGGGTAACGTGATTCCAATCCGTCACATGAAGGGTTTCTGTTAAGTAGAGAGAATAGCTTTTCAAGTCACGTTCATAGGATACGATCGTATTTTGAGAGAGCCCTCTCTCTACCATGACGTAGTGGATGAAATCCTTTATTTGATCTTTCACTCTTGATCTACTCCCCGTTTTGGTAAAAAAAGATCAACCGGTCGAGCCATCCGCCTTTTTCATCCTGATCCATTTCAACAACTTTTACAGCGGAGCCTTCCGGTTTATCATACCGATGATAGTTTTCATACTCTTGATTCACCCATATCATAGCATAATAGAACAAAGCGGTAAAACCGGTAAACAGGATGAAAACTTTCAATGCATCGACAGCTGTTTTCAGGAATCTTCCCATGTCCTAATCGATCCTTTCCTATGGTTCCAGTTATATAAACCATATGCCAAATCAGAAAGGTTTTATACATAGAAACAGCAAAAAACCCTTTCCCCATGAGAAAAGGTTCGCGCTCGGCACCGTCTATTCAGTTTCTTTTCCGTTACAGCGGTGGCAAATGCCGTGAAACGTCAATCTATGATCTTTAATCTTAAATTTCCAATCACGTTCAATGATTTCTTCCACGTCTTCAAGCAAATCTTCTTCAATTTCATCAACGGCTCCGCACTCCATGCACACCAAGTGGTGATGAAAGTGAGCTGCGCCCTCTTTCCGAAGGTCGTAACGGGACACACCGTCTCCAAAGTTAATTTTATCTACGACTTTTAATTCAGTTAATAATTCAAGCGTACGGTATACTGTAGCGAGACCGATCTCAGGAGATTTCTCTTTTACGAGGAGGTATACATCTTCTGCGCTTAAATGGTCTTCTTCGTTTTCAAGCAGCACTCTTACTGTCGCTTCACGCTGTGGCGTAAGTTTATAGCTGGATGAGTGCAGTTGTTTCTTAATTCGATCAATACGGTTTTCCATGTCTTTCCCTCCTACGCCGCATTCCATGACTCATTATAACAAAATACGCGCAGAGTTCCAACTATAATTATTATAAACTGATAAATAAAACGGTTTTCTTTTAATAATAATTTTAAAAAAGTCTAGATGTAAGCTTTTCCATTAAAACAGGAGATAAGTATGCTTCAAAGAGAGATGAAATCAGCGCTAAAAACAGAATGACCAGCAGCACAAAAGCATACCGCCCGAACCATTGAATTGGCGCGTCATGCAGGCTTCGTTTCACGAACAGCTGTCTGATTAACTTTAAAGAAAACGCAATTGCACATGTGCCCATAATGAGATAAGCCGGAATCAGCAGCACATTTTGCGGCAAAACGGAGACAAAAGATAGGAAAAACCCGCTTACTCCCATCTGATTGACTAGGAACCCGACAGTAAAGCCGACAACGATCCCTTTCAGAAAGACCATGATGAAAATAATCGGCATCCCAATGACAGAAATCCCCAGGATCCACATCAGGCCTAAATACTTTGCATTATGAAAGATACTTTGCCCAAACATATCAGCTGAACTTGCCTGTTTTCCATCCGAAAGCTGTCCAAAAAATTGACTTAAATAGTAGTATAAATCTTCTTTCTGGCTGATCGTCATGCTGTTGACAATAATCGCGCCAAAGATGACGCCCATGAAAAACAGCACTGACACAAATATATAAAGAGAAAGATGATCTTTGACGTGCCTGAGAAACATGTCTTTATAAGAGATTTTTCGCATACCGTTTCCTCCCGCCCGCTCTAGTGATTTGATTTAATAGATTGTATGAAAGAAACGGAAAAACATGCCCTTTTTCAAAAAGAAACGATAGAGACGAATGCTAGGCGGCTTTTTGGGGCACAAAAAAATCCTTATCATCAACTGCTGTATGATCATAAGGATTCTTATGCTTCCGTTTATTCAAAATCTCTTTTTTGCTTTTTGTCATTCTTTCATGTGTGCTAAAAGATGGTGCGCTGCCTCTTGATAATAAGACGTCACGTCCACCGTTTCTTAGTTGATGCTCCCGCTTCTTTTTCGCTTGGCTTTTTGCCATGTGATCACTCCCTTTTTTATTTTCATAGTAATGATAACAAAATTGAACACTGATAAGAAAAAAACAGCACCTGCTATGACAGGTGCTGTATAGCTACATTTATTTCACTGCTGTAAGAGCTGCATGCTCGACAGCTGCTGCTACCGCATGATGGACTTTTGAATCAAGCGGCTGAGGGACAACATCACCTTGTTTAGTGCAAGCTGCGATGGCCTCTGCTGCTGCGACAAGCATATCATGATTAATCTCCGTGCTTTTTGCGTTAAGCGCTCCTCTAAAAATCCCTGGAAAACCGAGTACATTATTAACAGAACGCCCGTCAGCTGCATATGCGGCGCCAGCCTGCAGTGCGGCCTCCGGCTCAATTTCCGGCTTCGGATTCGATAAAGCCAGAATCACTTGACCAGAACGTACAAATGCCGGTTTTATTAAACCCGGAACGCCCGTTGTAGCAATGACAATATCACATGTTTCCATAAGCTCCTCAATACTGGAAACTGCCTGTCCGCCGTATTGTTCGAGACGGTTCATTGCTGACTCTGATTTGTCTGTTCCGTACACAGCATTCACACCATAAGCCATGAACATCCGGCAGATGGCCACGCCTGCTGCGCCAAGGCCGATTTGCCCCACTTTCGCTTCCTTCAGGTCAACCCCCGCACTCCTGCATGCCGAAATGGCAGCTGCCAGTGTCACTACAGCTGTACCATGCTGGTCATCGTGCATAACAGGGATGTTCAGCTCCTCTTTTAGGCGATCCTCGATTTCAAAACAATGCGGCGAACCGATATCCTCAAGAAGGATGCCGCTAAAGCCCGGAGAAATATGTTTTACTGTTTTGATGATTTCTTCAGGATCACTCGTATCAAGCAGTATCGGAATGCCGCTAATACCCGCCAGCTGATCAAACAAAGCAGCCTTTCCTTCCATGACAGGCATGCCAGCCACAGAGCCAATATTCCCAAGGCCTAAAATTGCGGTTCCATCCGTTACAATTGCAACAGAATTGCTGATCGTTGTGTAAATAGAAGCTTTTTCAGGTTCTTTTTCGATCAGTCGGCACACGTCCGCAACACCTGGTGTATACACACGTCCCAGCTCTGCCAGTGAACGGATCGGCATTTTGCTTTTCATTTGGATTTTTCCGCCTTCATGTGCGGATAGGACTTCATCAGATACGGTGTGAAGCCTGATCCCTTCTCCGAGGGCCTGTACAGCCGCGATCACTTCCTGAAGCTGTTCTTCATTCTCCACTTGAACGGTAATATTCCGCATTGTGTAATTGGGTCCGACTTTTACCGTCTCCACTTCACCAATATCTCCGCCCAGAAGGCCGATTGCCGTAGCTACCCTTCCAAGATTTCCGGGAACCGAAGGCGTTTCGATCATCAGTGTCCGAATCATGTGTTTCGCTATCATTCAGTGATCCTCCCCTATTAGCCTAGTTTTTCGGCTTTAACTGTATTGTTTTTCGTATACCATATAAATTTTCCTGTATAACCATAGATAATTGCAAGACCTATTGCTACAAAACTGAGCCACATAAACGGCAGATAAGAGAAGGTAGAAACACCTAAAATACCAGCCATGTAAATCCCATTATCAGACCAAGGAACCATCCCCGAAGTCAATGTTCCCCCGACCTCTGAGTTACGTGATAACACTCTTCTGTCCAGATGTAAGCGATCATAGCTGTCTTCCATAATTTTCGGAGTCAAAATAAGAGATACATACATCGCACAGCCGAAGATGTTTGCTAAAAACGCTACGATCAGTGTAGACAATGTGACATTGCCGGCTGAAGTTAATTTCTTTTCAAACGTTGAAACAATGACTTTTAACACGCCGAGTTTCTCAAGCAGACCGCCGAAACCAAGGCCAAAGATGATGACGACGAGAGAATCAAGCATACCGACAATTCCACCGCGGTTTAACAAGCCGTTCAAAAATTCAACATCGGTTTTAATAGAGAAGCCGTTGTACGCAGTTGCAATCGCATGGGCAATATCCATTCCTTGGAAAACAACAGCCCAGATTGCACCGAGTAAAGCACCAATTACGATAACCGGCATAGATGGCTTTTTCATCGCCAATAAGACTATGACGACAACTGCCGGGATCAGCATCCAAATATGAATGTCAAACGTGTTTTGCAAAGATGATTTTAAAAATTCAACTTTATCAAGATCAATATTTTTCCCGCCGTACATAAATCCAACAACTGTAAAGAGTATAGCTGTAATGACATAAGCAGGTATTGATAAATAAAGCATTGCTCTCACGTGAGCCAATACATCGACTTTTGATAGTGAAGAAGCTAGAACTGTACTGTCAGACAGCGGAGACAGCTTGTCCCCGAAATAAGCACCTGAAAGAATAGCTCCCGCTACTAGAGGAAGCGGAATGCCTAAACCCTCTCCAATTGCGATCATGGCAATGCCGGCAGTTCCGACTGTTCCCCATGACGTTCCTGTTGCCACAGACATAATGGAACAAATAATTAACGTTGCCAGCAAAAAGATACTTGGGTGAATAAATTCCAGTCCGTAATAAATCAAAGTCGGCACAACGCCTCCGGCAATCCATGTTCCGATGAGCGCCCCAACTGAAACGAGAATCAGTACGGCTTCAAGGCCATTTGATATCCCATGTACAATCGCATTTTGTAAATCTTTATAAGAATAACCGAGTCTTATACCTAAAAGCATTGCAATAAACCATGAAACAAAAAGCGCCAGCTGTATCGGCAAGTCGAGAAAGACTGTAAACGATAGAACAAGTGCTAAAAATACTCCTAGTACAATAATAATTTCAAATAGTGTTGGCAATCTTACATCCTTCAAAAGAAGTCCCCCTTCATGTAAAAGCTAAAACGCTTTCAATATATAGTGCAACACGTATACTATACTTCCTCATCCCTATGTTGTAAACAGCTTATTCATCCGACTATTCGGAGATGAATAAGCTGTATTTTGTACAAATTTTATTTTTCTAATAGTTCTTTCCCTGCGATACCTGGTTTGGTCATCTCATATGGGTTTAAAATAATATCCAATTCTTCTTCAGTCAGCACATCATGCTGCAGACAAAGATCCCGGACAGATTGCCCTGTCATAATTGCTTCCCTGGCAATTCTAGCTGCCGCTTCATATCCAAGATGCGGATTGACTGCAGTGATCACTCCAGCGCTTTTTTCTACATATTGCTTCAACCGCTTTTCGTTGGCTTCGATGCCTTTTAAGCAATGATCAGTGAACGAACGGAAGCCGTTGTTCATGATGCTGATGGATTGAAGCAAATTAAAGACAAGCACGGGCTCCATGACGTTCAACTCAAGCTGGCCCGCTTCTGAAGCAAGGCAGATTGTATTGTCGTTTCCGATAACCTGGAACGCAATTTGGTTGATCAGCTCCGCCATAACCGGATTGACTTTCCCCGGCATAATAGATGAACCCGGCTGACGTGCAGGCAGAGAAATTTCCGCAAGTCCGGCGCGCGGCCCCGACGCCATTAAGCGCAGGTCGTTTGCGATCTTCGACATGTTCATCATGCAGACTTTTAATGAAGCTGATACCTCTGTATAGGCATCTGTATTTTGTGTCGCATCAACAAGATGATCAGCGCCGACAAGAGGAAGCCCGCTAATATCAGCAAGGTGCTTTACTACCTGTTTGATATATTCAGGATCAGCGTTCAGCCCTGTACCAACAGCAGTTGCGCCCATGTTGACTTCATACAGGTGCTGGCGCGATTGCTTGATTCGTTTGATATCACGCTCGAGAACACGGCTGTAAGCTTCGAATTCCTGGCCAAGACGGATCGGAACCGCATCTTGAAGGTGTGTCCGGCCCATTTTAATAACAGAGTCAAACTCCTGTGCTTTTTGCTTAAACACACTATGCATATCTTCCATTGTTTTCAGCAGTTTTTCCAAGAGCTTCAATGTGGAAATATGAATAGCAGTCGGGAACACATCGTTCGTAGACTGTGACATGTTCACATGTGTGTTTGGACTTAAATGGATATAATCTCCCTTTTTATGGCCCATGATTTCAAGCGCCCGGTTTCCGATAACCTCATTCGCGTTCATGTTCATAGAAGTTCCGGCACCGCCCTGAATCGGATCGACGATAAACTGATCGTGCCACTTGCCTTCCAGAATCTCGTCAGCGGCTTGTACGATAGCTTGGCCAATTCCTTCATACAGCCGTTTCACGTCCATGTTGGCAAGAGCCGCAGCTTTTTTCACAATCGCCAGTGCGTTAATCATTTCCTCATGGATTTTGTATCCTGTGATCGGGAAATTTTCAGAAGCACGGAGCGTCTGAATTCCGTAATAAACATCTGCCTCAATTTGTTTTTCCCCAAGGAAGTCTTTTTCCACGCGATATTCTTTTTGGCCGTTTAACATAATCTTTAACCTTCTTTCTCTTTGCTGGTTATCGTTTTTACATTTTACAGGACAACGTCATCAGCTATCGGCGTTTCCATAATTCTCTTGACGACAGGAAGATCCGAAGACTGACCTAGCGCCCACATCAATTTTGGCACAATTGCTTCTGTGTTCATATTTCTTGATCGGATAATTAAGTCTTGGTTGACTCTGCGGCCAACCTCGTAAATGCTCATGTCTTCGCCTTCTTCAAGACATTGAGTCGTAATGACGACGACAATGCCGCTTTCGATCAGTTCATTCACTTTTGACAAAATGTCTCTGCCTTCAAACGGCACCCCTCCGCTGCCATAACTCTCAATGACAATTCCTTTGTACATGCTTTTCAGGGCATCAAACATTTCGGGCTTTAAGCCTGGATGCAGCTTCAGCAGACATACATCTGTGCATAGTGAAGTGTCAACTGTGAAGGTGTCGTTCTCAGGTTCCGTTACTTGTTTGTTGTATTCGATCCCGTCTTCATTGATAAAAGCGATATATGGGTAATTGATGCTTTCAAATGCGTCGTAGCTTTTCGTTCTTAATTTGATCGCACGCGTTCCCTGAATGACTCTGCCGTCAAATACAACATAAACGCCGCCCACGCCTTCACAGGCAAATCGAATGGCATCAGTAATATTTTTTTTGGCATCGGTTTTTTGGAACGTGATCGGAATCTGCGAGCCGGTGATGACAATCGGCTTTTTGGCATGCTGCAGCATATACGATAGTGCGGCAGATGTATAGGCCATTGTATCTGTACCGTGAGTAATAACAAACCCGTCATAGGCATCATAATTTTCCTTAACGGCTTCCGCTATTTCCACCCAGTATTCAGGCTGCATATTGGTGCTGTCTATATTCATAAGCGACTGAGTTTCCATTGTGTAATCGTTATCAAGTTTTGATACGTAACTTAATAATTCATCAGCCTTGACTCCGGGAGCCAGCCCATTTTCCCCTTCAACTGAAGCAATCGTTCCCCCAGTTGTCAACATCAATAATTTTTTCATACCATGCACCTCTTCACTGTATCTAAAGATGGGTTGCGAGAAGGTATTCGCTTTTCGCATACTTTTAATGCAATTATAGACACGGAAAATAAAATACGCAAGACATTATTATTCAATTCGCGTACACTTCCTAATACCTATATGATATAATCAGCTCAAGGTGAAAAAGGAGCGGAAGTTCATGAATCTAGATCGTTTAACTGAATTGAGAAAAAAGAAAAATTGGTCGCTTCAATATACAGCTGACCTTCTCGGTATCGCAAAAAGCACATATGCCGGCTACGAGTCAGGCTACCGACGGCCTTCACTTGAAGCGCTCGCCATGCTGGCTGACCTCTTTGACACAACCTGCGATGAACTTTTAGGCCGCGAGAAACAAAAGCAGACTGCTCCTCAGGCCATAGAATTGGCCACGTGGAGCAGCCTTGACTTTACCATTTCTGTTGATGGCCAGCCGCTGAGTGAAGATGAAATCATCCAGCTGATTACCTTTATACGCACAAAAAGAAAAGTACAGGAGGAACTGAGTTAATCTTTAACTCACGGTTTAATTTTACCGTAGGTTCCTCCTCCTCCGGCTTTCAATTCCAGTTTTCCGGATCTCGCTTTTACGATAAGCGCCGCGGTTTTCGGCGGGACAACGCGAGCCAAATCTTCTTCTGCAGCCTCGTAAAGAACAGCCATTTCTGTTCCGAAGGCTTTTTTTAGTTTGTCCAGCGTTTTCGGGCCTACACCCGGAACAAATTGCAGCGGGATCTGATGTACATATCGCGGACGCGGGACGCGAACTTCAAGCTGATCACTCAATTCACGCAATCTTTCGCTGACTCCCTTGGTAAATCTGGCATTTCCGCAATTCGCGCACGCTGTTTCCCCGCTTACAGCAGGCTCTCCGCACGCTTCGCAAGCCGTCTGATAATATTTCCCCAATAACGGGTCCAAGCCATAATTTGCGATAATTTTCCTGTCATCTTGTCCCTTTAATGCAAGAGCAAATTCAGTAAAATCAGCTGACTGCACATATAGTTCATTATATTCTCTGCCGATTTTCCCCAACGAATGCGCATCAGAATTTGTTAAAAAAGGATACGGATTCAATTGCGATACGTGTGATGCCATGTCTGTATCACAGCTTAATCCAAGCTCCACCGCGTCTATCATAGATGGATCAAAAACCTCAGTTAAGCTTGATTTAACCCCTTTTCCATATAAGCTTTTATGCGGCGTAAAGATATGGGCGGGGATAAACAAGCCGCCCATATCCTGCACTTTTTTTTGCAGGTTTAAGCCCGTTTCATAAATCCGCTGCGAGCTTAAATGAATATTTTTCAGCCGGGCTGACAGCCAGTTTGAAAACTGTTTCATATCAGCCAGCGTCGGCATAAATACGAGCACATGGATCGGTCCGCTGCAGGCTTCATCATAAATCTCCAGCTCGCTCCCCAATAAAAGAGTCGTGCTGCGATAACGGATTCCTCCCCCATCAAGCTCGCGATATTTTCCAGATGAAATGCCTTCCTCAAGCTCTAGAATGACTTCCGGAGAATGACAGTCGATAATGCCGAGGAGTTCAATTCCTTTATGTTCACTGGCTTCAACCAAAATTCTGTCCAGCGTTAATGTTTTGGCGCCTGTTATTTTGACAGCCCTTCCTGTAAAGGTCCGGCCGATATGAATGTGCAAATCCGCGTAAATCTTTTTCATTTTTGTGCTTGGAGCGCTTCTTTCAGTTGAAGATACTGAATCGCGTAGGCTGTTTTAGCATCATATACTTCACGCGATTCAACCAGCTTTAGCGCATCTTCAAGCGTCACCTCCATCACTTCAACAAACTCGTCCTCATCAAGCTCCCGTTTTTCTTCAAGCACAGAAAGCTCCTCAGCAAGAAAAACGTGAACGATCTCATCTGCAAATCCGGGTGATGTATAAAACGCAGTTATTTTTGTCAGTTTTTTTGCTGTATAACCGGTTTCCTCTTCAAGTTCCCGAAGTGCCGTATACTCCGGCTCCTCACCTTTTTCAAGCTTACCGGCCGGAATTTCAACGATCGTCCGCTCAAGCGGCTTACGGAATTGTTTGACCATGATGATTTTCCCTTCATCTGTGACGGCTAGTACCGCTACAGCTCCAGGGTGTTTCACAATTTCACGTTTACTGGCTTTGCCGTTTGGCAGCTCTACATCCTCGACAAAAAGATCAATGACTTTACCCGAAAAGATCTGTTCTTTGGCAATTGTTTTTTCTTCTAATGATTTCATTTCTTCATCTCCCGTTCTGTCTCTATATGATGCCCCATACATTTTATCATACTAGAGCAAAAGGGGGCTTCTTCGTGAAAGTGCACCGCATGCCAAAAGGTGTTGTCTTAGTCGGAAAAGCATGGGAAATTCGGGCGAAGTTAAAAGAGTATGGACGCACATTTCAATATGTGAAAGATTGGATCTCAAAGCCATAAAAGTTGAAACTTTAGCTCCTTTATATTACGGTCAATACAAAGCCTAAAAAAGGAGTGTGCACATGAGAAAGCGCAAATTGGGTACATCTGATTTAGACATTAGTGAAGTCGGACTCGGCTGTATGTCTCTTGGAACTGAAAAAAACCAAGCTTTGTCCATTCTGGATGAAGCGATCGAGCTTGGCATCAACTATTTGGATACAGCGGATTTGTATGACCGGGGACGCAACGAAGAAATTGTCGGTGATGCGATCCAAAACAGACGCCAGGATATTATTCTGGCAACAAAAGCGGGAAACCGTTGGGATGACGGAAGCGAGGGCTGGTATTGGGACCCTTCAAAAGCTTACATAAAAGAGGCGGTAAAAAAGAGCCTTACACGGCTGAAAACAGATTATATCGACCTTTATCAGCTCCACGGCGGCACGATAGAGGACAACATTGATGAAACGATTGAAGCGTTTGAGGAATTAAAACAAGAAGGTGTCATCCGCTACTACGGCATTTCTTCCATCCGCCCGAATGTGATTAAAGAATATGTAAAAAAATCAAACATCGTCAGCATTATGATGCAATTCAGCCTGTTTGACAGACGCCCTGAGGAATGGCTCCCGCTTTTAGAGGAACATCAAATCAGCGTAGTCGCCAGAGGTCCTGTTGCCAAAGGGCTCTTAACTGAAAAACCGCTTGATCAAGCTTCAGACAGCATGAAACAAAACGGGTACTTGTCCTATTCATTCGAGGAACTGACAAATGCACGCAAGGCAATGGAGGAAGTGGCTCCCGATCTTTCCATGACAGAAAAGTCGCTGCAGTATCTGCTAGCACAGCCGGCTGTCGCTTCAGTGATTACAGGCGCCAGTAAGATTGAGCAGTTACGGGAAAATATTCAGGCAGCAAATGCACGGCGTTTAACCGAAGAGGAAATCAAAGCGCTCCAATCTCATACGAAACAAGACATTTACAAAGCTCATCGCTCATAGCAGAAAAACCAGCACCTGTACGGGTGCTGGTTTATTTATATTGATGCCAATCCATTTGGCTTTCATTTAGGAGTTCTTCAAAGCTCTTATTTTTTTCGATCTCTTTTTTCTTTCTAATCTGTTCTGCTTTTTCTCTTTCCTGCCTCTTTTCATCCTCTTCCTTCAATTGGCTCTTCATCTCCATAAGCTTTGCTTTGATATCGGATTGAAGGCCGTCTTTTAGCTGGTGTTTGTCAGCGGATTTTTGTTTTTTCATTCAGACTTCCCCCATGTTTTGTTTTGAAGACAGTTTATCACGGAGCATATACACTGAACAAGCAGACTCTCTTCTGATTACTTTCTCAGCGAAGCAGTGTTTAGGTATAATGATTTTAAACACGAATTACCTATATTTAGTTGAAAGGTGCTGTGACTTGTTGAAGAAAATCTTTTTGGCCATTGGCGCTCTCGTAACAGCTGTCATCGCAATCGGAATTGTTTTTTCGAATATGATTCTATACATCAAGAAAAAAACGGATGAAGACATTATCAAAAGAGAGACAGACGACGGACATGATGTGTTTGAATCATTTGAACAAATGGAGAAAACCGCTTTTGTGATACCATCCGCTTACGGGTACGACATAAAAGGATACCATGTCGCACCGCATGACACACCAAATACCATCATCATCTGCCACGGGGTAACCATGAATGTGCTGAATTCTCTTAAGTATATGCATTTATTTCTAGATCTCGGCTGGAATGTGCTCATTTATGACCACCGCCGGCATGGCCAAAGCGGCGGAAAGACGACCAGCTACGGGTTTTACGAAAAGGATGATCTCAATAAGGTTGTCAGCTGGCTCAAAAACAAAACAAATCATCGCGGATTGATCGGAATTCACGGTGAGTCGATGGGAGCTGTGACCGCCCTGCTTTACGCTGGTGCACACTGCAGCGATGGCGCTGATTTTTATATTGCCGATTGTCCGTTCGCATGTTTTGATGAACAGCTTGCCTACCGGCTGAGAGCGGAATACAGGCTCCCGTCTTGGCCCCTGCTTCCTATCGCCGACTTCTTTTTGAAGCTGAGAGGCGGCTATCGCGCACGTGAAGTATCTCCGCTTGCTGTCATTGATAAAATCGAAAAGCCGGTCCTCTTTATTCACAGTAAGGATGATGACTACATTCCTGTTTCTTCAACCGAGCGGCTTTATGAAAAGAAACGCGGGCCGAAAGCGCTGTACATTGCCGAGAACGGTGAACACGCCATGTCATATACCAAAAATCGGGATACGTACCGAAAAACAGTGCAGGAGTTTTTAGACAACATGAATGATTCAACAGAATAAAAAAGCGAAAGGCCTCTTCGGCTCTTTCGCTTTTTTATGTTACAGAACGTCGGTAATGCCATCCATATTTTCTCTTATCCATTCAATCGCAAGATCTATCGTTGTAAACTCCTGCGTCTCGAAGGTCATTTCATCCTGCAATAGCCAGACATCTTTCTTGATGGACTCTGCTCCTCCAATTGACCAGTGAAGCAAGGTATAGGGATGGTTTTGATTCAGGAAGGATACCCACGTTTTATTTTGTGCTGTGTTCTTCATTGCCTTCAGCTTTTGTTCCACGTTTCGCGTCTCCTACTTTACTAATATGCTCATTCTGGGGCTGAGCATTTCAGCCGGGCTTTTCAGCGCCAATGTTTTGGCTTTTTCATTGTAATCGATCGTCATTTGATCGTCAAAAAACACTTTTTGCGACGATTGGATATACAGCGGAATGCCGTTCGTTTCCAGCTGCTCGCACTGTCCCGTTAATTCTTCTGCCAGCCAGATTGTCGGGACACCGCTTACCGCGCAGCCGCATCCTTCTGCATCGTAACGAAGCTGGGCTTTTTTCCCCGGGTTGGCGTCAAACGCCTGCTGCAGTGCCTGTTTTGCTGCATCTGTCACATGTATGTTCATAAGGTGAAACCCCCGTTTTCATCATTTTTGCTATTGTAGCATACAACACTGCCATTCGCATTGTTTCTGCCTTTTTTCCACCGCTTCGCATTTTCTTCTGCAGTCTTGATCCACTCATCTTTCCCTTGTATGTACTGATTGATGCTGTCAGGGTGCTGGGCCGCCAGCCGTTTTTTGAGAACGGCGTATTCTTTCGCTATGTTTGGATGAGCTCTGAGATAATCTCTGAATAACAGATGCCTTTCAATAGCAGGGTTTCCCTGTTCGTACATATGGACATGATGAGTGCGTTTATTTCCGCCCTTTTGGAAATAACGCCTGCCCGCTATGCCGTTCTCACCTTTTGGTGTATAGCCGTTAGCCTTCATTTGTTCATCAAATTGGCTCACGGCTTCAATGCTTCTGACTTCAATTAACATATCAATGATTGGCTTCGCTGCCATGTTCGGTATTGATGTGCTTCCGATGTGATGAACAGCGATAATCTCCGGCCCGAACACAAGTTTCAGCCGTTCTTTTTCTTCATCGAAACATTCTGCCCATTTTTCGTTGTAGAGAATGACCTCAACTTTTCTTTTCGGATACAAATGAAAGACCGACAGCAATAGACCCTGCGCTGCTTTGACGGTTTCTGCCTTTTGGAATCCAGCCTGTGTATAGAGTGACACGGCCGGGGTATTGTTCTCGGCTGTGACTACTTCGATTTTCTCAGTGTCTTCATTATAATCAATGACAAATTGCAGAAGTGCTCGTCCAATTCCTTTTCTGAAACCGTCAGGATGCACAACAAGCCTGCAAATGGTGAGATGATGCATGTTTTTCTCATATGAAATGACACCGATCAGCTTGCCGTTTTTCCGATATCCCGCAAACCGTTCATGGGATGCTTGAATATCCTTCACCTTCTCTTGTAAAGCGGGAATACCGTCAAAACCGATAATCTCTGTTTCCTTTATGTAGGCGGGGATCTGTACGGCTAAAATCTCACGCGCTATCGTATCTTCCTTATGCTGGAGAAATTCAATCATTCGTGTTCTCCTGAAACAGCCGCTGTCTGTCGACTTTTGCGACGCGGACTGCATACGACTCGTACCAAACGCTTTTTCCTTTTTCTTTTGCTGCTTGATGTTCAGTGTGATGCCTCCAATGGTTAATTGCGTCCATACTGTCCCAATAGGAAACTGTGATGCCCCTTCCATCCGCTTCACGTACGCTTTCCACGCCTAAAAATCCAGGCTGATCCGCCGCAAGCGATACCATCCGCTCCGCTGTTTCTCCATATCCTGTGTCATTTTCGCTTTTGACAGAAGAAAAAATGACTGCATAGTAAGGAGGCTCAGGTGTTTTTGATAAAAAATTCATCATATTTCCCCCTCATATGTTTTTGACAAACAGTACCCTGTCTTGGCCTGGGCCATCATAGTTTGCAAACACTGAGATGCCATTTACCGTCTTGGTGCCCTTTTCAATATCAAACCCCAATTTTGTGTGATATGCGATTGATACCTTATTCACAGGTGAAGTGACGCACTTTACCCGGGTGCAGCCTCTTTGTTTTACTGTTTCGATAAATACATCATACAATTGTTTCCCAATTTGCATTTTTCTGAAATCTGGATGCACACCGGAAAAATGAATGTACGCCGTTTCAGAATCCGATTGCGATTGAAATCCGATTAAAAATCCCGTCATGCTGTTATGTTCGGATGTAATAAAGCTTGTGTCCTGAAAATGCTCAAAAAATAGTCTCGGCAATTTTTCTTTCAGCTGTCTGCCGCCCCACCATTCATTCAGTACAGACGTTACCATTTCATAATCTGAAGACGTGATTGTTCGAATATCCATTACGATTTGATCTCCCTCCGTCTGGCAAAACGAATGTCAGCTCTTTTTCTCACAATATAAAAATTATATTTTGCCTGGCTGGAATTGTAAATGCCTTCTTTCCTTTATCATACGTTTCCAGACTGCCGAGGGAACAATGTTTCATCATTTTAGCCTATTTCTCCCCCAAGCAGGAGGAGAGACTTTACAGCACAATATCAAGCACTTGATCAAGTCTCAGCTTATAAAGCTGATCCTCGTCTCCTTTTATCCATACTGCTTTTTCAAACTCTTCATACCGGCAGATCTTCCCGGTGCAGCGGACAATCTCACCGTCCTGAAAGCAGCTGACAGTGATATCCTGAGCGAACTCCATCGCGGCGCAAAGCGTTTGATTCATCTCTTCCAGCTTATCGGGGTCAAGGATCGGCTTTTGCAGCTTCTGTTTAAGTCGCTTTCTCTCCAGCAGGCTTTGCTTATGTTCCGGCAGAAACATCCTGCTCCCTTCCCACAGCAGGTTGCCCCTTTTTAAATGATCGTTCATTTATAATGCCCCCCTATTTTAGCCGCACGTTCAAATGCCTGGCCTGCCGCTGTCAGTGACGCCGCCCTGATGATTGCTGTGTCGCCGAATCGATTTTTAATGCCGTCCATCACATAGCCTAGGCTCATTTTCTTTGCATAATCCTGAAATAAATTGAGCTGCCATATGTCATCAGATGAGAGCTGAGACAGATTGACACCGAGACGGCGGACAGGTTTCCCGTCCCAAAATGTAAGAAACAGCCGGCGTACAGCCTCATATACATCCTGCGTAGAATTAGTCGGCTCTGCCAGCTTCACTTGCCGGTTGAAGCCCGTCGGCCAATCAAAATCAGCACCCCGGCAGCTCACTGACACCGTCTGCCCCATGACCCCGGCGTTTCGGCTTCGCCTGCACACTTCTTCACTCAGCTCAAGCAATACGACCTTGATTTCTTTGTCAAAGTGTTCGTAGTCTCTCGGGAGAGTCATTCCATGGCCTATCGCCTTTTGCCCGTCCAGAGACGAAGTTGACACAGGGGAATAGTCGATTCCGTTTGCCGTCATCCACAGCACGTGGCCGTTAATGCCCCATTTCTTTTTTAAAAGATCGAGCGGAAAAGCCGCGAGCCCGCCGATCGTGCTGATGCCCATTCGATTTAAATGATGCTTCATGCGGCTCCCGACGCCAAACATGCTGCCCACCGGGAGCGGCCACATTTCGGTTTTCATATTTTCTTTCGTTAAGGTAAAAATACCGTTCGTATTCTTTTTTGCAAAATTGTCACACGCAATTTTGGCCAGCGCTTTGTTAGGGCCGATTCCGACCCGTGCATAAACGCCGATCTCCCGCATGATTCTGCCCTGAATGCTTTTCGCGATCTCCATCGGCGTCCCAAACAGCTTCTGGCTGCCTGTAATGTCCATGAACTGTTCATCGATAGAATAAGGCTCCACAAGGTCTGTATACTCCTCGAGAATGGCCGTAATTTGCAGTGATACATCAATATACCGCTGCATACGCGGCCGGAGCACAACAGCCTCAGGACACTTTTCCTGCGCCTCCCACAGCCGTGAAGCATTCACCACACCCTTTTGTTTCGCCAGCGGGCAGGCAGCCAATACGACTCCGCCCCTTTTTTCAGGGTCACCCGAAACAATGACGGGCTTATTTTTCAAATATGGATTTTCCGCTTTCTCTACAGATGCATAAAACGATTGCATGTCAACGAGAAAAATCACTTTTTCTTTCATCATACACACCTCTAAAAAGAACTTATGTTCGTTTTTCATTATATGCGAAAGTATGTTCGTTTTATACTGGTAAATGATTCTTGTCTGACAGAAAATATGATCCAAGGGTTTGAGAGAAGAAAAACATTTAGTAGAATAAAAGCGAAGCATAAGGATAGGAGAGTCATGATGGAGAAATTTGTCGAAAAAATGATGGAACAGGCATTGCGGCAATACGGCAGAAACGTTGCTATAGATCCGTTAAGCCCGTATGAAAAACAAAGCCTGAAAGCAGCTCTAGAAGAGAGACGGAATGAAGAACCAGATGAGGATTTGCATGCTCATATAGAAGATATCATTTATGACTATGTCACAAACCAAGGCTTGTTCTCTTAAACGTATGACTGCCAGTGCTTTCAGCCGCTGATGCGGCTTCACTTTGAAAACACCGCCTGAAACAAATAAACAGTCTCAGGCTTACAGAAAAAGCAGGATTTTCTCACGCTCCATAGATTCATATGGCCTGGCGTAAAATTCCCCCTCAGAACTCGCGCAAAACGGAATAAGCTGTCCATGATCACGCGTATACACTTTTTCGAAGAGATGTGCTCTCTTGTTCTGTCATGCGGCCCATGCCGGTTTTCAGCTTACATCTTGATCTCATAGCCGGTTTCACTGCCGATATGATCTACGTCCTGGCGGCTTAAACTAACACACTCTCACTGACCAATCGCTTTGCTTTTCATCGGACATCCCGTCATTTTCCTTCTTTCAAGATGTAACCCCCGCCACACGCATCCTCAACGCATAGTATATTGCCATTCATACAATCAGGCATACTACATGTCAATAACGAAATATTTTGAACGATCTATTGGAGAAGGAAATTTTTTCATATATGATAGAGAAAGATCATACATACAGGAGAGAATATAATTCATGAAGAAATGGAAAGACATCCACCCGATCAGCTGGACAATTATAATCGGAACCATTTTCGGCAGAATGGCAACATCGATGAGCATTCCTTTTTTAGCGATTTATTTGACAGCCGTCCAAGGCGCATCAGCTTCCTATGCAGGGCTGGTCATCGCCGCGAGCTCATCAGTCGGCATCCTCGCAAGCTTTTACGGCGGATATATCTCAGATAAATTCGGCAGAAAAAACATGATGCTTGTATCAATTTTCGGATGGATGCTGGTATTTGCAGGCTTTGCGGCGGCATCTCATCTCTGGGTGTTTTTTGTAGTTAACGCATTAAACGGTCTTTGCAAATCACTGTTTGAGCCCGCTTCAAAGGCCTTGCTGTCTGATATGACAGAAGAAAAAACGAGACTGCTAGTTTTTAATTTACGCTATGCGGCTATTAATATCGGCGTTGTCTTCGGACCTGTGCTTGGCCTATATTTCGGCTCATCGCAATCGACTACGCCCTTTTTGGTGCCTGCAGTCATTTACGGACTATACGGAATTGTGCTTGCCCTCCAATTTAAAAAACATCCATCCTTATCAGCACCAGCCCAGCCCCGAAATTTGAGCGTGCGGGAAGCGTTTATGGTTACGCAAAAGGATTATCTTTTTACCATTGCTTTGGTCGGCATTACGCTATGCACCTTCGGCTACTCACAATTGAGTTCCACATTCCCTCAGTATATGGCGCAGAGCCCCTTGATCGGCAATGGAACGAAGCTGTATGGGCTGATGCTGACATTAAACGCAATCGTTGTGTTGGCGACGCAATTTCCCATTGTCCATTTTGCAAAACGTTTTTCGCCGCTTTGTTCTCTGATGCTCGGTAATGTGATGGTTAGTATCAGCATGGCCATTTTCACCGTATCACACGGTGTTTCATCACTTGTGATGATTGTCATCACTTTTACAATCGGCGAAGTGCTTTTGTTCTCTATGATGGATTTGTTTGTAGACCAGATTGCAAAACCAGGATTAAAAGGCACTTATTTCGGGGCAATCGGTTTTTCCCAGCTCGGAAACGTCATCGGCCCCTGGGTCGGAGGGATATGTATAGACCTGTTTGGCGCTGGCCGGCCAATTTTTATTTTTTCTGTCCTGAGCGGCATTACCCTGCTCGGACTGCCATTTTTAGCGGTCGCCTATCGGCAGATGAAAACGGCAACCACAAAACACGGTTCCCGTCTGGAAAAGCAGCTTTACATAAAAAACGGAAGAGAATGAATCTCTCCCGCAAACATGAGGTGAAGAACATGTATATAGGTGATGTGATGTTTCAGCTGTTTGTATTTATTATATTTGCCGCTGTCATCTTTGCGGCTGTTACAGGCTTCAAGTATGCGAAAAACCGAAAAGCGCAGCTGGATCGCATTGAGAAAAAGCTGAACAGCCTGTCCGAAGATCACGATTAACAGCTTGGGGCAACGAGCTCTACCTTAATCCGGTCTGGATCCTCACAAAAGACTGCATAATGCCCGTCTCCTCCGGCAAAAGGATGCCTGTCTCGGTACAACACACGATAACCTTTTGCCGTCAATTTTTCAGTCATCTGATCGACTTGAAGCTTGGATTTAGCATGAAATGCGAGATGGTTCAGACCGACTCGGCATCTATGGTATTTCGGCTCTAGAAATGGCTCTTTCGCCTGCACAATCACTAGGTAAAAACGATCTTTCTTCCAGCTGATGCCTGAGCTCCATTTTTGATACTCTTTATAGCCAAGTTCTTTTAAGAACCAGCCCCAAAACCGCCTAGACGCCTCCAAATCAGAGACATACAGTTCAATATGATGCACAATTTCATACCCTCCTTACCAGCACTTCCTCGACCTTATGCCCGTCTCCCTTACGCAAAATGAGATCTGACCTGAATTTAGTCGGCAAAATATTTTCATATAAATTCGGCCGGTTGACACTCTCCCAAATCGAGGCTGCCATCTCGTCAGCCTCCTGATCGGACAAGTCTTTAAATTTATGAAAATATGAATCAGGATTTTGAAAAGCAGTTTCCCGAAGCAGGCGAAAACGCTCTAAATACCAAGTGAAAATCCGGCTTTCCTCCGCATCCACATAAATCGAAAAATCAAAGAAATCGGAAACAAAAATACGCGGGTTTTCCCGGTCATCCTCCAAGGTGGGCGACTGAAGAACATTAATGCCTTCAATAATCACAATATCCGCCTGTTCTACAACCTCGAACACACCTTCCTCGCGGTCATAGGTTAGATGGGAATACACCGGGGCCTTTACGCTGTCCTTTCCTGATTTTAAGTCATTCAAAAACTCAAGCAGCGCCTTTACATCATAGCTTTCAGGAAAACCTTTTCTAGACATCATATTTTTCTTTTTCAGCTCGGCAGTAGGAAATAAAAAACCATCTGTCGTGATAAGGCTCACTTTTGGACGGTCAGGCAAACGCGAAAGCAGCTTCTGCAAGATCCGCGCCGTCGTGCTTTTTCCGACTGCGACACTGCCGGCAATGCCGATAATAAACGGAATTTTGGCTGAATGTGGGTGCTTCAAAAAAACATTGACATGCTTATTGCGTTCAGCCGCAGACTTGACATGTAAATGAAGCAAGCGAACAAGCGGAATATAGATCGTCTCCACTTCTTCAACAGATAGATAATCATTCAATCCTTCCACAGCTTTTGCCTCTTCTTCAGATACAGCAATCGACAAATGCCCCCCAAAACCAGACCAAGACTCCCGATTGTGCTGTGTATATAAAGTATGTAGGTTAAGTTCTTTATTTTTCACTGTTTACACCTGACTCTCTGTAGGTTAAAACCCTTACAAAGATTGTAACGGAAAACCTTTTCACTGTCTGCTTATTTTTCATTTCGTTTTTTTAGCAAATCAGCACCGATTCGGTTATACGCAGCCATTTCATCTTTTGGAACCATGCTTCCTCCCGTTCCCCAGACGACATGTACGGCATGTTCCATCTTATATTTCTGAGCATAGCGCCTTCCCTCTTCTGTCGTAAAAAGCTGAACCGGCCCGAACATGCCGGCAAGAGCAGAGGGCTCTAAATATTTATCTTCAGATACAGCCAGCATATGAAGCAAAGTATAAAGCGTATTGTCCTCTACCGTATAACAGCCGCTCAGAAGCGGTTCAATCAGCTTGCCGACAAATCCTGACGGCCTCCCTACGGCAAGTCCGTCAGCAGCCGTCTGATTATCCAGGCCGATATCCTGGACGGAGATCTTCTCGTGAAGTCCTGAATAAAGCCCTAACAGCATACAAGGTGAATGAGTTGGTTCTGCGAAAAACACATGAACATCATCTCCGTATAAAAGCTTCAGCCCAAATGCTACACCGCCCGGTCCTCCGCCGACTCCGCACGGCAGATACACAAACAAAGGCGTCTCAAGACTTGGCTTTATATTCATACAGTCAAGCTGTGTTTTTAATCGGCTTGCAGCAACAGCATATCCTAAGAACAGCTGTCGAGAATGTTCATCATCAATAAAATAACAGAATGGATCTTGTTCCGCCTGCCGTCTCCCTTCGTTCACCGCTTCGCTGTAATCTGTTTCGTACTCCATAACAGTAACTCCCTTTTGGCGGAGGAGATCCTTTTTCCACTGCTTAGCATCGGCGGACATATGCACTGTCACGCGAAACCCGAGTGCCGCGCCGATGATGCCGATGCTTAAACCTAGATTTCCTGTCGAACCGACAGCAATCGAATAGCGGGAGAAAAACCCGGTAAACCGCTCTTCCTGTAAGATGCGGTAATCATCGGTTTCCTGAAGCATTCCTTCTTGAAGCGCGAGATTTTCAGCATGCTTTAACACTTCATAAATCCCGCCCCTCGCTTTAATCGATCCTGAAATCGGAAGCTCATGGTCGCACTTTAAAAGCCATCTTCCCGGAAATGGCTGCTGATATGTTGCTTCCAGCTTTTCCTTCATATGCTGCACCTCAAAAAGCGGAGACTCGATGATTCCTTTAGCGCCTTTCGTCTCAGGAAACACCTCGGCAATGTAAGGTGCAAACCGCCGCATTCTTTTTTCCGCTTCCTTTATCTCGGTTGCCCACTCATCTGCACGGGGTAATGGCCCCTCTTTCTTGCCTGAATTTTCCCAGAATACAGGCTCTGCATCAATCAGTTTCTGAATAAACAGATCTTTAAGCAGAGCATGAAGGACTTCTGAATGAAATGACATTCAACAATCTCTCCCTTCCACTATCAAAAACTGCCTCGTGAGAAACAAGCCACTCCACCACAGGCAGTTCTATCATTATTTTTTCATGAGCGCGCGTCCTGCCAGCTTTTCTACAAGAGCTGGAAACAGCTGATACAGCTTAGTGCCGGCATTCATTAAACGCGGAAGATTGATCTCCCGCTTTTTCGTAAAAATTGCAGCTGTAATTTGAGCTGCCACGTCATCAGGATCAAGCATCCAGCGGCCGACATTTTTGGCGTAGTCCCCGCCTTTATCAGCAATGGAAAAAAAGTCCGTCTGAATCGGTCCCGGGTTGACTGTTGTCACATAAATGCCGGTTCCCGAAAGCTCCATCCGCAAAGCGTTTGAGTAACCTAACACGGCATGTTTGGTCGCGGAATACAGGCTCGACTTCGGTGTTGCGATTTTCCCCGCTTGAGAGGCGATATTGATGATATGGCCCTTTTTTTGCTCAAGCATTTGCGGAAGCACCGCTTTTGTACAGGCGATCAGGCCGAAGACATTCACATCAAACATCGCTTTCATGTCATCCAATGTAGAGTCTAAAACCGTTTCAAATATACCGAAGCCTGCATTGTTAATCAGTACATCAACCGAGCCGATCTGATCGCGGACCCGGGCGATATCCTCTAGGCGACCGACATCCAGAGGAAAAATCTCACACTGTCCGCTCCATTCCTCGGTTATTTTCCTTTTGATTTCTATCAAACGATCCTCGCGTCTAGCCGACAGCAGGACATGGGCTCCTTCAGCCGCGCATAAGTATGCGATTCTTTCACCAAGCCCTCCTGAAGCGCCGGTTATCCAAATCCTTTTTCCCGCTATATGTTTCACCCATTTCACCTCTTCATTGTTTTAAAGTATGCGGTATTTCCTTCCCAATATGACGTGATGGCTTCTTCAGCCTCCAACACATCAAGGTGACCTGCCGTTTCTGACATCGTTAAAAACAATTCCTTTTCATATACAGCAGGAAAAAGCTGCTGACAGACCTGAAAAGCGGTCATCGGCTTTTCATCCAGCATGCGACGCACATCCTCCGTCCTGTTCCTCTGCTTGTCAAAACGCTTCTCAATCAGCGCTTGTACACTGGTGATAGGCTCGCCGTGACCAGGAAATACGATTGTTGGATCAAGTTGAGACAGCCTTCGCAATGACCGCTGATAATCCACTAAAGGTTTTGACCTGACGTCTCCCGTTTTCGGCGCTTCCAAAATCGGATTAGACGAGCTGTTGGCCAGCAGTAGATCGCCGCCAAGCATCCTTCCGCTTTTTTCATGGAACAGAACGATATGCGATTCAGCATGTCCAGGCATCTCCAACACAGACCAGCCCTCAAGCCCATCTATGCCCATACCTTCTCTGATTGATTTTGTCAGAGATCTCGTACAGGAAAATGCGTACGCTGACCGAATCAGCTTTTCCGCCTTCCCCGTATCAAATGGAACGCCTAATTCAGGCAGCAGCTTTTGAAAAAAACGTTTTTGCCAATCCATAAAGGCTTGATTTCGGCTGATATAAGGTTCGTTGAACGCATGCCCAATCACTTCGATTTCATCTGAAAAGACATCAAGCAAGCCTGCATGGTCAGCATGATGGTGAGTTAGTACAACCTGCTCGATATCTGACATTTTCACATTTACAGCGGCAAGCTGCTCTTGTAGGGCTCTGGCAGCCTCTTTTGTATTCGGCCCGGCATCGATAAGTGTCAGCGCATCACCTTTTACGAGGTAAACGATAACATCGCCGACAGCAAACGGCGTCGGGACGCGGATCGCAATTACATCTTCAGTTGTCATCCTTTCGCTCCTTGTCTTCATTCATTATTCATATTTTAGCTTTTTCTCGGTCTTGTGTCATTATTGCAGAATGAGAACAAACCTTTTTGAAAAAGCTATTGACATTAGCTTGTCCGCCATTGCATAATGAACAACAAACTAAAACGAGAACCATTGGAACGCTATGACGAGGAATAGTATACAAGGCAATGGCCTAAGAGAGCGATACCCCCGGCTGAAAGGTGTTGCGGCCCGCTTGTTTGTAGAACCTGCCCTTAAGTCGCGGTTAGGAAAACCTAAACGTTTCCCGCGTTACGGGATTTGAGCTGAGCACAATTTGTGCTAATGAGGGTGGTACCGCGAACCTTTTCGTCCTTTACGTGATGAAAAGGTTTTTTTGTTGTTCTGATAGAAGGAGGATATCAATGAAAAAGATAGGATTTGTCGGCGCCGGGTCAATGGCAGAAGCAATGATCAACGGCATTTTGCAGAGCGGCATCACAAAACCAGAACATATCTATATTACAAATCGCTCAAATGACGAGCGTCTGATTGAATTAAAGGAAACGTACGGCGTGCGTCCATGCAGAGATAAAAATGAGTTTTTCACTCACACCGATATCATTATCCTCGCTTTCAAACCGAAAGACGCGGCGGAAAGCATCGACAGCATCCGGCCGTATATCAAGGACCAGCTTGTCATTTCAGTACTTGCAGGCCTTACCATCGAAACCATTCAGCATTATTTTGGCAGAAAGCTCCCGGTCATTCGCGTCATGCCTAATACATCAGCGGCAATCAGAAAATCAGCAACCGGATTTTCCGTAAGCGCTGAAGCAAGCCAGAATGATATTAGTGCCGCAAAAGCTCTATTGGAAACAATCGGTGATGCAACACTGGTTGAGGAGCGGCATCTTGACGCTGTCACTGCAATCGCAGGCAGCGGCCCGGCCTATGTGTATCGTTATATTGAGGCGATGGAAAAAGCGGCACAAAAAGTAGGATTAGATAAAGAAACGGCAAAAGCACTCATTTTGCAGACAATGGCAGGGGCAACAGATATGCTCCTCCAAAGCGGCAAACAGCCGGAAAAGCTACGTAAAGAAATCACCAGTCCTGGGGGCACTACAGAGGCAGGTCTTCGCGCTTTACAGGACTCCCGCTTTGAAGAAGCAATTATTCACTGTATTGAAGAAACAGCTAAACGGAGCGCAGAAATCAAAGAACAGTTTGCCGGTGCCGCCTTAGAGAGACATTCTTAGATGTAAGACAAAAACAGAAGGCACAGTGCCTTCTGTTTTTTTATTTTCCCCGCAACAGCTGACCGGCAGACTCTGATTGCTTTAATAGCGCGGAGATTGTAAATGAAAGCAAATCGGGAAGCACTTCAAAGGAATAAGGCATATACAATCTTTCCGTCCATTTATGCGGGTCTTTACCAGCCGGACCGACATTTAAAACCGGAACATATAAAGCCTGAGTTTTACCGTTTGGCAATGAATATCCTCTGTTAAAGAGCGGCATATTGCTTGTGTATGCATCAACCTCCTGTTTTTCCAGCTGAAGATAACTCAAGTCCGAAAGTCCGGGGAAGTACTGGACCTCCCGTAATGCAATGCCGTATCGCTCAGCCGCATAATGCTTTAACTGATCTGCTGTATTTCTGATCAATTGATCATCCTTTGAAGAAACAGCTGGATAAAGCGGCGGACTATAAAACAGAACGATGAGCGGCGCATCCTCCTTACAAAGCGAAGCAAGCTCAGAAACAATTTTCGTCGAAAAATCCCTGTCTCCAAGCTCGCCCCTGTTAGCAAAGGCATAATTTAGAGCCCGCTCTGTTTCCGAGATCCCCGCACGCTTTTTTGCACGCGAGACCAGCTCATCAAATGTCAAAACAGTGACGTCCCGCTCAATCGGCTGAAATGGCTCAAATTGTTGAAAATCCTGTGTTTTCTTCCGAACGTTCGACATGATTTCCTCCGCCGCCTGTTCTGCTGTTTTAAGCAGCATCTGATGCAGCTCACTAGCTGAGCGTTTCATTGACAGCACATTAAATAATGTGACAGCTGTATGCGGTGTCTGGACTGAATATGCCTCTTTCAAGTCCTTTTGCATTAAGTTTACCGGCGGCGGAGTGACCTCGCCATCAACCTTTTCGCAATAATCAGCATTCAGTTCAAGCAAACGGTTAATCTCAGATACCATTAAATTCGCGTTTAGGCCTGAAAACGGCTCTCCAACATGTGTCTCAATCCCCTTGCAGAAAAAACCCGCAAGCACCTTGCCAATGCTTCCTGTATAAAAATATTGCTGCTGATCGCCGGGAAATTTTTCAAACATCGGTTCGGCATTCAGGCAAGCGGTTAATGTGATATCATGCTTTTTCTCCATTTCCTTCAATGCAGGAACCGCTTCAATCATGCCTCTTGAATTCACTTCCTCGTCCGGAACCGTTATCAACAGCAGATTGCCCTCAAAATGTCCGTTCATTGCCCTCTCCAGCATCGACAGTTGAACACAAAGCCCCGCTTTCATATCCATCGTCCCTCTTCCGAACAGCCAGTCTCCGCTTTCGGCATCTCTTCTCACACGTTCCGGGAGCAGCTCTTTTTTCTCTAAAAAGGAGCTCAAAAGCTCAGCAGGCTTGCAAGCCATATGTTTAAATTCGCCGTAATCTTCTATGTCAACGACATCAAAATGACTCAGCAGAAGCACTGTCTTTTTGACATTCTTCTTTTTGACTAGAGCCGTAAGAAAAGATCTGCCATCGTCCATCGGATGAAGTGTTACATCATCAGGGTGCTTTTGAAAATAGGGCTTGTCCTTCAAAATAAAATAAAGATACTCTGCAAGCGCTGCCTCGCCCTTTGAACCGGTGATGCTTTCGTATTGCACAAGAGAAGTTAAAAGTGCCAGCAATTCGTCCTTCGTCTGCCAATTCATTGATTCCGCCCCTCCTATGAATAAAAATGCTTCAATACTGAAAAATAAACTGATTTCTCGTCTATTATACAGAAATATTTGACAAAAGCGGTTCTTTTGAGCAGTTTATATGACGGGAAAGAAATGACTTGATATAATCAATCTCTAAAAACCTTACGGGAGGCGAAAGAAATGGCCAGAAAATTATTTACACCTATTACAATTAAAGATATGACGTTAAAAAACCGCATTGTCATGTCGCCAATGTGCATGTATTCTTCTCATGAAAAGGACGGAAAATTGACACCGTTCCACATGGCACATTACATATCGCGCGCAATCGGCCAGGTCGGACTGATTATTGTAGAGGCGTCAGCGGTTAACCCTCAAGGACGAATCACTGACCAAGACTTAGGCATTTGGAGCGACGAGCATATTGAAGGCTTTGCCAAACTGACTGAGCAGGTCAAAGAACAAGGTTCAAAAATCGGCATTCAGCTTGCCCATGCCGGACGTAAAGCTGAGCTTGAAGGAGATATCTTCGCTCCATCGGCGATTGCGTTTGACGAACAATCAGCAACACCTGTAGAAATGTCAGCAGAAAAAGTAAAAGAAACGGTCCAGGAGTTCAAGCAAGCGGCTGCCCGCGCAAAAGAAGCCGGCTTTGATGTGATTGAAATTCATGCGGCGCACGGATATTTAATTCATGAATTTTTGTCTCCGCTTTCCAACCATCGCACAGATGAATACGGCGGCTCACCTGAAAACCGCTATCGTTTCTTGAGAGAGATCATTGATGAAGTCAAACAAGTATGGGACGGTCCTTTATTTGTCCGTGTATCTGCTTCTGACTACACTGATAAAGGCTTAGACATTGCCGATCACATCGGTTTTGCAAAATGGATGAAGGAGCAGGGTGTTGACTTAATTGACTGCAGCTCAGGCGCCCTTGTTCACGCAGACATTAACGTATTCCCTGGCTATCAAGTCAGCTTCGCTGAGAAAATCCGTGAACAGGCGGACATGGCTACTGGTGCCGTCGGCATGATTACAGACGGTTCAATGGCTGAAGAAATTCTGCAAAACGGACGTGCCGACCTCATCTTTATCGGCAGAGAGCTTTTGCGGGATCCATTCTTTGCAAGAACTGCTGCGAAACAGCTCAATACAGAGATTCCGGCCCCTGTTCAATACGAAAGAGGCTGGTAATGCCCATAAGAGATATCCTGTAGAGGATATCTCTTTTTTTATTTTTAGAGAAACGATCGGCTAAGGTTCTCCGTCTCCCTAGTAGAACCAATTAGAGGAGATGACTCCAATGAAATCAGCTTGGATGGAAAAGACATATACAATTGACGGATGTGCATTTCATACACAGCACCGGAAAGGATCAAGCGGTGTAACGATTGTCTTTGAGGCCGGCTATGGTACTTCTTCTGAGACGTGGAAACCATTAATGGCGGACATTGATGATGAATTTGGCATTTTCACATATGATCGGGCAGGCATAGGAAAAAGCGGGCAAAGCAGAGCTAAACGAACAGCTGATCAACAAGTGAAAGAATTGGAGAGTTTGCTTAAAGCAGCTGATGTAAAACCTCCTTATTTGGCTGTTTCACACTCATACGGAGCTGTCATCACCGGTTTATGGGCCTGCAAAAACAAGTATGATATTATCGGCATGGTCCTTCTTGACCCAGCTTTAGGTGATTGCGCCAGCTTTACCTTTATACCCGAAGAAATGTACAAATCACATACGAGGAAGATGATGCTTGAGGGCACACATGCAGAGTTTTCAAAAAGTCTGCAGGAGCTCAAAAAGCGGCAAGTCCACTTAGGAAACATGCCTCTTCTTGTGTTGTCATCAGGAGAACGGACTGAGAAATTCGCTGCTGAACAGGAGTGGCAAAACTTGCACAGCAGCATATTGTCTCTATCTAACCAAAGCGGCTGGATTCAAGCTAAAAACAGCTCCCACAACATCCATCATGATGAACCTCATATCGTTCACTTGGCTATTTATGACGTATGGTGCGCAGCGTGCCAGCAGGCCGCTCCTCTTTACCAGGCAGTCAATTAACGTAAAAAAAGACCGGGCCGTAAGGGATTCCCGGTCTTTTATATTATTTTGTTTCACGGTGAAGGGTATATTTCTTTAAACGCGGTGAATATTTTTTCAGCTCTAAACGGTCTGGATTGGTGCGTTTATTTTTTGTTGTGATGTAATTTCGGTCTCCCGTTTCAGTGCAGGCTAAAGTAACATTTACTCTCATGATTAACATCTCCTTATAAAGCGTAATGATTACGTTTTATTATACAACGTCATCACAAATTGTCAAATAAGAGCTCCGCCTTCAGCCTCGCGGGACGTTTACCTCTAAGAAATCATATGCCGCCACGCTATTGGGGAAAACGTCAACCGCTTCTTTTTGAAGCTCCAAAGAAGCATCTCCCTGATATCTTGCGCTGATATGGGTTAAAATGAGCTGCTTCGCTCTTGCTTCTTTCGCTGTTACAGCCGCTTGTTCCGTTGTACTGTGATAATAATCATAAGCAAGTTTACGGTCTTCCTTAGCAAAGGTTGCTTCATGAACTAGCACATCACAATCCCTCGCAAGCTCTTTTAGTTTGTCACTTACTCTCGTATCACCGGAGAACACAACAGATCTTCCCTTTTTAGGAGGCTCCAGAAAATCATTGCCATTGATAATTCGTCCGTCTTCAAGCGTTACCGTTTCGCCTTTTTTGATTTTCTGATATACAGGTCCGGGCGGGATGTTCATTTCTTTTAATACATCAGCCTTCAAGGAACCCAGTACGTCTTTTTCCTGCACACGGTACCCGAAGGCTTCCACTCCATGAATAACAGATACCGCTGTGACAATAAACTGATCGTCCTCAAACACGATTCCTTCTTCAATTTCCTGGATCGCAAGCGGATATGTCAAATGGGTCTTCGTGACGGCAAGGCTTGTTTCAATAAACGCCTTGATCCCTTTAGGTCCGTACACTGTAAGCTCGTCCTCTCCGCCTTGAAAGGAACGGCTCCCCAGAAGCCCCGGAAGTCCGTATACATGATCGCCGTGCATGTGTGTAATAAAGATTTTCTCTATTTTACGAGGTTTAATCGTTGTATGTAAAATTTGATGCTGTGTGGCTTCCCCGCAGTCAAAAAGCCATACCGAACGCCTTTCTTCAAGCAATTTTAATGCCACCGACGTTACATTTCTCGCCTTGGCGGGAATGCCGGCTCCCGTCCCTAAAAAAAGTAATTCCACGTTTCCTTCCTCCTACTAGAACCAGATACCTACAAGAATACAGGATCAAGCGCAAAATGTGAATCTTGCCTCTGAAAAGAACAATCCTTTCGTGCTAGAAACATTTTTTCAGCATTCTGCTTAAAAAAGGGCTTAAATGTTTGCTTTCGTTGAATTTTAGATTTAAAATGAAGGAAATATACGGGGTGTACTAAAATAAAGCTTCGAATAAAGTGAGGTACTTTTAGTGAAAACAAACCAACAACCAAAAGCAGTAATTGTCATATTCGGTGCAACTGGAGATTTAGCAAAACGAAAATTGTATCCGTCTATTCACCGTTTATATCAAAACGGACAAATCGGAGAAGAGTTTGCAGTGGTAGGAGTTGGAAGAAGACCTTGGTCTAATGAGGATCTTCGCCAAACTGTTAAAACATCCATTTCCTCATCTGCAGATAAGCATATAGATGATTTCACGTCTCATTTTTACTATCACCCGTTTGACGTGACAAACCCTGGCTCTTATCAAGAGCTTAACGTATTGCTTAACCAGCTGGAAGATACATATCAAATTCCTAACAACAGAATGTTCTACTTGGCAATGGCTCCTGAATTCTTCGGAACGATTGCAAAAACATTAAAATCAGAGGGTGTAACAGCTACAACCGGCTGGTCCCGCCTTGTCATCGAAAAACCGTTCGGCCATGATCTGCCAAGCGCACAGGCATTGAATAAAGAAATCCGTGAAGCGTTTACGGAAGATCAAATTTACAGAATCGACCATTATCTAGGCAAACAAATGGTTCAGAACATTGAAGTGATTCGATTTGCCAATGCGATTTTCGAACCGCTCTGGACAAACCGCTACATCTCAAACATTCAAATTACGTCTAGCGAATCACTTGGCGTAGAAGACCGTGCAAGATATTACGAAAAATCAGGCGCCCTGCGCGACATGGTGCAAAACCATATTATGCAGATGGTTGCCCTCCTTGCAATGGAGCCGCCGATCAAATTGAACACAGAAGAAATCCGCAGCGAAAAAGTGAAGGTGCTGAGAGCACTGCGCCCTATTGCAAAAGATGAAGTGAATGAATACTTTGTGCGCGGACAATATCAAGCCGGTGAAATTGACGGTATGCCTGTTCCTTCTTATACAGAAGAAGATAATGTCGCTCCTGACTCCAATACAGAAACCTTTGTTGCCGGCAAGCTCTTGATCGACAACTTCAGATGGGCTGGTGTTCCATTCTATATCCGTACCGGAAAACGAATGAAAGAAAAGTCCACAAAAATTGTCGTTCAATTTAAGGACATTCCGATGAACCTGTACTACGGCAATGAAAACAACATGAATCCAAACTTGCTTGTCATTCATATCCAGCCTGACGAAGGCATTACGCTTTACTTAAATGCTAAAAAGCTTGGCGGAGCAGCACACGCACAGCCAATCAAACTCGATTATTGCAGCAATTGCAATGACGAGTTGAACACCCCTGAAGCATATGAAAAACTAATTCACGACTGTCTTCTTGGCGATGCAACAAACTTTGCACACTGGGATGAAGTTGCCCTTTCTTGGAGCTTTGTCGACTCCATTTCTGAAACATGGGCAGCAAACAAAACCTTATCTCCTAACTACGAATCAGGCTCAATGGGACCGAAAGAATCTGATGATCTTTTGGCGAAAGACGGCTTACACTGGTGGAATATATAAGAAAAAAAGCCGAAAATGCTTGTAAGCATTTTCGGCTTTTTTGCAGCTGTCACAAAGGTATAGCACTCTCTTTAATAACAAAACCCCCAAAGCTCTAAAGCTTCGGGGGTTTCTATTGATTACTTCATCCATTCAGTATGGAAGATGCCTTCTTTGTCAGTACGCTCATAAGTATGAGCGCCAAAGTAGTCGCGCTGTGCTTGGATTAAGTTTGCAGGCAGTACGGCTGTGCGGTAGCTGTCATAGTAGGCTAATGCGCTTGAGAACGATGGCACCGGCACACCTTGAGCAACTGCAAGTGAAATCACTTGGCGAAGCGCTCCTTGGTAGCTTTCTACAATATTCTTGAAATAGCTGTCAAGAAGCAGGTTGTCAAGCTCAGGCTCGCGATCGTAAGCTTCTTTGATCTTCTGAAGGAATGCCGCGCGAATGATGCAGCCACCGCGGAAGATCATAGCGATTTCACCATATTTCAGGTCCCAGTTGTATTCTTCAGAAGCAGCTTTCATTTGGGCAAATCCTTGCGCGTATGAGCAGATTTTACTCATAAACAACGCTTTTCTGACCGCTTCAATCAGCTCTTCTTTATTTTCTGTAACAGGCTTCACTTCTGGTCCTGAAAGAAGGCCGCTCGCTTTCACACGCTCTTCCTTCATAGCTGAGATAAAGCGCGCGAATACAGATTCAGTAATAATCGGAAGCGGAACACCTAAGTCAAGTGCGCTTTGGCTTGTCCATTTTCCTGTTCCTTTTTGGCCTGCTTTATCAAGAATCACATCAACAAGCGGTTTGCCTGTTTCTTCGTCTTTTTTCGTAAAGATGTCAGCTGTAATCTCAATCAAGTAGCTGTCAAGCTCACCTTTATTCCATTCAGCGAAAACTTCATGAAGCTCATCAGCAGAAAGGCCCAGCACCTGTTTCAGAATGAAATATGATTCAGAGATCAGCTGCATATCTCCGTATTCAATTCCGTTGTGCACCATTTTTACGTAATGGCCGGCGCCGTCCGGACCGATATATGTCGTACAAAGTTCTCCGTCAACTTTTGCAGAAATGGCTTCAAGAATCGGTTTTACAAGCTCATGTGCTTCTTTTTGTCCGCCAGGCATGATAGAAGGTCCTTTAAGTGCCCCTTCTTCTCCGCCGGAAACGCCTGTTCCGATAAAATGAATGCCGCTTTCAGCGAGTTCTTTGTTACGGCGCTGTGTATCTTTATAGTATGTATTACCGCCGTCAATTAAAATATCATCCTTCTCTAGATGAGGAAGAAGAGATTGAATTGTCGCATCTGTTGCAGTTCCCGCTTTAACCATTAATAAGATTTTGCGCGGTGTTTCCAAGGATTGGACAAATTCTTCAATGCTGTATGTGCCAACAACATTTTTTCCTTTTGCCTCCTGTAAAAACTCCTCAGTTTTACTGCTTGATCTGTTGTAAACAGAAACAGAAAATCCCCGGCTTTCGATATTTAAAGCCAGATTTTTACCCATGACCGCAAGTCCGATAACGCCGATTTGTTGTTTTGACATATTCTAACGTCCCTTCTGCAAACGTTTAATCATTTTAAAATTTAAATTAAAATAAAATGATATTTATAATAAAGAAATTACCATACATTCACCCTTTTTTTCAAGCGATTCAGCTTTTCTTTTCATCTTGAAAAAAATCTTTATTAAAGCTTGTTCCCTTTGTTCTGCTCTCCTCTTTTTTTAACGTTGCCCCTTTTCTGATCAGTTTGGTACCGTACTTTTTATTCAGCTTTTCCATCATCTGCTGAATGGGCTCATCCTTCGCATCTTCATTAAAGCTGAACAAATCGAGCTGTTTATAGGCCTGCTCTTTTTCTACTAAATCCGTTCCGGTAATGCCAAGCAGCCTGACAGGATTTTTATTCCAATGTTTAAAAAAGAGGTGCTCCGCTTCTTTCAAAATGTCATTTTTTTGATCAATCGGGTTTCTCAACGTGGTGCTTCTTGTGATGGTTTTCCAATCCGCATATCTAATCATAATAAAAAGCTTCGAAGCCATGACTTCCTTGCGCTGTAAACGGTCACTCACAGAAGCGGCAAGCTTTCTAAAGACGCCTAACAGCTCTTCTTCATCACTGGAATCATGGGAAAGTGTCGATGAGTTGCCGACGCTTTTAAATTCGTAAATGCGCTCCGGGTCAACCGGCGCATGGTGAATGCCATTTGCTTTATTTTTAAGGCGCGGACCGTTGATGCCAAGCAGGCGCTTCAGCGAGTGTTCATCAGCTGCAGCTAGCTCTCCGATTGTATGGATGCCGAGTCCCTTCAGTTTTTCCGCTGTCTTTTTGCCGACTCCGTGCATCTCTCCAACAGGAAGCGGCCACAGGATATCAGGCACTTGCCTCTTTCTTAAAATCGTGATTCCAAGCGGTTTTTTCATATCAGACGCCATCTTAGCGAGAAATTTATTCGGCGCGATCCCTATGCTTGACGGGAGCAGCAGCTCTTTTTGCAGCCTGCTTTGGATTTCTTTTGCCGTCTCCAGCGCCCGGCTGCTGTATGGTGTATCGGTCATGTCCATATAGCCTTCGTCGATGGAGACAGGCTCCACTAGGTCAGTATATTCACGAAGAATGGTAAACATCGCTCGTGAAGAGTTTCTATAGCGGTCAAAGTTCGGCGGAAGAACGATGAGCTCAGGACAATGGCGCTTCGCTTGCCAAACCGGCATCGTTGTTTTGACGCCGCGCGCTCTTGCTTCGTAGCTGCATGTTACCACGATGCCCTTTCGCTCCTTTACGTTTCCGGCAACTGCGACCGGCTTTCCCCGGAGAGCCGGATCATATGCCATTTCAACCGACGCATAAAAGCTATTCATATCAATATGGAAAATAATTCGGCTCTTTCCCGGCATAAACAAATCTCCTTTTCGTTCATTAGACAACAGCTTGTACATATAGTAAAATGAAGGTATTGAATGGATGTGGTGACAATGTTTGTGGAATCGATAAATGACGTTTTATTCTTAGTCGATTTTTTCACAATTATTCTTCCTGCTCTGACGGCAATCGGGATTGCATTTCTCTTACGGGAGTGCCGTGCGGGCGAGCAATGGAAATCAAAACGAACAGATGAACATCAGACGGTCTTTCACATTAACCGAACAGACTTTCTTATTATTATATATCATCGCATTACAACTTGGATACGTAAAGTCTTCCGCATGAATTCGCCTGTGAACGATGAGGAAGACGCCGGTTCTCTTCTTTTATAAACCGCATTTATAAAAAGGAGGAGAACAAAATTGTTAAAAACATATCAAAAACTTTTGGCTATGGGTATCTTTTTGATCGTATTATGCTCGGGCAATGCTGCATTTGCAGCGACTAATCAGGTGGGAGGCCTCAGCAACGTAGGTTTTTTCCACGATTATTTAATCGAACCGTTTTCCGCGCTGCTTAAGGGTGTTGCCGGGCTGTTTCACGGAGAATACGGACTCTCTATTATCCTCGTAACCATTATTGTGCGTATGGTTGTACTGCCTTTGTTTGTTAATCAGTTCAAAAAACAGCGCGTGTTCCAAGAGAAAATGGCCGTTATTAAACCTCAGGTTGACAGCATTCAGGCCAAATTGAAAAAAACGAAGGACCCTGAAAAACAAAAAGAACTGCAAATGGAAATGATGAAGCTGTATCAAGAGAACAACATCAATCCGCTTGCTATGGGATGTCTCCCAATGCTGATTCAGTTTCCTATTGTGATTGGGTTTTATTACGCGATTCGCTCTACACCTGAAATTGCGTCACACTCGTTTTTATGGTTCAGTTTAGGACAATCTGACATTCTCGTGTCTCTTAGTGCGGGAGCAATGTACTTTATCCAGGCCTATGTCGCTCAAAAACTGAGCGCGAAATATTCCGCTGTCCCGCAAAACCAAGCGGCACAGCAATCCGCAAAATTGATGGTGTTCATCTTCCCTGTGATGATGACGATTTTCTCGCTTAATGTGCCGGCAGCCCTCCCGCTGTACTGGTTTACAAGCGGACTGTTTTTGACAGTGCAAAACATCGTCCTTCAGATGACGCATCATAAAAGTAAAAAAACAGCCGCTCTTACTGAGCCGGTGAAATAAAAAAGCAACCCCGCGCGAAAAGCCGGGGTTGTTTTTTTGTTACTTGCAAAGCATACCGCGTCAAACAGTCTTGTTTATCATGGCTGAAGCAGAAATGGCCATCCAAAAAATAGCCGTATCGTTTAAAAAGAAGGAAATAGGGAATACCTTTACTCATCTCCAAACGAAAGGAGCATATACGTTGACGGAACACTTTCAGCAAAAAAACATTTCTGTACCTGAAGGAATCTGGATCATGAGACAAACCTGGAATGATGTCTTATTTGCTCACTGGCCTGTTGAAGTTTCTATCCTTCGCGCTTTGGTACCGTCCGTTTTAGAATTAGATACATATAACGGGCAAGCTTGGATCAGCATGCTTCCCTTTATGCTCACGAACCTGAGGGCGCGTTATCTTCCTGCCATTCCCGGTGCGCGTGCATTTCCTGAGCTTAACCTCCGCACCTATGTCACGTATAAAGGCAAGCCCGGCATTTATTTTTTTAGCTTAGATGCCGATCATCGGCTGGCCGTCCTTGGCGCTCGCACATTCTTTCATCTGCCTTATTTTTATGCGGATATGAAAGCCAAAAAAAACGGTGATCGCATTGACTATGTCAGCAAGCGGAAAAATGACAAAGAAGCAGTATTCCGCGCCGCATACCGACCCATTTCAGCGCCTTTTACAGCAGAAAAGTATTCGCTCGATTACTGGCTGACAGAACGATACAGGCTCTATACTACCAATCAAAACAAACTCTATTACGAAGACATCCATCATCATCCATGGCTGTTGCAAAACGCCGAAGCGGAAATTTCAGTCAATACGGTGACTGATGCTCACGGCATTACATTGCCAGAGTCAGACCCCTTGCTTCATTACGCTAAAAAACAGGATGTGTTATTTTGGCCGCTTAGGAAATGGAGCTAAAAAAACCCGATGCGGGAAATAGCACTCGGGTTTTCTTTTTTTATTTTGCTGCCTCTTCAATAATGGCAACAACCATTTCTGCCGTTTTAACGAGCTCTTCGACCGGCATTTTTTCATTTTTAGTATGAATTTGCTCATAACCGACAGCAAGATTGACCGTCGGGATGCCATGACCAGCGATTACGTTCGCGTCGCTTCCGCCGCCGCTCGTTTGCAGCTCGCTTGGACGTCCGATTTTAGCAGCCGCTTTTTTCGCGATTTCAACAACTTGGTCGCCGTCTTGATATTTAAAGCCCGGATACATAACCTCAATTTCGACTTCTGCGCGTCCGCCCATATCAGCTGCGGCCTCTTCAAAAGCAGCTTTCATTTTTTGAACCTGAGCTTCCATTTTCTCAGGAACTAAAGAGCGCGCTTCAGCAAGAATATGAACTTCGTCGCACACAATGTTTGTTTGTGTGCCGCCTTCAAACCGGCCGATATTAGCTGTTGTTTCTTCATCGATACGGCCCAATGGCATTTTTGAAATGGATTTGCTAGCGATTGTAATCGCTGAAATGCCTTTTTCAGGTTCAACCCCGGCGTGCGCGGTTTTCCCGAAAATTGCCGCTCTTACCTTCGCCTGTGTCGGCGCGGCCACAATAATATTTCCGACTTTTCCGTCTGAATCAAGAGCATAGCCGTAGGATGCAGTGATCATAGAACGGTCAAGAGCCTTCGCTCCGATCAGACCCGATTCTTCCCCTACTGTGATGATGAATTCAATCGTGCCGTGTTCAATGTTTTCTTCTTTCAGCACCTTAATCGCCTCAAACATTGCAGCCAATCCCGCTTTATCATCAGCGCCTAAAATCGTCGTGCCGTCAGTTTTGACGTAACCGTTCTCTACAACTGGTTTTACGCCGTTTCCGGGTACAACTGTGTCCATATGAGATGTAAAATAGATCGTATCTGTTTGTTTTGTCCCTTTTAGCGTGCAAATCAGGTTACCGGCTCCGTGGCCCGTGATATCCATTGTATCGTCTTCTTTAACGTCCACACCTAAATCAGAAAATTTTCGTTTCAGCACTTTGCAGATTTCAGCTTCGTGCTTTGTTTCTGAGTCAATTTGGACAAGCTCTAAAAATTCTTCCAGCAGGCGTTTTTCATTCACCATTTGTAAGTCCCTCCATATTAAAGCGGTATGTTACCGTGCTTTTTTTTCGGTCTCTCTTCTGTCTTATGTGCAAGCATATGAAAAGCTTGAATCAGTTTTCCCCTTGATTCTTCCGGCAAAATGATGTCATCGACCATTCCACAAGCTGCCGCTTTGTATGGGCCGGCGTTTTGCTTTTTGTATTCAGCTGTTTTTTCGCGTTTCGTCTTTTGCGGGTCAGCTGAAGCTTTGATTTCCTTTTCATACAAAATCGATGCCGCACCTTCTGGACCCATCACTGCGATTTCAGCATTCGGCCATGCAAACACAAGGTCTGCTCCGATCGCTTTGCTGTTCATGGCCACATAGGCGCCGCCGTACGCTTTTCTAATGATGAGTGTGACTTTTGGGACAGTCGCTTCAGCATAAGCAAACAATAATTTTGCTCCATGTCTGATGATTCCATTGTGCTCTTGCTGAATACCCGGCAGAAACCCCGGGACATCTTCGACAGTCAATAGCGGGATATCAAATGCGTCACAAAAACGGATGAACCTTGCTGCTTTATCAGCAGCGTCAATCGTCAGGCTTCCCGCCAGATGCTTCGGCTGGCTCGCCACGATGCCGATTGCTTTTTCACCCAGCCTTGCAAACCCAATGACAATGTTCTTCGCAAAAAATGGCTGAATCTCAAAAAAAGACTGCGGGTCAGCCAGCTCCCTGATCACCTTCCGAACATCATAAGGCTTTGTCGTATCAGCAGGGACAAGATGGTTTAATAATGGTCTGGACGCCTCTTTCTCTGGCTTCGGCTCTGTTGTCCGGCCATTCAGCGGCAAATAAGACAGCAGTTTTCTCACCCCTGTCAGAACCTCCTTTTCCGTATGCCCGGAAAAGTGGGCGTTTCCGCTGACGGCATTATGTATCCCCGCTCCGCCTAAGCTCTCCGCATCAACCTGTTCCCCTGTCACTTTTTCAATCACCTTCGGGCCGGTAATAAACATCCGGCCGGTCTGTTCAGCCATAAATATAAAATCTGTGAGTGCCGGAGAATATACAGCGCCTCCAGCGCACGGCCCTAAAATAACCGATATTTGCGGAATGACTCCGGAATATAAGACGTTTCGGTAAAATATGTGACCGTATCCATCTAATGATACCACACCCTCTTGAATTCTCGCACCACCTGAGTCATTCAGCCCGATAATCGGCGCCTTATTTTTTGCTGCCAGATCCATCAAAGCGCAGATTTTCCTGGCATGGGTTTCGCCAAGCGCCCCTCCGAACACTGTGAAGTCTTGCGCAAATACATAAACTGAGCGGCCGTCAATTGTGCCGTACCCTGTCACGACCCCATCCCCTAACATGCGCTGTTCTCTTGTTAGCACTTGACTTTCCATGAAGGGATGTAATTCGATAAAGCTGTCCTGATCTAGAAGAAATATGATCCTTTCCCGAGCAGTGAGCTTGCCCTTTTGCCGCTGCTGAGCCAGCTTTTCCTGTCCTCCGCCTTCTTCTGCCTGCTTGCGTTTCGTGTATAAATGATCCATGTGCTCATTCATGTTCATTGAGTTGGTCTCCTTTCGGTTCACAAAGCTCTACAAGAACACCGTTTGTTTCCCGAGGGGAAATAAACGCAATCTTTTTCCCGTTCGCTCCCTGTCTTGGGTACCTGTCAATCAATTGAACATGCCGGTCAGACAATGCTTGAAGCTGTTCAGATAGGCCGTTGCACAAAAACGCAATATGATGCAGTCCCTGCCCTTTCTTCTCCAAAAATAAACGGACGGGGCTGTCAGCTGTCAACGGCTCTATCAGCTCAAGTTTGACGCCACCAGCTTGAAAAAAAGCAACATTCACCTTTTGCTCTTTAACCGTTTCTTGATGAAGAAATGCAAGCCCCAATACATTTTCATAAAAGCTTCTAGCATCTTTTATCGAAAAAACGGCTATCCCGATATGGTCAAGCCTGTTCATTTGCATCCCTGCTTTCGCTAATAGATTTCGCTTGTCCGCCCATTCAAAACACGCTAAAATATAGACAGATTGTTTAAGGAGTGAAAATCATGTCTCAAAAACTGATGAAAAGCGTTTTGATCGTGATTTTGGGAGTTTTTATTCTTTCAACTGTACTCTCAGGAATCGTCATGTTTTTATAACGATAAAAAAGCAGGCGCCTTATTCATTGGGAATATCCTGCTTTTTTATCAGAGCTTTATGCTCGATGGCAATATCCTCAAAAGAGCGGTTGTCGTCCGTGATCAGCACTCTCGTTCCTACTGGTATCGTTTGAAACAAATGAACAACCTCATCGTTATGCATACGTATACAGCCGTTAGACACAAATTTCCCTACTGATTCCTCTCGGTTTGTCCCATGAATTCCATAAATCCGCCCGTCCGTTCCTTTCGCGTCAAATCCGATCCATCTTGCCCCAAGCGGGTTATCAGGAGATCCCCCTTCAATATTTTTCTTTCTGTAGTAAGGATTTTCCGCTTTTACCGTTACCGAAAACTCTCCTTCAGGCGTCAAATCATCTGTTTTTCCAGTCGCCACACTATACACGCCTTCTACTTTGTTGTCGAGGATAACAGCAAGTTCATTTGTTTGCTTGTTGACAATAACATATGGATCACCCGGCAGCGGATTTTCGCCGAGCGGCCAAATCGGTGAAATCATCATAAAAATCGAACATAAGAAAAAACGCATAAGCTCCTCCTTTTTCATTAGGTTGACCAATGAAGGAAGAGCTCATGCGAATCATCCGAGTGATTTTTGCGCTTTTATTCCTTTAAAATAACTTTTAATCACTAAATATTGTTCCATTTCGCCGAGAAGATGGAAGAGAGCGGCCCTCGCTTCAAATTCCTCTCTAGTCGCAGGAAGCGGCATCTCCTCAAATTCTTTTCTCATGTCAGCAAGTCTTTTCAGAAATTTGTACGCCGTATTCCCAGGGTGTATCGCCTCCCGCAAATCATGAATAAATTCAGCGATCATTTTTCCCTGATCTACCGTAATGGAGATCGATGTCACTTTAGGGAGAAGGCGTTCGATAATTTCAAATTGCTTTTCTCTCATTTTAAAATAATGATAATGCAGATTTTCATAACGCAAAATGTGGTTTTGCACATCTCGATATGCCAGGTTTTTAGCCTCCGTAATGAGCTGGTGCGTTTCCGGAATTTCTTTTCCTGACCAATCTTGCTCACCAGTTAACAAATACCGTTCGATTTCTGCAAAAATGACAGCAAAGTTATCCTCTATCTTTTTGCGGTAGGCAATCAGTTTCCGGTCAAGACTAGGCATATACAAGTTCATCAATAGAGCGACGCCGATGCCAACCGTAATCAGCTGAACTTCATTCCAGATGAAAGCAAGCGTAATGCCGCCGGACATGTATAAATGAAGGATAATAACGGAACTGGTGACGATACCCTCGTTAATTTTTAACAGAACCGTTATCGGAATGAATATCAAAAGAAGCGCTCCGATCACAAACGGGTGGTAGCCAATAAGCTCGAAAAAGAGATAAGAAAAAACAATTGCCAGACAGCATGCCGCAAAGCGGGCCCATGAGGCCTGAAGCGACCGTTTTTGTGTGATTTGTATGCACAAAATGGTGATGATTCCTGCTGATGCGAAGTTTTGCAAATGCAATAACTGGCTTATATAAATAGCCAAAGCTGTTCCAAGCGCGGTCTTTATTGTGCGGTAACCAATTTTAAACATGTCGGACTCCATTTCTATTTGTTTCTTCAATAAAAAAGAAGAGGCGGCCAGCCTTCTTCTTTTTTATATTCTATAATATTTTCTCTAAAAAGTCCTGCGCTCTTTTGGATTTTGGCGACATAAAAAATTCCTTCGGATTGCCGTCTTCGACAATCATTCCTTGGTCCATAAACAGCACACGGTCTGCCACTTCTTTTGCGAAGCCCATTTCATGTGTGACAATCACCATGGTCATGCCGGTTTCGACCAGCTCTTTCATCACCTGTAGCACTTCTTTGACCATCTCTGGATCAAGGGCGGAGGTCGGCTCGTCAAACAGCATGATGTCCGGATTCATCGCAAGAGCCCTGGCAATCGCGACACGCTGTTTTTGTCCGCCAGACAAACGGTTTGGATAGTCATTTCGCTTTTCAAACAAACCGACTTTGCGGAGCAGGTCCTCAGCTTTCTCCTGTGCAGCCTGTTTTGATTCTTTTTTTACATTGACAGGCGCGTACATGATGTTTTCGAGAACCGTTTTGTGCGGAAAGAGATGAAAATGCTGAAAAACCATCCCGATGTTTTCCCGGACCTTTAATGTGTTGGTTTTTGGCTTCGTAATCTCTGTGTCTTTTATTGTAATGGTTCCGCCGTTAGGCTTTTCCAACAGGTTTAAACAGCGTAAGAACGTAGATTTGCCTGAGCCTGAAGGACCGATCACGGCAACAACCTCACCCTCAGCGATTGTTGTTGAAATGTTTTTTAATACTTCGTGTTTCCCAAATGATTTTGACAGCTTTTCAACCTTAATCATTGGATTTCAGCTTCCTTTCTACAGCCTTGCCGATAAACGTTAAAATCAGGACAAGCACATAATAAATCAATCCCGCGATAATGAGCGGCTCAAGGTAATTGTAAGTGGCGGCGCCAGCTTGATATGCGCGTCTCATGACATCACCAAGCCCGATGACGGTGACGATCGCCGATTCTTTTGTTAACGTAATTAATTCATTCACAATTGCAGGTGATATATTTTTGAAGGCCTGCGGCAGCAGCAGATCCTTCATCATTTTTCCATACGGGACACCGAGTGCAACAGCAGCTTCTTTTTGCCCTTTATCAATGGCATTGATTCCGGCTCTGATAATTTCCGATACATAAGCGGCGGAATTCAAAGACAATGCGACAACCGCAGCCCAAAACTGGTCAATTTGAAATCCGAGCAGCTGAGGAAGGCCAAAATAGACAATCATAAGCTGCAGCACTAAAGGCGTGCCTCGGAACACTGATGTATAAAAATCAGCGATCCAGATAAACGGGCGGAATGTGCTGATCTTGCATAAGCTTAGCACAATACCGAGTATAAGTCCGATAATAGCAGATACAACAACAATTTTTAATGTAATTGCCAAGCCTTCTAATATAAAAGGAATTTGGGGGATCGTTGCTGAAAAATCCAAATTCATAGCCTTTGTCTCCTTTTCTTACAGGAAAAAAGTTTCCTATTCAATAAAAAGGCTCAACGAAAAAGTTGAGCCGCTTTTTTTACTTCTCGCCAGTGAACCATTTTTTCTTCAATTTCTCAAGCTCTCCGTTATCTTCCATTTCCTTGAGCGCTTTATTGAATTTGTCTGTCAGTTCACTGTCCTTTCTGAAAGCAATTGCTGAACCGGCTTCTTCCGCTTTCGCATCAGGAATCACAAAGCCTTGCAGGTCATCATTTGATTTGAAATACCCTTCTGCAACAATGTCTTCAATAATCGCGGCATCGAAGCGGTCAGATTTGATTTCCTGCACCAAATCAGAAATTCTGTTGCGGTCTTCTGTTTTAAAACCATATTCAGGAGAAAGCTCTTTCCCCTTCTCTTCCTGAATAGAGCCAAGCTGAACGCCAACTGTTTTTCCTTTCAGGTCTTTCAAAGATTGAATGCCGCTGTCTTTTTTGCTGACAATCATATGGTTCGCTGTGTAATACACATCAGAAAAATCAACTTGTTTTTTACGCTCAGGCGTTGGTGTCATTCCTGACAAAACGATATCCACCTGTTTTGATTTAAGCGCTGTAATTAAGCTGTTGAAGTCCATATCCTGCACTTCAATTTCATAGCCAGCCTTCTTCGCCAGAGCTTTTGCCAGCTCCACATCAAAGCCGACAATATTATCGCCTTCTTTATATTCAAACGGTTTATAATCCGCCGAAGTACCCATAATTAATTTTTTCTTTCCGCTTTCTGAACCTGAATTGCTTGAGCCGCACGCAGTTAATGCAAAGGTGATGCAGGCAGCTACAAGTAATAAGAGCCATTTTTTCATGATCCATTTCCCCCGTATTCATTACTTTTGGTGTATTTGAATATTTATTCGTTAATTTGTATTTTAAACAGTTTCTTATTTTTATGCAATACTATTTTTAAAAATTATCTTCAAGCTTATCTTTCCAGTGATCTCTTTTGATATTACTAGATAAAAATTAAATCGCTGTACAATCAGATTGAATAATCCCTTAATATTTATTCATATACCCTTGGAAATTTATGCACAAAAAAAACCCGGGCCGCTTGGGCATCCGGGTTGTTCGTCTTATACTTCTTCACAATATTCTTCAAAGGCTTCCTGCAGCTTTGCCACTACGGCCATCGGCTCGTGGCCTTCAATTTCATGGCGCTCTACCATTTTCATGATCTTTCCGTCTTTCAAAATCGCAAAGGACGGAGAAGATGGCGGATAACCTTCAAAATAGTCACGCGCACGCGCTGTCGCTTCTTTGTCCTGTCCGGCAAAAACGGTGACGAGCTGATCAGGTCTTTTATCATAGTGAACGGAATGGTAGGCTGCCGGTCTTGCAATTCCTCCGGCGCATCCGCAAACAGAGTTTACCATGACAAGCGTCGTTCCTTTTTTCGTAAGTGCCTCATCCACCTCTTCGGCTGTTTTAAGCTCGGTGTATCCGGCAGCTGTTATTTCTTGTCTCGCTTGGCGGACAATATCATTCATAAATAAATTAAAGTCCATGTTCAATGAAGACCTCTCCTTTTTCATCATCTGTTCTTATGATAGCAAGGAAACGTCCATATCGGCAAATGACTTTGCTTCGCCGTGCACTTTTTTTGCTCTTCGTTTACTGCTTACAGAAAAAGGGGATTATATAATAAGAAGTAAAATAAAGGAGCAGTTGTATATGAGCCACAGGAAAGCGTTACTGATTCATAACGGAAATGCCGGCAACAAAAATATAGAAAAAGCACTTGGTGCTGTGGTGCCGGTTTTATCTCACCATTTAGATGAGGTGATTATTAAGCAGACAAAGAAAAAGGATGATGCGTATCATTTTTGCCAATCCATTGATGATTCTATCGACACCGTCTTCATTCTCGGCGGCGACGGCACGATCCATCAATGCATAAATGCTATCAGCGCTCTAGAAAGAAAACCCGCGGTCGGAATTTTGCCCGGCGGCACGTGCAATGACTTTTCAAGAGTGCTTGGCATCCCTCAAAATCTTGCAAAGGCCGCGGAAGCACTTATGGCAGGAAATAAAACCAGCGTAGACGTATGTCAGATGAATGACCGTTATTTTTTAAATTTCTGGGGGATCGGCTTAATTGCAGAAACGTCGAATCAAATCAACGAAACGGAAAAAGCATTATTGGGAAAAATCAGCTATTTTACAAGTGCATTGCGAACCGTCTCATCCGCTGCATCGTTTCCGATGACATTGAAAATTGACGGAAAAGAAATTAAAGAAGAAGCCGTTATGCTGCTTGTGATGAATGGCCAATACATTGGAACGAATCGAATTCCTCTGCCCGATGCCAGTATTGAAGACGGCTTACTTGATGTTCTCATATGCCGCAACACCAACCTCACCGCGTTGCGGGAGCTGATGAGCATGGAACAGGGCTCAATTGATCGTTTTACCGGAGAGCTGTCCTATGTCCAGGCCTCCCGTATCGAAATTGAAACAGACACTGCCAAAAAGGCGGATATGGATGGAGAAGTTTATACACATACACCCGCAGTCATTCAGGTCCTGCCGCAGCATATCGACATGCTTGTTCCCGCAAATGAATAACTGTCATAAGGCTTTAGAAAGATTTTGCAAATCCGTTGACTCTCCCCTAGGAGGAGGTCTTACAGTATAAGGGATATACACTTGAAAAAGGGGAAGTCATATGGAGAAGAAAAATATTACCTTAACGATATTATTAACCAATTTATTTATTGCTTTTTTGGGGATCGGGCTTGTGATTCCAGTAACGCCGACCATTATGAATGAATTGCATTTATCGGGGACCGCGGTCGGCTATATGGTTGCCTGCTTCGCTATTACACAGCTCATTGTCTCACCAATAGCCGGACGATGGGTTGATCGCTTCGGGCGCAAGATCATGATCGTGATCGGCCTGTTGTTCTTTAGTGTGTCGGAGTTTTTATTCGGCATTGGAAAAACAGTTGAGATGTTATTTATCTCCCGTATGCTGGGCGGTATCAGCGCAGCCTTCATTATGCCCGGGGTCACGGCTTTTATTGCAGATATCACGACCATTAAAACGAGGCCGAAAGCGCTCGGTTATATGTCAGCCGCTATTTCAACAGGATTTATTATCGGCCCCGGCATCGGGGGATTTTTAGCAGAAGTCCATTCCCGGCTGCCTTTTTTCTTTGCGGCAGCTTTTGCACTGTTAGCAGCCATTTTATCAATCCTCACGCTGCGCGAGCCGGAACGAAACCCTGAAAATCAGGAAATAAAAGGACAGAAGACAGGCTTTAAACGGATTTTTGCCCCCAAGTATTTCATAGCTTTTCTCATTATCTTAATTTCGTCTTTTGGTTTAGCATCATTTGAATCTTTATTTGCATTATTCGTAGATCATAAATTCGGATTTACGGCCAGCGACATTGCCATTATGATTACAGGAGGAGCGATTGTTGGCGCCATTACGCAAGTCGTCTTATTCGACCGCTTCACAAGATGGTTTGGCGAAATCCATTTAATTCGGTACAGCTTAATTCTCTCGACGAGTCTGGTATTCTTGCTGACAACGGTACATTCATATGTTGCGATTCTGCTGGTGACAGTTACCGTATTTGTCGGATTTGATCTCATGAGGCCTGCGGTAACGACTTACCTGTCAAAGATTGCGGGAAATGAACAGGGGTTTGCCGGCGGTATGAATTCAATGTTTACAAGTATCGGCAATGTATTCGGGCCTATTATCGGCGGAATGCTGTTCGATATTGATGTAAACTATCCTTTCTACTTTGCAACGGTCACCTTAGCCATAGGGATTGCACTAACCATTGCTTGGAAAGCGCCTGCACATCTTAAAGCCAGCACGTGATAAGAAGCGCATTCTTTGTGTACTGCAAAGAATGCGCTTCTTCTTTATACTGATGATAGAAGGAGTGATGGCATGAAGGAATCGTATTACTCAATTGGGGAAGTTTCAAAACTGGCAAACGTGTCGATTAAAGCGCTCCGTTATTACGATAAAATTGATTTATTTAAACCAGCCTACGTCGACCCGAATACCAGCTACCGCTATTATACAGATTCTCAGCTCATTCATCTGGATTTGATCAAATCATTGAAATATATCGGCACACCTTTAGAAGAGATGAAAAAAGCACAGGACTTAGAGATGGAAGAACTGTTTGCTTTTTATACCGAGCAGGAGAGGCAAATCAGGGAGAAATTAGACTTTTTATCAGCACTGGAGCAAACCATTTCATTGGTGAAAAAGCGGATGAAACGGCAGATGGAATATCCCGCGCTCGGTGAGGTGTTTGTTTTAGATGAAGAAGAAATACGGATCATTCAGACAGAGGCAGAAGGAATCGGGCCTGAAAACGTGCTCAATGCCTACTACAGCAAATTAAAAAAATTTATCGAATCAGCAGATGGATTTACGAACAATAGCTACGGCGCTACTTTCTCTTTTCAGCCCTACACCAGCATTGATGAAATGACTTACCGTCATATTTTCACGCCTGTATTGACGAATAAACAGATTTCATCAATTACGCCGGATATGGAAATCACAACAATCCCTAAAGGGAGGTATGCGTGTATCGCGTATAATTTTTCGCCTGAACATTATTTTCTCAACTTACAGAAGCTTATCAAGTATATCGCAGACCGCCAATTAACAGTTGTCAGTGATGTATACGAGTTAATCATACCGATTCATTACTCCCCGAAAAAACAAGAAGAATATCGGGTTGAAATGAAAATACAGATCGCTGAATAATAAAGCATAGAAAAAGAGCATTTTTTGAAACAAAACTTCAAAAAATGCTCTTTTTGCTTATTTAGTAAACAGATGTCTTCTCGTCAATCGATTCTAAAATTTGTTTCACACGTCCCAGGAATCGTCCGCACACGAGACCGTCAAGCACTCTGTGATCTAAGGACAGACACAGATTAACCATGTCTCTGACAGCAATCATGCCATTGTCCATGACAACCGGGCGTTTGACGATGGATTCTACTTGAAGAATCGCAGCCTGAGGGTAGTTGATAATGCCCATCGACTGAACAGAGCCGAACGAACCTGTGTTGTTGACGGTAAACGTGCCTCCCTGCATGTCATCTGCAGTGAGTTTTCCGTCTCTTACTTTTTTAGCTAGGCCGGTAATGTCTTTCGCAATGCCTTTAATTGTTTTTTCATCAGCGTTTTTAATCACTGGTACAAATAAAGAATCCTCTGTGGCAACTGCAATTGAAATATTGATATCCTTTTTCTGAATAATTTTGTCCCCCGCCCACATGCTATTCATTTGCGGGAATTCTTTTAACGCCTGAGCGACCGCTTTTACAAAAAAGGCGAAGAACGTTAAATTAAAGCCTTCTGTCTTCTTAAAGGAATCTTTTATACTGTTGCGATATGCAACCATATTTGTGACGTCGACTTCCATCATCGTCCAAGCATGCGGAATTTCTGTTTTGCTTCGCGTCATATTGGAAGCAATTGCTTTTCTTACACCTGTAACAGGAATTTCTTTATCACCAGCTGCAGACGCAGGATATGACGTCTCTTCTTTTGGCTCAGGTTTTGATGCAGACTTCGGTGCAGGAGCTGCTGTTTTAGGCTCCTCAGCCTTCTGTTCTTGTACGCCGCCTGTTTCAATTAAGCGCTGAATGTCTTTTCGTGTAATGCGCCCGCCGGCACCTGTTCCTGTTACTTGATCAAGATCAATGCCGTGCTCTCCGGCCAAACGGAGTACAGCTGGCGAGTAGCGCTTTTTATTGGGCTGATCAGCTGCTTCGGCACTTTTTGCAGCAGGCGTCTCAGCGGCTTTTGAAGCAGCTGGCTGTTCTTGTTTTTGTTCAGCCGGATTCGCGCCTTCTGTTTCAATTTTGCAAATCACTTCTCCGACTTGCAGGGTTTGGCCTTCTTCTCCCACAAGCTCTGTTATCGTACCAGTAAAAGAAGACGGAACCTCTGCATTTACCTTATCTGTCATGACTTCCGCGATCGGATCGTATTTGTTCACTTTATCACCGGGGGCGACAAGCCATTTGCTGATCGTCCCCTCTGTTACGCTTTCTCCAAGCTGCGGCATCGTCATTTGTTCAATTGCCATGATTGTATCCTCCCTTACGTCTTTAAAACTCCGCTAATTCTCTCATCGCCGCTTCCACTTTATCAGGGTTGACCATAAAGTATTTTTCCATTGTCGGCGCATAAGGCATAGCCGGAATATCAGGACCTGCAAGCCGTTTGATCGGCGCGTCTAAGTCGAACAGACAATGCTCGGATATAATTGCGGCTACTTCGCTCATGATGCTGCCTTCTTTTGTATCTTCTGTGACCAAAAGAACCTTTCCAGTTTTGGACGCAGCTTCGATGATGGCTTCTTTATCAAGCGGGTAAACTGTTCTTAAATCCACCACATGCGCTGAAATGCCATCTTTTTCGAGACGTTCTGCAGCTTGTAAGGCGAAGTGGACACACAGACCGTATGTGATCACTGTGATGTCGTCGCCTTCCCGTTTTACGTCAGCCTTGCCAATTGGCAGGACATAATCATCAGCCGGAACCTCTCCCTTTATCAGACGGTATGCCCGCTTGTGCTCAAAAAACAGCACTGGGTCTTCATCACGAACTGCGGCTTTTAAGAGCCCTTTCGCGTCATATGGCGTTGATGGCATGACAATTTTCAGTCCTGGCTGGTTGGCGAAAATTGCTTCGACTGATTGAGAATGATACAGGGCTCCGTGCACGCCTCCGCCGTATGGCGCTCTGACGACAACCGGACAGCTCCAGTCATTGTTGCTGCGGTAGCGGATTTTAGCCGCCTCAGAAATAATTTGGTTGACCGCCGGCATAATGAAATCAGCAAACTGCATTTCAGCAATCGGTCTCATTCCGTACATTGCCGCTCCGATACCGACTCCTGCGATCGCAGATTCAGCAAGCGGCGTATCCATAACGCGCTCTTCCCCAAATTGTTCATAGAGTCCGGCTGTCGCTTTAAACACACCGCCTTTTCTTCCTACATCTTCCCCAAGGACGAAGACGCGAGAATCTCGTTCCATTTCTTCTTTCATCGCCAAATTGATTGCATCAATATATGACATTACTGACATTTGTTCTTCCTCCCTACTTCGCATACACATAATCAAGCGCTGACTCAGGAGCTGCATAAGGGGCGTTCTCCGCTTCATCCGTCGCTTCATTTACGATTGCCATAATTTCATCCAGCATGGTTTGTTCTATCTTATCGGACAGCAGGCCTGTTTCCTTTAAGTAAGCTTGATAAGTAAGCAGGGGATCACTTTTTTTCGCTTCCTCTACTTCTTCACGGCCTCTGTAGCTGCTGTCATCATCATCACTGGAATGTGGTGTAAGGCGGTAAGAAATCGTTTCAATTAATGTCGGGCCTTCTCCTCTGCGTGCCCTTTCGCGTGCTTCTTTGACCGCTTGATAAACTTCCAGCGGATCATTTCCATTCACAGTTACGCCAGGCATCCCATAGCCTATGGCACGGTCGGAAATGTTCTCACATGCGACTTGCTTATCGTAAGGCACTGAGATTGCGTATTTGTTGTTTTCACACATGAAAATAACCGGCAGCTTATGGACAGCGGCAAAGTTCGCCCCTTCATGGAAATCGCCTTGGTTTGAAGACCCTTCCCCAAATGTAACAAAGGCTGCGATATCCTTTTTCTCCATACGTCCCGCAAGCGCAATACCGACTGCGTGCGGCACTTGCGTTGTAACCGGAGATGATCCCGTCACAATGCGGTTTTTCTTTTGTCCGAAATGCCCTGGCATCTGGCGGCCTCCTGAGTTCGGATCTGCTGCTTTTGCAAACCCGGACATCATTAAGTCCTTTGCTGTCATGCCAAACGCGAGCACGACACCCATGTCTCTGTAGTACGGCAATACATAATCCATTTCACGGTCAAGTGCGAAAGCCGCTCCTACCTGTGCTGCTTCCTGTCCTTGACAAGAAATTACAAATGGAATTTTGCCAGAACGGTTTAACAGCCACATTCTTTCATCGATTTTTCTTGCTAACAGCATGGTTCTATACATATCAACGGCTTCCTGATCAGTCAGCCCTAGTGCTTGATGTCGGTTTGTACTCATTCAAGCCCCTCCTTTATGCTTTTAAAAATGAATGGCTTTGCCATCTGCGGCAAGCGCTGCTTCTCCAATTGCTTCAGAAAGCGTTGGATGCGGGTGAATCGTTTGCCCGACCTCCCACGGCGTTGCGTCCAGCACTTTGGCAAGACCCGCTTCAGAAATCATGTCGGTGACATGCGGGCCGATCATATGAACGCCGAGAATATCATCTGTATCTCGGTCCGCCACGATTTTGACAAATCCGTCGCTTTCACCGTATACAAGCGCTTTTCCAATCGCCATAAATGGGAACTTGCCGATTTTGACATTATGCCCGTTCGCCTTTGCTTCGTCTTCGGTTAAGCCGACACTGGCAGCTTCAGGGCTTGAGTAAATGCACTTCGGCACAAGCGTCGGATCAAGCGGATGCGGATTGAGACCTGCAAAATGCTCAACAGCAATAATTCCCTCATGTGAAGCAACGTGAGCTAACTGCAGGCCACCGATTACGTCTCCGATTGCATAAATATGAGATTCCTTCGTCTGGCAGCTTTCATTGACTGAAATCATGCCATTTTCAGTAACAATATCGGTGTTCTCTAGGCCGATGCCTTCGATATTTGCCTGTCTGCCGATGGAAACAAGCATTTTCTCAGCAGAGTAGGTAACGGTTTCTCCGTCTTTTTCCGCTTGTATGCTGATATCGTCTGATGTTTTTGTCATTGTGTCAGGCAGCACTTTTGCCCCTGTTATGAACTGGATGCCTTTTTTCTCAAGAAGACTTTCCATTTCTTTTGAAATCTCTAGATCTTCAGTCGGCAATATGCGATCCGCGTATTCAATAACCGTTACCTTCACGCCAAAATCATGAAGCATAGACGCCCATTCGATACCGATAACCCCTCCGCCGACAATGATGATTGATTGTGGCAGCTCCTCCATTTTGAGCGCCTCATCTGAAGTCAGTACAGACTTACCGTCCGCTTCAAGACCCGGAAGCATTCTCGGTCTTGATCCTGTTGCAATGATCACTTGTTTCGGGATCAGCATGTCATTTTCTTCGCCATTTCCCCGCTCAACAGAAATTGTTCCCGGCAGCGGAGAGAAGATTGACGGTCCAAGGATACGTCCATATCCGGTGTACACGTCAATTTTTCCTTTTTTCATTAAATGATTTACACCCGCTGCAAGCTTATCAACAACGGCTTGCTTACGCTGCTGCACTTTTTCAAAATTGAGGGACACGCCAGCCGTTTCCACCCCGAATTGATCGGCTTCACGAGCTGTCCGGTATACCTCTGCGCTTCTAAGCAGCGCTTTACTCGGGATACAGCCTTTATGCAGACATGTTCCTCCAAGTTTTTCCTTTTCCACAACGGCTGTTTTTAAGCCGAGCTGAGCGGCTCTGATGGCCGCAACATAACCGCCAGTACCGCCGCCCAGAATGACTACGTCATACTCAGTTGCCATGGTGACTCACTCCTGTCTGTCTATTCAATACGATATTGTTTGGATTGCTCTTCGCCCAGCAACACTCTGAGCGCCCCTTGGGCAAGAGACTGCAGTTCATTTTCACCCGGATAAACTAAAACGTCTGAAATCCAATCTATGTATGATCTGATAGCAGAAACAAAGCTTTTGCCGTACGCAAGGCCTCCCGTCAGCACAATCGCTTCAACTTCGCCTTTTAACGCCGCGCTGGCTGCCCCGATTTCCTTTGCTACCTGATATGCCATGGCATCATAAATGAAGCGGGCTTTTTCATCGCCCCCCTGAATCATTTGTTCCACTTTTACTGCATCATTTGTACCGAGATAGCCTAAAAGTCCGCCGGTGCCAACAAGCTTTTTCATGATTTCTTCTTTTGTATATTCCCCTGAAAAACATAGATCAACAAGATCTCCCGCAGGCACTGTTCCTGCTCGTTCAGGACTGAATGGTCCCTCGCCGTGCAGGCCGTTATTGACATCTACCACTCGCCCGCGGTCATGGACGCCAATTGTAATACCTCCGCCCATATGGGTAATAATCATTTTCATGTTCTCATATCGTTTGCCAAGAGAGGCTGCCGCTTTACGAGCGACAGCTTTTTGGTTTAACGCATGGAAAATGCTTTTCCGTTCAATTTCAGGCATGCCTGAAACTTTCGCAAGCACTGACATTTCGTCTACGACAACAGGGTCGACGATATACGAAGGGATATTCAGGCCATCAGCGATTTCCCGCGCGATAATGCCGCCGAGATTAGAAGCATGCTGACCGGCGTAGCCGCTTTTCAAATCCTCAATCATCTCATCATTCACTACGTAGGTCCCGCCTTCAATTGGCCGGAGAAGGCCGCCTCTTGCGCAGACTGCATCAAACTTTGAAATATTGATTCCCTGTTCATGAAGCGTTTCGAGAATATGGTTTTTACGAAATTCATACTGATCAATAATTCGGTCAAATCGCTGCAGCTCTTCTATGTTGTGTCTCAATGTTTTTTCAAAAATGCTTCTTTCGTTATGAAAAACACCGATTTTCGTTGAAGTTGAGCCTGGATTAATTGTGAGAATGCGTTTTTCGTCATGTAGCACTTTCATAACCTCCAGATCAATTTCTTAACGTCTGCTTAATACACTGTGGCCGTTTTGCAAAAACTGGCTTCTTGAGCGGCGCATGCGTTCAATCCGTTCCTCTGCCAAGCGGTCAGCCGCTAAATATGCAGGAATGCAGTCACGCTGAGAAATCTCAAGTACACGCTCGATATTGCCGTAAATGCCTTCAACTTTTTTCAATGCACGTTCTGCATTATAGCCGTAAAGCTCATCTGCCACGTTGATAACACCGCCCGCGTTAATCACGTAATCCGGTGCATAAACGATGCCCATTTCGTGAATTTGATCACCATGGCGTGTCTCTTTTAATTGGTTGTTAGCCGCACCTGCGATCACTTTCGCCTTCAGCTGTTTAATGGTATCGTCGTTAATAGTCGCACCAAGGGCACACGGCGCATAAATATCGCAGTCTTGTGAATAAATATCATCAGGATCTACCGCACGGGCGCCAAAATCTTCAACTGCACGCTGTACAGATTGTTTGTTGATATCCGTAACGATTAAGTTTGCTCCTTCTTCATGCAGGTGGCGGCAAAGGTTATAGGCTACGTTCCCAACACCCTGTACAGCAATAGTTTTTCCTTCAAGAGAGTCGGTTCCGAAAGCAGCTTTAGCTGCTGCCTTCATTCCTCTGTACACCCCGTACGCTGTGACTGGGGACGGATTTCCAGAAGAGCCGAAAGCAGGAGAAATCCCTGTAACGTAGTCTGTTTCATCATGAATGATATCCATATCCTCGACCGTTGTGCCCACATCTTCAGCCGTGATGTATCTGCCGTTCAGCCCTTGAATATAGCGGCCAAACGCGCGGAACATTTCTTCATTTTTGTCTTTGCGCGGATCGCCGATAATGACTGTTTTTCCGCCGCCAAGGTTTAAGCCTGCCGCCGCGTTCTTATAGGTCATGCCTCTAGCCAATCTGAGCGCATCTTCAATTGCCGCTTCTTCATTTTCATATGTCCACATTCTCGTTCCGCCAAGCGCCGGACCAAGCGTTGTATCATGAATGGCGATAATCGCTTTTAATCCAGATTGTTCATCCTGGCAGAATACCAATTGTTCGTAATCGTATTTCTCCATATATTTAAAAAGTTCCATGTTCGTTCCTCCTAATGTGTGTATTCTTCAGATGCGCATATTGCCAGCGCAATGGAATACAGTTTATTTTCAGCAGAGTCCGCTCTGCTTGTTAAGGCAATCGGTGCTTTTGCTCCTGTAATGACAGCCGCCACGCTGGCCTTGGCAAAATAAATCAGTGATTTATATAAAATATTGCCGGCCTCAATTGTTGGGACGAGAAGAATATCTGCGTTGCCCGCTACGTCTCCCGAAATGTTTTTCTGGGCCGCGGCAATTTGTGAAACTGCGTTATCCAAAGCAAGCGGTCCATCAACAATGCAGCCTTTGATCTGGCCCCTTTTGTACATTTGAGCTAGAGCAGCTGCATTCACGGTTGCTTCCATTTTTGGGTTCACCGTTTCGACCGCTGCAAGAGCAGCTGCTTTTGGCATATTGTTCCCTACTGCATGGGCCACATGAACGGCATTTTGCAAAATCTGCCGGAGCTCTTCCAGCGAAGGAGCAATATTCATTGCCGAATCTGTCACAAACATCAGCCGGTCAAAATCCGGTATATCGAAGACAGCCACGTGAGAAAGGACACTTGCTGACCGAAGCCCCTCCTGTCTGTTCAATACCGCTTTAAGCAAAACAGAAGTCGGCACATTCCCTTTCATTAAAACGTCCGCTGTTTTATGATGCACAGCACGAACCGCTAATTTCGCCGACTCCTCAGGTGTATCGGCATGGACGATTTCCACTTGATGCCCTTGCATGGATGATGTCAGCTCGTTCAGTTTTTTGCTGTCGCCCGTTAACAAGAAACGGGCGGATAGGTGCTCGGCAGCCAGCTTTACAGCCCGGATCACTTCCTCATCCTCAGCATGAGCAACCGCAATGGTCTTGTTTTTGTGCATCGACGCTTTGCCAATTAAATCTTTCAGCTTCATCTGCTACCACCTTTCTTGTTTCGACTCCGCTTTTTATTATGCAAGTTTCGTGCCAGCTCTTAAGGATGCTGTCATACCAGGTATATTGAAACATTCGTGCAGATGTTTGCGTTTATTCTGCAAATTATTGCATGCCTTCATTTGCAAGGCCATATTTATCCATTTTGTAATATAAGTTTCGAATGCTGACACCGAGAGCTTTTGCTGTTTTTGTCCGGTTAAAATGATGCTTTTCAAGCGTTTGCTGGATCAAATGCGCTTCAAATTTTTCTACTGCGACAGACAGCTTTTCGCCTTCAATATCCGGAAAATCAAAACCTGTTCCCTGATCTGTGTCATTTTCTTTTTTCTCAAGTTCGAATACAGGCAAGTGATCTTTTTCAATCCATTCCATATGCGGATTCAGAAAAATCATGGCTCGTCCAAGGACATTTTCAAGCTCCCGGACATTCCCAGGCCAATGGTAAGCAGATAAGGCGCGCAAGGCTTGCTGCGAGAGCCCTTTTACATTCCTGCCGTAATCCCGGTTGATCTTTTGGATAAGTCTGACGCTTAGTGCTTCAATGTCCTCCAACCGCTGACGCAAAGGCGGAATGGAGATGGGATAGCGGTTGATCCGGTAATACAGGTCTTCGCGAAACTTTCCATCCGCCATCGCCTTTTCAATATTTACATTTGTCGCCGCGATCACTCTGACGTTGACAGGGATCGCTTTCGTGCCGCCCACTCTGACGATTTCCTTTTCTTGAAGGACGCGTAGCAATTTGGCCTGCATATTTTGTGTCAGCTCACCGATTTCATCTAAGAAAATACTGCCGTTATTTGCTTCCTCAAATAAACCCTTTTTACCGCCGCGCTTCGCTCCTGAAAACGCACCATCCTCATAGCCGAACAATTCTGATTCGAGCAGGTTTTCAGAAAGGGCTGCACAATTCACGCGAATAAATTTATTGTATTTCCGGTCACTTTCGTTATGGATGGCATGGGCGAACAGTTCTTTCCCTGTTCCTGATTCCCCGCGCAGCAAGATGGTTGCCGGTGTTTTCGCACCGAGCTTCGCCTGCTCAAGCGCAACCAACATTTGCTCGCTTTTGCCGATAATGTCGTCAAACGTGTATTTCGCTTCAAGCGTGCGAATAATTTGTCTGGCGCGATTAAGCTCCGCTGTCAGCATTTTAATTTCGGAAACATCGTGAATCACGCCGACGCTGCCTTTCAAAATCCCGTCCACAATCACCGGTGCTACATTAACAATGACCTCTTTTTCATTCGGGCCGACCTTCATTCTGACACCGCGGACAGGACGTCTTGTTTCAAGCACCTTTAAATGCATGCTTTCACCTTCGGAAATATCAGTGTTTGCAGGCTTGCCGATGACTTCTTTTTCAGAAAGCCCCGTCATTTTCGTATACGCTTTATTGATTAGCAGGCCGATGCCGTTTTCATCAACGACAGAAATCGCCTCATCGGAGGATTGAATAATTGCCTCCAGCATCGTACGGACCTGCTTTAAGTTGGTCACTTCCTCTGCCAGCTCGACCGCATCAGTGATATCTTTAAACACACAAAGAGCCCCGAGCAGACGTCCGCCTTCATCAATAATCGGCAGTCTTGTGGTCACAATTTGCAAATGGTCGCCTAACAGCTGCTTCTGGTTGTATTCAGGCACTCTTGTTTTTAAAATCCGCGGCATCTTAGTGCTCGGAATCACTTCTTTTATTGGGCGCCCAATGACTTCCTCACGTTTTTTCCCGACCATTTTTTCGGCCATATGGTTAAAGAGAATGATTTCTTCATTGATATCAATAAAAATCATTCCATCATGGGTGGAATTAAAAATTCTGTCATATTTATAGGTTTGCTCTTTTAGCATTTGAATCAGGTGCTGCTTTTCTTCCATCAGCTGAAAAACGATGTATGCCATTTTTCCCGGCATGACAATGGTATCTTCATGCTTTCTTTGAAGGAGCTCGTCAAACACGGCTTGATCGCCGGTGGTATGAATGACGATATCCGGTTTTTGTTGTATGTAAGGTTTCCAATCAGATGAAACGGCAATCCCATACTGTTCTGCTTCTTTCAATCCCGGCGCCTCGGGGTCTTTGTCAACTACGGCAATGATATCTATGATGGCTGTTTTAATCAGAATATGTAATAACGCCGTTCCCCTTTTGCCGGCACCTACTATCAGTACCTTTTGCATCCCGATACCCCTTTGTATGAAAAAATTTGCACACCTATTTATTCCGTTGCAATAATTTGCACAACCCTATGTTACCACGTTTTCTTCTCTTGACAAAATATTTTTTCCGCTGGACAATAAAGGAAATGAAAAGATAAAGGGGTTTTCTGAAGATGAGCCGACTTCTTGCGCTTTTGATATTAGTCATCCCCGGGGCTATTTCTGCTTTAGGCATTAAACTGATGAGAGATACACTTTTCGGCCATACAATCAAGCCATTTTCAGCTCTTTGGCTCCAAGGGTTGTCAGGATTCATCTTTTTTGCGATCGGCCTCTATGTGCTGGCCGGATTCATTTTATACAGAGACAGAAAACGCAATCAAGTCAGCCCGCGATTCAGAAAACGATAGCTGAAAAAAAGCCGGAGAATACTCCGGCTTTTTTTGTTGCATTATTCGTCAGGCAAAACGGTCTTGGCAATCGTTTTGTCTAACGCTTCATAGTCATAATAAGAAATCGTATCGTACAGTTCTTTTCGTGTCTGCATATCATGAAGTCCTTCTTTTTGTGAGCCGTGCTCCTTCATCAAACCAAACATCCGCTCACAAGCTTTTGACGCCGCTCGAAGCGAGGTGACAGGATATATCACCATGTGAAACCCCATATCTTCGAATTCATCGGCACGATAATACGGCGTTTTCCCAAATTCAGTCATATTCGCAAGGAGCGGAACGGAGATACGCTCAGCAAACTGGCGGAATTCATTCTCCGCCTGTAGCGCTTCCGGGAAAATCGCGTCCGCTCCCGCCTCAATGTAAGCCTCTGAACGTTTTATTGCGGCATCAAGCCCTTCCTGCGCCCTGGCATCAGTACGGGCAACAACAATAAGGGAGGGTGCCGTTTGTTTAATGGCTTTTATTTTTTGCGCCATTTCCTTTATCGGAACTAACTGTTTGCCATTTAAATGTCCACATTTTTTTGGGAGCTGCTGGTCTTCTATTTGAACGGCTGCTACCCTGGCTTCAAGCATCTCCCGAGCTGTTCGGGCGGCATTTAAGACACCGCCAAATCCCGTATCGATATCCACAAGCAGAGGCAGATCAGCTGCACGCACAAGATCTTTGGCCCGTTCAGCTATCTCTGCCGATGTGATGATCCCTAAATCAGGCAGCCCTCTGCTGGCTGTATAGGCAGCACCGGACAAATAAATAGCAGAAAAACCGGCTTCTTTCGCAAGCAAAGCGGCCATCCCGTCATGGGCGCCGGGAATTTGAAGAATGTCCGGTGCTGACATCAGCTTGCGGAAACGCCCGGCAAGCTCCTCTTGTGACGATTGCTTATTGACGATCCACGACATGAAACAAATCCCCCTTTTACATGCAGAACATGTCTACGAATTCATTTACGCGCATCGTTTGTAATGTCTCATAGCTGGTACAGCGCTCATAAATGTGTTTGTGCTGTTTATCAGGAAAATGGGTTTTGAGATTGTCAGAAAACTTTTCCAGCAGTTTCGGCACTGCTTCCTCTCTTCGAAAACGATGGCCGAGGGGAAACTCACATTCCACCATTTCCGTGCTCGTTCCGTCTTTAAAATGAACCTGAACGGCATTTGAGATGGAACGTTTATCAGGTTTTAAATAATCCTCGGTATATGTTTTATTTTCAGTTACTTCCATTTTATCACGAAGTTTATCTATTCTCGGATCACTCGCTGTTTCAGCTTCATAATGCTGTGCGGTGATATCACCAAAAAGCAAACCGATTGCTGTAATGTATTGGAGACAGTGATCGCGGTCTGCCGGATTGTGGAGCGGGCCTTTTTTATCAATGATTCGGATAGCGGATTCATGCGTTCTGATGACAACACGGTCAATCTCGTCAATCCGGTTCTTTACCTGCGGGTGAAGAATGACGGCGCACTCCGCCGCTGTCTGGGCGTGAAATTCCGCAGGATAAGACACTTTAAATAACACATTTTCCATGACATAAGCGTCGAGCGGACGGGCAAGCTTGATCTCTTTCTTATTGAATAAAACGTCTTGGAACCCCCAACCCGGTGCACTCAGGGCTGTCGGATAACCCATTTCCCCTTTTAACGACATCAGCGCCAAATGAACACCTCTGCTCGTTGCATCTCCTGCCGCCCATGATTTGCGTGAGCCCGTATTCGGTGAATGGCGGTAAGTCCTCAATGCTGCATTGTCAATCCATGCATTCGAAAGCGCATTTTTGATTTCTTCTCTTCCGCCGCCCAAAAGCTTTGCTGCAACAGCAGTTGTCGCAACTTTGACAAACAGCACATGGTCAAGGCCAACTCGATTTAAGCTGTTTTCTAACGCCAGCACACCTTGAATCTCGTGTGCTTTGATCATCATCTCAAGTACGTCGCGTACTGTTAACGGCTCTTTTCCTTCAGACAGCCTCACTCTTGATACATAATCAGCAGCGGCAAGGATTCCTCCCAAGTTATCGGATGGATGCCCCCACTCCGCCGCCAGCCACGTATCGTTGTAATCGAGCCAGCGAATCATGCAGCCGATATTAAACGCTGCCCTCACAGGATCGAGAACATATGACGTTCCCGGCACTTTGCTTCCATTCGGCACAGTCGTTCCTGGAACAATCGGGCCAAGCAGCTTTGTGCATTCCGGATACCGTAGCGCCAAGATCCCGCAGCCCAGGGTATCCAGCAATACATGCCCCGCTGTAGTATACGCTTCGGCACTAGTAATCTCTTTCTCAAGCACATAGTCTGTGATTTCTTCGATAACACGATCCGTTTTCGGCATTCTACCAGTTCCTTTCATGGTTTTGTTTGATATCGCGGGCCCATGTAACTGACACGGGGACGGAAGAGCCGATTATTGGCATGCTGTTCTATCACATGGGCGCATAAACCGGACGTTCTCGCGCTGAAAAAGACCGGCGTATATAAAGGAATCGGTATGCCGAGCATCCAATACACTGGGGCAGCATAGTAATCCAAATTCGGGTAAAGCCCTTTTTCCTTCTCCATCAGCCGCTCACCCGCTTCGCACATCTCATATAAACGATGGTCACCGGCTTTATCGCATAATTGCTGCAGCGCCTCTTTCATCATGAGTGCTCTCGGGTCCATTTTTTTCATATACACCCGGTGGCCGAAGCCCATGATTTTTTCTTTTCTTTTCAGTTTTGTTTGCAGAAGCTGCTCAAAATCAGATGTCGTTTTTGCCTCCAAAAGCAAATACATCACAGCTTCGTTTGCTCCTCCGTGAAGATTCCCTTTCAGGGAAGCGACAGCTCCAGTCAAAGCGCCATAAAGGTCTGAATGTGTAGATGCAATGACCCTGGCCGCAAAGGTTGAATTCGGCATCTCATGCTCACTATACAGGACGAGCGACCGGTCAAAAATCTGTTCTTCCAATGAAGACGGCAATTTCCCTGTCATCATGTAGAGAAAATTCGCACTGTAGGATAGGGTTTGAAGCGGAAGAATCGGTTCTTTCTTATTAATGATCCTGTAGCTGGCAGCAGTGAGGGCAGGCATTTTCCCAAGAAGCTGATAGGCGCGTTCTTTGTTTGCGGAAGGAGACCGATCATCAATTTGCCGATCATAGCCAGCAAGTGCCGACAGGCCGGTACGCAGACTATCCATTGGATGAGTGTTCTCAGGGAGCAGCTCAAGCAGACGGAGATGATCAGCAGGCAGGCTTGCGGCACTGTTTATTTTACGTTCCAGCGTCTCCATTTCACTTTCTTCTGGCAGCCTGCCCTCCAGCAATAAATAGACAAGCTCCAGATAGCTTTTTGTTTCAGAAAGTTCTATTAAATCATAGCCTCGTATCAAAATCTGGCTGGACTGCGTGTCGAGATAAGAAATATGAGTTTCTGCCGCAATCACACCGTCCAACCCTGGAGAATAATGCTGGTTCTCCTCCATATCCTCAACCTCCGTTTTTGCGTTTTTTGTCTATCAAGTTCCGCCAAGCAAATGCTTGGAAATAATCAGTCTTTGAATCTCATTCGTCCCTTCATAGATTTGCGTCACCTTTGCATCGCGCAGCAGGCGCTCAACCGGATAATCCTTCATATAGCCATATCCTCCATAAATTTGAACAGCGTCTAACGCTGCCTTCACGGCTGCATCGGAAGCAAATTGTTTAGCCATAGACGCTTCTTTTCCACAGTTTAGGCCACGGTTATGAAGGTCTGCGGCGTGGTAGACAAGATGTCTTGCCGCCTCAGCTCTAGTCGCCATGTCAGCCAGCTTAAATGAAATGGCTTGATTGGCTGCGATCGGCCTTCCAAATTGCACTCGCTGCTTCGCATAATTAACGGCATGATCAAGAGCCGCCTCTGCAATTCCGAGGGCCTGTGCCGCAATGCCGATCCGGCCGACATTTAAATTCGCCATGGCAATGTGAAAGCCATCCCCCTCTTTGCCAAGCAAATTGGCTTCAGGCACTTCTGCATTATCAAAAATCAGTTCCGTAGTATTGGAGCCATAAAGCCCCAGCTTTCTTTCTTTTTTTCCAACGGTAAAACCGGGTGTGTTTTTTTCAACAATAAAAGCCGAAATCCCGTGCCTGCCTTGATCTGGAGCTGTTAAAGCAAATGTGATATAGATATCAGCTGCTCCGCCATTCGTTATGAATATTTTCGATCCGTTTAATAGATATTTGCCGTTCTTTTTGATTGCTGTTGTGCGGAGGCTCCCGGCATCCGACCCCGAGTGAGGCTCCGTCAGTGCAAATGCGCCCAAATGGTCTCCTGACGCGAGCTTTGGTATATATTTCATCTTCTGTTCTTCGTTGCCGAAATACAGAATCGGATTTGTGCCGACTGAGGTATGAACGGAGAGAATTACGCCGACAGCCGCGCTGATTCTAGAAATCTCATGAATCGCCAAAATATAAGAAACAACGTCCGCCCCGGCACCGCCGTATTGTTCCGGCACCGGTATTCCCATCAGTCCGTGTTCACCCATTTTTTTGATCAGCTGAAAGGGAAATTCGTCCGTTTTCTCCATGATTTCCGCAGCGGGAGCAATTTCTTTTCGTGCAAAATCACGCACCATTTTTCGCATCATGACTTGCTCTTGGGTTACATGCAACTCGGCCACCCCCGGATGGAATAGACTTCAGGAAGTCCTCTCCTCATAGTCATAAAAACCGCGTCCGCTCTTTTTGCCAAGCCAGCCTGCTTTGACATACTTGCGGAGCAGCGGGCATGGACGGTATTTGGAATCGCCAAGGCCTGAGTGAAGGACTTCCATAATTGATAAACACGTATCCAGTCCGATAAAATCCGCTAATGCAAGCGGACCCATCGGATGATTCATGCCCAGCTTCATCACTTCGTCTATTGCCTCCGGCTTCGCCACTCCCTCATACACGCAATAGATGGCTTCATTAATCATTGGAAGAAGCACACGGTTGGAAACAAACCCAGGAAAATCATTGACTTCTACCGCTGTTTTCCCCATCTTTTTCGCTAATGCCATAACATCTAAGGCCGTTTCTTCTGATGTAGCCAAGCCGCGAATCACTTCAACCAGCTTCATTACAGGGACGGGATTCATAAAATGCATGCCAATAACCCGTTGAGGCCGGTTTGTTACAGCAGCGATTTCTGTAATAGGCAAGGAAGATGTATTGCTGGCCAAAATCGTATGAGGCGGGCACATGCGATCAAGTGTTTTAAACATCTCAGTTTTTGCCGCCATGTTTTCTGCGATAGCCTCAATCACAATGTCCGCATGCTCTGCCTCCTCAAGCGTTTGAGAAATCGAAATGCGGCTGATTACGCTCTTCACTTCCGTCTCGGTCCTTTTTCCTTTCTCAGCATCACGGGCCAGCTGTTTCTTCAGCCGTTTCAATCCTGCCTCCGCAGCCTCTTTATTCACATCATACATCCGCACATAAAAGCCCGCGTCGGCAGCTGTTTGAGCAATTCCGCTTCCCATCTGACCTGCGCCAGCTACCATGATTTGTTTGATTTCCATTCAAATCCCCTTTTTCATCATGTTTTAATGAACCTGCACTAAGACGGCGTCTCCCTGTGCTGCCCCGCTGCAAATAGCGGCAACGCCTAGACCCCCTCCCCGCCGCTTTAATTCATAAACAAGCGTCATGAGAATTCTCGCCCCGCTCGCGCCAATCGGGTGGCCGAGCGCGATCGCACCGCCATTTACATTTACTTTTTCAAGATCGAAACCTACGATTTTTTTACATGTCAAAACAACTGAAGCAAAAGCTTCATTTACTTCAAACAAGTCAATATCTTGGACAGTTAAACCGTTCTTTTTCAGGAGCTTGTTAATGGCAAATCCCGGCGCTGCCGCCAGCTCGTGCGCTGGCATTCCCGTAGTTGAAAAACCAAGAATTGTAGCCAGAGGCCGTTTGCCAAGCTCAGCAGCTTTTTCCTCAGACATCAGCACGAACGCGCCGGCTCCGTCATTGACCCCAGGAGCATTGCCGGCTGTGATAGAACCGTCACTTGTATAAATCGGAGCAAGTTCCGCGAGCTGATCCAGACTTGTGTCACGGCGAATCGCTTCATCTTTATCAACTACGTTTGGTTTTCCTTTTCGGCCGATCCAGTTGACGGGAACAATTTCATCCTGAAACTTCCCTTCATCGGCTGCCTTAGCTGCCCTTGCATGACTTCTCAACGCCCATTCGTCCTGCTCCCTTCGTGAGATTGCATATTCCTTGGCAGCTGTATTTCCGTGAACAGCCATGTGCACCTCGTCAAATGCGCAAATTAATCCGTCATACACCATTAAGTCCCTAAGCTCGCCGTCCCCCATCCGTGCTCCCCAGCGCCCGGCGGGAACGGCATACGGAATATTGCTCATGCTTTCCATTCCCCCCGCAACAAGTATGTCCGCATCCTGCGCCCGAATCATTTGATCACATAAAGTGACAGCGCGAAGGCCGGAAGCACAGACTTTATTCAGTGTTTCTGACGGCACACTCCAAGGCATTCCCGCCAGACGGGCAGCTTGACGGGAAGGTATCTGCCCTGAGCCGGCCTGGACAACCATGCCCATGACGTTTCCTTCTACATCATTTCCAGAGACTCCAGCCCGTTTCATCGCCTCCTTCATCACAATGCCCCCAAGCTCAGCAGCTTTCACCTCTTTCAAAACTCCGCCGAATTTGCCAAATGGCGTTCTTGCAGCACTTACAATGACTGTTTTCCTCATGATTTCACCTCATTCAGAAGATAGACAGCGCTTACAATTTCTAGTTGTCTTCTATGAATGTATGCTTTGAAACGGGCATGAATGAATGAAAAAAGAAGGCTGCGTCAAACAGCCTCCTTCTAACAACTATTCATTTTTCAGCAATGCCGAAGCCTTTTCTGGAAAGTCGGTAAACATGCCGTCTGCTCCCGCTTCAATGAGACGCTTCATATCTTCCGGACGATTGACTGTATACGGCCTTACCTTAATCGAACTGTTCCTCATTTTCTTTAGCACTTCATCTGTGACCCCTGGGCTGTTTAACTTCGGGTGATAGCCGGAAGCCGGAATAGACGCGATATATCGATCTGCCTGGTAAAGCACATCTGAAGTTAATACTGCCCGTTCGATATGCGGCGCAAGCCGGGCGCATAGCGCCAAGCTGTCATGATTAAACGTGGATAGGATGACTCTGTCCTCTACATTGAATCGCTTCACTGCCTCCAGCACTTTTTCTTCCATTCCCTCATAGCGGATCACGCTGTTTTTTAATTCAATGTTGATGAGAAAATCCTTTTTTACCGCCCACGAGAGCACATCTTCTAGCAGCGGCACTTTTATATCGCTGTACGCTTGATCGTGACCAGCGGCCGCATTCGCAGTCTTTACCTCATCATAGGCTGTATCCTTCACGAATCCTTTAAGTGATGTCGTGCGATTAAGTCTTTCATCATGAATCACAACAATGCGTCCGTCTTTCGTCAGCTGTACATCAAGCTCTATCCCATCCGCTCCGGCTTCAATTCCTTTTTCAAATGCAAGCATTGTATTTTCGGGAAATTGACCTGAGGCCCCCCGGTGGGCAAAAATCTTTGTCATCGTTTCACCTCAAACCCTAAAGTTTTCTCCATTATACTTATTTTGTCGGCTCCACTCTAGGATTAAGGCTGTATCAATCTACTGATCATAATAAGAATCAATGCCGTTGACAATCGCATCTGCGGCCTTTTGCTGGTATTCTTCACTTCCCAGCTTGTCCGCATCAGAGCTGTTCGTGATAAACCCAAGCTCCGCCAACACACTTGGCATTTGTGAATATGTAATGACGTAAAAGTCTGATTCTTTCACGCCCCTGTCTCTCGTTTGTAAGGAAGAAACGAGCTCTGACTGAATATCGGATGCGAGACGCCGGCTGCTCTCCCCTTCATAATCAGATTGAAAATACGTTTCTGTTCCTGAAGCTGAAGCAACCCCTGAATTCACATGGATGCTGACAAAAAGGTCAGCCTGATTGGCACTTGCCTTAGCCACTCTTTCCTCCAAGGTCAGAAAATGATCGTCAGACCGGGATGCAACAGGATTGGCTCCCTCCTCTTTTAGTTTGTCTGTCACATGCTCTGAGACAGCCAAATTAATATCCTTTTCAAAGAGCCCGTTTCCGACCGCTCCACTGTCTTCACCGCCGTGTCCGGCATCAATATACACTGTTTTTCCTTCTATCGGCTCTGCTGCCTGTGCACAAGGCGCGAGCGTCAAAGCCAATCCGCACAGCGCCAAGCTCCTCCATAACATTCTCAACTTACTCCCTCCGGTTTTTTTATGACGAGTTCTTTCGCAGCTGAATATCTTCCAGCTGTAAAGTTCCATTATCCTTCTTTGTATATTTCACCAGGACATGTGTCTGATCTGGCAGTGATTCACATTCATTACGTTTATCCTTCGGAACTTGTATCATGGTTTCTTCTCCATTAAGAGAAACCGCAATCGTATGAGGATCAGCCGAGCCAATGTATTTTCCCTCTTCGGTAAACCTTGGCACTGAGTCATCCGCACTTGCAACACTGCACCCCGAAAGAAAGAGCGCAGTAAACAGCAAAAGAACCGTTTGTTTCACATGACCACCTCTTCCTGATGTTTGGCTTTTATCTTTGACCAGAATGGCGAATTTGTAAAGACAACGCGAATGCAGGCGAGCAAGTTCCATGATTTTCAAAAGGGCTATACGACCCGATCATTTCCTGTTGTTAGAAAGATAACGAGCAGATTTGTCTATGAGGATGGCTCTAATTGAGGCGCCAATTAGAAAAAATTAGCGGAAAGAAGCAACTTTTTATTCATTTTTAAAAATTTGAGAATAGGGTGAGCAAATCGTTTGACGGGTGGGTCAGCCAGGCGTAACCTTTTAAAGGATATTTACTTTATTGAAAGAAATTCGTTCTGCTGCTGGCGGCAGCTGTCATCACATGCTCCATCGGCCACCAAATCAGCGGCGGCTACAAAGGCCCCGAAAAAGAGCGGCGAAAACATCACTCTGCACTCAAGATATTCAGTCGGTAAAGCAGATCAATTGCATTAATTTTTACATATAGGCTAGAATATGTGCGAATCCAAACGAAAGAAGATGATCAAATGAATCCTAAGTATCAGCCACTTTTTGAACCATTTACGTTTAAAAGCGGCGTTACAATCGACAACCGGATCGCAGTAGCACCAATGACTCATTACGCTTCTAATGAAGACGGTACAATTTCTGAAGCAGAGCTTGACTACATCATTCCCCGTTCAAAAGAGATGGGAATGGTGATTACAGCCTGCGCAAATGTTACACCGGACGGAAAAGCATTCCCCGGGCAGCCGGCCATCCATGACAATTCCAACATTCCAGGTTTAAAAAAGTTAGCACAAGCTATTCAGGCACAAGGCGCTAAAGCCGTTGTACAAATTCATCACGGCGGCATCGAATGCCCGTCTGAGCTCGTTCCTCAACAGGATGTTTTGGGGCCAAGTGACGTGTTTGATAACGGCAAACAAATTGCTCGCGCATTAAAAGAAGAAGAAGTGGAAAACATTGTAAAGGCGTTTGGAGAAGCGACAAGACGTGCCATTGAAGCCGGCTTTGACGGTGTCGAAATTCACGGTGCAAACGGCTACTTAATTCAGCAGTTTTATTCTCCGAAAACCAACCAGCGCACGGATCGCTGGGGAGGAAGCGATGAAAAACGATTAGCCTTCCCGCTCGCTATTGTCGATGAAGTGAAAAAAGCCGCTTCAGAACATGCGAAGGGTGCGTTCTTAGTCGGCTACCGTCTGTCTCCGGAAGAACCTGAGACACCGGGGTTGACAATGACTGAAACTTATACGCTTGTTGATGCTTTAGGGGATAAAGAATTGGATTATCTTCATATCTCACTGATGGACGTGAACTCAAAAGCGCGCCGCGGTGCAGATCCGACTCGCACACGCATGGACTTATTGAATGAACGTGTCGGAAACAAAGTGCCGCTGATCGCCGTCGGTTCCATCCATTCCGCTGATGACGCGCTTGCCGTCATCGAAAACGGCATTCCGCTAGTCGCTATGGGACGCGAAATTCTAGTTGACCCTAACTGGACGGTAAAAGTAAAAGAAGGCCGTGAAAAGCAAATCGAAACAGTGATCAAAGGCACAGATAAAGAAAAATATCATTTGCCTGAACCGCTATGGCAAGCAATTGTGAACACGCAAGGCTGGGTGCCTTATAAAGATTAATGTGCAAAGACTGCCGAAACGATTCGGCAGTCTTTTTTCCCTTTATATAAATAGTTTATGTACACATCTAAACAGCAAAAGAAAGAGCTCCCCACCTACTTCGAAAAGAAAATCTAGGAAAAACCCCTCACGCTTTCTTGCTTTTTTCTTTTTCATTCGTACGTCTCCTTTTTACATGAATACGCCTTACTTACGATTTTGCAGGAGAAAGGTTTCATTTTATAACGGAAACATCTAGAGTCGATCATGCTTCGTGATCCTATAAGATGAATGAATGGACCAAGAGTGCAGGTAATACCCCCATTTGCTTTCCTTACTTTTCAAACCTATCCTTTACTATATGCGGATACTTACTATTCTTCTCCCATACTAACAAATGTCCTCAAAACAAAACGCCTCCTATTTATCAGCGCAAACTAATAAATAAAAGACGTTTGATTTAATGACCACTTAATAAGCTCATGTTTAAGAAGCCTTATGTTCTAATCTCAGCTTATCCGCAACCATTGCAATGAATTCCGAATTTGTCGGTTTAGCTTTTGTCATGCTGACAGTATAACCAAACAACGAGGAAATGGAATCAATGTTTCCTCTGCTCCATGCCACTTCAATTGCATGGCGGATCGCTCTTTCTACACGGCTTGCGGTTGTGTTAAATTTTTTGGCGATGTCCGGATAGAGGACTTTTGTAATGCTGCCGAGCAATTCGATGTCATTGTATACCATTGAGATTGCTTCGCGCAGATAGAGATAGCCTTTAATATGGGCTGGGACGCCGATTTCATGGATAATGCTTGTGATGCTCGCGTCGAGATTTTTCTTTTTTGGTTCAGGCTGGCTGCTGCGTATAATACTGCTTTGCGATGATGGCGCACGATGCGTCACACTGCTGGCATTTCCGCTGACCTGGCGGATATGGCCGACAAGGTTTTCCATATCAAACGGTTTGAGAATAAAGTAGGACGCGCCTAAATCGACGGCCTTTTTCGTGACATCTTCCTGTCCAAAGGCTGTCAGCATAATGACATTCGGCTGTTTTTTCAGATCTGATTCCCTCAGCCTCTCTAAAACCGCAAGTCCGTCTAAATGCGGCATAATAATATCTAATACGAGCACATCGGGATCTTTTTCTTTAAACAGCGACAGGCATTCCTGTCCGTTATAAGCAACGCCGATCACTTCCATGTCTTCCTGTCCTTCTATATATTCACTTAACAGGCTTACCAGCTCTCGATTATCATCAGCAACACAAACTTTAATTTTCTCCACGTTTCTTCCTCCCCAAATGTAGTTAACAGGATTCACCCTTGCTACATGTTTACATTCGACAAAACCGCTATATACCCTCTAAAAAAATCATAATCACCAATATTAGTGGCATATCTTTGTTATTCTATGTTTTTCTCTGTTTTTCGACTAAAAATGAAATTTGACAAACAAGGAAACGTGAATTTGTCGAAAAATCTTCTTTTGTATATTTTACCGTATGTATTCTGAGAAGTGAAGAGGGATCAAAATAAAAAAACTGCCGGAAACTCCGGCAGTCAGCTTGCTTTTTCTTTTCCATAAATATCGATTCCTGCTTCTGACAGCATCCATTCAATATGAACACCGTAGCCGCTTGTCGGGTCATTTACAAATACATGGGTGACAGCACCGATCACTTTTCCATTTTGAATGATCGGGCTTCCGCTCATCCCCTGTACAATGCCTCCTGTTTCTTTCAACAGCCTTGGATCGGTAATTTTCAACACCATTCCTTTTGTCGCAGGGAATTTTTGCGGCGTTGTGCTGACGATTTCAATATCGAATTTTTCTACTTTGTCATCATCAATAACGGTTAAAATTTCAGCCGGCCCTTTTTTGACTTCGGTAGAAAACGCAACCGGCAATGCTTGATCTGATATGTTGTTTTGAATCGGCTGATGCAGCGTGCCAAAAATTCCAAATGGGCTGTTTCTGTTAATATCCCCGATCGTTTTGCGTTCTGAGGAAAATCGCGCCAGTTTTTCTCCCGGATTACCGCCTGTCCCTTTTTCAATTGATGTTACAGTGGATTTAACGATTTCTCCATTCTCCACTACAATTGGTTTCTTTGTGTCCATATCGGAAATCACGTGGCCAAGTGCTCCGTATTTTTTTGTTTTCGGTTCATAAAAGGTCATAGTGCCGATGCCGGCAGCAGAATCTCTGATATATAACCCGATTCTGTATTTGCCTTCTCCTTCATCCTTTTCTGGGATCAGCTTCGTTTTGATTTTCTGTTTATCACGTTTGATCAGTAAATCTAAAGATTCACCAGTTTTCCCAGCCTTTTGAATAAATGGGGCTACATCATTCATTTTTTCAATTTTCTGTCCATTCATCTCAATAATGATGTCGCCCGCTTCAATTCCGGCCGTTTCTCCCGGAGATTTTTTGCCTTCACTTGTATTGATTTGATGAAATCCGACGACAAGAACACCGACGGAATGAAGTTTTACACCGATTGATTGTCCGCCAGGTATAACTTTTAAATCAGGAAGAACGTGCACTTTTGTTTTTTTAATTGGAAATCCGGCAAGATCGTATACCAATTCTGACTCACCTGATTTTTTGCCCGTCACCTTGATTTCATGCGGATCTTTCTTTACTGTAAACGCTTCTGAGGATTCTGATGGCTGAGCGTTTACCGATAAACTCGTTTCAATCGCTTGTGTTTGGGTTTCAAATACTCTCATTTGCGTTGGAATCAGTAAATATTCTTTTAGCGGTTTGCATAAACCTACACTTAATAACGAAACAAGGAGAATTAAACCTACTGCTTTTCTGATGTTATCGGGCATTCACTACTTCACTCTCCTCGCTCCTATCCCACACCTTCTTTATGACTTGCTGCTACATCATTTAATTTTGCCTTCTGACGGCTTATTTATAACTGTCATATGAAGAAAAACATTGGATATACTGATGAACGAATGGATGCGCACGAAAAAAATAAGCTGCGCTTCTCGCGCAGCTTACCCAGTTGTTTTGACTTGATCCGCTTGTTTTAAAAGTTCTTTCGCATGGCGTTTCGTTAAGTCGGTTACTTCGACGCCTGCAATCATGCGCCCGATTTCCGCTACCTTTTCCTGCATAGAGAGCGGCTTGACACGTGTCGTCGTTCTGCCGTCTTTTAACTCCTTCGCAATATAAAGATGCGTATCGGCCATGGCAGCCACCTGAGGCAGGTGTGTAATGCACAGCACTTGTGAACCTATTGACACCTTATGGATCTTCTCAGCGATTGCCTGTGCGACCCTGCCGCTTACACCGGTATCAACCTCGTCAAAAATGATCGATGTCACATCCTGTTGTGAGGAAAAAATGCTTTTTATGGCAAGCATCACCCGTGACAGCTCTCCACCTGAAGCGACTTTCGAAAGGGATTTCAGCGGCTCGCCTGTATTGGTTGAAATTAAAAACTTCACAAGGTCAATCCCTTGTTCAGTCAGCTGAACGGGCTGGCCGTTTACAAGCGGCGCCTCTTCATTGCGTGACGCTGTTCTGACCTTAAATTCCGTATCAAAAGTTGATTTTTCCATGTACAGGCTTTTTAATTCCCGATGAATCTCATCAGCCAGCTTTTTCGCCCATGTTTTTCGGATTTGTGAAACATTTGCCGCTTCCACTGCGACATCTTTGCCGACGGAGTCAAGCTCCTTTTTCAAGCTTTGAAGGTGGCTGTCCCTGTTTTCAATTTGGTCAATCTCTTCTTCAATTTTAGAAGCATATTCCAAAATGTCTTCAACAGTGGCACCGTATTTTCGTTTCAGCTGTTTGATTTCATTAAGTCGTGTCTCAATATAGTTCAGGCGTTCCGGATCAAATTCAAGCTCATCCAGCATATTTCTCATCTGAAATGTGGCATCCTCAAGCAAATAGTAGGAGTTCGAAACACTTTCAGACAGTTTTTTCAGCGGTTCGTTAATATCAGAGATATCTTCAAGCTGCGCTGATGCCATTCCGACCCAGTCCAATCCGCCCTGCTCACTGCGAAGCGCGTTATATGCATTTTGCAGCGACTCATATATCTTCTCAAAGTTTGAAATTTGCTGGCGCTCTTCTTGGAGCTGTTCATCTTCGTTAAGCTCAAGCTTTGCCGATTCGATTTCTTCGAGCTGAAATTGAATAAGATCAAGACGATGGGCCATTTCCTGTTCGCTTTCAGAAAGCTGCTTAAGCTTTTTGAGCAGCTTCATATACCGCTGGTACCCTTCCTGATACGTTTTGAGCGCGCTTTCCACTTCGGCCCCGGCAAACTTGTCCAAAAGCTGGAGATGATTTTCGTCTTCCATTAACAGCTGGTTATCGTGCTGCCCGTGAATATCTAATAAAAGCCTGCCGATCTCTCTTAGCGAAGCAATCGTGACAAGCTTGCCATTGACACGGCAAACGCTTTTCCCGCTCGTGCTGATATCCCTTCTCATGACGATCATTTCGTCTGAAACGTCGATTCCCTGCTCAGCGCATACGCCTAAAACAGGATGGCCGCTCTCCAACAGAAACAGCCCTTCAAGTTCAGCTTTTGCTTCCCCATATCTAACAAATTCAGATGATCCGCGGCCTCCGACTAAAAGAGAAATGGCATCTATGATAATGGATTTGCCGGCTCCGGTTTCTCCTGTTAAAACCGTAAGCCCGCGTTCAAAAGAAACAGTCAGTTCCTCAATAATGGCAAAGTTTTTAATCGATAGTTCAGCTAACAAACAGCATTACACCTCTTATCTTTGTTAGATTCTGTTACAGCAGTTCAAGCAGTCTGTTTTTTACACCCTCTGTATCTCCAGGAGTCCGGCAAATAATTAAAATCGTGTCATCTCCGCAAATGGTTCCCATAATTTCATCCCAGTCCAAATTGTCCATCAGCGCCCCGATTGCCTGAGCATTGCCCGGCATCGTTTTCAGTACGATCATATGGCTTGCAGAGTCTATTTTCACAAATGCGTCCATCAAGGCCCGCTTTAGCTTAGACAGCGGATTGAAACGCTGGTCCGCCGGAAGACTGTATTTATAAGAACCATTATTTGTAGGCACTTTTACAAGGTGAAGTTCTTTAATATCCCGTGATACCGTGGCCTGCGTTACTTTGTATCCATCCTGCTTTAGCATGTCGACCAATTCATCCTGCGTTTCGATTTCATTGCTTGTAATGATCTCTCTGATTTTAATATGCCTCTGGCCTTTGTTCATGTAAGCACCTCTATTTCCAAGCTTATCTGTTCTTTTATGTTATATGATTCTCTGCACATTGTACATGAATGCAGAAAAAAGGAATAATAGCGCCCTATTATTCCGGTACATCTGCTTTTTTTTCTTTTAACGTCTTATGTGCTTCTTCTACAACGCGCATGATCTCTTCTTCCGGCAGCTCCTGGCCTTCCTGTCCATCTCCCGGCCAATGCAAATGAAGGAGAAACTCAATATTTCCGTCTCCTCCCGTGATTGGAGAAAATGACAAGCCTTTACAGATATAGCCTTCAGCGGCAGAAAAACTGATCATTCGCTTGAGCACATCAGCATGCACTTTAGGATCTCTGACAATCCCTTTTTTGCCGACGGATTCCCGTCCCGCTTCAAACTGAGGCTTAACTAGAGCCATGCAGTCGCTACCCGGTACAAGTAAAGTCCTTAGGACAGGCAGGATGAGCCGCAGTGAAATAAAGGACACATCAATTGTGGCAAACTCCGGCATGCCCTTTGTAAAGTCTGCCGGTGTTGCATAACGAAAGTTCGTTCGTTCCATCACGACGACCCGTTCATCCTGTCTAAGCTTCCACGCAAGCTGATTATAGCCTACATCCACAGCGTATGACTGTTTAGCTCCATTTTGCAAAGCGCAGTCCGTAAAACCGCCGGTGGAGGAGCCAATATCAATCATAATCTTATCTTTGACAGAGACGGGAAATTCCTTCAGCGCTTTTTCGAGCTTTAAGCCGCCCCTGCTCACATACTTCAGCGGGTTTCCTTTGACTGTTAGCGGAAGGTCGCGATCAATTTTTTCTCCAGGCTTGTCCAAGCGGTTTTCGTTTGAATAGACGATCCCCGCCATAATGGCTCTTTTGGCTTTTTCACGCGTTTCCGCCAGCCCTCTTTCCACTAATAATACATCTAATCGTTCTTTCTTTGACGTCATGATCCAATTCCTTTGTGTGTCTTTGGCGGCATCAGTAATCTAATACGATTTGCCACCTGCTGTTTTGTCAGTCCAATTTCCTCAAGAAGCGCTGTTACGCTTCCGTGTTCAATAAACCGATCAGGTATACCCATTCTGTCAATCGGAGTATGATATTCACCTTGATCATGAGCGAATTCTAAAATCGAGCTTCCGAAACCGCCTTCTAAGACCGCTTCTTCAATTGTTAAAATTGGCAAGCCTTCTTTTAGGATACTCTTCATCATCTTTTCATCAATCGGCTTAATAAAACGCGCATTCACAACGCGCACGGAAAGGCCTTCTTTCTGCAGCTCTTCGGCTGCTTCAATCGCCATTTCGATTGTTGTGCCGAATGTTAAGATGACAGCATCGTTTCCTGGACGCAGCACCTCCCACGTACCGATCGGAATCGTTTTCAACTGTTCATCCATTTTTACGCCGAGTCCGTTTCCGCGCGGAAAACGCATCGCTATCGGGCCTTCGTCATAGCTAAGTGCTGTATGAACCATGTGCTGGCCTTCATTTTCGTCTTTCGGCATCATTAAGACCATGTTTGGAATGTGGCGCATAAACGCAATATCAAACACGCCTTGATGTGTCTCTCCATCAGCGCCGACGAGTCCTGCACGGTCAATTCCAATAAACACATTGGCGTTTTGGCGGCAGATGTCATGAACAACTTGGTCATATGCCCTTTGCAGGAAGGTTGAGTAAATCGCCAAAAACGGCTTCATACCCTGCATTGCCATAGCTGCTGCCATCGTTGCGGCATGCTGTTCTGCGATTCCTACGTCGAACATCCGGTCAGGGAATTCCTTTGCGAAACCTTCAAGCTTTGAACCGACAGGCATAGCCGGCGTAATGGCTACAATGCGTCCGTCCTCGCGCGCCATTCGCTGCACAGTTCCGCTGACAAGACCGCTCCACGAAGGAGCTGCGGCTTTCGGCTTTACAAAGTCACCGGTATTAATTTTATATGGTCCGGTACCATGCCATGTCCCAATCGTATCGGTCTCAGCCGGTTTGTACCCCTTCCCTTTTTTCGTGATGACATGCAGAAGAACAGGGCCTTTCGTTTTTTTGGCGTATTGAAGATTCTCAATCAGCTCATGATAAGAATGTCCGTCCACTGGGCCCAAATACGTAAAACCGAGCTCCTCGAAAAACATTCCGGAGACGAGCATGTATTTCAGGCTGTCTTTGACTCGTTCCGCCGTGGCGGCAAGCTTGCCCCCAACTGCCGGAATCTTTTTAAATAAGTATTCAAGCTCATCTTTGACCCACTGGTATTTCCCCGCAGTACGGAGCCGTCCGAGCATAGAGTGAATGGCACCGACATTCGGCGCAATACTCATTTCATTATCATTAAGGATGACAATCATGTCTTTTTTCTCGTCGCCGATGTGGTTAAGGGCTTCGAGCGCCATTCCGCCGGTCAGCGCGCCGTCACCAATGATCGGAATAATATATTCATCCGTTCCTTTAATATCACGGGCAGCTGCCATTCCCATCGCGCCTGACAGAGAAGTCGAGCTGTGCCCGGTTTCCCAAACATCGTGCTCGCTTTCACTCCGCTTTGGAAATCCGCAAAGCCCTTTGTACTGGCGAAGCGTCGCAAATTCTTTTCCGCGTCCTGTCAGCAGCTTATGGACATACGATTGATGGCCTACATCCCATAAAAATTTGTCTTTCGGGCTGTTAAATTCCTTATGCAGAGCAATAGTAAGCTCTACGACACCTAAGTTTGGGCCGATGTGGCCGCCGGAAGCGGATAAACTTGTAATTAAAAACTGACGGATTTCATCACTTAATTTCTCTAATTCATCAATGGACATGTTTTTTAAAAACGACGGGTCCTGTATTGATAAAAGATCCAAAGCGGATCAACTCACTTTCAGCATGAATTTCTGCAATGATACATGTCTTTTGCATGCCGAGCTGACAATAATCTCAGACATAAAAAAAGACAAACGCGCTTTTCCTTTTCATTTTTCATATAAACTGCTTACATTTTACCATATCTCGTGCAGCCGCTTCAAATTAGGATCGTTTTAGTGATCTCTTGCCGCAATTAAATCACAAAGCTCATATAAAAGTTCTTTTTGAAGAGAGAGTCCGCCGATCAATCGCTTCGCCTTTTTTATATGAACATCCAATTTATGTTTGGCCCCTTCCAATGAAAGAAGCGACGGGTATGTCGATTTGTCATTTGTGGTATCCGAGCCGATACGTTTGCCGATTTTCTCTTCACTGCCTTCTAAATCTAAAATATCGTCTCTGATTTGAAATCCGATTCCAATGTGGCTGCTGAAGGTACGCAGTGTTTCAATGTCTTCCTCAGGCGCATCAGCCAAAATAGCACCGGCGATTACACAAAAGCCAAGAAGCTTGGCAGTTTTCCGTTCATGAATGGATTCGAGCTCTTCAAGCGTGACTTGTCGGTTTTCCGCTTCCATATCAGCTACTTGCCCCCCGACCATGCCTTCGGTGCCTGCCGCTGAAATCAGTTCATTCACAAGCCGCAGGCGCTTTTCTGCTGACACCTCGTCTGACACGTGGGAGGTAATCAGCTTAAAGCTTTCTGTGAGCAGCCCGTCACCCGCTAATACTGCCGTCGCTTCACCAAACACTTTATGGTTTGTCGGCTTCCCGCGGCGCAAATCGTCATCATCCATGCATGGAAGATCATCGTGAATTAACGAATACGTGTGAATCATTTCGACAGCACAGCCGACCGGAATGCCGTCTTTTTCGCTTTTTCCATATGCGTTTAAAACAGCCAGTACAATCAGAGGCCGCAACCGCTTTCCGCCGGCCTGTAGAGAATACAGCATAGACTTCTTTAATGAGTCCGGCATATCAAGCTTTTCTGTATAGACAGAAAGCTGATTTTCAATTGTTTTTTTTCGGTCCGCCAGAAAGCTCGTTAATTTATTTGTCACCTTCGTCTTCCTCCTGAACACTGAAAGGTGCCAGTTCGCCATCTTCTTTTAAAATGAAGTCCATTTGCTTTTCGACTTTTTGCAGCTTTTCATGGCACATTTTTGACAGAGCCATGCCTTCTTGGAAATAGTTAATGGCTTGCTCTAGAGGCACATCTCCCTCTTCAAGCTTTGATACAATGCTCTCAAGCCCTTTCATCGCTTCTTCAAATGTCATGTTTTCATTTTTTTTCACGTCTGTCATTTTTCTTCCCCTCTCTTTTCTAATACTTCACAGGTCAGCACGCCATCCTTCAGCTTGACTTCAAGCTGGTCCTGCTCTTCTATTTGACTGACACTTTTAATGAGTTTATCTTCTTTATAAGCCAAGCTGTATCCTCTCTCCATCACTTGAAGAGGACTTAGTGCATTCAGCTTGCCAAGAACGGTTTGAAATTGGGAATGCAGCTGCTTCATTTGGATATTCATATTTTTTCTCAGCTGATTTGTTTGTTCCTGGTATCGTGTTCTCGCTTGTTTCAGCTGTTCATGAGGATGCAGTGCCTCTAATCTGTACGTTTCACGCTCCAGCTGTCTGCTTTTCCGATCTAAAAGAGCGGTCAGCTGTGCTTGAAACTGCTGGTACGCGAGGTCAAACTGCTGCTCTTTTTGCGCATACAAACGCTTTGGAAAACGAAAGGCATAGGACGATTGCAGCGTTTGTATCCGTTCTTTTTTCTGGCCGAGATGCTGCTGCATTGCTCTTGTCATTCTGACTTCCGCTGTTTTTGTCCGTTCGATTAAATCAGTGGTATGAGGCACAGCAATCTCAGCTGCTCCTGTCGGCGTCGCAGCTCTGATATCGGCGACAAAATCACTGATCGTAAAATCCGTCTCATGTCCGACTGCCGATATAATCGGAATATTGGAAGCAAAGATGGCGCGTGCTACAATTTCTTCATTGAATGCCCACAGTTCTTCTATCGAACCGCCGCCTCTCCCGACAATTAATACGTCGCAAATCTCTTTTTCATTTGCCTCTTCAATGCGCGTAACGATGGATCTGCTCGCATTTTCACCTTGTACGAGCGCTGGAAGAACAATGACTTTTACAAGGGGATATCTTCTTTTTAGAGTTGTAATAACGTCTCTGACAGCGGCACCCGTTGGAGATGTCACAACCCCGATTGTGGCTGGAAATGCGGGGATTTGTTTTTTGTAGCGGTCGTCAAATAAACCTTCTCCGGCAAGCTTCTTTTTTAATTCTTCATACGCTAAATAAAGCGCTCCAACCCCGTCAGGCTGCATTTCTTTGGCATATAATTGATAGTTTCCGCTCGGTTCATATACGGAAATTCCGCCTCTTACCAGCACTTTCATTCCGTTTTCAGGTTTAAAAGGCAGACGCTCGCTTTGTCTCGCGAACATCACCGACTGCATTCTTGCGTTTTCGTCTTTTAAAGTGAAATAAATATGCCCTCGTGTGTGTATCTTTACATTCGACAATTCGCCTTTAATCCAAATATTTTCAAGGTGAGGATCTACATCGAATTTTCGTTTTATATACTTTGTCAGCGCTGAGACGGTCACATACGCTGCTTCACCCATGTCTAAAAACTCCTCTCCTAAGCATTCCTGCACCATAACTAAAGAAAACCCGCCCTGGCTTTAGGAGCCTGAAGAAGCGGGTATCGTGCTCATATTCATGGCGGGTAAACATTTCGCCTGTGAATATCTCCAATTATCTATGATAACGTACGTTTCGCAGATTTAACAGTATTATGCGCGAGCATCGTGATGGTCATCGGACCTACTCCGCCCGGAACCGGCGTGATGAAGGACGCTTTTTCCTTTGCCCCTTCAAATTCAACGTCTCCGCAAAGCTTTCCGTTTTCCAGACGGTTAACGCCGACGTCAATGACAACAGCGCCCTCTTTGATCTGGTCTGCACTGATGAAGTTGGCTCTGCCGACTGCCACCACCAGGATGTCCGCTTTTTTCGTATGTTCAGTAATATTTTCTGTTCTTGAATGACAGTAAGTAACCGTCGCGTTTTCATTTAATAAAAGCTGGCCGACAGGTTTGCCGACAATGTTGCTTCGGCCGACTACAACAACCTCTTTACCAGAAAGGTCAATATTGGTTTTCTTCAAAAGCTCAACAATTCCATGAGGCGTGCAAGGAAGAAACGTATCTTCGCCAAGCAGCATTTTCCCTACGTTTAACGGATGAAAACCGTCTACATCTTTATCAGGGGAGATACGTTCGATCACCGCTTTTTCAGAAATATGGTCTGGGAGCGGAAGCTGAACGAGAATGCCATGAAACTCAGGGTCTTGGTTATATTGATCAATAATGGAAAGCAGTTCAGCTTCTGTGAGGCTGCTGTCAAATTGATCGAGCTTGAAATTCATTCCCATTGTTTCTGCCGCTTTTTTCTTTCCTCGCACGTAAGAGTGAGAAGCAGGATCATCTCCAATCAAAATAACCGCCAGTCCGGGAGTGACGCCTTGCTTTTTAAGCTCTTCTACCTCTTTTGCCAATTGTTCGCGTTTTTCTCTAGCCGTTTCTTTTCCGTCGATGATTGTTGCAGTCATTTTCTTTCCTCCTATGATTGTTCAATATCAGATTTAATGTTAGAAAGAACCCCGTTTACAAACTTTGTCGCTTTGTCATCACCAAACCGTTTTGCCAGCTCAATCGCTTCGTTCATGGAGACATTCACCGGAATGTCTTCGGCATATGCCATTTCATATGCTGCCAGGCGCAAAATCGCACGGTCAACATTGGCAATCCGATCGAGCTTCCAATTCACCAGATGCTTGGAGATCATTTCATCCAGCTGGTCTTGGTGTTCCAATACCCCGTGTACAAGCTGTTCAAAGAAAGGATCCGTTTTTTCTTCATCCAGTGCGTGTTCTATGGCTTCATTCACTGCAATATCGCTGACATCAATTTGAAATAGTGCCTGCAAAGCTTTTTCTCTTGCTGTTCTTCTTTTCATTTTCTTTCTCCTTTGATCCTCTTTATCCGCTTGTCGTTAAGCCACAAAGAGATCATAACATATTTTTTTCGTATCCGCATATTGAAATCAAGGTTTTTTTACCCTATTGCCGAATATTTTCACACACCTTAATATGATTATTCGGATTTCACGTTCATGAAGAAACTCGGCTATGTAAGCCGGCTTTCTTCATGCTTTGAAATAAAGGGTAACGTGTAAAAAAACCAAAGGGCCGCCCTCCCCTTGGTTTCGTGTTAAGCCATTTACATTTCTTCGTCGATTTGGACTTCTTGGGCTTTTGTGTCAAATTGAATGCCGACGATGTGAATATTGATCTCGTTAATCGAAAGAGACGTCATATTTAATAAGGTTTGACGAATGTTTTCCTGAACGGATGCTGCAACTTTCGGAATCGAAACGCCAAATGTAACGACACAGTATACATCGATCGTAATTCCGTCATCCGCCAGGTCGACTTTGACACCTTTGCCATGATTCACTTTGCCAAAGCGCTCAACGACGCCTGTCGCAAAGTTTCCGCGCATTTCGGCAACCCCATCAACTTCTGATGCTGCAATGCCGGCAATGACCTCAATGACCTCCGGTGCAATCTCAACCTTACCCAAATGCGTATCTTCGTGATCCATTTTAAGCAAGCTGTTGTCTTTCATTCAATTCACCTCCGTAAAAATTATGAGCCCATTACATCATATGTTTCTAAAAATTTCGTATTAAACTCTCCGCTCACAAAAGTTTCGTGTTCAAGCAGTTTTAAATGGAAAGGGATTGTTGTCTCAATGCCTTCGATGACGAATTCGCTCAATGCGCGCTTCATGCGGGCAATCGCTTCATCCCTCGTTTTTCCGTATGTGATTACCTTTGCAATCATGCTGTCATAGTACGGTGGGATGGAATAGCCAGGGTACGCAGCTGAATCAACACGGACACCAAGACCGCCAGGAGGCAGGTACATTTTAATTTCACCAGGTGACGGCATGAAATTTTTACTTGGGTTTTCTGCGTTGATTCGGCATTCGATGGCCCAGCCTTCAAATTCAACATCTTCTTGCTTGAGGCTCAGTTCCATTCCTGATGCCACTTTGATTTGTTCCTTGATCAGGTCAGTTCCCGTCACCATTTCTGTGACTGGGTGCTCTACCTGAATTCTCGTGTTCATTTCCATGAAGTAATAGCGCTGTTCATTGTAGTCATAGATAAATTCAACTGTTCCAGCACCTGTATAGCCAACCGCTTTTGCAGCCTTTACCGCTGCATCTCCCATTTGCTCCCTGATTTCTGAATCAAGGGCAGGAGATGGTGATTCTTCCAAAAGCTTTTGCAGGCGTCTTTGGATCGAGCAGTCGCGTTCGCCCAAATGAATCGTATTTCCGTAGTTATCAGCAAGCACTTGGATCTCAACGTGGCGAAAATCTTCTATGTATTTTTCGATGTATACACCTGGATTTCCGAATGCAGTTGCCGCTTCCTGCTGTGTAATCTTAATGCCATTAATCAGTTCCTCTTCAGTGCGAGCAACCCTAATTCCTTTTCCGCCTCCGCCTGCGGTGGCTTTTATAATTACAGGATACCCAATTTCATTAGCAAGCGAAACCGCTTCTTCCACATTTTCTATAATTCCCTGTGAACCCGGTACGATTGGCACGCCGGCCTGTTTCATCGTTTCCCGCGCAACGTCTTTTGTCCCCATTTTTGAAATGGCGTCAGCGCTCGGGCCGACAAACGTGACATTCACTTCTTCACATAATTCAGCGAAATCAGCATTTTCAGCTAAAAATCCGTATCCCGGATGAATGGCGTCCGTGCCAGTCAGCTTTGCAACACTCACAATATTTGTAACGTTTAAATAGCTGTCTTTTGATGCTTTCGGTCCGATACAAAAAGCTTCATCGGCCATTTGAACATGAAGGGCATCTTTATCAGCTTCTGAATAAACAGCGACAGTCTCAATTCCGAGCTCTCTGCAGGCTCTGATGATTCTGACAGCAATTTCTCCTCTGTTGGCGATCAATAGCTTTTTAATCATGTTCAGTCTCCTTACTCCGCTTTTACAAGAAATAGAGGTTGTCCGTATTCGACCAGCTGGCCGTTTTCTACTAATACTTCAACGATTTCGCCTTTCACTTCTGCTTCGATTTCGTTGAAAAGCTTCATCGCTTCTACAATGCAGACAACTGTGTTTTCATTTACTTTTGAACCGGCTGTTACATACGGGCCAGCTTCCGGTGATGAAGAAGCATAAAATGTTCCTACCATTGGTGAAGTGATTTTATGCAGATTCTCATCTTGCTTTGGTGCTTCTTGGGCAGGTGCCGCTGCTTGCTGCGCTTGCGGCTGAACTGCCTGCGGAGCCTGTGCTTGTACAGGTGCTGCCGGTGCCTGCTGCATGACTTGAACCGTGCCTGCTTCGTGTTTTTTCAATTTTAAGGATACACCTTCATTTTCATATACGAATTCGTCAATTGTAGACTCGTCAATTGCTTTAATCAGCTCGTGGATTTCTTTGATATTTAACATTCAATCGCACTCCTATGTATGAAATTTCTTTTTTTATAGGTTACTACTAAAAGTACATACTATGTTCATCTTACAGGAGCAGACTTTTGAATTCAACTCTAATATGACAGCAACGCAAAAAGCCCGCTTGTTTAGCGGGCTTCTTTTTCCTCTTTCTTACTTGGATGGTTCAAATGTGACAGCGACATCTTTCATTGTTTTGATTTCTTTTGCCACAAGGTCTATAATGGCTGTCGCCTTCGATTTGGAGTGTTTGTCTGATTTGACTGTAATATTGATTTTATCTCCTTCAGCATTAACAAGCGCATCCTCGTAACCTTGTGTTTTAATCAGCGTTTCCAGCTGTTTTTCTGTTCCTTCCACTTCACTGAGAGCCGTCATTTTATCGTATGCTTCGCTTTTCTCCTTGGCTGTTGCATCATCGCTTGATACAATGGCATTCAGCTCTTCTCTTTCTTTGCTTCTGGCATCTTCTAAATCAAGACGGTACGTTGTAAACAAATCATCATCGGCTGTTTCCGTAACAACAGTTCCTTTTTCACTGGCTTCAGCGGATGTTTCCTTGTCTGCTGATGAATCTTTCGTTCCCTTTGTTCCATCTTCTTTTCCTTTTTCAGTTTCTGTACCGCTTTTTTCCTTCGTGTCTTGCTTGGCAGGCGCTTTTTCAGTTGCGACCTCTCCGCTGTCAGACGCGCTTTTTTCACTTTGCATCTGCACGGCGTTTTTGCTTTCCGGCGACATGATATAGTAGACGCTTAACACCACGACAAGACTAAGCATTGTTAATAGCCAAACGGTTTGTTTTTTAAGCATTTATGAATCCTCCTTTATTTTTTTAGGGGCAACCGCAACCCGGTGGCTTGGAACATCCAGGACCCGTGTCACCGCTTCGATAATGGTTTGTTTTATTTGAACGTTGTCCACTCCTTGAGCAACAACGAGTACACCGCGTATATCAGGTTTTTTCGTTTGGACGACGACAGGTGTTTCTTTATCGCCGTTTTTGATCATGACGATTTCTTCCTCCGATGTTTGGTCTGTAACGCTTCTTGTTCCGCCTTCTTTGTCAGTTTCTTCAGTGGTTGTATTTTTGTTTGATTTGTTTTTTTCGTATACTTTCAGCGACGTTGCATCTACATTCACGACAACCGAGACATCGTCCACACCAATGATTGTTTCAAGAATTTCTTTCAGCTGATTTTCGTATTCTTTTTCATAGTCATCGATCGAGTCTTTAGGTTTATCAGATTTTGAGGCTTTAAACACTTCAGCTGTTTTCTCTTTGCTGCCCGCGGAATGTTGTGATGATACGGCCGTTATCGTTTTGGCGTTTTCTGTTTTCTCAGGTGAAGAAAACAGCTGGCTGACAAGCATAAAGGAAACTCCGAGAACAAAAACGAATAGAAAGTAATGATATTTGGTCAGCTTCGGCTTTTCGCCGTCCTTCGTTTGTCCCGGAAGAAACTGCTTTTTCAATACATTCCATAATCCGTTTTTATTCATTGCCGACACTCTCCCCGCCTTCCATATGAACCGTAATTTTCTCACTTCCGATTTCCCAAATGTCCGCGAGCTGCGTTTGTATCTGTTTGGCTTCTTTTTGTTCGGCTGCTTCTTTCGTTACGTATGCATGATCTGTATCAATGTGGACCGGCGCGACCGTTTGGACCGTTTTTTCAGAAGACGGGGCCATATACACGCTGATTGTTTTAATATCCTCTTCTGAATCTACCTTTTCTCCTGCCGTGAGTTTGATGCGGCCTACTTTATATTCATCATGACTGAATCTCTCCTCCGCTTTCTTTTTTAGTTGGACAGCCATTTCTTCTAGAATATATGCGCGCTGGGAAGCTTGTATTTCTATTTTTTTTGAATTCATTTGATTTTTTATGTCGGCAGACTCTGACTGCCCGTTTTTTGTGAGGTATTCAAAGATGACTTCGGGGTCTGTCTTGAAAAGTTTAAAAATCGGCGTAAGCATGACGACAATCAATAGCAGGCTGACTACCATTTTTGCGTACTTTTGCATGCTGGAGCTCGGCAGCAGCATATCAATCACAATTGCAAATAGGATAAACAACACGATGGTGGTAAGCCATTCCGTTAAAAAACTCATTCGCCTGCCTCCTTCATTTCATCATCATCGTGAGGTTTCCGGCTGTGATTATGACAGTAAGGCTTAAAAAAAACATGAGAGACACAATGGCGAGAGCTGCAAAAATATAAATGACGCTTTTGCTGATGACGTCGAGGCAAGTGATGACGGGCCCGCCTCCAAGCGGCTGAAGAATCGCGGCTGCCAGCTTATAAATAAAAGCGAGGGAAAGCACTTTGATTGCCGGAAATGCCGCAATACAGATCAAAATAGCGACACCGAGAATCCCTACCGTATTTTTCAGCAGCAAAGAGGCGCTGATTACTGTATCTGTTGCGTCTGTAAACATTCGGCCAAGCACAGGAATAAAATTTCCGGTTATAAATTTAGCCGTCCTGAGCGTAATGCCGTCTGTCACTGCAGCTGAGGCTCCCTGAACAGAGATGACGCCAAGAAAGATGGTAAGAAAAACAGCCAGTGCTCCGATGGCGATATTTCTGAGCAGGTTAGCCAGCTGCGTTACTTTGTATTGTTCAGTCATCGTGCTGACAATGCTCAGAATCGCTGATAAAAAAATCAGCGGCATGACGATATTCTGAATCAAGAGACCGCTCGTGTTCATCAGGAAGAGGATAACAGGATGAAAGAAGGCAGCAGATACAGCTCCGCCTGAGGAAGCCAAAAGCGCCAAGAGGAGCGGAATGAGCGCCAGGATAAAGCTGGTCATCGTCTGAATCGCCTCAGTTGCATAGTTAATTGCCACATGAAAGCTATTAAGCGCAAGGATAATCAGCACCATGTACACAATTGAGTAAGCGACCTTACTGACGGTGCTTTGCTGAAAAGCATTTTGCAAAAGCTGCAGAATGACGCAAAAAATCGTGAGCAAAATCAATGTGCCCAGCAGCTTTCCGTTGGCAAGCACTTCATGAAACAAATAAGAAAAGAGGGCTTTCAGCCATTCTTGCGGTGAGAATGATTTATCGCCATTGATAAACTCTATTAAGCTGCCTTTTTGGCTTTCCGGCAGCAGTCCGCCGTATTCTGTCATAATGTCATTCCAAAATTCTCCGATCTTATCTGTTTCAAGCGAGGCTGCTGTCCTTTCCGCTAATTGCTCGGCTGTTTCAGCATGGTCTTCCGTTTGTTCTGCATTACCAGCTGCTTGTACAATTTCTGCACGGCCTGCTATGATCAGCACGGCCAAAAGCAAAACCCATTGAAAGCGCTTCAATCTACCGCCTCCTTTCGGTTATGACATAGAAGGTATAAGTCCGAGAATCGTTTCGATAATGACGGTTAAAATAGGCACAGCCATTACGAGTATTAAAATTTTCCCCGCCAATTCTATTTTCGAGGCGATGGCTCCTTGACCGGCATCTTTTGTGAGCTGTGCCCCGAATTCAGCAATATAGGCGATTCCGATAATCTTTAAAATGGTTTCAACATAGACCATGTTGACATTTGCATTAATCGCAATTTTTTCTATCATTCGAATAATGTCGTAGATTTGGTCTACCAAATAAAGAAAAATGGCACATCCGGCAAAAACGACGATTAAAAACGCAAAAGTCGGCTTTTGTTCTTTTACAATTAAAGAAAGGAAGGTGGCGATCAGTCCTAAACCTACAATTTGAACAATGTCAATCTGCAAGCCCCCCTATCCTTGGAATAAAAACACAGCTTTTATCTTTTTAAATAGGTCATCTACAATCGTGGCGACCATAAATAAAATATAGATAAAACCTAACAGCGTCACCCACTGAGCATATTCTTTCTTGCCCATCTGATCCAATATCGTGTGTAAAAAAGCGACCACGATTCCCACTCCGGCGATTTGAAATATGACATTCACGTCTACTCCCATTTTATTTTTGCTCCCCTCACGTTTACATCAATAGAAGAATGAGTAACAAGCCCGCTAAAAAGCCCAAACTTTTTATCATCTTTTCATTTTTCGCTTGCGCCTGCTCAGCATCCGCTTCAGAGGCTTCCAAATGTGTCAGCGCCAGCTTGATGTGCTTTTGCTGAGAGATTCGATCATGAATCCCGAGCGTCTCGCCAAACTGCTTCAGCACTTCGTATTCGCTTTTTTTCAAAGACAGGGTATCCCATACCTTCTTTAAGCTTTGCTCCCACGCCGTTTTCGCGGAATCACTTCCCTTGTCCAGCTGATCACTGAATGCGGAAAAAAGAGCTGAAACAGGCTGTGCGAGCTGTTTGGCAATCTGCTGTGAAGCAGTATGAAGCGGTGTATGGCCGTACATGATTTCAGCCTCGAGGGATTGAAGCGCCGCACGCAGCTGGCGGATTTGCCGCGGCCGTTCTGTATAAATCTTCGCCATCTCAAAACCTGTCCATGTTGTCGCTACCACAATGAATACAGCGCCCAGCAGCTTCAGCATGTTTTCACGCCCGTCGTCCTAGACAGCACATTTCCGTCTTTGTCATAAATTTGGCTCACTGTGCCCGGCCCTTTTGCTCTTGATAATTCCAAATAGCGGTCAAAGGCTCTTTCTTCCCACAAACGCTTCAATGAAGGCCGCTTCATCAGGTCGGATATGCTCCAGCCATGCGCCGATACAATTACTGAAACACCAGCATGCAGTGCCTCCAGAAGTGCATCTGTATCTTCCATACGCCCGATTTCATCGACAATCATCACCTCAGGGCTCATGGATCGAATCATCATCATCAGCCCTTCAGCTTTTGGACAGGCGTCTAACACGTCAATTCTCTGACCAAATTGATGCTGCGGAATGCCGCGAAGACATCCGGCAATTTCTGACCGTTCATCGACGATTCCTGTCTTTACGGGCAGCATGGGTTTTTTGCCGGTGCTTGAGAGCCTCGCAAGGTCCCGGAGAAGTGTTGTTTTGCCGGTTTGGGGCGGTCCGATAATCAGCGTATTCAGCCAGCTGTTTTGATATAAGTATGGAAGCAGCGGCTCCGCAATCCCCAGCTTTTGCCGGGCAATTCGTATATTAAAAGATGCGATGTCACGGAGGCCTTTCACACCTCCGTTTTCCGTAATGACTCTGCCCGCCAGTCCGACTCTGTGGCCGCCTCTGATCGTGACATACCCTTTCTTCAGCTCTTCTTCAAGTGTATACATACTATAGTTGCTGAGCCGGCTCAGGATCAGATGGGCATCCTCGGCCGTGCCCGCATAGGACAAATAAACAGGTTGTCCTCTTCGAATCAATTCAACAGGGCGGTTGATCCGAATTCTGACTTCTTCGATTTCCAGCCATTGTTGTTCCGGTATTTCAGAAAGGGCGTTTTTCATGGATTCAGGGAGAACCTCAGCGATTTCGTTCAACAGAGCCTCCTCCTTTCTACCGATTGGCTTCTTTAAAATGTATGATGTGAGGCAGACTTTATGACAAGCCTCTCTTTATTTATGAACACCCGCCAAAATCAAGACAACACCCGTAAAAATCAGAATCAGCTTTGCATACGAAAGCTGCCCGGCAATTTGGTAGATTCCGACAGTCATCGTAATGATAAAAATCAACGGACCGACAATAGCGAGAATGCTGTTAACCACAACCGCCTTCCGGACATCGTTGGTCACAAGCATGACAATTGCTGCCGTCAGCTCAATCATAGAGGATAAAACTCGTAATCCCGCCATTGTTAAAACAGTAGAATTGATATTTCCAAGTAAAAATTTCATAGCACTCTCCCAACCTCCCATTTTTTTATATGATATGCTCTAGCTTGCTGAAGTAGTCTTGTCATTTTCGTATAAAAGAAAGATTCTGTTTTTGGGCACAAAAAAAAGCCTGCTCCCATTTGGGAACAGACTTCTTTTTTTCTTTCTATGCTCTTGAAACGTAAGAACCGTCTGATGTATTGACAACAAGTGTGTCGCCTTCATTCACAAAGAACGGCACGTTTACAACAAGCCCGGTTTCAGTTTTCGCAGGTTTTGTACCGCCTGACGCTGTATCACCTTTAATACCAGGTTCAGTTTCAACAACTTTCAGCTCAACTGTGTTTGGAAGCTCGATACCAAGTGTTTCATCCTGGTACATCATGATATGCACAGACATGTTTTCTAGCAGGTATTTTAATTCTTCTTCGATTTGAGTTGCGCTCAGTTCAAGCTGCTCATAAGAAGAAGTATCCATAAATACGTGCTGATCTCCGTTTGCATATAGATATTGCATTGTTTTGGTTTCGATTTGCGCTTTCGCTACTTTTTCACCAGCGCGGAATGTTTTTTCCTGAATCGCGCCAGTGCGAAGGTTGCGGAGTTTAGAGCGGACAAATGCCGCACCTTTTCCAGGTTTTACGTGCTGGAAGTCAACGACGCGCCAAATGCCGCCATCTACTTCAATTGTTAATCCTGTACGGAAATCGTTAACTGAAATCATGTTTAATGTCCTCCTATATTCCAATCACAAAATAATAAGTTCTTTTGGGGAATGGGTGATTGTCCGGTTGCCGTTTTCTGTAATCACGATGTCATCTTCAATGCGGACACCGCCTGTTTCTGGTATGTAAATGCCCGGCTCCACTGTGACCACCATACCCGGTTCAAGGATAGCTGAAGATCTGACGGATAATCCCGGCGATTCATGAACTTCCATGCCGAGCCCGTGCCCGGTTGAATGGCCGAAATAGTCACCGTAGCCTTTTGCAGCAATATGATCCCTTGTGAGGGCGTCAGCCTCTTTTCCTGTCATTCCCGGCTTAATATGTGCGACGCCAAGCGCCTGAGCATCAAATACAACCTGATAGATCTCCTTCAATTGATCACTGGGCTGACCTACAGCGACCGTCCGGGTAATATCAGAACAATATCCTTTATAATAAGCGCCAAAATCAAGCGTAACAAGGTCTCCGCTTTCAATCAGTTTGTCACTGGCCACACCGTGCGGAAGGCTTGAACGAAGGCCTGAGGCGACAATCATATCAAAAGAAGAGCTGTCTGCTCCCTGGCTTCTCATATAAAACTCCAGCTCATTGGCAACAGCGATTTCAGAAATGCCGGGTTTCATAAACGTCAAGATATGTCTGAAGGCATCATCTGCAATCTTCGCAGCTTCCTCTAATATCTTAATCTCTTCACTAGACTTAATCAAGCGCAACTTTTCCACGGATTCAGCCACAGGCACTAATTCGGCATCACTGATAACGGCGCTGTATGAAGCGTAAGTGCCATATGTCATGCTGTTCTGTTCAAAGCCGAGACGCTTGATGCCAAACGATTCAACAGTGTCGGCAGTGGTCTGAATCAAGCTGCCGCCATGTTCAATGATCTCAAAACCCTTTACCTGAACCTTCGCCTGCTCAGTATAACGAAAATCCGTAATAAACGCTGCTTTGTCACCCGATATAACAGCCAAACCCGCCGAACCTGTAAACCCTGTCATATAGCGTACATTCGTGCTGCTTGTAATCAGCATGCCGTCAATTCCCAGCTGTCCAAACAGGTTTCTTAATTTCTCTAGCTTCATCTTGATTCTCCCCCTTGCTGGCTTAATAAGTAGCGAACAGCAAGCTTGTAGCCTTCAGCTCCAAGACCGACAATCTGCCCTTTCGCAACAGGAGCGATAACCGACTGATGCCTGAATTCTTCCCTGGCGTATAAGTTTGATAAATGCACCTCTACCACAGGAAGACTGATGGTTGAAACAGCATCCCTGATCGCATAGCTGTAATGACTCAGGGCGCCGGGGTTCAGAACAATCCCGCTGTATTGCTCCTCAGCCTCATGTATCGCATCTATCAAATCACCTTCGTGATTAGACTGGAAGAAAGTGAGCTGGATATGTAAGGCTTCAGCAAACTGAAAAAGATCTGTTTCAATATCGGTCAGTGTCTGGCGGCCGAATACTTCAGGCTCACGCTTCCCAAGCCGGTTAACATTCGGTCCGTTTAAAATCAAAAAATGAGGCACATAATCTCTCCTTTTCGCGAGGGTTTCTCATGTAAAAAATGTTCACTTCTCGTGAACATTTTATCATACTGGAAAAGGATTATACACTATTCTCTATGCATTCCCAGCGCACGTGCAAGCTTTTCCGAATTAAGCTCATTGTATTCAAATGAAATGGAATACCCGACAAACAGCCCGTAAAGCAAATAAATGCAAATGGTCGTAATAATTGTATCTGATGTCAGTTCGGTCACCGTGCGCACATCTGGAAAAATCGGATTAAAAACAAAAAACACGAGCAGCCAAAGCACCAAGCCGTATAAAATACCCGGCCACATTGTTTTTAAACGTTTCAATAGAAGAAAATAAAGAAACGCTGCGCCAATTGAAATTACTCCAATCAAAATGATGCTGATTACCGTTCCCAGCCCATGTTTTTTCCACTCTCCAAGCACAAACGGCTGCAATATCATATTCGGGCTGATTTCGGAAAAATGAAACAAATATGCGATATAAGCAACGAAACTCCAAAGTACGCCTCCGCAAAAACCTGTTGCCGCCACTCTGCCGGCCATTGAAACAGGCGGCTTTTGCTTCTCATTCAATTCTTCATTTTGTTCTGTATCTTTTTCGCTTGTCATCATGGCACCTCCAGTTAAAGTGTGCCCAAAAAATGAAATGTCAATAAAAAAGCTCACACTTTTTGACAGCTGCGAGTAAAATTTGAAAATAAAGGGTATAATGCATGTAGAAAAAGCAAGGCTATGGCAATTTTTTCAGCCTGTCAATCTAGAGGTTTAGCGCTGTTTCCTGTACAATAGAGTGAAAGGAAATGGTTAGCAATCCTAAAGAAATAGGCAGGTTGATAATATGTCAAAACATAAAGTTCCGCCCGCTTACGGCGGGCAGGCTGTTGTGGAAGGCGTTATGTTTGGCGGAAAGCATCATTACGTTACAGCCATCAGAAGAACGGATGGAAGCATTGACTTTTTTAAGCTTCCCCGCAAACACAACCCGAAACTGAACATCGTGAAAAAGATACCGTTTTTACGGGGGATCGCGGCCATTATCGAAGCGAGTGCAAACGGCACAAAGCATTTGAATTTTTCAAGCGAACGTTACGGGCTCGATCCATCTGAAGACGAGACACTTGAGCAGGAAGAAAAAAAATCCTCCGGGCTGTCTATGTATCTCAGCCTCGCAGTTATAGGCGTCCTATCATTTTTGTTCAGTAAATTTGTATTTACATTGGTTCCAGTTTTCTTAGCGGAACTGACAAGGCCGATTTTTTCCTCGGACACGGCGCAAATCGCGGTTGAAAGCCTGTTTAAGTTGATTTTGCTGCTCGGTTACATCTATTTTTTGTCCATGACACCGCTTATTAAAAGAGTGTTTCAATATCATGGAGCCGAACATAAAGTCATAAACTGTTATGAACAGAATTTGCCAATTACTGTGGAGAATGTCCAAAACCAATCTCGGCTTCATTACCGCTGCGGATCAAGCTTTATTTTATTTACGATTATTGTCGGCATGTTTGTTTATTTACTCGTTCCGACAGATCCGCTTTGGCTGCGTGTTATAGATCGTGTCGCACTGATACCGGTCGTGCTTGGTATATCCTTTGAAGTTCTGCAGCTGACAAACAAAGTGCGTGACATTCCCGGTCTGAAATTACTTGGGTACCCGGGACTTTGGCTTCAGCTGTTAACCACAAAGGAACCTAAGGATGACCAGGTTGAAGTTGCCATCGAAAGCTTTAACGAACTTCTCAGACTCGAAGCATTGTCTGAGCAAAATCAGAAGCCTTCTCACAACGTCATCTAAAATCCGTTGCCCTGCTATTACTTTCGGAGGTGGACAGTTATGAATCATCGTGTACAACCTATAATTGCTGTATTAATTGCGCTGGGAGCGTTCGGTTTCCTCTATGTGCTGGTAACCAATCCCGGAGAAATGGCAAAAATGGCGGTAACCGTCATCGTGGCAGGTATCATTATTTATTTTATTGTGAAATATGTAATGAATCGAAATGCGGGCAGCGAAGGAGCAGCCTTCAAAAAAGCGGCGAAACAATCGCGGCGCCGGATGAAAGAACAAAAAGCAAAACACCGCGCCGGACATAAGGGACGTGTCAGCCACCTGCGAAGCGTTCCGAGCGCCAGCAAGCCTAAGCCGATGATTCTCAAGAAAAAAAGCCAGACTCAGCTGACTGTTATAGAAGGGAAAAAAAACAAAAAGAAAAACAGAGCGCTTTTTTAATAGGTCCACTGCTTTAAAAACAGCTCTGTCCGTCTTTTACCTAGCTCAATCAGGGCTAGTTTTTTTTGTTGTGTTAAATGAAAATCAGTGGCCATTACGTCATCGACAGGGAGAAAAATGATATTTTGTTCATAGCGTGACGCAATGTGCCTTGCGTCATGAGCATCCTTCATCGTTTCAAACAGGGCGCCGAACAGTTCAAAAGCGTTGCGGATATTTTTTTTCGGACGCTCTCTTTCACGCGGCGCAAGCGTGACACCGATCACAGGGCGCTTTCTTTCCTTTGAAAACAGCCAGATTGGAAAATTGCTTAACACGCCTCCGTCGACAACCGTGGCGGTGCCTGTGTCCGTTTTTAATTTTATCGGTTCAAAGAAATACGGGATGCTGCAGCTCATTCTGACCGCTCTGGCAACCGGGAACATATCTGGATTTAACCCGTAACGGGCCAAATCGTCCGGCAAAACAATCATGGTGCCGTTTGTCAGATCAGAAGCAATAAGGCGCAGAGACCCTTTCTGCAAATCGCCGAAAACCCTTATGCCTTTCGCTCTTAACAGATCAGCAATCCATTTTTCTATCGTATCGCCTTTGTATAAGCCAAGACGCCAGTAGATGGACACCCACTGGAGCATCTTTAAGGGGAGAAATGAGTACCTCTGATCCAGCAATTTCTCTCCGTCCACTTCTTCAATTAAAGCGTGGATTTCCTTACTGGTGTAACCTGACGCAATGAAAGCGGCAATAATGGCGCCGGCGCTTGTACCCGCAACTCTTTTAAAGCGGAAGCCTTTTTCCTCAAGCACTTCATAAGCGCCTGCGAGCGCAATGCCTTTTACTCCTCCGCCGGAAAACACACCGTCAATATACATCTCATTCCCTCCCCCTCCATCCGATCGTTTATTACCATTTTAAGAAAACACGCGAAGAAATAGACCAACGAATGACGGGTGGCGTCAGCGTATCAAAAAAGACGGCCTCCTTCGAGACCGCCTTTTTACTGATTATGATGTTCTGTTTTCTTTTGGATTGATTTTAGATCTTTTTTACGGGCATCATCTTCTTCAAAATATTGAACAAGATCCCCGATGCGATCAATACTGTTCCAGCTTAAATGATGTTCGATTCCTTCGACATCGTTATATATTTTCTCTTCATCAACACCAATGATTCTTAAAAACTGCTCAAGCAATTCATGTCTGTATACCAGCCGTTTGCCTATTTTTTTCCCTTTAGACGTTAACACGAGACCGCGATATTTTTCATAAATTAAATATTCGTCTTTATCTAGTTTTTGAACCATTTTTGTTACAGAGGAGGGATGGACTGCCAATGCTTCCGCGATATCGGAAACTCGTGCATATCCTTTTTCTTCAATCAGCATATAAATCTGTTCAATATAATCTTCCATACTTGGTGTTGTCATCGAAACCCTCCCAAAAAGCACCTTAACTTTATAAACCATTACAAGTTTACACTAATGAACTTGAAAAAACAAGGATGCTCCGCCGGTCAAAAGCCCTGTTTACCGCTTATAATTCCATTCATCTGAAGCGTACTTTGTTTCAGCCAAGTGATGAACAAAATCAAGCTCTTCCTGAGAAAGTTCATATGGCTCCAAATGAATGTTAAGACCTGTTTCAAATCCTTCTTTAAAGGCTTTACGAGCCTCATCCATCGTCACCCGCTTTTCAGTGAGTTCATTAATGGCAACCGCTTTATTTTTGAAATTGCGCTGCATCCGTTCTCTTACTCTTTCACTCGGATATAAGAACAGATCGAACAGCTTATCCTCATCCAAATCAAGCAGAATGGAGCCATGCTGAAGAATCACGCCTTTTTGTCTCGTTTGCGCGCTTCCCGCCACCTTGCGCCCCTCAACCACTAGCTCATACCATGAAGGCGCGTCAAAACAAACAGATGACCGCGGATTTTTTAAGCTTTCTTTTTCTTTTTCAGTTCTCGGGATGGCAAAGTAAGCGTCCAGACCGAGATTTCTAAAGCCTTGAAGTATGCCTTCTGAAATAACCCGGTAAGCCTCAGTAACAGTTGCCGGCATCTCGGGGTGCTCTTCCGAAACAATTACGCTGTATGTCAGTTCCTGATCGTGCAGCACACCTCTCCCGCCGGTCGGGCGTCTGACGAATCCGAGATTATATTTATGTACTGCTTCAAAATTGATTTCCTTTTTAATATTTTGAAAATACCCTACAGAAAGTGTCGCCGGATTCCAGCCGTAAAAACGGATAACCGGGGGGATTTTCTTTTCGCTGTGCCAATATAAAAGCGCTTCATCAAGCGCCATATTGAATGCAGGACTTGCATTGCCTGAGTCTATAAACCGCCAAGTTTCTTTTTGCATTTTAAGACCTTCCTTACCGTTTTAATAGAATCAGTTTATCAAACTGTCGGGAAAATGAAAAATATTTTAGTTCCATTATAGATGACAATCACGCTGTGCTTTACTATAATAGTATTTGTCGAAAACGGCTCTATGACCTTGTTTTATGAAGCAGGGTTTTGATTTTATATGCTAAAGGAGTAGAATCACATTGTCTAATATGATCGTTTTGATTATTTTTGCTGCATTTATCATCTATATGATTGCTTCATATGTCTATCAGCAGCGAATTATGAAAACACTTACCGAAGAAGAATTCCGCGCGGGTTACCGCAAAGCGCAGCTTATTGATGTTCGTGAGCCAAATGAGTTTGAGGGCGGACATATTTTAGGCGCCCGCAACATCCCGCTTTCCCAGCTGAAACAGAGAAAAAATGAGATCCGTACGGACAAGCCTGTTTACCTGTACTGCCAAAACAGTGTCCGCAGCGGACGCGCGGCACAAACCCTGCGCAAAAACGGCTGCACTGAGATTTACAACCTAAAAGGCGGCTTTAAAAAATGGGGCGGAAAGATTAAAGCGAAGAAATAAAGCAAACAGCTGTCTGGTAGACAGCTGTTTTTATTTATCTTTCTTCCGCCTCGTATCTGAGCACCGGGTGTCTCGCCGCTTTTGTTTCATCCATTCTTTTTACAATCGTTGTATGCGGGGCCTCCTGAACAAGCTCCGGATTCTCCTCCGCTTCTTTTGCGATTTGAATCATAGCATCAATAAACGCGTCCAGTGTTTCCTTTGATTCGGTCTCTGTCGGCTCGATCATGATGCATTCTTCAACATTAAGCGGGAAATAAATCGTCGGCGGATGATAGCCGAAATCAAGCAGCCGTTTTGCAATATCAAGCGTACGCACTCCCAGCTTTTTCTGCCGCTTCCCTGATAATACAAATTCATGCTTGCAATGGCGGTCAAACGGAAGATCGTAATAAGGCGCGAGTTTTCTCATCATATAATTGGCGTTTAACACTGCGTTCTCAGTAACAGCCTTTAATCCGTCAGGCCCCATGGAGCGAATATACGTATACGCTCTCACATTAATGCCAAAGTTGCCGTAATACGGCTTCACACGGCCGATCGCATGAGGGCGGTCATAATCAAACGTAAAGCGCCCTTCTTTTTTAACTAAAACTGGCTTTGGCACATAAGGAATCAGATCTTCTTTTACGCCGACAGGGCCTGAGCCGGGGCCTCCGCCGCCATGAGGGCCTGTGAATGTTTTATGCAGGTTGAGGTGCACCACGTCAAATCCCATATCTCCAGGTCTCGCCTTGCTTAAAACGGCATTTAAATTAGCGCCGTCATAATACAGTTTCCCCCCCGCTTGGTGTACAATTTCCGCCATCTCTGTAATCTGCTCCTCAAACAAGCCGAGCGTGTTCGGATTCGTCAGCATGAGAGCTGCAGTTTCTTCATTCACTGCTCTTTTTAAATCCTCTAAATCAACAAGCCCATTTTCATTCGATTTCACCGTAACAGTTTCAAAGCCTGCTACTGTCGCTGATGCAGGATTCGTCCCGTGCGCGGAATCAGGGACAATGACCTTCGTCCGCTTGAAATCCCCGCGAGCTTCATGATAGGCACGGATCATCATCAGCCCTGTCCATTCGCCGTGCGCTCCGGCAGCAGGCTGAAGCGTAACCTCATCCATTCCCGTTATTTCTTCAAGGTGCTTGCTTAAATCATATAAAAGCTCTAATGCGCCTTGCACCGTGTCTTCATCCTGAAGAGGATGAATCGCAGCAAAACCAGGTATACGCGCGATTTTTTCATTGATTTTCGGATTGTATTTCATCGTGCAAGAACCGAGAGGATAAAAACCGGAATCCACCCCGTGATTGCGTTTGGACAGCGCTGTATAATGGCGCATGATGTCCAGCTCTGAAACCTCCGGCAGCGTTGCGTCTTCGTCACGAATATAGGTGTCTGACAAGAGGTCCTCCAATTCGATTTCCGGTACATCGAGCTCCGGCAGACTGTAGCCGATTCGGCCTTCTCTTGAAAGTTCAAAAATAAGTGCCTGGTCCTGATTACTCATGGCGATCCCCCAATTCCTGAATGAGTGCGTCAATTTCTTCTTTTGTTCTCAGCTCCGTTACAGCAATCAGCATATGGCAGTCCAGCTCCGGATACGTCAACCCAAGATCATATCCGCCAATCATGCCTTTTGCCAGCAAACGCTTGTTCACAGCTCTCACCGGCTCATCCAGTTTGATGACAAATTCATTAAACATCGGCCCGTCAAACATAACAGTAAGGCCTGCTTTTTTTGCTTCTTGCTTTGCATAGTTGGCTTTTAAGAGATTTTGGCGGGCTATATCTTTTACGCCGTTTTTTCCGAGAGCAGTCATGGCCACTGATGCTGCCAGCGCATTTAAAGCTTGGTTCGAGCATATATTTGATGTTGCTTTATCCCGGCGGATATGCTGCTCCCTGGCTTGCAGGGTAAGCACAAAGCCTCTTTTTCCGTTTTCGTCTTCCGTTTGTCCGACGAGACGGCCCGGCACCTTTCTCATTAATTTTTTAGTAACGGCAAAAAAGCCGCAATGCGGGCCGCCGTATGCTGAAGGAATGCCGAAAGGCTGCGCATCACCGACGACGATATCAGTGTGAAACTTGCCAGGTGGCGTGAGGAGGCCCAGTGCAAGCGGGTTGGCTGATACAATAAACATGGATTTCCCTTGATGAGCGACAGGCTCAATATCCTGTAACGGCTCAATCCGGCCAAAAAAATTCGGGTATTGAACGATCACTGCGGCTGTGTCCTCGCAAACGGTTTGGCGCAAAGCATCAAGATCTGTAACGCCATCTGCAGCGGGTACTTCAACAACTTCGATATACTGACCTTTTGCGTACGTTTTCAGCACTTCCCGCGATTCAGGATGCACGGTTTTTGACACAACGATTTTTTTCTTTTTCGTGTGGCCTGAAGCAAGCATTGCTGCTTCTGCCAAGGCTGTTCCGCCGTCATACATCGAGGAGTTGGCGATATCCATGCCTGTCAGTTCACAGATCATCGTTTGGAATTCAAAAATAGCCTGGAGCTCTCCTTGTGAAATCTCTGGCTGATAAGGCGTATATGCGGTATAAAACTCAGAGCGCGAAATAACATGATCCACAATGACAGGCTGATAGTGGTCATATACACCCGCTCCTAAGAAGGAAGCGTATTGTACGGTATCACGATTTTTAGAGGCCAGCTTTGTCAGTTCTCTTGTTAATTCTGTTTCTGATTTCGCTTTTTTAATTTGATACTCTTTTTTATATTTGACATTTTCCGGTATATCAGCAAATAAATCATCGATGCTGCTTACGCCGATAGTAGCAAGCATCTCCTGTTTATCCTTTTCTGTTGCGGGCAAATAACGGTGCTTCATGTGTTGTCTCCTCTCTCCAAGAAAAAATATTAGCGTTTATAAAATGGTGTTTTGACAACCTTTGCTTTCACTAATTTTTTGCGAATCTCTACATCTACAACAGTCCCGATCTCACTCGTTTCCGAATCAATTAAGGCAAGGCCGACGTTTTTCCCTAATGTCGGTGACTGCGTGCCGGTTGTCACCTTTCCGACAGACTTGCCATTTTGGAAAACCTCATATCCGTGCCGCGGTATCCCTTTTTCAATCATTTCGAGACCGACCAGTTTGCGCTTCGCTCCGTTTTCTTTTTGTTCACTCAATACTGACTTACCGAAAAAGTCAGACTCCTTTTTGTGCTTTACAGCAAAGCCTATACCTGCTTCAATCGGTGTAATATCCCGGGTCAGCTCCTGACCGTAGAGCGGGAGCTTCGCTTCAAACCGGAGTGTATCACGTGCACCGAGACCGCATGGAATCAATCCGTATGCATCCCCTGCATCGATGATTTTTTTCCAAATATGCATAGCATCATCACTGCGGCAGTAAATTTCATACCCGTCTTCTCCCGTATAGCCAGTGCGTGAAATAAGTGCTTTGCGGCCGCTGATATCGGCTTCATCAATAAACGCAAACGGCTTTAATGCAGACACATCCGCATCTGTCAGATTTTTTAAGATCGCTTCTGCTTTCGGTCCCTGTACAGCCAAGAGCGCGATTTGATCTGACTGATTGTCAATCTGCACATCACCTGCTGCATGTTCTTTCATCCAAGCCAAGTCTTTATCTATATTAGAAGCATTAATGACAAGCAGATAGCGGTTCTCTTCTTTTTGATAGATAAGCAAATCATCGACGGTTCCGCCATCCGGGTAACACATCGCTGTATATTGAGCACGGCCTGGCGTTAACGCGGAAACATCATTTGTCATCAATCTTTGCAAAAAAGACAGACTGTCGTTTCCTGACACTTCGACTTCTCCCATATGAGATACATCAAACAAACCGGCTGCAGTTCGGACAGCCTCGTGTTCTTTTTTTATAGAAGAAAATTGAACAGGAAGCTCCCAACCTCCGAAATCAATCGTTTTTCCTCCATATGCCTTATACAGGTCAAATAACGGCGTTCTTTTCAGCATCTAATTCCTCCCCTTTATCAACGGCGCAGCTAAAAACATACAAAAAAGGACAGAGAAACACCTCATGTAAAATGAAGGTTCTCTGTCCTGGCACCTGAAAGTTTACTTTGCATACGCAAAGACGTCCCCTTTGGTGGTTTGCGCATCCGCACAAACACTCTCCAGAGTTGCGTCGAGCAAGAGTTCTTTTGCCTGAGAGATTCACTCCGCAGTTTGCTCCTTCGGCGCCTGTATCCCGAGGTTTTCGGTCAGGTCTCTCCCCTTGCTGTCATTCGCTCATATTTTCATGCTGTTATGGACATACTATAGCAATATCTTACATCAAATACATACTCATATCCTACCATCATCACTATATGCTGGGCAACAGCAATTTGGGCAGATTTTTCTTATATTATTCATCTTAAGAATCGAAGAATAAGAAAGGCGGTTTCAAAGCAATGAATACAGAAATGATCTACGATGCAAAATGGCCTGAAGAATTTGCTGAAAGACTGAAAAACGATGGCCCTTGGGCAAACTGGGAACTGTACAAGCTCTCTGCAGAAATCCAGAAAACATTAGCAATTCCAGAGTTTGAAGGCTTACGGGCTCCTTTATATCTGCCTTCCTTTACGCCGCTCCCCCACCAGCTTGAAGTGGCGCAAAAAGTGGTTGAAAAAATGAACGGGAAAGCGATTTTAGCAGATGAGGTTGGTCTCGGAAAAACGGTTGAAGCTGGACTGATTCTAAAAGAATATATGATTCGCGGGTTAGCAAAAAAAATTTTGATCCTTGTGCCCGCTTCCCTTGTGTCACAATGGGTCAAAGAGCTTCAGGAAAAATTTTTGATTCCGGCTGTTGAACAAAAGAAAAGCTATGTGTGGGAGCAATGCGATATTGTCGTCTCATCAATAGACACCGCGAAGCGCTCGCCCCATCGAGAAATCGTTCTGTCTATCCCATATGATCTTGTCATTATTGATGAGGCACACAAACTGAAAAATAGCAAAACGAAGAACTATGAATTTGTCCGGAATCTCGTAAAAAAATATTGCCTGCTTCTTACCGCGACGCCAATCCAGAACCGTATCGAAGAGATTTTCAATTTGGTGTCCTTATTAAAACCCGGCCATTTAGGCAGTCAGAATCACTTTCAGGAGGAGTTCGCCAAGAAGAAATCCAGTTTAGAAGCGCATGAACATTTAAAAGATCTTGTGAATAAAGTCATGATCCGTAACAGGCGGCATGATACAGGGCTGAATTGGAAACAGCGCCATGTTGAAACAGTGCCGATTCAATTTTCTCCATCAGAGCAGGCGCTTTATGATGAAATTTCTCGCTTGAAGGACAGTATCAATAAACCAGCTAGCATGTTCTCGATTATGACCTTGCAAAGAGAATGCTGTTCGAGCAGAGAAGCGGTATATATGACGCTGAAAAAGATGCTTGATCAAAAAGAGAAACAAGCACCTGCCATTGATGAGGATACGATTTCAGTTTTGATAGATCGCATCAATCAAGTGACACAAAACTCTAAAGCGCTTCAAGTTGTTGACTTGATCAAAAAGATCGACGATAAGGTCATCATTTTTACAGAATACCGTGCAACCCAGATTTATCTGCAGTGGTTTCTTCAGCAAAACGGCATCAGTTCTGTGCCGTTTAGAGGCGGATTTAAACGTGGAAAAAAAGACTGGATGAAGGATCTTTTCCGCGGAAAAATCCAAGTCCTTATTGCAACTGAAGCAGGCGGTGAGGGAATTAACCTGCAATTTTGCAATCACATGATCAACTATGACCTGCCATGGAACCCGATGCGGCTTGAGCAAAGAATCGGAAGAATTCACAGACTCGGGCAGGAGCGTGACGTGCATATTTATAACATGGCGACAAAACATACGGTGGAAGAGCATATTCTAAAGCTTTTATATGAAAAAATTCATTTGTTTGAAAAAGTGGTCGGTGAACTTGATGATATTTTAACGAAAATTCAAGTGAACAATTTTGAAGAGCACCTTCATGACATTTTGTATCACTCAGCAACAGAAGAAGAAATGAAAATAAAAATGGATAACTTAACCTCATTTTTGTCTTATAAAAAACAGCTGCCTGCTGAAAAAAGAGGATCTTAGCCTGTAAGGAGGTTTTATTAGTGAGACAGCAAGAGGTTCACGATTTTCTGCTGCGTTTTTTTCAAGCAAACAGCTGCCAAATCGTCGATCAAGGCTTAGGCTATATGACAGTGCAGCTTACAGTTGAAATGGACAAACAAATCATGAACCGCCCTTTCTACTGGCATTGGCGCGAGAAGACAGGCGGTGATCCGAATCCAATGAAAATCACTTTTATTACAGATAAAGAAAATGCGCCAAAAGACCTAGATGGTGAATTTATATATTTTGGGGCCCCGCGTCTTTTTCAAATATTTAAAGCTGTTAAACAAAATGGGAGATTTACCAGAATGTATGAGAAAATTGAATCAGCCGGAGCTAAAGTCCCACTTCAGCCTTGGCTTGGTATAAATGTCACGATTTCATACCAGTCCGACATGAAAAAGGATAAGTTATTGTCACTAGGTCTTCACCTAGTCTCTGGAACGATAATTGAAGATTTTCAAAGCAAGCTGACCCAGTTTTCACTGACGTCTCAAATATGTGACTATTGCTTCACCATTTCACCTATGATCAAACCAGAAAGCGGACTTAAGCGTATGGAAAACTATATTTCCAAATCCGCTATGCAGGAGCCGTCCGACTGGGCGGAACAGGCGGTTAACAGGTGGAAGAATGATATGACATTGCTTGATAAGTTTTACGAGCATATAGAAGAAAAACCAGAAGAATACCATCTAGAAAAACAGGCGCTGAAAACCTTGTATCAACCAAAGATATCAGTTGAAATTGAAAATGGCGGATTGTTTTATCTGCAAAATAATATTTCAAGCTAACTTTTTTACCATTCGACATCATTCTCGTTTTTTTTGAGAAAATACGATTATAATAAAGGTATATTGGAAAAAAATTCTGGCGATTTAATGGCAAATGACTTCCAGAGACTAATGAAGCATACAATAAGTCATGGCCGGACTGGCTGAAATACATAAACAAGTATTTTAGGAGGAGAAACTGCATGAAGAATGCAAAACAAGAGCACTTTGAATTGGATCAAGAATGGGTTGAATTAATGGTGGAAGCCAAAGACGCAAATATCAGCCCGGAAGAAATACGAAAATATTTACTTTTAAACAAAAAGTCTGCTCATCCTGGTCCGGCAGCCAGAAGTCATACCGTAAATCCTTTCTGAATGTGCTATAATATCACAAGGAAGGTGATGACATTGATTGGCCAGCGTATTAAACAATACCGTAAAGAAAAAGGCTACTCACTATCAGAACTAGCTGAAAAAGCTGGGGTAGCGAAGTCTTATTTAAGCTCAATAGAACGAAATCTACAAACGAACCCCTCCATTCAATTTCTCGAAAAAGTCTCCGCTGTTCTGGACGTCTCGGTTCATACTTTGCTCGATGAGAAACATGAAACCGAATACGATGGTCAATTAGATAGTGAATGGGAGAAATTGGTTCGCGATGCGATGACATCCGGGGTATCGAAAAAACAATTTCGTGAATTTTTAGATTATCAAAAATGGAGAAAATCTCAAAAAGAGGAGTAGTGCCTGAGCAGAGGCACTAACTCCTCTTTTGTCAATAACCATCGAGACGGCCCAGTATATGAATACTGGGCCGTCTCTTTTTATTGCTGTTATTAATTTTTATCCTCGCTGTGCGCTTTTTCATTTTCTTTCACATAACCGTCTTTATCAGTATGGTCCTTTTTGATTGTCAAGCCGTTCCACTGTGTAGCTTCGAACGAGAATTGAAGCTTAATGGAGTTGCCTTGATATTTATTTTGAACCATAAGCCCGTTTTCATCTTTTGTTTTATCATCTTTGAATTGGATTTCCATTTGAACCTGATCGAAGTCAGTTGGTGTTTTTGGAACACCATCATATTCAGGAGCGGTTTTACCGTCAATTGTTGCTACATTGACTTTACCGCTTGCATTTAAGAATTTAGGGTCAATTTGTTTTTTGATTTTTTCAGTAGCCGCTGCATCATTTTTAGCAGACATCAAATACAAGTCTTTAAGGTTCGCATCATCTAAAATAATGTTTTTCGGGTAACCATTGCCGCCCTCTTTTCCAACTGTCAACAATGTCACTTCAAACTGGCTGAGGAAATCTTCTGGAGATGTATTGCTGCCGCCGTTTGCTTTAAAATCTCCATAATTAAGCGCCATTAAAACTTCTTTGATTGCAAGTGATCCGTTATTTTCAAATTGGAAATCCTTTGTCAACTTATCTCCCGGCTTTAGATTTGATAAGTTCACACTCGCTGAATTCTCTTTAGCAGATAAATCAAGCGTACCTGATGCAAAAGTAGCATCCTTTGATTTAATGTCGTTAAATGCTGCCCATGTTCCTCCTCCAACTAATGCTAATCCTAGTGCTGCAGAAGCAACTCCTAAACTCAATTTCTTTTTCATACCCATGGTAAACTCCCCTTTTATTGAATGATTTTATATCGAAACCTGTTGCCAGGTTTACAACTGAAGTTAAGTAGACATGGTGCTGTCCTTTGTATCTGTTTCCAAGGCTTTTGTCTTTCTTTCAATTTCTCTAATGGCGCTGCTGATCGTCACAAAAGCGTAAACTAACAGCATCACGCCGGGAACAATCAATAATACAGCCGTTCCAATCGGCTGGCTGGCAAAATGAAGCATATAGCCGGCATATGGAAGCTGAAAACCTGTGTATTGTGCGCGAACATTTTCGTCCGATACAGGCGCTGAATCAGCTGCTGCATTATTATCACCTTTTGTTTTAAATAACAAATGGTCTCCTTGCTTTGTTATGTCAACAATTCTGTGGGTGACCGCCGTATTTGCATCCTGCATAAATGTAATAACGTCACCTTTTTGGAGCTCTTTCACATCAGTGATTTCTTTGACCAATATTAAGGAACCTGTATTGAACTCCGGCTCCATCGAACCTGACAGAACTGATTTCAATGTATACCCAAACACTGCCGGCTCTCCCCCGGATGAACGTGTTGAAATCACGACAAGTGTCAGCACAATAATAAGAGTAAAGATGATCACGTATAGAATATTACTGATCAGCTTCATTGCTTTTTTCATCCTCTTCCCCGCTTTCCTTCTGGTCTGATTGAGTTTCATTTTCTTTGGTTACAGCTTCTTGAGATGTTTCTTCTTTCATTGTTTTTTCCTGTATATCCTTTTGTGTTGTTTCATTCTCCTTTTTAACGTCCGACTTTGTTTCTTTTTTAGGGACTGTCGGTTTTTCATCGCATTTTGCAAGCGTCATAGGCTCCGACCACTCAAATGTACTGCCGTTTGCCGGGTAGCCTGCCGGTTTATATACTTTAAATGCATAAATGCCGGGTTTCATTTTTTTCTTCGTCTCAATTTTATAAAGTGAATCGCCGATTTGATTGGAGACAAATCCTTTTTCGATCACGTTCCCATCCTTTAACGGTTTGCGGGCATTTTCAAGCTTATGAAGCTCCCACTTCCACTTTGATTTCTTAAGTTTCTCACCTGTATTTTCGAGCACAGCAAATAAGGCGAAAGGTGAGCATACAGTGCCTTTCGTATCCGTTTGATCTGATATGTGCAAATCACTTTGATCCCAGCGTTTATCATAATGGCAGTTTTTATCTGTATGCTGAAAGTCTTTACACGTTTGAAGTGAGACATCAAATGTTTCAATATCATGAAAAGCTGCGCTTGTATCATCGGAAAATTGTAAGCATATTGCGGCAGTCAGACTGAAAATGACTGAAAGCTGAAAGATAAGCAGAACTTTCAGTTTCGTCTTCGCCTTTTGCTGATTGTGAAACAATCGAAACATATCTTACCTCCTGTAAAACACTGTAACTTGATATGACAATCGTTCTCTTTAAAGAACTTCATAAATAGAGTATAATCAACGATTTATAGATTTAAAAACACCGAAATCGCTCATTTCGTTCGTTTAAAAGAATGTTTTCATCATATTACAAAGTCTTGCTCAGTATTGCTCATTTTTTCAATTTTTTTGAAATTTTTGGGATTGTTATGTGAGAATTTAAATGCATATCCCATTATTATTTGGTAATAATAAACAAAGAAAGGGTGACAGCATGATGATCAAACAATGTGTGATTTGTCTATCTCTTCTCGTCTTTGGCACCACAGCCGCTCACGCAGAAGAAACACCGCTTGTAACCGCCCGCCACATGTCCAAATGGGAAGAGATTGCTGTAAAAGAAGCAAAAAAAAGGTACCCGCTTGCACAGGTACTGTTCAAACAAAAAGTATGGGACCGTAAAAGAAAAGATGAAGCAGTGAAGCAATACCATTTAACTCTGAGGGAAGGGTCAAAAGAATTCGGCGTTTTTGTGACGATTTCATTTGATCCTTATAGCCAAAAGGTCAATAAAATCGCCATATTAGAAGAATATCAATAAGGTCCTCCATTTTTTGAAGGACCTTATTCGTTTATTTGCGGTTATTTTTTCCGTTTCAGCCAAAGTCTGAAGCCATAGGGTAAAATACCGAACAACTGCTGGGAAACAGGCGTTTTTGTTTCTTTCCGCACCTCTTTTCGTTCTTTTCGCTCATCTCTCGGAGTATCTATATATTTGACAAATTGCTGCGTCATATATTTAACATAATCATTCGTTTTCACGTGATCACCTCATCATTCAATTATTATGAAGTGTTGTCTCACATGACTTTTTTTATACCCTTTACACTGTTTTATTCTGTCCATCTCAGCAGTTTTTTCTGTTTTTGATCAAACACGATCTGTGCAGTTCTTTCTGTTCCCGACTCCGTTGACACTCTTAAGTTGATTTCTTTTTGTTCTTTTATCGATGTATCATGAATGTAATAAGAAACCCGTCCATATGGAAATTGCTCCGTACCCTCCTGGCCTTTCCGTTCCTCTAGAACATGCCGGACCGAAAGAAGCACCCCATTTTGAAGCAAATTCTCTCCTATGTATAACTCTTTTGTTTCCTTCTCAAACATGCAGCGTGAAATATATTGAGCAGCAGCAAAGTTCACGATTAACAGCACAAGCGCTGACACAAAAAGAACAGCTGGGTAAATAAACCCTCTTGTACAATACATTCACCCCCCTCCTAAATACGAATAGACTGGAAAAGCAGTTTGATACACTTTTTGGTCCTCACTCTCAATTTTCAGCAAAACAACACCATTTTCAAAATCAGCTTTCATGGCAGTAATATGATCTAAAATCGGAACATGCCCTTTACCATCCACTCTTTTTCTTATCATTGAATGATAAATTTCGAAACGGATGTCCTGCCCGGAAAGATTGGTGCAGATTAACACGCTCCCATGCTCGGCTGTCTTAACTGCCTGTGACTCCTTGCATTCATTCATCATCTGTTCTATCGAAATCATCCATTCTTGCTGTGTGAAACCGTCATGTTCCTGCTGTCGAGACAAAAACAGATGGAAAATCGCAGCTAACGATCCTGATATGAGCAAAAAGACTGAGAGCGAAAATAATACGTTAAGAAGCGTATAGCCATTCTGTCTGCAGGATGCTGAGGCAAAATGATTTTTCTTTATAAGCTGTGGCTTTGATACATACGTTTTGATATTCGCCCTCCTCCTCCCACTTCATTGCATAGATATGATTGTTCTTTGTAATCGTTTTTGACGCGGCTCCTTCACCACTCATGACATATTTGCTAATGCTCTCATTCATCATCTGATAGCCAATTTCTCGTGATTCCGCCATTTTTTCATCAGCTATCAGCTTGTCCCACAAGGGGACGACTGTCAGCAGCACAAACAGCCACAGGCTTAGCGCAGACATTGTTTCTATTGTAGAAAAACCTTTATTTTCTCTCCACATTGACTCTCCCGCTCCCTAGATAAACTGTTATATCATATACGGCATGGCCATTTACTCGTATTTTTCCGCCTGCATTCGGGTGCCCTTTCTCATTAAATTCCAAACGGTCTTTTAATGTCAGCAGTTCTATAGAAAGTCCCCTTGCATACGGACGTTCAATGACCGTATCACCAATGACTAATTGATATTCTTTTTTATGAAAGAAAATTTTTGTTCTTTGTTGACGGGAAATAGCAGCCTGCTGTGTGAGCATAATATCATTTTTCAGCTGCCTTGCTGCCTGTCGGACAGCTGTATTGTCATAAGCAGGAGGAAGTGTAGTGAAGACGGCCACCAGGAGGATAGAGGCAAGGCTTAACACAAGCAAACTTTCTAAAAGGGTAAACCCCTCCTCCTCGTTTAATTTAATGTTCAACCTTAACTTCTCCGCCGGTGATGATAATGCGCTTACCATTTGGACAGACAGCATCCTTTTTCACATAGCCCTCTGACTGTAAATCGGCAAGGCTCGGAGTTTGTCCTTCATGATCAAGCTCAAATGCAGTCATTTGTGCCTTAACCATGTTTTGTAAGCCTTCACAGCCCTTTTTTTGAATGGTTTGGTTATGTTTCGTGACGTTCGGTATCGTAATTAAAAGCAAAATCGAAATAATAAAGAGCACGATTAACATTTCAACAAGTGTAAATCCTTTCTCATTCATCAGCCTCTTCCTTTCACATTTGATTCATCATCTGATACATAGGCACAAGCATAGATAAATACACAAGTAAGATCATCGCTGCAACAAATCCATAAATCATTGGCTGAAGGATGCCTGTCCATTTTTGCGCTTTGTGTTCCAGCCGCTGTAATATGAATTGGCTGTATGTGAAAAGCTCCCGATCCAATCGGCCGCTCAGCTGGCCGTGAGATATGACTTTTGATAAATCAGTTTCATAAAAAGGGCTTCCACAAATAGCGGATTCAATTGACTCACCGGCTTTTAGCCGTTCAATCAATTGTTCAGCCTCGCAGCGGTAGAAAGGGAGAAACGTTTGATGTTTAAATGCATTAAGGCTGTCATAAATTGAGAGGCCTGATTTTAAAAGGCTGCTTAGTTGCAAAGAAAAAAAGTAGCTGTTAAACAGCTTGACAAGCTTTCCAACCAAAGGAATCCTGATACAAATCAGCATTTGCCGGGCAGGTGATTTTTTCTTAAACACAAGCCAATAATAAATCCCGATACCTGCTGTAAAAAGAGCCAGCAAAATGATCACAAAATCAATATGCTGGAAAAAAGCAAAAAGCATATCGGTTGAACGTGAGGTTTCCATATTCATCGATTGATAGATACCAGAAAACTGAGGAATGATGATGGACTGTAACATATAAAACATGACAGCGACCGTAAAAATGAGGAAAAGCGGATAGCGCAGCACTCTTTTCAGCTGGTCTGCCTGTGCAACTTTTCGTTCCAGCAGCTCTCCGCTCTGGATCATGGAAGCAGGCAGTTCACCATGTGTTTCAGCAAAATAACAAATACCTACGGCTTCCTTATGAAATGACAAACTCTTTAGTACTTGATAAAACGGAGCCCCTTCCCTCAAACAAGTGACCGTATCAGTCAAGTCAGCCGCCTGCCTCTTATTCATCTGAAGTTCCATCAGGCGTAATCCATCCAGAAGCGTATATCCGCCCGCAGTCATTTCACCGAGCCTCTTTAATAACCTCGCTTGATCCTTTAACGACCAGACTTTTCTAATCTTTTTCATGATAAACCCACCGGTCATAGTTGTTTGTCGTTAAATAGCCGAGCGCAATTCCTTTCCTGATAATTTGACGAAGCGTTTGATATTGGTAATTTGCATGATTTCCTTTTGCCTCCTGGATACATTGCTGAAGATTTTTCCCGTAAAGAAGCTCATAAACGCTAGCTCTCCTGGTATTTCGTGACTGGCGACAATACACTGATGAACATCCGTTTTCACAAAACGGGCAAGCCAAATCAACCAAGCGCTGAGCCGCTATTGCAATGACAGTCTGTTCAATTTCATTCATATTGATACCGAATTCAAGCAGTCTGTAAATTGCGCCCTTTGCGTCTCTCGTATGAAGGCTCGTTAGTACCAGATGTCCCGTCATCGCTGCCCGCACCGCAATTTCAGCTGTTTCCGCGTCTCTGATCTCACCTAAAATAATCATATCGGGGTCATGGCGCAAAATTGCTTTCAGACCTGCGGAATAAGTTACACCGGCTTTTTCATTCACCTGAACCTGAAGAACATCTTCGTCCCTTGTTTCAACAGGGTCCTCTAATGTGACAATATTTCGATTAAAGTGTTTTTTTGCATATTGAACGAGAGAGTATAGTGTGGTAGTCTTCCCTGAACCAGTTGGCCCGGTAAAAATGAGCATGCCATGGGAATGTTTTAAAAACGAGAGTAATGTGGCTCCTGTCTTCGGAAATAGCGACAATTTATCAATCGAAGGGATATTGTATTGGGGCATCACTCTGATCACGAGGCTTTCTTCATTAATTGTGGGCAGCGTTGACATTCTTAAATGAACATTTCCCTCTTTCAGCTTTAACGTAAGCGAACCGTTTTGCGGCTTTCGCCTTTCACCTATATCCATTGCTGAAAGAAATTTAAAATGTGAAATCAGTCTTACGCACTCTTCTTTTTTCATGTCCCTTTTTTTCAGCAAGGCATGATCGACCCGAAAATGAATGATAGCGTCCCGCTCCCTCGGCACAATGTGAATATCAGAAGCCTTTGTTAGATATGCTTCTTCAATCAAGTTTTTGCTTACCTTTTCTATTGAATCCAATTTGATTCCCTCTCCTTTCAATGCGTATTGTAGAAAAAGAAGGAGCGGTAATCAAACAGGGAAAACGTGATTTTGTGAGACGTTATATGCTGAAAAATCCCTTCTTTCTGGCAAGAAAAAGACTTTCAACTGAATGTACCCCTGTCATTATAATTTTCCCTATAAATAAAAAAGCAGACATGGTCACCATGCCTGCTAGATTCCATTTTCATTATGCTGTTTTCGCTTTTTGACCAGTATCTTTCTCAACGGAAAGGTCGCCTAATGCAACAATACCGGCAATTTGGCCATATTCAAGAATCGGTAAACGGCGGATTTGATGCTCTGCCATAAGCGCCTTGACATCGTATCCGGTCACCCTGATATGACTGGTGAAAAAACGGGGCACGCTGTACAAAATATGAAACATCCTATAGAGTCCGCCTTTTTCGAGGTTTCTTTTTCTTCTTCCGCTCCTGCAGCATATCTCCCGTCCAGCCTTTTTTCCTCAAATAGAGATAGATCAGGACTGTAGATGTGACAATCAATAAGAGAGAAAAGAGATATCCGTATTTCCAATTCAGTTCCGGCATCACAGAAAAGTTCATCCCCCATAAGGCCCCCAGAGCTGTAATCGGCGTAAAAAGCGTCGTGAAAATGGTCAGCGCTTTTACAATTTCATTCCCCCTATGTGAGGTAATGACTTCCTCTGAATGCAGCAGATTGTTAAGCTCCCCTTCAAATTCGCTGATGTATGTAAATCCCCTGTCAATTTTCAGTTGTGTCCGCTGATAATCCTTTTTCCCTTCATTTTGAGGTAAAAAGGTTTCTTTCAACGCCATTTCAATTTTTTTAGCGCTTAATATCAAATTTTTCCAAATCATCAGTTCATGGCGCAGGAGATGGACGCGGTTTAAAATGCTTTTGCTATTGTCGTCTTTAATCTGCCATCTAAGCTTTCTCAGCTTTACTTCAAATTCATCAACACCGATTAAATACGCATTCATTAGTTCGCCGAGAAGAATTAAAAACCCCTCTATCGCATTATCCGCTCTTTCCATTTGCCGGACAACTTCTTTTCCTTTAATCTCTCTCAAAATCGAAAAATCAAAGTTGATTGTAAAAAAATATTGTCTGGTGATATAAAAGTGAAAAACAGTATGATCTTTTTCTTCACCAAGCCCCTGATCATAAACAATCGACCCAAATACCGCTTCATTTTCCGTTTCAGTTGTATCTACTCGCAAAAAATTAACGTGATGGTTATTTTCAAACCACTTTTCACACTGAGGCCAGTGAGAAAAATGGATTAGATCTCTTGCCTTACTTCTTTCTTGAGGCCCCATTTGGTACCAAAACCAATCCTTTCCTGTATGTGCCTTCATGTCAAGATCCTCCAAACTTTTGTTCTTTATTCTTTAATTGCCCAATAACCGCGTCACTAAACCAGTCTGCCGCTTCAACACATGTTTTATGAGCATTTTCAGGTGGTATGGAATGTAGAAAGACATCGGAAAAGGGAGGTGCATGCCTTCCTTGGAGAAGGCAGTTGTTTTGGAATTTGTCAATTTACTAGCAGTCGCTATTCTCATTTTGTTAACAGGATTTTTTGTTGCCGTAGAATTTTCAATCGTGAAAGTGCGGCGGTCCAAAATTGATCAGCTTGTCGCAAAAGGAAAGAAAGGTGCTAAAGCGGCAAAGCATGTCATCACTCACCTTGATGAATATTTATCAGCCTGTCAGCTGGGCATCACAGTCGCAGCCTTAGGACTGGGATGGCTTGGGGAACCGACTGTGCAAACTCTGCTTCGACCGCTTTTTCATAAAGCAGGCTTAAATGAATCGCTTACCCACCTGCTTTCACTCGTCATCGCATTTTTAGCGGTTACGTATTTAAATGTCGTTATCGGGGAGCTGGCTCCCAAGAGTTTCGCCATTCAAAAAGCAGAAAGCATTACCTTGTTGTTCGCTAAACCGCTTATTTGGTTTTATAAGATCATGTTTCCATTCATTTGGCTGTTGAACCACTCTGCCCGATTGATTACAGGAGTGTTTGGACTGAAGCCGGCATCAGAGCACGAGCTGGCATATACAGAGGAAGAACTTCGGGTCCTATTGGCTGAAAGCTATAAAAGCGGCGAGATTAGAAAAAGTGAATTAAAGTACATGAATAATATCTTCACCTTTGATAAACGAATGGCAAAGGAAATTATGGTGCCGCGAAATGAAATGGTCAGTTTGTCACTAGATGAAGACTCCATTTCAAATCTTCAGGAAACAGTCAAGCAAACAAAATATACACGGTACCCAGTTGTAAGAGAGGATAAAGATAACGTTATTGGCGTGATTAATATGAAAGAAGTGCTGTTTTCCATGCTGACGAAAGATTTTTCAATCAAGAAGCATCAAATTGAACCTTTCGTACAGCCCGTTATCCATGTCATTGAGACGATTCCTATTTATAAACTATTGCTGAAAATGCAAAAGGAACGCACTCATATGGCGATCCTCATAGATGAATATGGCGGGACGTCCGGTTTGGTCACTGTCGAGGATATTATCGAGGAAATTGTAGGAGAAATCCGTGATGAATTTGATGCGGATGAAGTGCCTCATATCCGCGAACTTGGAAAGGATCATTACTTGTTAAATGCAAAATTATTAATCAGCGATGTTAACAGCCTGCTTGGAACCGATTTATCAGAGGCTGAAGTAGACACCTTGGGCGGCTGGTTTTTGACACAAAACATAGATGCTGAGCCTGAAAGTACCATAGAATATGATGGCTACTCTTTTAAGGTAAAAGACATCAACAGCCATCACATTTTATTTATAGAAGTTAAAAAAGCTGAATAGCCCGTGAAAGGCTGTTCAGCTGCTATCTTTCAAGATTAACATGGCAAAGGCATCAACACTCTTTTATTTTAAACCCTTTATTGGCCAGGGCTTTAGCAAGACTTTGCTCGGTTTTCACATTCGAAAAATCCAGACCCAGCTTCACGACAGTTTGGGCAATTTCCGGCCTGATTCCTGAAATAATCGTCTCAATGCCGAGCAATTTGGTGCTGTCAATCACTTTAAAAATTTGATAGGCTACCATGGTATCAACGATAGGAACGCCCGAAATATCTAAAAATAAATACGAGAGCTTTAACGCTGAGCACTGCTCCAGCACAGACTCCAAAATCGTCCTCGCTCTGTGCGTATCAATTTCACCGACAAGCGGAAGAATCCCAATTCCATCAGTAATCGGCATAATCGGCGCACTCAATTCATTAATCATTTCTTTTTGCGCGTTTAATTGTATCATGGTCACCTGGTGATATTCTTCCGTAAACACTTCGATGATCTCATCAATGTTTTGATTCAAGATCCGGCTCCACTCATAAAATTCCTGAATGCTGATGTCTTGAGAAGAAGCTTCGCTGAATTTCTGAATCCATTCAAACATGATGTGCCTGAAAGTGTTAAACTGGCCGACACTTTGTGTAACCGTCACTTCATGAACGGCACGGTCTCTGGCGCATTGAAGAGACCACCGGTTGAGCTCATCCTCTACGTCTTCTTTTCTAAGGGATTTTGCTACGATGGTCACCAATAATTCATGCTGGTCTTTTAACTTTTGTTCTAGTTTTTGCTGATCTTTCGCTGAATACAGCCAGCTGCCTTTTGACGTACAAACTTCCAGCCATTGTTGCGTAATATCTTCTTTGTGCTCTGTTAAGTGCTGATCAAGAGCTTTCATCTTAATGAGCTCCCTCCTGTTTTGAAAAATGTACGCTATATATGTATAACGCGTCTGCCTTTACACATACTATGTTTAGATTCAATGGGCTATAGCCAAGCGGTAAGGCAATGGACTTTGACTCCGTGATCGTTGGTTCGAATCCAGCTAGCCCAGTTTCTGAACAGGTGAAAAACCGAAGATAAGCTGATTCGAATAAATCAGCGGATCTTCGGTTTTTCATCATGCAGATTGATGAACCGTTTTCTTCTTCGATAACTTCAACAATTCTCCCGGGTTATAACCAATCACCAGCTTTTTGTTGTCTACTAGAATCGGGCGTCGCAAAAGCTTCGGCTTCTCGATTAAAAGTTCCAGCACCTCATTTACCGTCATTTCTTCAATGTTTAAATTTAAATTTTTGAAAGTCTGGCTTCTTGTCGCCAAAATTTCATCAATTCCTTCTGTCGTTAACGATAAAATGTACTTTAATTCTTCTATTGTCGGGGTTTCTCTGAATAAGTGCCGTTCGTTAAATTCAATTTGATGTGCTTTAAGCCAATGTTTTGTTTTTCGGCATGACGTGCAGCTTGGATATGAGTAAAAAGTTAATTGTTGTTCCATTCGTTTTTTCCTCCTCAGTTAACCATCTCTTTGTAGAATAACTACCCGGATCATTTTTCATTTAAACCATTTACAGAACTTTTTTCGGATTATTTTTTAAAAAACATTCATACAATAGAAAACACAATCAAAAGGACAAATTCCATTTGTATATTAATAATGAAAATGTTTACATTTCTAGGTGTGATCTATTATAATAACAGTCAGAGGGACTCTCGGGAGGGGATAAAAATGAATCGCATGTTCCGGGTGTTAGGATTTTGGACGGGAATTTTTGCAGTCATGTTTTATTTAGGTGATATGAAAGATGCTTCCCTTTTATTTTTTGGACAGACGATCTTATTTGTGTTTCTATCGTATTTGAACTTAACCGAACGCATGTATATTTATATTTTTGGCGCTTATTTAACAATTTTCTTCGCCGGCTTTACATATTACTCAATTTTTATTATGGTGCCCGGCGGCGGAGGCCATTAAATGCAGAAAGAGACAAACCTTATCGGTTTGTCTCTTTTTTTACAATGAAAACCCATTTAAAAACGGATTTTGATCCTGCTCAGTCAGTACGTCTGTTTCAGGTCCATGGCCGCTTAACACCAGCGTGTGTTCCGGAAGCGTAAGCAGTTTTTCATGAATGGACGTCAGCAGCGTCTCTTGATTGCCGCCTATTAAATCCGTACGTCCTATACCGCCTTGGAACAAGACATCTCCGGAGATAACCAAGTCTGCATCTTTCACGTAGTAAGACACACTGCCTGGTGAATGTCCCGGCGTAAATAATGTTTCCAAATGAAACGGCCCGATATTCAACTCACCGTCGCCTTCAATTAGATGATCTGCAGGCTTAGCTGTTACTTCTATCCCTCGCAGCATGCCGGAGCCGTTTAAAGAAGCGTCCGTAAGCCAATTTTTTTCATTTTGATGCAGGTAAACAGGGATATCCCATTTTTCTCTCACTTCATCAAGTGCCCCAATATGGTCAAAATGGGCATGTGTAAGCAAAATGGCTAAAGGCGTCAGCCCTTTTTCTTTTATGTATTGATTGATTTTATGTCCCTCGCCGCCCGGATCAAAAATCAGGCATTGATCATCATTGATGAGAAAATATGCGTTCGCTTGAATCGGCCCTACTGGCATTCGTCTCCATTTCACTATTATCACCTCTTTCTTTTTTATGCTCTTATTATGAGGGTTTTTTAAAAAAGATTCAAACAATCGCAATGAAAACGCTATCGACAAACCTATAAAAAACAGGTAGAATAAAACTGGAAAGAATTGCAGGTTTTTCAATGTAAAGGGGGCTGTGTTATGTTACTTGTCGTGATTTTCGGCCTTGTCGCTCTTTTCGCTTTATGGGGAGTCTTGCGTTCTGTTAGAAATAAAAATATACTCGGGTTTTTATTAGCCGGTGCCACCTTATTTGTCTTTGGATGGTTTACCGTGATGACCGTAATAAACAGCGGGTATCCAACCGCACATTAAAACCTGTATCCGATCGGATACAGGTTTATTTTTATGGCTGTAAATGTTTATTGACACTTTCTATTTTGCTCTCAAGCGTCGTTTTTTTGTCACGCCTGTCATCGATACGGATATTCGTTGCCACTCTGTGCAATCCTTTTTGAAATGGCGCTTCGTGAATTGCCTGAATGACTGCAAAAAGATCACTGAGTTCTCCCTCGATCAGCGTATTCATCGGTGTCAGCTGATATTTGATTTTCCCTTCTGCTTGATATTCTTCTAATATCTTTTGCACATCGGCTACGTAAGCACTGACACTGGGTGTTTCCGTACCGATTGGGATAATGGTTACATCTGCGATAGCCATCGTTATTCCATCTCCTTTTGATCAATGATGAGTTGCTTCGTTTCATGTGATTTCAATAAAATAATTTGCTCAAAATGAAAGCCGTATAACGCATATTTCCCGTTCGGAGATATTTGAATCGGCTCCATTTCCCGCAGAGACACAAGATCTTTTGTCTCTCCCGATGCTACATTGATTGCTGCGAGCATATATGCATCGCCGCTTTGTTTGAATGTATAAAACAGGCCTCCTGCTTCATCATAGTCATACTCCATTGGAGCCAAATTTGTATATTTCGCTTGGAGCGGCCATTTCGCTGTAACAGGTGATGTTGATTGCGGCGTTTTAAACTGATACGTCCCTTTTCCTCCGGAAGCTGATTTGACAGTAAAACTCATTTGATGGAAAGAATCGAAGAATAGAACGTCATCCTCAAGCTTCTGTTCCGTCTTAGAAGCTGTATCGAACGTATATAAAGGCCCTGTTTTATCGTCTCTTCCCTCTTTTACATAATCAAATGTATTTTTGGATGTCCAATGAATGAACGGAACCTGTACTGGGCTTAAGAAAGATTCGTCTTTTTTAGCATTCACCTGATATGTATGGAAATCCCAGTTTTCATTGAATTCCGTCACCATCATTTGATAAGGATCATACTGATTCCAAGCAGCCTCAAGCTCATACGTTTCGTAATCTTTTTCGTAAAGCGTCTCCCCTTCTGCATTAAGCAAAACCACTGCCGTCTTTTGGCTATGTGTGATTTGCAGCAGAATCATCTGCTCCCTCGCATTGATTTGAACATCAACGATTTGACCATCCGTTTGATAGAGCTTTTTCGCTTTGCCTGTAAAGATGCGGTACGCAAAAAGCTCTGTTTTCGTCGGATTAGACGCAGTATATAATATTGTGTTGTTATTCAGCCAGCCTTCCGCCCCATCCGCTTTTTCCACGGAAAGCGGTATGATGTCTTTTTCCTCATCTTTTGCCGCCGATGCCTGTTTTTGCTGCTGATGAGATGGTTCGCATGCCGATAAACTAAACAGCAATACCGTCAGCAGAATAAAACAAACTGATCTCATCAGCATTCCCCTCCGATCATCTTTATTCTCTCATATTTGCTTCGGCAGAAAAAAGAAAAAGTTTCAGTTACTCATGAAAAAATAACGCCCTCCACAAGATGCCGTTTGTGGCGTTATATATGTGTGAAAACTGCTGAAACGGCAAAGGATTTTGGCCTTTTCCAAGTTCCACCGTATACCCTTCCTTAAAATAATGGTGAATAAACCAATCACGAAATCCAGCATAGCTGTCTATATCCCTTACTCCCTTATAAATGTTCCCGCTTAACTCCTCAAAATCCTTTATGACGGCAGCAGATTCCTCAGGCTCAAGGCCTTTATAGCCCCAATAAATTTCTTCTCCTTGAGTATGAAGAGCCAGCAGTCTGTCAGGCGGATTCTCCGTGATCAGCCGGTACATCGCAATAGATTCCGGCTCCGTAAGCGGAGAGATTCCCGGAAAATCGCGGTAGCTGGGTGCTGTCGGTTTTCGGTATTTTTCAATTTCCCATAATGATGGAAATTGTTTATTTAAATCAACCCCGTTTATATTCGCCTTCCATTCATTAAAATTTGGACGATGTTCATTTAGCCTTTCGAGCTCATCTCTTCTGGCTCCCATGACTTCTGATCCGTTTAAAACAAGATCAACGCCATCCGGATTGACAAGAGGAACGAGGGATAAGGATGTGCTGTTAAACAGCTTTATGGGAGAAAAGCCAAAGAAAGGCGAATTGCAGCATAATGACATACAGTATTCCTTAAACCATTTTAGCAGGACAGACGTTGTAATCCACTCATTCGCATGAAATGACGCGTTCATATGGATCTTTTTTACGGCATGCTCCCCACCAGCCTTCAGCTCCCAGATAGGCCTGCCGAGTACAGAACGGCCAATTTCCCGGCATGAGACAAACGGGAAAATATCAATAATCTTCTTTATTTCCTTTTCAACAGCTGAATCATCATAGATTTTCTCTTGCTCAATCCAGCTATCAGAAAGTTTCAGCTGCCGAGGCTGTAAAAAGCGCTTTATGTCCTGAATGGTTTGAAGCTCTTTGCCGCTATGCTCCTCTATCACATAACTAGGGCAATACAATTGATGTTTTTGTGCGGAGCGATTTGCACTTTTAAGCAATTCCTCGTCTATCTTCAGTTCTTTCGCCACTCTGGCCAAATTGTTCTTGATCTCAGGTTTCACCGTAATAAACGCCATCATCATCCCCCTTTTTTGTTACTATATGACAGCGTATTTAAAAAAAGAAAGCCTCCCGCTCACTTTGATGCGGGAGACATTGTGATTACGATGCCTGATCAAGCATTTGTTTTTCTTTCCGTTTTGACGAATTGTCCAGCCTTTTCTGATCATAAAATCGCAACAAATCCCCATAAATGATTTCATCAGAAAGTGATAGCTCCTGTTTTGCTTTATCAGCAAATGCTTCACATTGTTTTGTCTCTTCTAATGGTTTTCCCGTCTCTTTGTCATAACACGCACCGTCTGTATAAACAACCTGATCTGTGATAAAGCTCCCGTCCCGGAGCACCGTAAAGTCCAGTTTTTCGTCTGAAAGCAGATCGTTGCCGAATTGAATTTGATCTTTCGTATCAATCCCTAAAAGATTCATCAGCGTCGGCCTGATATCAATCTGCCCGCCTACTGTTTCAATGGTTTGCGGCTTTTTATCAGTAATACCCGGAATATGAATGACCAGCGGCACTTTTTGGAGCTGCACCTCTTCAAATGGGGTTATTTCTTTTCCTAAAAACTGCCCCATCGCTTCATTATGGTTTTCTGATATACCATAATGGTCACCATATAATACAATAACAGAGTTGTCGTATAACCCGTCTTCCTTCAGCTTTTCGATAAACCGTTTCAGCGCCTCATCCTGATAACGCACTGTCGGAAAATATTTATTTAGCGTCTGGCTGCTTGAATCATATTCATCAATCAATTGATCCTCTTCATCAAGATCAAACGGGAAGTGGTTCGTCAGTGTAATCAGCCTCGAGTAAAACGGCTGAGGCAGATTTTTCATCAGCTCTGAAGACTGCTCAAAAAATTCTTTATCCTTAAGTCCCCAGCCGACTGAATTTTCGTCAGTTACATCATACGAGTTAATATCAAAAAACGAATCATATCCAAATGAGTCGTACATTAAATCACGATTCCAAAAGCTCTTATTATTAGCGTGGAGCACCGCTGAATAGTATCCGCTGTTTTTCAAAATTTCAGGAGCGGCCATATATTGATTGCCCGCATTCGTAAAAAATACGGCACCTCGTCCAAGCGGATACAGTGAATTGTCCACGATAAATTCAGAATCCGAGGTTTTCCCCTGGCCTGTTTGGTGGTAAACATTATTAAAGTTGTAGCTCTGTTTTATAAAGTCATTCAGAAAAGGCGTGATTTCTTCTCCATTCAATTTTTCATTAATCACGAAGCTTTGCGTCGACTCTAAGGATACGAGAATGACGTTCCTTCCTTTTGCAGCGCCGAATAAGCGTTTGTTGGCATCCTTCGCATTAGCGGTTACGTAGTTTTCAATCTCCGTCAGGCTGTTGCTGTCTGCCAACGCTCTCTGTGCGGATTGCTTTGACTGAAGAACGCCATCGTAAATATGAAAATTAAACAGGCTAATGTTTTTAACAAGCATTTCTCTGTCAAATGAGCGTGTCAATAGCTGAGGTCTTTCCGCCTCAGACAAGCCCAGGTTGAAGAAATAAACAGAAGCAACGAACAAAAAATAAGCCGCCCGTTCATTTTTCGTTGAGGGAATGTCCGATTGAAAAGCTTTTTGCCGGATGTGAAGCCATATTAAAACCGCAATATCTACAGCTAATAGGAGGTCTGTCGGCTCAAGAAGTGTTCCGATGCTGCTTCCGAGATCACCCATATTGCTCGTTTGAAAAAGAACAGGGATTGTTAAGAAATCATTGTAAAAACGGTAAAAAACCATATTTGCCAGCAATACAAACGTGACAAGACAGCTCATCGCGATAATGTAGCGATTTCTGTTTTTGCCTTTTAAAAACAGGCTGAGGCCAAAAATAAGCAACAAAAAACTCAATGGGTTGATAAACAGAATAAATTCCTGTGTTAGATTGTCGATTTTAATATGAAAACTGGTTTTGTAAACAGCATACGTTTTCAGCCACATCAATAAAATGGCAATCAGCATAAATGAAATCTTCGAAAAAAACGTTTTTCGCATTTCAACCTCCTATGCAGCACGCTCAAAAAAATCAGTCTATTCCCAACATTCTCATTAACACATCAAATTAAATCTTAACCTGAGCACAACAAAAAATCAATTTCATTTACACAATTTTAACAATTTTGATGTTTCAGCCATTCATTTTTAGCGATCCAAGCGCCTCCGATAACGCCGGCATCATTTCCAAGTGCTGCGATTGAAATATCAGCAGCTTGGGCTGCCCGCGGAAACGCGCATTTGCGGAATGTTTTCTCGACTTTTGATCTCAGCAGTTCTCCGGCTCTCGATACGCCGCCGCCAAGAACGATTTTGGATGGATTAAGCGAGCTTGCCAAATTTCCGAGCACCAAACCAAGATGCTTGGCTACATAATCAACCACCTCAAGGGCAATTTCATCATTTTCACCCGCCGCTTCAAACACATCCCGCGCTGACAATTGTTCGGTTGCTTTTAAACGTGTCGTCTTTTTAGCATTTGCTATTTTTTCTTTTGCAATTCTTACAATTCCGGTTGCTGACGCAATTGTTTCGATACAGCCCGTTTTGCCGCAGTTGCAGGGCGCTCCGCCTTCAGGGATGCTGCAAATATGGCCGATTTCTCCGCCGGCGCCATTTATACCATGTACAATTTCACCATTTGCAATGATGCCGCCGCCAACTCCTGTGCCAAGCGTCACGAGAATGACGTCTTTTGCGCCATCACCCGCTCCCTTCCACATTTCCCCGAGCGCAGCAATATTCGCGTCATTTTCTATAACAGCTGGGATGCCGGTTTCTGTCTCCAGATGGTTTTTCAAAGCATAATTTTTCCACCCTAGATTTACTGTTTCATAAACCACTCCTGCCGCCATATCTACAGGGCCTGGTGCACCCATTCCGATGTATTTGATGATGTGCTTCGGTTTTTGCAGCTCATCCAGCTTGCTGTCGATTGTTTTTGCAATTGTGACAGTAATCGTGTCGCCGGTTTTATCAGTCGGAACTTCCCACTTATGCTGAATTTCGCCATATTGATTAATAAAAGCGAGTTTAATCGTCGTTCCTCCCAGGTCAATGCCCGCAAACCATATCTCGTCCATTTTTATCACCTTAGCCTTTATAAAAATCTCTTCCGTTTTTTGTTTGTTCCAATTCTTTTCGAAGGACAGCTGCCGCTCTGGCCCACTGCTCCTTTTCAATCATGTGGTTCATGTATAATTCCTTTAATTCATCCAGCATAAACTCAATTTCAAGCTCTCTGTCTCCAAAATAAACAATGTGGCCAAACGTTTTTAACAGCTGCTGCACATCATAAAATGTATTCATTTTCCTCACCATTTCTTGAACTTAACTATCATAAGCGTATTCATATGGAAGCGGTCAGTCAAGAAGAAAACGCTGACAAAAAAGCCAGCTTCCTTTCCATATTCCACCTTTATGATTCTTTATTGTTTTCAATTTGCCGCTGCAGCTCCTTATAGCGCTGCTCCTTCGGCTTCAGTTTCACAGCCGTCTGGATGGCCTTTTCTGCTTGTGCAAGCTCATTTTTTTCCGCATACAATAACGCTAAATTGTAATAGGAAGCATGGTCTTTAGGTTCTTTTTTCACTGCTCGTTCCAAAAGGGAAACCGCCTGATCATATTCGCCGATTTGAATATCAGAAACAGCAAGAATTTTCAAAAGATCGGCAGAGGCATCTTTTTGCGCTGCTTCTCCGTTCAGCAATTCTGTTATTTCTTCATACTTTCCTTCCTGATACAGCTCGCTTGCCTGCTGAATCAGCGCTGACTCCTGGTGTGAAGGCGAATGCAATCCGTAATATAAAAATCCAACAGCCAAAGCAATCAGCAAAACCGCTGACAACAATCTTTTTCCAAAGGCTCCGGCTTTAGGCAACCCCAGTGCTGCTGCAGCGAAAAAGCCGCCAATCAAGCCGCCGATATGTCCTGAATTATCAATATTCGAAACCGCAAAACCAAAGCCCAGATTGATGATAATAATGACAATAATATTGGTTCCTATAGTTCTTAAAAACATTTTTCGATTAGACAAAGCAACATACAGTAATGCACCTAAGCATCCGAATATGGCTCCTGATGCCCCTGCCGAAGGATACGGGCTGAACACAAAACTCGCAATCGAACCCGTAATGCCAGCAGCCAGATAAATCAGCAAAAATCTCCCCGATCCATACATCCGCTCAACCGCTGTACCAACCGACCATAAAGCCAGCGTATTAAAAGCTAAATGCGCTATGCCGATGTGAAGCACGATCGGTGTCAGAAGCCGCCACCATTCTCCTTGTGCAATCAGGCTGTTTTCTTTTGCTCCAAAAGCCACCAGTGTCTCCGTATTAGTGCTGCCTCCGTTTATTTCGAGCAAGAAAAACATCAGGATCTGAAGCGCAATAAATAAATATGTAAAAGTCGGTTTTCCGTTTTGAAAAACCGCCGCTTCAGTTTTTCTCTGTTCTTCTTGTTTCAGCACTAGCGAAAGGAAGCGTTCTCGCGCCATTTGCGCGTTTTCAAACGAAGCGTGTTCCTCTGAACAATCTTCTGTACGAAATGATGGAAAAACCGCTTGAAGATCATCTCGAAGCATCGTTCCTCTAACGATCGCCGGCTCAACTGACACAGTTCCCTTCTCAAAAGTTTTTTTTGCAATCTCTTCCCAGTCATCAACTGGGGCTTCCGTTGAAAAAAACACGTTCAGCAACTTCATCCTTCTGCCCAATTGATGTCTGACTCGTTCTACTCGTTCGGCCTGCTCTTCGATGTCTCTAACCATTTCTTGACGGAAATCAAGATCGTGCTTATAAAGACGAACTAGATCATGAGAGGACTTGTCCGGCGCTTCCAGCCATATTTCATCTGACTCACCGGCTTGTATGACGCCATACCCGCTATTCACCAGGTGCGCCGCAATTTTCCAATATGTATACTCCAGCAAAAACATGTTTACCGCTCCAATAGTTTTTTTTCATTATAACAGCTGGCGCTCCGAAACGCCTACTGAAAGCAAAAAATCCCGTTTTTCACGGGATTTTAGAAAGCTTGTTGTATAAACTTATTGCGGATAAATGGAATTCTTAAAAACAAATGGATAAAAGACCGCCTGATTCCTGGCTGGCTGAGTACAGTATTCATAAGACGGTAGCGATTTTGATAAAACATGACGGCAGAAACCGCGAAAATGGCATATATCAAAAGTTTTTTCATGATATCCCTCCTGCCAATAGGGTTTGTTATTCTGCCTTATTTATTCTCGAATAAGGGACAGGAAAGTTATGAAAAACAAGAAATAATCCGATCCTCTGTTATCAGCTTATGTACCGGGATGTCATGCGGCAGACGGGGTACGTGCCCAAACAACTGGCACTCCAAAAGCAAAGAGACTGTCTTCCCTTCATATTCACTTAAATAGCGATCATAATAGCCGCCTCCAAAGCCGATCCTAAACCCGTTAACATCAAAACAAACACCTGGAACGATCATCAAGTCAATTTGTGATGGGTTTACTTCTTTTGTTTTTTCAATTACCGGCTCGAGCAGTCCGGCGTACACGGTTTCGAGCTGATCATCAGTCTGATATGTGCAAAATTGCATTTTCTTCGTGTCCGGATAGCATTTGGGGATGCAAACTTGTTTCCCTTCTTCCCAAGCCTGCTCAATGACAGGACGCGTCGGTATCTCTAATCCTCTGGAGATGGTGACCGCAATGGTGCCGGCATTTTGCCACTCCGGCAGAGAAAACAAATACTTATACATACGTTCCGTTTTTTGAAGCAGATCATCACTTGATAAAGCAGACAGTGCCTGCATTGTCTTTTTTCTTAATTGTGATTTCATCTCTCATCCCCCTCGGAATAGAAAAAAAGCCAGAACCTTTTTCAAAGCTCTGGCTTTTTTCTTACACCTCAAACAGCAAAGCTGTTATTTTGTTTCACGGTGTAACGTAGATTTTTTATCACGTGGGCAATATTTTTTAAATTCAACGCGGTCTGGATTGTTGCGTTTGTTCTTTTTAGAAATATAGTTACGCTCACCACATTCAGTGCAAGCCAAAGTAATATTAACGCGCATTATTTTCCCTCCAAACTAAAATCATTTACTTATTCAGACTTATATATAATACCACTATAATGGACGGAATGCTAGGCTGTTTTTCAATGAATTGCTGAATTATTGAAGATACGCTCATAAAGCTGCAGATATGATGACATAATGAGTCGGGGGTGGTGGAGCTTGAACACTTGTTGTCTGCCAGCTTCTTTTATCCGGCGGGCTTTCTCCCGGTCTTTTAAAAAGCTGTCCAGCAGATCAGCCGCTTCCTGTACGAGCGTAAAATCAGCGATGATTGCCGTTTTGTCATGAACGGCATAATCACAAAAACCACCCGACTGAGAAACGACAGTCAGCACACCTTGTTCCATGCTTTCTTGCGCGGCAAGCCCAAACGGTTCATAAGTACTAGGGAAAACAGCCATTTCACATTGAGACAGTAACGTTCTGATGTCTTTCCTATTGAGAAACGGCAGGAACATGACGCGATCCTTCAGGTTATATGCCGCAGCCAATTTCTCATAGCAGGACAAAGACGGCCCCTCCCCAGCCAGCACTAGATAGAGGTCTGGCTGACGCTGCTTCAAGATGGCAAACACCTTTAACAGCTGCGAAAATCCTTTTTCCGGAACAAACCTTCCATATGAAAAGAGGAATCTTCTATTCATGCTTCTTGGGATTTTCCCCTTCTCTTCCTCCATAGATGCAGGGCTTGGGATAACGGTTAATTTTTTATATGCCGCCTTATCAAGAGACTGCTTCATAAATGTGCTTAATACGATCAATGCATCAGCGGATTCAATTAGGAGCCGTTCGGTCTTGAGCCTGTATGGGTGTGGGGCTTCTCGGCACACCTTCTTCCTTTCGCTTTCAAGACCGTGGATTGTCGCAGCAAGCGGAAGGCCAAGCCGTTGTTTCAAATACTGGGCGGCAGGGGCTGTTGTGTCATCATGAGCATGAATCAGATCAAAGCGTTCATTGTGTGATAACACATGGCGAACCATTGTAAAGTTAGCATCAGCTATGTAATCTTCAAACTTCGCATACGAAAACAGCTGCCCGCTCGGAGTACAAACCGTAATGTTAATATGAGGCTTTAAATAGGAAATGAGGCGGTTTAAATGGACACCGAGCCCGCTTTTCGGCTCATCGGGATGTTCGGGTGAAAGCATGAGAATGTTCACCGTTCTTTTTCCCCTCTCCCATAACAGGTGTATGCAGAAAATTGCGCTTCCCACCTGGTGTGCGCTTCTTCAATCTGAAAACTGTTTATATGACGAATCCCATTTTCATCAAGATAGATGTCGTCTGTACCGGCAAGCTTGAGAGAGACATTCATTGAATTCACAATTCTGTATTCAGCCCGATATACAGCATCACCAGCCGCCTGTCTAATCGTCCATTCGCCTTTATCATACGTTGTGCGTTTTGTCCTGACAGCTTCAATGTCTTTTCTTTTGATGACAATGCGCAATTCTTTTATCATATCCTGCGTTTTTTCGAAAAGGACCGCTTCAGCCAGCCGCATTGTTTCTTCTGAGATTTCCCAGCTAACGGTCAAGGTGTGGGCGTTTTGAATGATTATGTCGAATGTGTCCCTAAAAAAGGAAAGCTTATGTCGTATATTATAGGGAAATGGGTGTTTATCCATGGACTCCTAACATTCTCCTTTCCAATCGTTCACTTCGTGTTCCTATTAAACCATTACATAAAGAAGAAGCAAAGAAAGATTTCTCGACAAAATCTCGTTTTTTTCGCGAATTCCTTTAGAAACTATTGGTTTTATGGTATAAAAAAGAAGGATAAAAAAAGAATAGAAGGTGATGAAACGTGGAAATTGCTATTATTGCGTTGTTTATCGTCAGTATAGCGCTAATTGCATTCTCATATTCTCAAAGAGACCCGATGAAAGATGTAGAACAGGAGCTCGAAACACTGCAGCTTTCTGCGATGCAGGAAATTTACAAGCTCAAAAAGAAAATGACAGTGCTTGAGGAAGAATTACTGGAAACTAACCTTGTCATTCGCAAATCAAAGCAGAGCGACATCAATCAAAAAATCGCTAAACAAATACTTTCTAAATATAATAACGGTATGTCAGCTGAAGCGATTGCTAAAGCTGAGCATGTATCAGTGGAAGACGTGAATACGATTATCAAAGATAATGAGAAGGTGCTCGTATGACAAAACGGGGCATTCAGGCATTTGCTGGCGGCATCATTTTAGCGACAGCCGTTCTTGCAGCTGTTTTTTATCTGACTGACGAAGACCAAGCCGCTGCTGTAAAAGAAAATAAGACAGTAACCGAACAAGACGTGAACAATTATCTTGATTCTAAAAAATTGGTTTCTGTGAACCGTGATGAATATCAAAAACTTCTCGATTCAAAAGAGAAATCCTTAAACAATGACAGCGGCTCAGACACGAAATCAGACAAAGTCAAAACGTACAAGCTCACCATTAAAGACGGCATGAGCACTGCCGATGTATCTGCTATTCTTGAAAAAGAGGGCATTATCTCTTCGGCTCAAGACTTTAATGACTATGTCATTGATGCCGGCTATCACAAAGAAATTCGTGCCGGCGAGTTTAAAGTAAAATCAGACATGAGTTTCAAAAAGATCGTAAAAACGTTAACACGATAAAAAAACAGGCTGACTCAGCCTGTTTTTTTTCATCCAAACTTTCCTGAAATGTAATCGAGCGTTCTTTGGTCCTTCGGATTAGAGAATATTCTATTCGTATTGTCGCATTCAACAAGCTCGCCCATGTAGAAAAAGGCGGTTTGATCAGAAACCCTTGCTGCCTGCTGCATGTTATGCGTGACAATGACAATTGTATATTTATTTTTCAGCTCTAGAATGAGTTCTTCAATTTTTCTCGTTGAGATTGGATCTAGTGCAGATGTCGGTTCATCCATCAGCAAAATATCAGGATTGGTCGCAAGTGCTCTGGCGATGCAAAGACGCTGCTGCTGGCCCCCTGACAGCGAAAGAGCGGACGTATGCAATCGATCCTTCACCTCATCCCATAATGCCACGTCTTTTAATGACTTTTCCACAATTTCCTGAAGCTTCTTCTTATTTTTGGTGCCGTGGACTCTCGGTCCGTAAGCCACATTATCAAAAATAGATTGCGGAAACGGATTCCCTTTTTGGAATACCATGCCGATATTTTTTCGCAAATCCACGATGTCCACTTTATCCTTTAAAATGTTGCTGCCATTATAGTTCAGCTCACCTGCAAGCTTTACATTCGGCGTCATTTGAATCATTAAATTCAATGTCTTGATAAAGGTCGATTTCCCGCATCCGGATGGGCCGATAATCGCCGTAACCTCATTTTCATAAATGCTCAAATTGATATTTTTTAAAGCATGATGCTGTCCATACCATAAGTTCATTCCATTGACTTGATAGACTTCCTGTTTCATTACAGCTTCGGTAGCAATACTCATTGCCGCCCTCCTATCCGAATTTCCCGTTAATATAATCCTCTGTCTTTTGCTTTTTCGGACTCGTGAAAATCTGTTCGGTCTGTCCGTATTCTACAAGCTCGCCGTTTAAAAAGAATGCCGTCCGGTCAGAAACCCGCAGAGCCTGCTGCATATTGTGCGTGACAATAATAATTGAGTATTCTCTTTTCAATCCTGTAATTAATTCCTCTATTTTCGCATTTGAAATCGGATCAAGCGCTGAAGCTGGTTCATCAAGCAGAAGAACAGCCGGCTTCATCGCAAGCGTTCTCGCGATGCATAAACGCTGCTGCTGGCCGCCGGATAACGAGAGTGCGGATGAATGTAAACGATCCTTCACCTCATCCCAGAGGGCCGCTTTTGTTAAACTTTCTTCCACAATTTCATCTAAAACAGCTTTATTCCGCTCTCCGGCATATTTCAATGCATGTGTGATATTCGCATAGATCGATTTCGGAAATGGATTTGGTTTTTGAAAAACCATTCCGATTTCTCTTCTCAAGCTGACAACGTTAATATTGCCGCCCAATATATTTAATCCTTCATAAAGGATTTCACCTTCCGCTCTTGCAGATGGAATTAAATCGTTCATTCGGTTAATATTTCTCAAAAAAGTAGATTTTCCGCATCCCGACGGCCCAATTAAAGCAGTCACCGCATTTTTTTCAATATCCATGTTTACATGATGAACTGCTTGTTTATTTCCGTAAAAAATAGACAGATCTTTGACCTCAAGCACGTGGTTCTGCTTCGGAACAATAACAGCTCGCTCAGGTTTTTCTTTTACCATTTGTTCAGACATGTTTTTCGCCTCTTTCCGTTCTAATTTGCCGTAAGCTTTTTGTAGATCATCGTGCCAAGCCATCTCGCTGCGAGATTAAACACAAGAACAGAAATCACCAGCACGGCAGAACCACCGTTGGCAATCGCTTCAGCATCCGGAATCATTCCTTGTGTATTGACGTTCCAAATGTGGACCGCAAGTGTTTCAGCGGGCCTGAAAATATTAAGCGGTGATGTTTCAGAAAACGGGTTCCACTCCGTAAAATTAAGACGCGGTGTTGTCAGGCCTGCCGTAAATAATAATGCGGCCGCTTCCCCGAACACCCTTCCTGACGCTAAAATTGCTCCTGTGATGATAGAAGGAATCGCACTTGGAATTAAAACTGTTTTTACGGTATGCCAGCGTGATACACCTAAAGCGAGAGAGGCTTCCTTCAGATCTTTAGGGACTGAACGGATCGCGTCTTCTGTCACACGCACCATGACAGGAAGGTTAAAAACAGTTAACGCAAGCGCCCCGCCTATGATCGTATATCCCCAGCCTGTTAAGTTGACAAACATCAATAATCCAAACATCCCAATGACAATAGACGGAAGAGATGAAAGCACCTCTATACATGTTCTAATGAAGTCAGTCACTTTGTTATTAGGCGCGTATTCAGCCATGAAGACTCCGCCGCCCACACCGAGCGGGATTGTAATCAGCATTGTAATAAACAAAATATAAAAGGAGTTAAACAGCTGATCTCGTATGCCTCCTCCAGCTGCAATGGCGCTCGATTTTGTTGTAATAAATTGAAAACTGAGCTGAGAAACACCGTTTATAATAATATAGGAAAACAAACCTACTAAAATGGCAGCGATAATGGCTGCACACAAACCAAACATTCCGGTCGCCAGTTTATCTGTTATTTTGCGGTTCATTACACTTTCCTCCTAGATGACAAGTAGCGAATAAGCAGGATGAACAAGAATGACATCACCAGAAGCACAAGCCCCATTGACCACAGCGTATTGTTTTCAACACTTCCGTATGTGGTGTGGCCCATATTCAGCGTGATGATCGTTGTCAGCGTTCCCGCAGTGTCAAACAGGCTTTCCGGCAATACTCTTGTATTTCCAATGACCATCTGAACAGCCAAAGCTTCACCGAACGCCCGAGCCATGCCTAACACAACAGCTGTCATCAATGTTGGAAAAGCTGCAGGCACAAGTACTTTTCTGATCGTCTGCCATCTTGTCGCACCAAGCGCGTAAGAACCCTCTCGTAAACTCTTCGGAAGAGAAGCCATTGCATCAGCAGAAATCGATGTGATCGTCGGCAGAATCATGACGGAAAGGACAATCGTTCCCGCCAATAAACTGTGCCCTGTTCCGCTCGATTTGAACTGGGCGATAAACGGCACCAATACTGTAAGACCTATGAATCCATAAACAACAGATGGAATACCGACTAAAAGCTCAATCACCGGCTGCAGCACTTTCTTTCCCCAATTCGGGGCAATCTCTGTCATAAAAATCGCACCTGCAATGCCAAGCGGCGCAGCGATTAGAGCAGAAAGAATCGTTACTGCAAATGAGCCAAAAATAAATGGCAGCACTCCGTATTTCGGATCACTATCTGTAGGATTCCAATTTAAGCTCGTTAAGAATTCAATTGGGCTTACACCATTTACAAGAAAAGATTGCAGCCCCTTCACGCCGAGGAAAATGGTGATTGCAACAGATGCCGCAATCATAATCAGCGCACATGCTGTCACAATCATTCTTCCCCGAACTTCATCCAATTGCCGATTTTGCCTTGAGCTGATTAAACGCTCGCTCACAGACATATTTTCTCTATTGTTTATCATTGTTTTACACTCCTATGAATGTGTTAAGAGGAGAAACGGTTGTCCCCGCACTCCTCTTTTTATTAAGATCAGCTATGCTTCCCGTTGGCATCACGTGTCACTTTCATATCAGTAACTGGAATGTAGCCTTGGTCAGTAACAATGCTTTTTTGAATGTCTTCACTCTTTAGATAATCAAGAAATTCTTTAGCTAAACCTGTCGCTTCACCTTTTGTATAAGAATGCTGATAAGCCCAGATCGGATACTCGCCAGTTGTGACATTTTTCGCTTCAGGTTTTACACCATCAATTGATAGAGCAGTTACTTTGTCATCTGTTAAATATGAGAATGCAAGATATCCAATCGCTCCCGGAGTATCAGCAATGATTTTTTTCACCGTGTTGGAGGAATCTTCAGTAATGCCTTCTGCTGGTTCTTCTCCGTCAAGCGCATATTTTACAAATGTAGCACGTGTGCCGGAAGAATCAGGACGGTTTACAAGTGTAATCTTTTGGTCTTTGCCGCCGAGCTCTTTCCAGTTTTTAATTTTGCCAGTGAAGATTTTTTTCAATTCATCTTTTGAAATATCCTTCACACCAGCATCAGGGTTTACAGCTGCTGCCATACCAACTACAGCGACTTGATGATCGACAAGCGCTTTTGCATTGATGCCTTCTTTTTCTTCTGCAAAAACGTCTGAATTCCCGATCTGAACAGCTCCTTCAGAGACTTGAGAAAGCCCTGTTCCAGAACCGCCAGCTTGTACCTGTATGTCAGCATCAGGGTTTTCTTCCATAAATTTTTCCGCGGCTGCAAGTACTAGTGGCTGCATTGCCGATGAACCAGAAATGGTTAAAGAACCTGATGCCTTTTCTTCTCCTTTTGCAGAATCGCTATTCGATTTTTTACTTTCTCCTGCATTTCCGCATGCAGCTGCAATCATCATAAATGCAGCCATCAGAAGCATAAGCACCAATTTGTTTTTTTTCATTTCCTGAATTCCCCCTGCGTATATTGTGTAATTTGTCCTACACGTATAGAGTAAAGGTTCTATGTAAAAAGGGTTTGAACCGAATGTTAAGGTTTTGTAAATCAGTGCGTTTTTTTGTATAAAAAAAAACGCCCACATCATGTGAGCGTTTCTTTTTAGTTATCAGAAGACGTTGTGTTTTCTGCATTTTCTTCAATTTTGTCTTTATTCTTTTGCTGAGTATCTTCTTTGTCCTGCTTCGATTTCAGCTCAAAATATTTATCCATTACTTCCCTGCCGATTTCGTTTGTAATGGTATATTTAGCGCTGTAATCAATATAAGCCCAAGGGACTACTACAGAGATCGCAATCTCAGGATTATCAGCCGGTGCATAGGCAACAAGTGTCGTATTATAAGTCGCTGTTCCTGTTTTTGATTTATCAGGTCCATCATAGAACGATTGTGCTGTTCCTGTTTTACCGGCAGGCTGATATGACGCTGAAGCAAATTGGCTGGCAGCTGTCCCTTTTGTCATCACCCGTCTGAATCCGGCCTGAACCTCTTTAATATATTCACTCTTCATGTCGATTTTATTCAGCACTTCCGGCTGAACGGATTGTACGACAGCACCGATCCCTCTTTTAGCATCAGGTTCTCTGACTTCCTTTACAAGCTGAGGCTTTAAGCGATATCCGCCGTTTGCAATCGTTGATACGTATTGCGCAAGTTCCAGCGGTGTATATGTGTCGTATTGGCCAATCGCATAGTCAAGCAAGAATCCCGTCAATCTGTCTGTTCCTTTATAGCCTGTCATTTCATTCGGAAGATCAATTCCAGTTTTGACACCTAATCCAAATTGGCTGAAGTAATTACGGAACGTATCAAAGGCCGTCGTATCAATCGGTAAAGCTTGGTGCGGTTTATATTCACCTTTTCCGAGCGCGATCGCTGTTTTGAACATAAATACGTTGGAAGACTGCTCTAAGGCTCTTTGAATGTTAACAGGTCCTAAAGTAGTCCAAGATTTTTTACCATTTTTATCCTGACCGATATACAATGGTTCATCCTGAAAAACTGTATTCAGATTGATGGCTCCGGTTTGAAGGCCCGTCAAGACTGTTGCACCTTTGACTGCTGATCCCATGGCATAAGATGACGTCATTGTACCTAAAGCGTAATCATCAATTTTATATTTCCCATTTTCTTGTTTAATCTGCTTGCCCGCCATTGAAAGCACTTCACCGTTTCTTGGGTCCATCATGACAACGAATGCACGGTCTAACAATTGCGTGCTTGGTCTTGCTTTAGCAGATTTGAGGTTCTTCTCAATGATTTTTTCCACTTCTTTTTGCAAATCAATGTCAATCGTAAGCACGAGATCTTTACCGGCTTTGCCTTCAGATACCGTTTTTGTTCCCGTGACATTGCCGTTTGAATCTGTGATATTTTCGACTTTGGCTTTTTGGCCCTGCAGAAGGCTTTCATATTGGTATTCCAAATAGCTTTTTCCGACCCTGTCATTACGGCTGTAGCCAAGCGACAGATAATGGTCGAGCAAGTTGGACGGCAACCCTTCATTAGAGCTGGAAACACTTCCGAGCACTGAGCGAAGAAGGTTTTTATACGGATATTCACGTTCCCAATCGGACGTGACATCAACACCTGGCAGTTCGTCTAAATGTTCACTTACCACTGCCATTTCCTTCGCTGATACATCTTCGTTTTTGATATATTGAGGGGTCAATGCATAGCCCGAATCCATCTGTCTTTTGATAGCGAGGATCTGCATATCTTTATCCGTTAATTCATTCAGCTGCTTATCAGTAATCCGTTTTAGCTGAAGCTGGTATAAATCGTCATCGGATATTTTTTTGTCTTCAACCTGCTGTCTTTCTTTAGAGCTAATGAGCTTTTTCGCTTCTTTCGGTCTAGTCAAAATCCAATAATCTTTTTTATCCCGTTCTGTTACTTTTTTTGTATCGACTTTGATCATGTCAGACAGCTTTTTTGCGATCTTTAAGCGCTGTTCTTGCGTGGTCGATTTAGATCTCGTGTATGTGATTGCATTTAAAGCCTTATTTGTCACAATGGCATTAAAGTTTCGATCATAAATTTTCCCGCGTGGTACCGCTGAGCTGACTTCACTTTGTTCCTGCTTATTTGCTTGGTTTTTGTAATCATCGCCTTGCACGATCTGCTTGATGCCCAGTTCCACAATAATCCAGGTAAATATAACAAAGGCAGCTAAAAATAAAATATTCAGCCGGATCGGAAGCGACTTCTTTTTCTCTTTATGATTTTGCTTTTTTGGTTTATTTCTCCTCATAACATCACCTTTTCTATTTACAGAAAGAAAAGACACTCAAGTAAGAGTGCCAGTTTTCATTTTAAAGGTTTTTTCGACTTTTTTCTACAGATAACCCCTTTTTGGCAAAAAAATTATCTCTCGCCTTTTAAAAGGGTCGGTTCTGTTACCCGTTTTTGGCCGTCTTCTTCCATGGTTTCATTTTCCCCTTCTTTCTCCTTAAAACGGATATCCTTGACAAAGTAATAAATCAAAGGATGTCCTATACCCAATATCGCAAGTGACAAAGGAATTCCCACATCCTCTTTCAGAAGGGCCACAATCAGGAGAAAGCACAAAATGGAAACAATTCTGCCGGCGTTCAAGAACATTTCTCTAAGCACGATATATTCAATTCTTGCTTTTCTTGCATGCCTCGCGCGCCCTATCACATCATATGTAAGTGATACATATGGCACAAGCAACAGAGGATAGCCGATGGCAATGAAAACGCCGTACGTTAATAATGTCGAAAAGCTCATATGGAACAGAATCAAAAACAGCGCGCCATACAAAATAAGTCCGCCCAGCAAAATCGATTTTTTTCTCGCCTTTTTCTTAACCAGCCTGGATGCAAAGTAGTAGGCAAAGAAGGAAACAGCTGAATTGACAAGACCGAATGTACCGAGAGCAAGTTCGCTGTTTGTCTCAATAAATACAAACACACTGATTAAAAAGACAAAAATCCCTTCTCTCAAACCCTGAAAAAAATGCGCATTCGTGATTCTCCGCCAATTCATATTGCTATGGCGCTCTCCAAATACTTTGCTCAGCATAAAACGGCCCTTTGATTCTCTCCGTTTTAAGAAAAAGCTCATCACGACAGCCAGGGCAAATAAACTGAGAGAGAGACTGAAAATCACTGTATAACCCGTATTATTTTCAAGCCTTGAGATCACAAATCCGGCTACAATCGGGCCGATCATTCCTGCAGAGGAAGACAGAATGCCCATAAACCCGTTGAAAAAGTCTCGTGTATCCGGCTCTGTTATTTCAAAGGTCAGCACGTTAAACGCTAGCCAATAAAAGCCATAGCCCACTCCGAGCACCGCGCCGATTAGCACGAGGCGGCTGGCCGCCGTTTCTCCGGCTAAAAGCACACTTAAATAAAAGGCAGCTAAAAAAATGACGCCGAACCTTAAAATGAATACCCTGTCTATTTTTTTGGCTAACCGTCCAGCCAAATAAAAGGTTATCGGCTGCATTGTCACAATGGATAAATTATATATCGCCAAATCAATAAATTTCCCTGACTGCTTCCAAAGATACACATTAACAAATGTATTGGACAGTGCAATTCCCAGCGAGTAAAGCCCGCCAATGGTCAGCAGAAAGAGTAACCCTTTGTTTACGTCTACATCGCCTATCACTTTTTTTAGTTTGCTCATTACTGACTCCCCTTTACTATCCCTTAGTCTGTCTCACTCAAACCGAGATATGTAAAAAGAAGACATAAAAAAACAAGGTCCCATAATGAGGACCTTGTTTGTGCCATTATTTTGCTTCGCTGTATAGACGAGCCACTTCGTCCCAGTTTACAACATTCCAGAAAGCTGAAATGTAATCAGGACGGCGGTTTTGATAGTTAAGGTAATAAGCATGCTCCCAAACGTCAAGACCTAAGATAGGCGTTTTGCCTTCTGAAAGCGGAGAATCTTGGTTTGGCGTGCTTGTGATTTCAAGTTTACCGTTGTTCACAACAAGCCATGCCCAGCCAGAACCGAAGCGTCCAGCTGCTGCTGCTGCGAATTGCTCTTTGAATTTGTCAAAGCTTCCAAATACACTGTTGATCTCTTCAGCAAGCGCGCCAGTCGGTTCGCCTCCGCCGTTTGGAGATAAAAGTGTCCAGAATAATTTGTGGTTCGCGTGTCCGCCGCCGTTGTTGCGGACTGCAGTGCGGATGTTTTCAGGAACAGAATCAAGATCTGCAACAAGCTCTTCAACTGATTTGTTGGCAAGAGCAGTGTTTCCTTCAACCGCTTTGTTTAAATTTGTCACGTATGTGTTGTGGTGTTTCGTATGGTGAATAGTCATAGTTTCCTTGTCGATATGCGGTTCTAAAGCATCGTACGCATAAGGTAATTCTGGAAGTTCGTAAGCCATGATAATTCCTCCTTAGTATATATGTACTGAAATGCCGCTTCACAGCGAGCCTTTCTTCATTCAATGTAACAAAAGAATGCTTTGTAATCAATGAAAAAGCTCACGATTTGGCTCATTTCAGCGGACATATTTCACTTTAACCGATAATCTGCCCCATTAAACCTGCCGCCAGCATTTCTTATAGGACCGTCCATAAAAAGTATCCGATCATCAAAAGCTGTATGATGCCTTTTGCAATAACCCCTGTTAAAAAACCAATGAGTGAGCCGAGGCCAATTTTAAACGCTGACTTTAAGTCCTTCTGATGGACGATAAGTTCTGCGCAAACAGCCCCGATAAACGGCCCCAGTATGATCCCTGCAACCGGAATGACAAAAGGCCCGATTAATAAACCGATCGTGCTTCCCCATATGGCAGCTTTGCTTCCTCCGAACCTTTTTACTCCAAGCAGATTCGACACGTAATCTGCTGCGAATAATACTGCGGCAAAAACTGCCTCAACAAGCCAGAACATATAAGAATACGGACTGAAGGAAAATAAAAATCCGTACAATACAAATCCGGCAACAATAAATACTACGCTCGGAATAACAGGATACACCAGCCCGATAAAGGCAATGATAAAAACCGCTGCAATCAACAGCCAATACAACATATCCATAGCTTCCATCCTCCCATTTTACTCTGTCTTCTTCATGTCTTCCTTGTATTCACACGCATGCAACGATACAATAAGCAACATATATTAGTTTAGCTAGGAAGTGAAGATAGTGAATGTGTTTCAGCTTTTCATTAAAAGTACATACTCTCCCCGTGATATTGCAAAAACAAGATTTCAAGGAATCGGAAAAGCGATTCTTTATGTATTTTTGCTCTCTGTCCTGTTTGCAATCCCTACCGCTTATTATGTAAGTACAGGGACCGTAAAATCAATGAACGGCTTTAAAACTGTTTTAAACAAAGATTTCCCTGATTTCACAATTTCAAACGGCAAACTTCAAACGGATGAGAAAAAAGCCACGGAATCTCAAGCAAATGGTTTCGTTATCGTGTTCGATCCGACAGACTCCTATGGCACTGAACAAATTGAAGCAAAGCAAAACGCGATCGGCATCCTTCAGAACAAATTTGTTTTGGCCATTGACGGACAAGCCCAAGAAATGTCTTACTCAATGATGCCGTCAGAGTTACAGAAAAAAGATGTCATTGCAGGGTTAAACCAAAATAAAGCGATGATTGTAACTGTTCTCTCAGCTCTTATTTTTCTCGTAACAGCAGCGGGAAAATTTATTGAAGTATCGTTTTTAGCGCTTATCGGGTTAATCATTAAGAATTCGCAGAAAAAACATTTATCATATCATCAGCTCTGGAAGCTTTCTGCTTATTCCATCACCCTTTCAACTGTATTCTTTATAATCATGCGGGCATTAGAAGCAACCGTACCAAGTGAATTTTTGCTGAACTGGTTTGTCAATTTTGTCATCCTGTTTCTCGTTTTAAAAGAGATTCCGTCCAAAAAAGCTGCTGTATAAACCGAGGCTGCATTCGCAGTCTCTTTTCTTTTGTCATGAATCGAAATGGACAAGCATACTATGATATAAAATTTCGTATGCGGGAGGAAAAGCGATGAAGCGTCTCACCTTAGTATGCAGCATTGTTTTTATACTTTTTATTCTTTTTTATGACCTTAAAATTGGAACCATCCCCATTCAGGACCTCCCTGTCTATGAAGCATCAGCAAAAACGGCTGCACAAGAACCGGCATATAAAACGGTGAAGGTAAAGCCGGGTGATACGGTTATGTCGATAGTCGGATCAGCAGGTTCTCCGGATGACATTGTAAAAGATTTTGAAGCACTGAATCCAAATGTGAAAGCCAATGCCATTCAAGCGGGAACAGCGTATAAATTCCCGGTCTACCCTTAATTTAACGTTAATTTCTTGTCAGTTCGGCGAAGACACTGTTACAATGTAATTTGTAAAATAAATTCACATAAACCATACTAGAATTGTTATATCTAGAAGCGGCAACTACAATTAAGGAGCGATTGCAAGTGAGTGAAATCACACATCGTACAAAAACGCGTCCCGTCAAAGTGGGACCTTTAACAATAGGCGGCAACAATGAAGTTGTCATCCAAAGCATGACAACAACAAAAACACATGATGTAGAAGCAACGGTTGCGGAAATTAACCGTTTGGCTGAAGCCGGATGCCAAATCGTTCGGGTAGCATGTCCGGATGAACGGGCAGCAAACGCCATTGCGGATATTAAAAAGCGCATTTCCATTCCTCTCGTTGTTGACATACATTTCGATTATAAACTTGCGTTGAAAGCCATTGAAGGCGGCGCAGATAAAATCCGAATCAACCCCGGCAACATCGGCCGACGCGAAAAAGTTGAAGCGGTTGTTAAAGCGGCCAAAGACAAAGGCATTCCGATCAGAATCGGAGTAAACGCCGGTTCATTGGAAAAACGCATTTTAGAAAAATACGGTTATCCGACTGCCGATGGAATGGTAGAAAGCGCACTTCATCACATTAAAATTCTTGAGGATCTTGATTTTCACGATATTATTGTCAGCATGAAGGCCTCTGACGTGAACCTTGCAATCGAGGCTTATGAAAAAGCGGCGAAAGCGTTTGACTACCCGCTTCACCTCGGGATCACCGAGTCAGGAACGCTGTTTGCCGGCACAGTAAAGAGCGCAGCAGGACTCGGCGCCATTTTAAGCAAAGGCATCGGGAACACCATGCGCATTTCACTAAGCGCAGACCCTGTAGAAGAGGTAAAAGTAGCAAGGGAGCTTCTGAAATCTTTCGGCTTAGCCTCCAATGCTGCCACGCTCATCTCATGTCCGACTTGCGGCCGTATTGAGATTGATCTAATCAGCATTGCCAATGAAGTGGAAGAGTATATTTCTAAGATAAAAGCGCCGATTAAAGTTGCTGTTCTCGGCTGCGCTGTAAACGGACCTGGTGAAGCGAGAGAAGCTGATATCGGAATCGCCGGCGCACGCGGTGAAGGACTGCTGTTCCGGAAAGGGAAAATTGTCCGTAAGGTTCCAGAGGAAACGATGGTAGAAGAACTCAAAAAAGAAATTGACATTCTTGCTGAGGAACACTACGCAAAACTTGAAGCTGAAAAAGCAAAATTAAAAGAAGAAACACAAAAAGCTTGACGGGAACCCGTCAAGCTTTTTTGTGTTAGAAAAATGGAATAATAAATATTCCAAGCACTAATGAAACGACACCGATACCCATTGCCCAGGCTCCAATGCCTTGAGCACCTCTTCTTCTTGCGATATAGCCGACAATAATACCGGCAGCTCCCAATAAAACAGGCAGTACAAACAATGAAATGATGGACAAGGCTAAAGCGATGTACCCTATTCCCCGTCCTTCATTGACATTGCCGCCGCTGCGATCATTGTCTTGGTCATTGCTGCGGTCAGCAGCACGATAAGGCTCTGCAATTTCAGCAGCTGTTTCCTCAAAAAAACCGTCATTGTCGCGGGTAATATTTGTCCCTTCAGATCCATGATCAACATAGTAACTGTTGTTATCACGCTTTTCGTAATCGTTTGCCACCTTCAATTCCCCCTTCTGTTTTATTAAAGGAGCTTTTATAGTTTGATCCATTTTGTCTGATTCATGTTTGCTAAACTTTTCTGTTAATGTCAATTGTTTATGTTACACTTGAAGGGATGAAACTGAAGGAGTGTGGGCATGTTACGCTTAGGAATAGATATTGACGGCACAATCACGGCTCAGGATACATTCGTCCCTTATTTGAACCGTTCGTTTAATCTTTCCATTTCATTAAACGATATGACGGATTATGATTTAACAAAGCTGTTAAACATTACCCAGGAAGAATTTTGGGATTGGATGAATCAAAATGAAGCGATCATATATAAGGAAGCATTGCTTGCACAGCATGCGAAACAGTCACTTGATCTTCTCAAAGAGGAGCACAAGCTTATTTATATTACAGCGAGACGGACTCATTTAACTGATATTACCTATGAATGGTTTGACAGACAAAACATTCATTATGACCACATCGAACTCGTTGGCGGTCATCACAAAGTTGAAGCGGTCAAGAATCATAACATCGACCTGTTTTTTGAGGATCATCACGGCAACGCCATGATGATTGCGAAAGAAGCCGGGATACCGGTGATTTTGTTCAATTCCCCTTATAATCAGCTTCCGATTGATTCAAACATCATCAGAGTAAACAACTGGCTAGAAGCCGTTCAATGGATGAACAACAACAAGCATCACATAATACGCGTCAATAACTGAAAAAGGAGCCCAAACCGGGCCCCTTTTTCATATATACGCATTTTACGCAGTAGTGTTGTCTTGGTTTTCCGCTGTACAATCAGGGCATGTGCCGTAAATCTCAAATTTATGTCCGCTGACCTGATAGCCATCCAAATCATCACAAAGCTTGTCCATCGGACATGATTCAATTTCCTTTGTTTTGCCGCAGGCAAGACAAATAAAATGATGGTGGTGATGGGTGAATGAACACTTAAATCGGAAAAGCTTTTCACCGGACAGCTCAGTTGTTTCCAAAATCCCAAGTTCTTCATATAAAGAAAGATTTCTGTAGATTGTATCAAAGCTTAAGCCTGGATAATCATTATTCAGTGCAGACAGTACGTTTTTAGCGGTAAGATATCTGTCTGAATCAGCAAAAAGCTGCAGCATATCCTCCCGTTTGTTTGTATATTTATATCCGTTTTCTTTTAATAGGTTCAACGCTTCTTGTACGTTCATGAAGGGTCCCCCTTTTCGCTTTGCTTAAGAACGTATCACATGTATGAAAAAGAAAATGGCAGCTGTCTGTCCAGCAAGCCATTTTCTTTACTGCAGATAAAATTATACCCATAAAATGAATAAAAGTAAATGAAAGCCTAGTGGATTGCGTTTTTGAATTTTCCGCCTCTCGTTTCATGAGTATTCATAATTGTTATGAATGCATTTTGATCAACTTCAAACACGATCGATTTGAGCTTTGTCACTTCCAGCCTTGTGACAACCGCGTAAATTACGTCTTTTTCTTCGTCCGTATACCCGCCTTTCCCCTTCAGCTTCGTTGTGCCCCGACCGAGACGGTGCAAAATCGCGTCGGAAATCTCATCATACTGCTCAGACACAATAATGACAGCTTTTGTTTCATCAAGCCCTTGGATCACGGCATCAATCGTTTTCATCGCAATATAATAAGTCATGAAAGAGTACATCGCTTGCTCAGGACCGAACACAAAAACTGCCCAAATGAAAATGAACACATTGATGAACATAACGAACTCACCTACTGAAAACGGGAGTTTTTTGGTCAGCAAAATACCGAGAATTTCTGTACCATCCATTGAACCTCCGTTTCGAATAACAAGCCCGACGCCAAAGCCGAGTAAAAGACCTCCGAACACAGTAGCCAAAATAGGCTGGGTTGTAATGGCTTCTACATGGTGAAGTGAGGATTCAATAACGGCAAGCCCGACAATCCCTATAAATGTAGAGACTAGAAAGGTCTTACCGATATATTTATATCCGAAGATCATAAAAGGAATATTTAATATGACAACGAAAAAAGCGAAATTCAGAAAGGGGTTTGACATAAAGAGGTGGTCTAAAATAAGTGATACACCGATAATCCCGCCATCAATAAAATCATTGGGGATTAAAAATAATTCAATACTTACAGCCGCAGATGCAGCTCCTACCAGAATCATAAAGACCCTGAAAATAAAATGGGTAAATGTTTCTTTCTTATGTTGTTTTGTTGGGGTCATAAAATCTCCTTTCCTGCAATAACTATTTTAAATACATTATAAATCTATTTTACCATTAAACACTGACACATTTTACTGATTTGCCCATACATTAAGTCTGGAGGTGGAATGACCGATGATTTTATTTCAAAGAATTATTTTACAGCGGCTTAATCAGGCTACTGCTGATGATTTGATGAAGTACTCAAAACAATACGGAATCAGTTTAACAAGATCGCAGGCCGTTGAAGTAGCGAACCTGTTATACGGGAAAAATGTAAACATCTTTAATGAGAGTGAACGAATGCGGCTGCTGAAACAAGTAGAGACGATTACATCGAAAGAAACAGCTCAAACAGTTAATGAACTATTCAAACAATTTACAAGCTAAAAAATGGGGGTGTTATCCCCCATTTTTTATTGCTGTAAAATCTTTTCGAGCAATGTATCATCAAATTGTTTTTCTTTCAGCATTTCAATCTCAAAACGGTATGGCGGTTTTTTGTTCTTTTTATCTTCACCGACGTATGGTGTTTCAAGAATTTTTGGAATGTCTTTTAACTGCTCATGGTGAACAACATATTGCAGTGCGTCAAAACCTATTTCACCAAAGCCAATATTTTCATGGCGGTCTTTTCTCGCACCTTTGACATTTTTGCTGTCATTGATATGAAGCACTTTAATACGGTCAATGCCAATGATTTTATCGAACTCATTTAGCACTCCGTCAAAGTCTTCGACAATGTTATACCCGGCATCATGTGTATGGCACGTGTCAAAGCACACTGACAGCTGCTCATTGTGTGTAACGCCTTCGATAATCTGTGCAAGCTCCTCAAAGCTTCTGCCGCATTCTGATCCTTTTCCAGCCATTGTTTCTAATGCAATCTGGACATTTTGATTCGGATCAATCACTTCATTTAAGCCTTCAATAATTTTTTTGATGCCGGCTTCAGCTCCTGCCCCTACGTGAGCCCCAGGATGAAGGACAATTTGCTTCGCTCCGATGGCCGCTGTCCGTTCAATTTCTGAACGAAGAAAATCAACACCCAGCTCAAAAGTGGACGGATTTGTCGTGTTGCCAATATTAATAATATAAGGCGCGTGTACGATAATCTCGTCAATGCCGTTTTCTTGCATATGTGCCCGGCCTGCTTCTATATTTAAGTCTTCAATTTTCTTTCGGCGCGTATTTTGCGGTGCGCCTGTATAGATCATAAACGTATTCGCCCCATAAGAGACTGCTTCCTGGCTTGCAGCCAGAAGCATATGTTTTCCGCTCATAGAGACGTGTGAGCCTATTCTCAACAACAGGTTCCCCTACTTTCTTTTCTTAGATTGGTTTCTTCTCTGTTTTTTCTTGATTTTCTCCATCTCATAGCTCATTTTCTTTTTATACCCAGGCTTAACCTTCTTCGGCTTTTTCACGAGACGATGAGCAATTTCATCCGCTTCATTCGGCGTTTTTTTACGCTTTTTGCGGCGCTGACGGTCATCGCCTTTTTTCCATTCGCCCTTTTCAAGCTCTAAGTAATCAAATTCGATGCCCATTTTTTCAAGTCTTACTAATGCATCCTCATCAGTAAGCTCATAAATGGTCATCGCTTGTCCTGATGAGCCGGCACGAGCCGTTCTGCCCACACGGTGAACATAGAAATCGAGATCATCCGGCAGCTCATAGTTGATAACATGGCTGACACCTTTAATATCAATACCTCTTGCGGCAAGGTCAGTTGCAATGACATATGTGAATTCCAAATCATTGATCTGCTTCATGACTTTTTTCCGCTCACGTGGTGTTAATCCGCCGTGCAGCAAGCCGATTTTCATGCCTTTGCCAGTCAGATACTGGGCAATATGGTCAGCCGTATTTTTCGTGTTGGCAAACACAATCCCCAGGTATGGATTCAGATGCGACATGATGTCAAAAAGGAGCTTGTCCTTGTCACGATGTTTCGAAGGAATGAGGATATGCTCTATTTTCGCAGCAGTCACCTGTTTTGGCTCCACATGGGCGTATTTCGGATTTTCCATGTATTTCTTCAAAAATGGTTTCAGCTTTTCCGGTATGGTCGCTGAGAACACAAGCATTTGCAGATCCTCAGGCATGCGGGAACCGATGTAATCTACATCTGCAAGGAATCCCATGTCCAGCATTAAATCCGCTTCATCAATAACAAGAGATTCCGCTTTATGAACACTTAACGCCTGTTCTTTGATTAAGTCAGCAATCCGTCCGGGTGTACCCACAACAAGATGCGGCTGTATTTTCAATTTATCAATTGATTTTTGTTTATCAGTGCCTCCGATAAAACATTTCGAGCGAATCTGACTGCCTTCCTCACCCTGCGTGATTTTAAGCGCTTCCTGATAAATCTGGTTGGCTAGCTCTCTTGTCGGAGCCGTAATGACTACCTGAACGACATCCTTAGCAGGATCGATTTTGTTTAATAAAGGCAGTAAATAAGCGTGAGTCTTTCCAGTACCCGTCTGAGACTGGCCGATGACGCTTTCTTTTTTTAACACTGCAGGAATCAGCCTTTTCTGGATATCAGTCGGTTCGTAAAAACCAAGGCGATGTACTGCATCTATAATAAATGGTTTCAATTCATAAAGTTCAAATTTCGTTTCTTTCATTTTTCCCAGCTCCTTAAAGCGGCACATTATGTGTCCATCATCACATTATAACCGATTTTGCTTAAAAACACCACGTTTGCAAGGCGTTTGTTTTATTCAGTTATGTAAAGCAAATACCGCAGCCCATGCATATTCTAATAGCAGAGAGAGCTGAAAGGAGGTACAAGTATGTTTTCACCGCAGCAGCCAATGAGAAATTACCCACAGCCCGGACCGCTCCGCCCCATGCCAAATCAGCGAATGATGGGCAGAAGACCGCCTAATATGCGAGGACCTTCATTTGGAGCACAGCAGCAAGGTTTTCAGCAAGCCGGACAATTTCTTCCTCAGGCAAATGCCGGAGCAAGAAATGGTGCAGGTGCAGGCGGAGGCTTAAAAGGAATGCTGTCAAGGTTCCTAACCGGCGGAGGAGGCGCTGGCAGCGCCGGAGTTCCTGGAGTTCCAGGAGCAGGTGCAGCAGCGAGCGGAGGTGCTGGCCTGCAAGGCATTCAAAATATCGCCAATCCTGCATCATTATCCAGTATGCTTGGAAATGTGCAAAAGGTACTCGGCATGGCGCAGCAAGTCACCCCTATGATCCAGCAGTACGGCCCATTAGTCCGCAATCTGCCAGCAATGATGAAGCTGTACAGCCAATTAAGTAAAAGTGATGATACTGAGACAGAGGCCAATGAGGAAAGTGAAAAACAATCCGTTTCAGAAGAATCATCAGAAAAAGAGACTGAAACAAAAACCTCAGATGGGAACAAAAAATCAAAACCAAAAAGTTCTTCTCTCCCAAAAAAATCTAAAACAACTGACAATAAAGAACAAGAATCAAAAACATCTGCCCCGATGAAAAAGGAAGTTGCCTCTCCTGCTCCGAAAAGAACATCAGGCAGTTCAAAACCGAGATTATATATTTAACATTCTTTGATATCTGAAGTGAGATTGGCTATAATGAGATCAGAAGAATGCAAGAATAGAGCCGTTTGATTACGGCTTTTTATATTGCCTTTACTCACTTCAGTATTGGAGGACAACCGAAAATGGACGTAATTAAAATTTCACCGCGCGGCTATTGCTATGGTGTTGTTGATGCTATGGTCATTGCCAAAAATGCGTCACTAGATAAAAGCTTGCCAAGACCCATCTATATACTCGGGATGATTGTTCATAATAAACACGTCACTGATGCGTTTGAAGAGGAAGGGATTTTTACATTGGACGGCTCTAACCGTCTGGACATCTTAAAGCAGGTTGACAAAGGAACTGTCATTTTCACTGCGCACGGTGTTTCTCCCGAAGTCAGAAGAATCGCAGAAGAAAAAGGGTTAGTCGCAATTGATGCTACATGTCCGGATGTGACGAAAACTCATAATCTAATCTTAGAGATGAAAGAAAAAGGATATCACGTAATCTATATCGGCAAAAAAGGGCATCCAGAGCCTGAGGGAGCCGTTGGCGTAGCGCCAGAGATCGTTCACTTAGTTGAAACAGAAGAAGATGTAAAGAACCTTGATATCCAAGCAGAGAAGTTAATCGTGACGAATCAAACAACAATGTCTCAATGGGATGTCCACGACATTATGGAGCTTGTCAAAGAAAAATATCCTCATGTCGAATATCACCAAGAGATTTGCCTCGCTACTCAAGTGCGGCAGGAAGCTGTATCAGAGCAGGCAAAAAAAGCGGACTTAACAATCGTTGTCGGAGACCCGAAAAGCAACAACTCAAATAGGCTTGCTCAAGTGTCAGAGGAAATAGCCGGGACAAAAGCATACCGGATCGGCGACTTAAGCGAATTGAAGCTCGAATGGCTGAAAGGCGTTAATACCGTTGCAGTTACAGCGGGAGCTTCAACACCGACGCCGATCACAAAAGAAGTCATTCGCTTTTTGGAGCAGTTTGATCACGAAGATCCATCAACTTGGACAACTGAACATATTATACCGCTCAAAAAAATACTTCCAAAAGTAAAAGCAAAAAACTGAGGCTGTAAAAGCCTCAGTTTTTTTATAGAAATGTAAATGGATTTGTATCTGTTTCAGAAACAAAGATATTCACGTCAAACTTTTTATCATTACACATTGATGTCAGTTTTCTCGTGACGCCTTCTTTCATGATTTTTTCCGCATAGTGTCCCGGATCAACCACATTTAGGCCAAGCATCATCGCATCATGGGCCACATGGAAGTATAAATCCCCTGTGACGTAAACATCGGCTCCCTTTCGTTTTGCATGATGAATATACTTGTTTCCATCTCCACCAAGAACAGCTACCTTTTTCACCATGCTGTCAGCATCTCCCACCATTCTGACACCATTGACGTCAAGCTTGTCTTTCACAAATAAAGCGAATTCCTTGAGCGTCATCTCATTTTTAAGGGTTCCGACACGGCCGAGCCCTTTTTCGGCGGGAGTCTGTTCGACAGGATAGATATCGTAAGCAACTTCTTCATATGGATGGCTTTTTATCATTGCATTGATAACAGCCTTTTCGACGCTTTTAGGAAATACAGTCTCAAGCCTTACTTCATGAACAAGCTCAAGCTCTCCCACTTCACCGATAAAAGGCTTAGCTCCGTCTAATGGCTTAAAGCTGCCGATTCCTTCAGATGAAAACGCGCAATGGCTGTATTCACCGATATGGCCGGCCCCCGCATTTCCGAGCGCGGCTCTGACCTGCTCTTCATATTCCTTCGGCACGTAAACTGCCAGCTTTTTCAGAGGATCCGTATAAGTAGGTGCCAGCACTTCCGTCTCACTCAGCTCTAATGCTTCAGCAAGCAAATCATTCACGCCGCCGTCCGCAACGTCTAAATTTGTATGAGCTGCATAAACAGCAATATCATGCTTCAAACACTTTTCAATTAACCTTCCGGCAGGCTGATCTGTTGAAATATGCTTTAGCGGCCGGAAAATAGGAGGATGGTGTGCAATAATCAAGTCAACCTCTTTTTCAATCGCTTCATCGATAACGCTCTCTAACACATCAAGTGTAACCATCACATTTTTAATTGGTTTGTTTAAAGTGCCGATTTGCAGGCCGATTTTATCTCCTTCAACCGCATAGGCTTTCGGGGAAAATTGTTCAAACAGCTGGATGATCTGCTGCCCATTTACACTTTTAGCCATGATCGATTACCTCCTTTAACAGCTCCATTCGATCGGCGAGCTCCTTTAATTTTTGTTTGTTTTGCTCTGTATCTGCCGCTTGGCTGATCTGTTCATAGATGCTTTGAGTGTGCTGAAGCTCTTGTGTCCACTTTTTCAAAAAGACAGCATTTTTTTCTTTTGCCAAGAAAGGACCGACGAGCATCCCGGCTGATAAAGAAATACCGTCATAAGCCGCATCCCTGTCTCCCTCTTCTGCTACCAGCACCTCATAGCACTTTCCGTCCTCTTCAAGGATTACCTCATCTATCAGCGCATATCCTTCTTTATAAAGCCACTCCCTGATATGAACAGCATGAATATTCGGCTGTAAAATGAGCCGTTCCTTCCCCGTTAATTTGTCTTTGCCCGCTTCTAAAATGTGAGCGATCAAAGCCCCGCCCATTCCGGCAATCGTAATGGCATCAGCTTCACCTTTTTTAATCACTTCCAGTCCGTCTCCCTGCCTTACAGAAATGTGCGAGTTTAAGCCTGATTTTTCAACCTGCCGCTTTGCAGACAAAAACGGGCCGTCTGTTATTTCTCCGGCAATCGCTCCGCTGGCTTTATGATTCAGCACCGCATAACAAGGAAGGTATGCGTGATCAGAGCCGATATCGGCCATCACCGCTCCATTCGGTATGTACTCCGCTACTGTTTGCAATCGTTTAGATAATTTTAATTCGTTCACTTGTCATCACAACTTTTCTCAATCATTTTTTCCTTTACTATCATATAAAAAATCAGCCCGGAATCCAAGCTGAAGCAAATGATTTTGAAATTATTTCTTTTGATGCGGGTCTGCACGCGGCAGTCAAAAATAAAAGGCTGTCGAGAACATCTCGGCGGCCTGTGAATGTATAAAGAGAAAAATGGTTCTTTTATTTAATTTTTGACACCCACTCTGCCATATCATCCAGCTTATCGGCCGGAACAAGACCGGAAGGCATTCCATTACCGCCTTTTTCGATCTTTGTTTTAATTTCAGCGACATCTTTCTTATCCCCTACACCTTTTAAGCTAGGACCCGAAACACCTTCATAATTTTCACCGTGGCATGCGATGCAGTTTGCCTTGTAAATTTCTTCTGGTGAAGCGTTTGCATCTTTCTTTTCAGCAGATTTGCTTTCTCCTCCGCTCGCAATCTCCCGAGAGTCATCAAGTCCTTTTACTGATAAAAAGAAAGTTAGACCAATTCCTAAAACAGCGATCAGCAAAAATGGAATAAGCGGGTTCCATTTCATTTCCCTTCCCCCTTTTTGATCCTTCCCCCTATGTAAACACTTCTAATTCTAACTTATTTTTACAAAAAGTAAATGGATTGCTATACAAAAGTTTTTTATTCACACTTTATACAAAATTGAATAGAAACATGCCTAAATCTCTAATATCCTTTTTATTCTATTGTATAATGTATTGTATACGCTTACAATAGAAAATATGGAATTAGATTTTGAAATTTTTCACCACAATGTTCATTTGCAAATGACATCATTTTTCAGTAAAATAAAGGCATATTATCCATATATCTTTTTAAAAAAAGAAGAACGGATCTTCAAGACCCGTTCCATCTTATTCGAGGAAATCTTTCAAACGTTTACTTCTGCTAGGATGTCTTAGTTTCCGCAACGCTTTGGCTTCGATTTGTCGAATACGCTCTCTCGTTACTCCAAATACTTTGCCGACCTCTTCTAATGTTCTTGTACGCCCATCATCAAGACCGAATCGAAGACGCAATACATTTTCTTCACGATCAGTTAACGTATCAAGCACATCTTCCAGCTGCTCTTTCAATAGCTCGTATGCGGCGTGGTCAGAAGGTGAAGTTGCTTCTTGGTCTTCAATGAAATCACCAAGGTGCGAGTCATCCTCTTCACCGATCGGTGTTTCCAGAGATACCGGCTCTTGAGCAATCTTTAAGATTTCGCGTACTTTTTCAGGCGTTAAATCCATATCTTCCGCAATTTCTTCAGGTGTTGGTTCTCTGCCTAAGTCTTGCAGTAATTGACGCTGCACACGGATTAATTTATTAATGGTTTCAACCATATGAACGGGAATCCGGATCGTTCTCGCCTGATCGGCAATGGCGCGTGTAATCGCCTGTCTGATCCACCACGTAGCATACGTACTGAATTTATAACCTTTGCGATAATCAAATTTTTCAACGGCTTTCATCAGGCCCATGTTTCCTTCCTGGATCAGATCAAGGAACAGCATACCGCGTCCGACATAACGTTTTGCGATACTGACAACAAGCCGCAGGTTCGCTTCAGCCAATCTGCGTTTAGATTCTTCGTCACCTTCTTCAATCTTTTGAGCGTAGGCGATTTCTTCTTTTGCAGAAAGAAGGTTAACCCGACCGATTTCCTTTAAATACATACGAACTGGGTCATTGATTTTAACGCCAGGCGGTACACTTAGGTCATTAAGGTCAAATTCTTCTTCGGCTTTGGCAAGCTGCTGAATATTAGGATCTTCTGTTTCTTCATTCTCACTAATTAATTCAACACCTTGTTCACCTAAAAATTCATAATACTCATCCATTTGGTCTGATTCAATTTCAAAGCTGGACATACGCTCAGCAATTTCTTCATATGTCAAAACGCCACGTTTTTTACCAGACTCTGTTAATTGCTCTTTTACTTGGTCGAATGTTAATTCTGTCTCGTGGGTTTGTTTATCAGCCATTATGGATCCCTCCTTCCAAAGCTTGCAACGAATTCTATAAGCGGTATGATTCTTATTCGGTCCATTCAGGCGTTTTCTATGTGAACTGCCTTTAACAATGTGCGAATAATGAAATGACAATTCATGATGAGGTTAAGCGATCTATTTGCTCCTCCGCAAGGAATCATTGCCAATACATGCTCCTCATCAGTTCTCCAGTTATTTTAAAGATCGGTTCAATGTAACGATTTCTTGAGCCAGAGAAGCAGCTCTTAAAAAATCTTTTTGCCTTTCGGCTTCAGCTCTTTCCGCCTCTTTTTCTTTTATCATTGACCAATTTCTTTGATTCAACACTTTTTTTACATAATCTGATAACTCGGCTTCGCTAAGCTCTTGATTAACCTGAAGCATTAATATATCAGACAAGAGCTGACTTATATGATCATCCGTCACCCTGGCCATCAGATGCTGAGGCGTCAGCTCGGCTCCCTCTTCATAAAAAGCATAAAGATAGGCGGCTAATGCCCGGTGCTCATCAATATTAAATTGAAACCCTACCCGGTCAATCACTTTTTTGATGACGCTCCGATCTCGAAGCATATGAGCGAGTAACAGCCTTTCTGCATTTTCATACGCCGGACGCAAACGTTTTTGCCTTGCTTTTGTCGTCAGATGCGCTCGCCGCGTTTTTGTTTCACCGCTATTGTCAGCAGGTTTGTTTTGCTTGCTGAAAACAGACAGCTGCTCAGTTAAAGACTCCTGTGAAAGCGAAAACTCTGAAGCAAGCTGCTTTACATAGACTTCCTGCTCTAGAGACCCTGAAAGCGTGCTGATTTCTTTCAGTACGTCTTTAATGTAAGCCAGGCGGTCGCCTTCATCGGACAGGTTCTTTCCTTTTCGGAAATATTGCATTTTGAACGCCATTACGGTGACACTGGCGTCAATAATGTCGTTTTTAAATTTTTCCCCGCCGAATTTTTTGATGTAATCATCAGGGTCCAATCCGTCAGGAATCATTGCAACTCTGACTTTGCAGCCTTTTTTTTGCAGAAGCTCCGAAGCTTTTAAGGTGGCTTCATAACCGGCTTTATCAGAGTCATAGCAAAGAATGATTTCTTCGACGTTTCTTCTCAGGATCTTGACATGATCATCTGTAAGAGACGTTCCCATCGTGGCTATGCTTTCTTTTACACCCGAGCTTACAGCCGATATGACATCAGCAAACCCTTCAAATAAGACTGCTCTTTCCTGCTTTCTGATATGAAGGCGGGCCTTATAAAAATTGTAAAGCAGTTTACTTTTATGAAAGAGCGGGGTTTCAGGACTGTTCATATACTTAGGCTGCTGGCTGCCAAGAGCCCTGCCTGAGAAAGCAACAACAGCCCCGTGATGATCATGGATCGGAAACATGACACGGTTTCTGAACCGGTCGAAATATCCGCTTCCGTCTTCGCGTCTGATCAGGAGACCCGCTTTTTCCATTTGCGCCTCACTAAATCCCCTCTTTACAAGGAATTTCGTGATAAAGTCCCAAGAATCAAGAGCATAGCCAATCTGAAATTCATCAATCAGCTCTTTCGTAAAGCCCCTAGAAAGCAGATAATCCAGTGCCTCTTGACCTTCTTTTGTATTTATTAACAAATGATGGTAAAATTTCTTCAGGAGCTCATGTGCCTCAGCCATTTTTTGTTCTCCAGAAGACTCTGGCCGGGCTCCGGAATGGACTGTTATATCATCTGGAAAATCAATTTGGTATTTGTCAGCAAGGTGAGAAACCGACTCGGCAAATGAGTAGCCTTCCATCTGCCTTAAAAAAGAGAAAACATTGCCGCCCGCTCCGCAGCCAAAGCAATGAAAAATCTGTTTGTCGGGCGATACGGAAAACGAAGGTGTGCTTTCTCCATGAAAAGGACAGAGTCCAAAGTAGTTTCGGCCTTGCTTCTTTAATTGAACATAATCACCTATGACTTCAACGATATCTGCCGACTTTTGCACCTGATCCACAATTTCATCTGGTATCCGATTTCCCATCTTATAACACTCCGTCGTACATTATTCGATGCTTTAGTGCAAAATCCCTTCATCGTTCGACAGGATTTTTTGCAGCAGTGTAATAAATCGTTCTCGATCTTCTTTATTCAATTTTTTAGGCCCTTTGGCATATACGCCTTTTCTTCTTTGTTTGCCGGAAAAATGACGGCCCTCTAGAGCAAAATCAATCGTGTCTTCTTTGTAAAGACGACCTCTTTCCGACATAACGGAGACATTTCTGTTCAACAGCAGAGATGCTAATCCGATGTCCTGCGTCACAACAATATCTCCCGGTTTCACGTGATTTGCGATATATAAATCAGCAGCTTCTTTATGAGGATCAACATACTTCCATTTTTCTTCATTGCTTCTGGAAAGCTGATAATGTTCAAATGAAGCGACAAAAAGAACTTGAACTTCATACTCGGATGCTGTTTGTAAAATTTCATCTTTTACCGGACAAGCATCAGCATCGACAAAAATCGTCTTTTCTTGTTCATTAAGAAGAGTAATTCTCCATCCCTCCATTAAACTCCTGCATAAAAGCAAGCAAAATCGCACATCCTTTATTATTGTGGATGTATATGAATTTGTCGAAAAATTTCCGGGAGAAATTCTTGACATCTTACCCATAATAGTTTATTCGTATCACACGATCCTTAAACCTAAAATTAATCATTTTATCACAATTTTTTATTATAATACAAACTTCACAAAGATGCTATTGTTTTTCATTATTCCCTTTTGGCACAGCCAAAAACCCAGGATAGAGCGTCCTGAGTTATATGTTTTTTGTTTTGAGATGATGGATAATATTTGCTGTTTCCTCAACCGCTTTATTTGAAACATCAACAACTTGGCAGCCGATCCGATCCACAATCTTTTCGAAATACTCGAGTTCCTCTTTGATTCTGTTGATATTTGCATAAATCGCTTTATCATTAAGCCCGAGTGATTTTAAACGTTCTTTTCTGATATGATTCAGTTTATCAGGGCTAATCTTTAAACCGATGCATTTTTTCGGATCAACGTTAAAGAGTTCTTCCGGCGGATCAACCTCCGGTACAATCGGAACATTGGCAACCTTCAGGCGTTTGTGTGCGAGATATTGAGACAGCGGTGTTTTAGACGTTCTTGACACGCCGATCAAAACGATATCAGCTTTTAAAATTCCTCTTGGATCACGTCCATCATCGTATTTAACTGCAAACTCGATGGCCTCCACTTTTTTGAAATAATCTTCATCAAGCTGGCGCACCCGCCCCGGTTCGTATTTCGCTGTTAAACCGTAGGCTGTTTCCATTTTATCAATCAACGGGCCGATAATATCATAATATAAAACATTTGCTTTTTCCGCTTCGGCTATCAAATATTCTCTGATTTCCGGCACCACGAGTGTAAAACAGATAATGCCGCCGTCTGCCTTTGCAAGTGAAATTACTTCATTGATAGTGCCTATATCTTCAACATAAGGAATTCTTCTTACATGAGTATCATCCGCTGATCCGTTAAATTGGCTGAGTGCTGCTTTTACTACCAATTCAGCCGTTTCACCGACGGAATCCGATACAACATAGATGATGCGGTTATTCATATTATCCCCCCGTTAGTTTGCAATCTTATAGGATTTCATTTTCAGATAAACTGACAAGTATTTTGGTCATATTTGTTTTTGTCACTCTGCCGATCACTTCAAAGCCTTTATCGGTGTCTTTGATGACAGGCAGTGCATCAATTTGTTTTTCTATTAAGTGCTTTGCAATGTCCATCACATAATCCTCGCGTCTGCACACCGTAATGTTCGGCATCCTTGTCATGATGATGTGAACAGGGACCGATGTAAGCTCCTGCTGGCCAATGCTCGCTCTGAGCAAGTCTTTTCGTGAAAGCACCCCGACTAAAACAGCATCGCGGTCCACCACAAACAGAGTACCTACATCTTCTAAAAACATGGTGCAAATCGCATCGTACACAGAAACGTTTTCGTGAATCACTACGGGGATAGATTGAAAGTCTTTCACCTGAAGCTTTTTGAGTTTATCCGCCAAAAGCTGCGTGCCGGTTTTTCCCGTATAGAAATAACCGACTCTCGGGCGCGCCTCGAGGAATCCTGACATGGTGAGTATGGCTAAATCCGGGCGCAATGTCGCCCTGGTTAGGTTCAGCTTTTCTGCAATATGCTCCCCTGTAATCGGCCCGTTTTCTTTTACAATCTGCAAAATATGTTCTTGCCGTTTATTTAGTTCGATCGTACTCACCACCTTTTCACTTCATAGCTATGTAAAGAAATAATAATCCATATTATAACGTAAATATCTTGTAATCAAACAAAAAACTTATAAATGGGGAAAAGACGATTACCGATCACACAGCAACCGCCTTTTCTCTCTTTATTTTACAATAAGGGCATTCATATTCGCAAAGGACTTGATCTCATCCGCCAAGCTTACCATTTGCGCTAAACGATTTGCCTTTAATGACTCATTATCCGCTATAACCATTGTATGATCGAAGTAAGCATCGATCGGTTCTTTTAAGGCTGCAAGTGAAGCAAGCGCCGCCTCATAATCTTTTTTGCTGAAGTTTTCCTGCAGATTTTGCTTCGCTGTTTGGTAGGCATCAAACAGTTTTGCTTCGTATTCATTTTCAAACAGATCAGGCTGAATGTCTCCGCGGACTCCTTTTTTGCTGATAGAGATCACTCGGCCTAACGCTTCGGCTGTTTCCTTAAAGCCAGGTGCACCAAGCTTTTGCTCCAGTACTTGTGCTTTATGCAGCGCAGAGTACGGCTCAAGCTCAGAGCTTTCCAGCACGGCGTCAATGACATCATGTCTGATTTGTTCAGCATTCAAGACATATTTCAAGCGCTGAGTGAAGAAATCCAGCAGTTCATTTTCTTTATCGGTTTGAACGAAAGTAAGCAGCTCTTCAAATGAAATTCCCCAGTTGCGGTCAAGAAGAATCGCAACAATACCGCTTGCTTGGCGGCGCAGTCCGTAAGGGTCCTGGGAACCGGTCGGAATTACGCCGATAGAGAAGAATGAAGCGATTGTGTCAAGCTTATCCGCCATTGCTACAACAGCTCCGGTGAAAGTAGAAGGCGTTTCTCCGCCCGCTGATCTAGGCATATAATGTTCATTAACTGCCGCCGCCACAGCTTCATCTTCGCCAAGCATTCTCGCATACTTTTCGCCCATAATTCCTTGAAGTTCAGGGAATTCATATATCATATGCGTCACAAGGTCGAATTTAGAAATTTCAGCAGCCCGCTTCACATGTTTTAATGTATCTTCATCAGCCTGAAGACGAACGGCAAGTTTCTCTGCGATTGATGTGACTCTTCTAACCTTATCAGCAAGAGAACCAAGCTCTTCATGGAAAACGATATTTTCAAGCTTCTTCACATTTGCATCAATGTTTAGTTTCTGATCTTCTTTGTAGAAGAATGAAGCATCAGATAAACGTGCGCGCAGCACTTTTTCATTGCCTCGGGCCACATTTTCAATCGCGTGGCTGTTGCCGTTTCGGACTGTGATAAAGTGAGGCAGCAGGTCACCGTTTTTGTCTTTGACAGGGAAGTAGCGCTGATGCTCTTTCATTGTCGTGACAAGCACTTCTTCAGGAATTGACAGAAACTCGGATTCAAATGAACCGTAAAGAGCTGTCGGGTATTCTACCAAATGATTCACTTCATCAAGAAGGTCTTCGTCAACTGGAATGCTCCAATTGTTTTCAGCAGCCATTGCTTCCAGCTGAGATTGAATCATTTGCTTTCGGACGCTAGGGTCAGCAATAACATGCTGTCCTTTGAGCTGCTCTTCATAAGCTGAAGGTGATTCAATTGACACTTCATGTCCGAGGAAACGATGTCCCTGTGTTGTCCGTCCAGACTCAACGTTTGTGATCGAAAATGGAATGACATCCTGGCCAAATAATGCGACAATCCATTTGATCGGTCGGATATAACGCAAATCTTCATTTCCCCAGCGCATGTTTTTCGGGAAATGCAAGCTTGTAATTAAACCGCTCAGTTCCGGCAGAAGCGACTTCGTTTCTTGGCCGGCTTGGAATTTTTGCACGAATACATACTCTATGCCTTTTACTTCTTTAATGTACAGGTCTTCCACATTCGCGCCTTGGCCTTTTGAAAAGCCGATTGCCGCTTTTGTCCAGTTCCCGTCCGCATCAAGGGCAATTTTTTTCGCAGGCCCTTTTGCTTCTTCTTTTATATCATCCTGCTTTTCTGCGACATCCTTAACGAACACAGCAAGACGTCTCGGTGTATTGAAGAGTTTCACTTCACCGTGAGTAATATTTTTTTCTTTAAGCCAGCCTGTCAGCTTGTCGCCAAGCTGAACCATGCTTTCATTCAAAAAGCGCGCCGGCATTTCCTCTAATCCGATCTCTAAAAGTAAATCCTGTTTACTCATGAGAAGAACCCTCCCCTTTAAGCATTGGGAACCCTAGTTTTTCTCGTTCCTCATAATAGGTTTTTGCTACTTTTCTAGCTAAATTCCGCACTCTTGCGATATAGCCCGTCCGCTCGGTAACAGAGATCGCACCTTTGGCATCAAGCAGGTTGAAAGTGTGCGAGCATTTCAGCACATAGTCATATGCTGGATGAACAAGTCCGTTGTCCATTTGCTTGATCGCTTCTTTTTCATATGTGCTGAACAATTGGAACAGCATATCGACGTCTGATGTTTCAAACGTATAAACAGAATGCTCATATTCAGCCATCATGAATAAATCTTTTACTGTAAACCCTGACGTCCATTCCAAGTCAAACACGTTTTCTTTATCCTGGATATAAGACGCGAGACGCTCAATTCCATACGTAATCTCTACAGAAACGGGTTTACACTCTAATCCCCCGACCTGCTGGAAATACGTAAATTGAGTTATTTCCATTCCGTCAAGCCAAACTTCCCAGCCTAGACCCGCACAGCCTAAAGACGGATTCTCCCAGTTGTCTTCAACAAAGCGAATATCGTGCTCAAGCGGATCAATTCCAAGAGCACGCAAGGAATCTAAATACAGTTCTTGAATGTTATCAGGTGACGGTTTAATAATGACCTGGAACTGATGATGCTGATACAGTCTGTTCGGGTTCTCCCCGTAGCGGCCGTCTGCCGGACGTCTGGAAGGCTCTACATAAGCCACTTTCCACGGCTCAGGGCCGATACTGCGCAAAAATGTATACGGGCTCATCGTGCCGGCTCCTTTTTCTACATCGTAAGCCTGCATAAGCACACAGCCCTGACTGGACCAATGCTTTTGCAAGGTTAGAATCATGTCTTGAATATTCATTTCAAGCACCTCCACTTTTCTTTCATAAGTTGACTGCGGCAGCAACCAAAAAACTCCCGTCTCTATGCTTGCCAGCCGCAAACATAGGGACGAGAGTTCTCCCGCGGTTCCACCCTAGTTGCTGAGAACAAAATCCCAGCCTCTTTTTTTAAAATTGCTCAAGAATGCCTTTCGTTGCGTGCTCATCCTTAGCTTACACCGCCCTAAGGTCGCTTTCATGAGGTAAACGCAAGTACTTCTTTCTCTCACTGCAACATATTTTATAATAAATGATCATATAAAAAGATGGACCAAATGTCAACTTTTGTTTTCACCCATAAGATGTTTCATGCTTTCCATTTGATCTAAAAAGCGCTTTGATTTTAAATACAATCCCGAATATTCTTCGTAATATAAATCAATCACTTGCTTTAATTCAGCTTTTGTTTCCTCTTTTAAGGACACATTGCCGAGCCTCGACAGATCAAAATAGTAAAAGAGTCTTAACAGCCTTGCCGTTTGCGGTTTAATCGGTATCCTGTAAGGATCTTTTTCAAAACAGCGGTGGCATATAAAACCATTATCACGAACAGAAAAATGAAAGGTTCCGTCTTGGCTTTTACAATGTACACAATGATTCAGCTCAGGATACAGGCCCATGACACCGAGCATCTTCATTTGAACAATGAAGGTGATAACATCCGGATCTGTTCCTTCATTCAGCTGTTTTAATGATTCTAATATGAATTCAAATAAATAAGGATTTGGCTTTTTTTCTTCTGTGCCTCTGTCGACTAACTCAGCAATATAGGCAGCATATGCTGTTAAAAACAAGTCTTCCCTGATGCCTCTCATGCTGAGGATCATTTCCCCCTGCTGAAGCGTTCCGAGGCCCGATGTTTTTTGCATTAAGAAAGAACCATACAAAAAGGGCTGGCTGACTGCTGATAAACGGCTGTTCGGTTTTTTGGCGCCTCGTGCCATAACACCTATTTTTCCGTGTTCTCTTGTCAGTAATGTTACGATTTTATTCGTCTCTCCGTAATCATTTGTGCGAAGAACGATTCCTTCACATTTTGTCAGCATTTCCGCACCTTCCTCAAGCAGGAGCGGCCAAGAGGTTTATAAAATTGGATAATCAACTCGGGCTAGCTCATCTTCTAGTTCTTCGGGTCTTTCCATGTTCTCTTTTTCCAGTTCTTTAAAAAGAAGATACGTATCAACATTTCCTGTTTGAGAAAATACGTTCCAGGTAAAATTCAACACAAGAAACCCACCTTTCTGTAGTTAAACTAGCTTACCTAAACTCCAAATTCTTACCTTTATCTTGACCAGATGTCCTCCATTTCATGTTAAACAAAATTTGCTAATGTATCCCTGTTCCTGTGAGATAATGACACACACAGCTAGAGATTAATATTCGTCCTCTTTAAAGCCAAAATCGCGAAGCTGGGACATTTTATTACGCCAGTCCTTCTGCACTTTCACCCACAATTCAAGGTAGACACGGGAGCCCAAAAGTGCTTCAATATCCGCTCTCGCTCTTTTTCCAACCTCTTTTAGAAGGCTTCCTTTTTTACCGATCACGATGCCTTTCTGAGAATCCCGCTCGACCACAATCGTTGCCGCTACGTGCACAGAACCGTTGTCCTGCCCTTTGATGGATTCGATGGCCACCGCAATGCTGTGCGGGATTTCTTCTCTCGTCAAATGCAGCACCTTTTCCCTGATTAATTCAGAAATGATAAATCGCTCAGGGTGGTCAGTTACCTGGTCACTCGGATAGAATTGCGGCCCTTCCGGCAAATACGCTTCAATCTGAGCGAGCAAGGTTTCGATGTTATTTCCTTCTAAAGCAGAAATCGGAACAATTTCCTTAAAAGGATAACGTTTGCGGTATTCGTCAATTAGCAGAAGCAATTGATCGGGATGAATTTTATCGATTTTGTTTACGATTAAGAATACAGGCGTAGACATCGTCTGCAATTTCTCAATGATGAATTCGTCGCCCTTCCCGTAGCCTTCCTCAGCATTGATCATAAACAAGATCAAATCGACTTCTTTTAATGTATTTTGCGCCACTTTCATCATAAAGTCCCCAAGCTTATGCTTAGGTTTATGAATCCCTGGTGTGTCAATAAAAATGGTTTGTGATGTGCCTGTCGTCAGTACTCCTTGCACCTTGTTTCTCGTCGTTTGGGGCTTATCGCTCATGATCGCGATTTTTTGTCCAATGACTCTGTTCAAAAATGTAGATTTTCCTACGTTTGGTCTTCCAATAATGGATACAAATCCTGATTTAAAGCTTTCGTTCGTCATGTAAATCCTCCGATGAAAATGCGCCTGGCAATAATTCTTCCACAGTCATTTCTTTTATTTGTCCTTGTAAATTAGTCAGTACGACAATAACGTCTTTTGTGCAAAGCTCAGAAATCACCTGGCGGCAGGCTCCGCACGGAGATACTGGTCCAGGGGTGTCAGCCGCAACGGCCAGCATCTGAAACTCTGTATCCCCTTCAGAAACAGCTTTAAATAAAGCGGTACGCTCGGCGCAATTGCACATGCTGTATGCCGCGTTCTCAATATTGCAGCCTCTGTACACTTTTCCATCCTTGGTAAGAAGAGCGGCTCCTACTTGGAATTTGGAATACGGCGCATATGCCATATCACGCGCTTTTAAAGCTTCTGTTATTAATTCTTGTCTGTTCATGTGTACATTCCTCTCTTACCTATAATGGTACCGCTATCACTTTATATTTTACATAATCGCGCGCTTTTTTTCACGCCCATTTCTAAAAATGTAAAATAAATGTAAGAATTTTCAGCCATTACAGCTTTGGCAAAAAAATAAGTAAACCAATGATACACGAAATCACGGCAAAAACGCAAACAGCCCCGGCGGCAGCGTCCTTGGCCGCTTTAGCAAGAGGGTGATGTTTGTCAGTTATTAAATCAACCGTATGTTCAATGGCTGTATTTAAAAGCTCAAGCGAAAACATACCGCCTATCAAAAGGAATATAATCATCCACTCAATCATGCTGAGCTCTACAAGGAAGCCGCAAATGAGAACAGCGCAGGCGGCTGCGGCATGAAATTGGAAATTCCGCTCCGTCCGCGCTGTTTCCCAGATGCCCCGGCCTGCATGCACGAAGCTTTTGAAGAATCGCTTCAGCTCATTTCTATGATCTTTTGAGTCCATAAGCGTCCAGCAATTCCTTTTGCTTAGTAAACATCTCCTCTTCTTCCTCTTTCGTCATATGGTCATATCCTAAAAGGTGCAGAAATCCGTGTACAGCTAGAAATCCGAGCTCTCTTTTAAAAGAATGATTATACTCCTCTGCCTGCTCTCTTGTGCGATCGGCACTGATGATAATATCACCTAAAACCGGAGGCATTTCGGCGCCCACGATTTCGATCTCGCCTTCCCCCTCTTCCTCAAGAGCAAATGAGATGACATCTGTCGGAGCATCCTTTCCCCGGTATTCTTTGTTAATCTGATGTATGTCATCATTGGAAACAATCGTGACAGAAACTTCAGCCTGGTCTTGAACGCCTTCACGCTCAGCGGCAAATTGAAGCAGATTTTCTACTTCTTTGAGCATCTCTTCTGAGACGCTTCCTGTTTCATCAACGATATCAATCAGTAAACTCATCTATTTCACCTTCTTAGTAGCCTCCGGATATTCAATCCGGGAGTGGAAAATTCCTTTTAATGTTGCACAGAGCGTTTTTGCGATTGTATCCAGCTCTTTAAATGTCAAATCGCATTCACTGAACTGTCCGTCCTGAAGCTTATCGGATATAATACCCCGGACAAGCTTTTCAATTCGTTCAGGATTTGGATTGTGCATGGATCTGACGGCCGCTTCAACACTGTCGGCCACTGATATAATTGCGGCTTCCTTTGACTGCGGCTTCGGCCCCGGATAACGGAACTCTTCCTCTGTAATCTGGTCGCCTTTTTCCTTCGCTTTATAGTAAAAAAACTTTAAAAGCGAGGTTCCATGATGCTGCTCAGCAATATCGACAAGCTCTTTCGGAAATTTATAGCTTCTCAGCATATTCGCACCGTCTGTCGTATGCGAGATAATAATATTTTTACTCAACTGAGGTGACAGCTTGTCATGCGGATTGTCAATATTCATTTGGTTTTCAATAAAATATTGCGGGCGCTTTGTTTTTCCGAGATCGTGATAATATGCGCCGACTCTTGCAAGCAAACCATTAGCCCCAACCGCTTCACAGGCTGCCTCTGATAAATTGGCAACCATTACACTGTGATGATATGTACCTGGTGTTTCTGTCAGTATTTTGCGCAATAGCGGATGGTTAGGATTAGACAGCTCAAGCAGCCTCATGGTGGATAAAATGCCAAAGCCCGTCTCAAAAAACGGCATCAGGCCGATGATCAATACAGATGAAGCAAACCCCGACACAACCCCCATGAGCATTAACGTGCCGATTTCAAGACCCGACAACGCAGTGTTCTGGATCAATAATAAGGATAAAACGACAACCATATTAATAAACGCCACGAAAAGTCCGGTCTGCAAAATCTTTGATCTTGCATTGTGTTTTCCTAAAAATAATACACCTGAAATGCCGCTGATCAAATAATAAATCCCTATGACATAATTGAATGTTCCTGTCACACCCTGATTAAACATCATACTTCCGCAAATCGCAAGAATGATACTTCCCAAAATGGCAATGCGTTCATTCATCAGCAGTTTGATTAAGATGGCGCCGGCCGCAATGGGGACCAGATAGCCGATATTATTATACTCCATCTTCTGAAACAAACTGACAACCTCCATGATCACAAGCAAAAGTGTTGTGATAATCGAGAATAACAGAATGGATTGATTTTTAAACTTCAGATTTTGTTTCTGTTTTTCAAAATAATATACAAGTGTTGCAATGAAAAGTCCGATCATAATCAATAGCCCGCTGATCGGTTTAAAGAGATTTGAGTTATTTAATAACCCGGTCAGCTCAAGTTTCCTGTACACTTCCCGATCAATGAGGTCATTTTCTTCCACGAGCACTTGTCCCTGTTTGATTTGAACCTGCTGGACATTATCTGAAGCTTCCTGCCGTTTTGCCTCTGTTGCTTTCGGATCGAAGACGTAATTCGGAATAATAGCAAAACGCCCGATTTCTGTCGCAGCTCCCAAGTATTTAGACGGAATAGAATTGCTCTTTAGCTCTTTTTCTACCTTATCCTTTGCATCAGATAGTTTATCCGAAGGGATTTCACTGCTCATGACCGTATTTACTGCGGTAATGACCGTATCTCTGACAAAAGAAAAGTCTTCACTGTCTGCTTTCAGCAATGTCTTGATGGAATCCTCCGATATAGAATCATTCACATCTGATGTCAATTTGTCCTTTACAGATTTGACCATTGATTTTTCCGATGGTGATTTACTGCCTTCTTCTGATGATTTTTTCACTTCACTAATACTGTCGAATATTGATGACACAAGGTCAATCCGATTGTCTGTATATTCTTTTTTTAATGTATATTGATCTTCAACCGCGTCCTCAGCGGCTTGCTTTTTTTCCTCTGTGGCTTTTTGATCTTCTACGGTTGCCGGAGCGTAAATGGTCTTGTCGCTGACTGAAAACAGGTCTAAATCAAGTGTTTCCGGCTTAACATGTACAAAGAGCAAAGCAAACATAATGGCAGCCAGCAGAAGATACAGCAGTACATGCATGGAGCGGGCATTTTTAAAACTGCTCCATTTTTTCGAGCTGCTTTTGGTCTTAGCCTTCTTTTTCAACACAAGAACCTCCTCTTGAAACATCAAGCCCATAAGCAATCATAAAAATGACCCGATAACGCGCGATCGGGTCATTCAGCATTAATTTTGCTTATCGTATGCTTCAATAATTTTCGCAACAAGCGGATGTCTGACCACGTCTGTCTGGTCTAGCTCAATCATAGAAATGCCGTCTATTCCTTTCAGCATCTCCTTCGCTACTGCAAGTCCCGATTTGACGCCTTTCGGCAGATCAATTTGGCTAACGTCACCTGTAATGATCATTTTAGAGCCAAAACCCAGTCTCGTCAAAAACATTTTCATTTGAGCAGGCGTGGTATTCTGTGCTTCATCAAGTATAACATAAGCATCATCGAGCGTCCGTCCCCTCATATATGCGAGCGGAGCAATTTCAATGATGCCTCTTTCCATCAGACGTTCTGTATGATCTGCCCCAAGCACATCATGGAGAGCGTCATACAGCGGGCGCAAATAAGGATCTACTTTTTCTTTTAGGTCACCTGGGAGAAAACCAAGGCTTTCACCGGCTTCCACGGCAGGTCTTGTTAAAATGATTTTTTTGATATGTCCGTTTTTTAAAGCATGGACTGCTTTTACGACAGCCAGGTACGTTTTCCCCGTTCCCGCCGGACCAATGCCGAATACAAGGTCATTCCGCTTCATAGCGGCCACGTATTCCCGCTGTCCCATTGTTTTTACACGGATTGATTTGCCTTTTGCGTTTTTTGTAATTTCTTCTTCATACATGCTTTCAAAGTATTCAAGTTCATTCTTCTTTGCCATTTTGATGGCGTAAATCACATCACGTTCAGAGATCTCTATCCCCTTGCGAATTAAAGCGAGGAGCGATCCCAGCAGCCTGTCTGCAATCTGAAACGATTCATCATCGCCTGAAACATAAATCGTCTCGCCGCGCGTAATGATATTTACATTCAGATCTTTCTCCATCAATTTCAAAAAAGAATCTTGGTTCCCGAAGAGTGAAAGCGCCTCGTCCGGGTTTTTCAGTTTTTGATTCATCGCAAGTAAATGTTCTGTCATTCTTCAGTCTCCCTGACAATAGGTGTGGTTTGAACGATATCTTCTATAACTTGGTAGAGAATAATCAACTTTACTTTACCATTCTCAACAGTCTGGTGCAAAACTTTTTCATTTTTCACCTCGCCGTTTTCGCCTATTTTATCCTCTACATCCTGTTTACCCAATTTAGTGCCTTCTTGAACTGCTTCTTCTTTCGTATATTTTCGCAAAGCCTCTTCACTTTCTCTCGTTTGCTCTTTGACATAGGATACAGGGAGCTTAAACCCGAGAAAATGAAGCGAATGCTTTTCTTGTTCTGTTTTTGGATGCTTCAATTCCTCTTTTTTAAACGTCATCCCCCAGATCGGGATTGCCAAAGAACCAAAAGAAAGCTTGTGCTTTGTCCTTACTTTGCCCGTATAGACGTTAAATAATGTTTCAAGCGGGACTGTCACTTCTGATCTATACCAGGTTTCTCCGTAAATTTCTGCTTTTGAGGCGACTTCCTGTTGATGGTCTTCGCTGCCGATCAGTCCCGAAACAAGCAGCTGCCCCTTTTCAACATGATCGTGTATGGCGGCCATGGGCTGTCCTTTTTGCACAAACATTCTCGTAATGGTTGCTTTCTTTTTGGCGACAATATTGCGCGGGCTAACATACTTTTCTTTTTCGGGCTCATTTTTCTCCACAACTTTCATGTGAATGGTCGTCCCCTTCAGATCAACTCCGACCCAAGTGATATTGTCTATTCCATTGGTTAATGATTTCTGTATTTTTTCGGGCGACATCATTAAAAACTGCAGACGGCCCTTTTTGACGCCGATTTCATTAAGATGCTGCCTCATTTGATGTTCTGTTTCAGGCTTAGCGCCTGTCACATCAATTTTCCACACCATATTGGACAGCAAAAACAAAAGGATGAAAAAAATCGCAAAACCGATCGTAAACCCTATATTCAGCTTTGATTTTATCAACAGGAAGGGAAAACCCTTCCGATTGATAAATCGGGCTTTACATTTAAATTTACTTCTCACCCGCCGAAAGGCATGTACATCCTGAAGCTGTATATATAACGATACGGCTTCTTTCTTTTTTTTGACATGAAAGACCGGAATCCCCTGTCTTGTGCATTCATTAAGGAGCCGCTCAATCCCTCTTCCCGTCAATTCAAGCTGGACCTTACCCGAAAAAAAAGACAGCCATTTATTTTTCACAACATTTCCCCCTCGGCTTTATGACTCAACATATCGAACGACATCAATCGTACCCTCCAAAAGTATCTCTTCCGGAAGAATCGCCTTGATGACAAAATTTTCACCAGATATGATGCACTGGCCCTGCTTCAGCATCAGCCTCACTTCATTCTCACTGAAAAGCAAAAGACCTCTGTGGTTTTCTATGTAGATATGAAGTCTGCCAACCATTGTAATCCTCGGCAGATCCATCATAACGTCCGGGGGAATTTCCAATGCTCTTGTCAGCCAAGCTTTCATACGATTCTTTCTTTGCCCCATACAAAAAGAACCCCCTTTCATCTCATATGTATGATTTGAAAGGAGGTTCTAACACTTTAATTTTTACGGGCCGAGCGCATCGTACGGTGAGGTTTTTTCGCCCGTGGAGGCCCGAACACCTCTCCTAGAACGATCCCCTGTACGACGGTGTCTTTATTCACCTCAAGCATTTTTTGTTTTGTGTATACTGTTTTTTGTTTGGCAGCAGCAAGATCTTGTTCCAGCCCTTTCAGGTTTCTTGCTGTTTCCCTGCGTCTTTCTTCCGCTTCCCGTCTTGCCTGTTCCATACGGTTAGGGATAGGTGCAGGGGCATCTTCTTTTGACTGCTTCTTTTGAGGAGAAGCAGATTGGACGTGTTGAGGTTTTTTTCTTTTTTGGCTGCTTTGCTTTTCTTCTTTGCTCTTTTTGCCGAAAATCGCAGAAATGATTCCGATGATCGCTGCAATAATAAGCGGATTGGTCAGTAAATCTTCCATCAGCGTTCTCCCTTCTTAGAGAGATTATGATTTGCGGTCTTCATCCGAAGGGTCTTTCGTCAGCTTGCCGAATGAATCACGCATTTCTGTGTCAGCATCGATGTTCTTGATATTCATGTAATCCATGACGCCAATATTCCCTTCACGCAAAGCTTCTGCCATCGCAAGCGGCACTTCCGCCTCGGCTTCTACCACTTTCGCGCGCATTTCTTCTACGCGGGCACGCATTTCCTGTTCTTGAGCGACAGCCATCGCACGTCGTTCTTCCGCCTTTGCCTGCGCGATGTTTTTATCAGCCTCGGCCTGATCGGTTTGTAAAATTGCACCGATGTTTTTGCCGATATCTACATCTGCAATATCAATTGAGAGAATTTCAAACGCAGTTCCTGAGTCCAATCCTTTTCCAAGGACTGTCTGAGAAATCATGTCAGGGTTTTCAAGCACTTTTTTATGATTATTAGATGAACCGATTGTAGAAACGATCCCCTCACCTACACGAGCTACAATGGTTTCTTCCCCTGCTCCCCCAACGAGGCGCTCGATATTCGCTCTTACTGTGATTCTCGCTTTCGCTTTCACTTCAATCCCGTCCATTGCGACACCGGCAATAAACGGTGTTTCAATCACCTTAGGATTAACGCTCATTTGAACAGCTTCCAACACGTCCCGACCTGCAAGATCAATGGCAGCACAGCGCTCGAATGTGAGTTCAATGTTAGCTCGCTGAGCGGCGATAAGCGCGTTGACGACTCTGTCAACATTACCTCCAGCCAGATAGTGGCTTTCAAGCTGGTTTGTTCCAACATTAAGTCCCGCTTTATGCGCTTTAATCAGCGGGTTAACAACCCGATTCGGAATGACACGGCGAAGCCTCATCCCAACTAGAGTGAAAATGCTGATTTTCACTCCGGCTGCCAAAGCTGAAATCCAAAGCATTACAGGCACAAATGTAAAAAATACTGCCAAAACAATGATCGCTACTGCGACAATTGCCAGAATCATAAGTGTTGACGGATCCATATAACTTCTCCTCGTTTCTATTTAAAATTCTCTCACGACAATGCGTGAGCCTTCTACTTTAATCACTTTTACTTTTTTATCTTTTTCTGTAAACGATCCCTCCGAAACAACGTCAAGGCGTTCATCATCAATAATCACGGTACCGGAAGGACGCAGCGGTGTAAAGGTTATACCCACTTTTCCTATTAAGTCCGTGCGCGTTTGATTTGAAACGTAGCCGCTCTCCGTGTTTGTAGAATCATTTAATATCAATTTCTTAAAGAATTTCATACGTTTTCCCAACACCCTTGTCAGTAAAATAAACGCTGTAATCGAAACAGCTGAGGCGATCAAGAGAGAAACCGCCATGACAGTGAAGCTCCCCGCAGCTAAAAACAGGCTCGCAATAATCGCTCCCAAGCCCAGTAATCCAATGATTCCTCCGGGAAGAAAAATCTCAAGCAGAATGAGAATCACCCCTGCTATAAAGAGGAGAACCGTCTCATACCCGGCAAGGCCGGCTGCAAGATGCCCGTAAAAGAACAGCAATAACGCAATGAATCCAGCCGTTCCAGGGAGGCCGACACCCGGGGAAAAAAGCTCCACCGTCAGACCTAAAAAAGCGATTGTCAGCAGAATAGGGACAATGACCGGATTCGTCAGCCATCTTGCTGTCTTTTCCGCAAAGCTCTCCTTTGCATAGCTGATCTGCGCCTTTTCGAACCCAAGCTTCTTTACGAGCGTGGACAAATTGTCAGCAGTGCCTTCTGAATAGCCTACCTCAATTGCCTTGTCTGCGTTAAGTGTCAGCAGATCTCCCTTAGGCGCGCCGACTTCCTTGGCATCTATATCTGGGTCAGCCATTGCGAGCGCATATTTTGGATCGCGGTTATTTTTCACTGCGGCATCTTCCATCTCTGCCAGCCAAAGTGATTGAGCTTTTTGGTCAGCGGCATTGCCTTGGCCATCAACAATCGCGGCGGCTCCCATTTTTCCGCCAGGCGCCATATAAATGTGATCTGCTTGAAGTGCAATATATGCACCAGCAGACAACGCGCGTTTGTTGACATATGCAGTTACGGGGATCTCGCTTTCGGTTATCAAATCGGCCATATCAATAGCAGATTTGACCAATCCCCCCGGGGTATTGATATCAAGAATAATATGGTCTGCATGTGCATCCTTTGCGTCTTGTAACGAACGGGACAAAAACGAGGCGAGACCCTGTTCGACATTTTTTTCAACCGGAATCACATAAACAGTTTGTTTTTCTGCTTTTGCGTTCAGTTGTACGCCTAATAAAGAAAGCAATAATATACTCAAAAGAGCAGCACGGAATCCTTTGATTTGAAGCAAGGGCGGTGTATCCCTCCTTCCTTTTATAATAAGTGCCTTCTCTTCATACGTAACAAATGTATCAAAGGTTTCATTTTTTTATGTATAAAAAAAGACATCTCTCTTAGAAAGATGTCCTTTTCTTTGCCATTTAAGACAGTTGACTGCTCACAAGCTTATTAATTAAACTTCCGTCAGCTTTACCTTTTACTTTAGGCATAATTGCCCCCATCACTTTGCCCATGTCCGCTTTTGAGCTCGCACCGACCTCCGCGATGGTTTCATTTACGATTGTACGCAGCTCTTCTTCTGACAGCTGCTCAGGTAAATAAACTTCTAAAATGTCCAGCTCTTTTTGAACTTTATCTACTAAATCTAAACGATTAGCGTTTGAAAATTCCTGGAGGGAGTCTTTACGTTGCTTAAGTTCACGAGAAAGGACAGTGAGTTCCTCATCCTCGGTCAAACTGTCTTTCTTAAGCTTAATTGCTTCATTTTGAAGTGAAGCCTTAACCATTCGAACGACAGTCAGTTTGTCTTTCTCACGGTTTTTCATATACAGCTTCATATCCTGGTTGAGACGCTCAAGAAGACTCATAAATCCACCCTCTTTTAGAATTTGCGTTTTCTAGCAGCTTCAGACTTTTTCTTGCGCTTTACGCTAGGTTTTTCATAAAATTCACGCTTTCTTGCTTCTTGCAAAGTACCTGTCTTTGATACACTGCGTTTGAAGCGACGAAGAGCATCTTCAAGCGATTCGTTTTTTCTAACGACCGTTTTTGACATTCTCTTTCCCTCCCTCCGAATACACCAATCGACTACCTTTAAGTTACACATATAAACATGTACTTTGACATTATAATATAAGCCATCAGTCAGGTCAACTAAGTGAGTTCACTTTTCCGTCATGAGTGCGACTGCCTGTCTATATAATGAAAGAAAGGGGTTGGTGAATAGGATGTTAATTCTGATTAGCTTTACTGCTCTTATATTATTCTTTCTCACAGGCATGAACATGCTTCGAAAAGGCTTAATTTCTATGGCGTACTCAAAAATTGAAGATCGTTTGCTTTTATTTACAGACCATCCGTTAAAAGCGTTTCTTATCAGCATTGTATTTACGGGGATACTTCAGAGCAGTTCAGCCTTTATGGTCATTGTCATCGGCTTTGTAAGTGCGGGCGTTCTTTCTTTTAAGCGGACGATACCGATGATTCTGGGGACGAATGTTGGCTCTACTTTTACAACTGAATTTATTGCTATCAAAATGGATATTTTGATTTGGGTTCTTTTAATAGGAGGTTTTTTGTTTTTTCTGACTGGCAGGTATCCTTTGAAACAGCTGGGAACAAGCTTCCTCGGACTGGGCATCATCTTCTTTTGCATCAGCGGATTCAGCCACCTTGCCGGGCCGCTGACGAAGCTGAAAACGGGAGCCGACGTTCTATACCATGTTAACGATTCAAACTGGGCCGCTTTGCTCATCGGGATGGTGTTAACTGCCATCATTCACTCCAGTTCTGTCTGTATCGGCATTTTGATGAGTTTTATGAATGAAGGGATTATCGGACTGACACAGGCGATGAGCGTCGTACTCGGATCCAATATCGGGACATGCATTACAGCTGTCATGGCTGCTGTATCCGGCGGATATGCGGCGAAACAGACAGCGTATGCGCATGTGGTATTTAACGTGCTAGGGGTGGCTCTAGTATTGCCTTTTCTGACCGCAGCGACCGGCTTTGTAGAGCAGTTATCACCCGATCCTGCCCAAAGGATTGCTCATTTCAGCCTTTTATTTAATGTAGTAACAGCTCTTTTATTTCTTCCGCTTACAAACTTGTTTTACCGCTTGATTCACTTTCTTATTCCAGCTAAATAAAAAACCGGTACATTTTAATGCACCGATTTTTTAGGTTAAGAAGACAAACGCATGTGTTCAGTTATTTCATCCTCAACCACACGGACAAACTGTCCTTCGTTGTAAGGATAACCTGCTTTTAGGATTTTGACTTTTACGATTTTGCCGATCATATCTTCCGTACCTTTGAAAACAACCTTCATATAATTGTCTGTGTAACCGACAAACATATTTTCTTCTTCTGTTTCCTTAAACGCTTCCTCAGGGATAATCTCAAGCACTTCATTTTCATACTGAGAAGCGTATTCTTTTGCAAGCTGGTCAGAAAGAGCAATCAGGCGGTGCACACGTTCGTTTTTCACGTTTTCATCCACTTGGTCTTCCATTCGCGCAGCTGGTGTTCCTGTACGTTTACTGTAAGGGAAAACATGCAGCTCAGAGAATTTATGTTCTTTAATAAAGTTATAGGTTTCCATAAATTCTTCTTCTGTTTCTCCAGGGAATCCGACGATAACATCAGAAGTAACAGCTAAGCCTGGCAGTGCTTTTTGCAATTTATTTAAACGGTCTGCAAAGAATTCCATTGTATATTTGCGTCTCATCCGTTTAAGCACTGTGTTTGATCCGGATTGGATAGGAATATGCAAATGATTCACTATCTTATCTGAGCGGTCTAAGACCTCGATCACTTCGTCAGTGATTTGGCTGGCTTCGATTGAAGAAATTCTGATCCGTTTCACGCCTTCCACACGGGTGTCTAATTCGCTCAAAAGCTTCGCGAAGTTGTAATCTTTCATATCTTCGCCGTAGCCGCCTGTATGAATACCCGTAAGAACAATTTCCTTATATCCGGCATCGACAAGCTGCTGCGCTTGTTTAATGACTTCTTCAGGGTCGCGGGAGCGGAGCAGGCCTCTCGCCCACGGAATGATACAGAATGTGCAGAAATTATTGCAGCCCTCCTGTATTTTCAATGACGCTCTTGTCCGGTCCGTGAAAGCAGGCACATCAAGCTCTTCATATACTCTTGCTTTCATGATGTTGCTGACACCGTTAATCGGCTGGCGTTCTTCTCGATATTGGTCAATGTAGCCAAGCATTTTTTCACGGTCCTGTGTTCCGACTACAATGTCGACACCGGGGATCGCCATAATCTCAGCAGGTGAGGTTTGCGCATAGCAGCCTGTGACACAGATGACACCGTCAGGATTTTGACGAATGGCGCGTCTGATCACTTGGCGGCTTTTTTTATCTCCCGTATTTGTAACCGTACATGTATTAATGACATATACATCAGCTGTTTGTTCAAAGTCTCTTCTTTCATAGCCCGCTTCTTTGAAAAGCTGCCAGATTGCTTCTGTTTCATAATGGTTGACTTTACAGCCAAGCGTATGGAAAGCAACAGTTGCCATTACTGATCACCTCTTAATAACTCTGTTTGATAAGAAATCGCGCTCAACGCGTATAGCGGAGCGGTTTCTGTCCTTAAAATTCTCGGTCCAAGGCCGCACGTCACACCGTCTTGCTCTGTGAGCCGTTCAACCTCCGCTTCTGTTAAACCGCCTTCGGGACCAAATACGATCAATAGAGATGATCCTTTCGGAAGGCTGCTTACAATCGCGCTGAATGCGCTTATTTCCCCTTGCTTCGATGACTCCTCGTATGCAACGACACATTTATCGAAATCCTGCATCCTTTGAAGAAGCTGCTGAAAAGAATGGACATCCATTACTCGCGGCACTTCGTTACGGTACGATTGCTCAGCCGCTTCCTTTGCAATTTTCGTCCATCTTTCCCGCTTTTTCTTTGCCTTTTTGTCATCCAACTTGACAACAGAACGCGCGGCTTGGAAAGGAATAAAGGCATGAGCTCCGAGCTCAGTCCCCTTTTGGATAATCCATTCAAGCTTATCTCCTTTCGGAAGGCCGCTCGCAATATAGACCTTTATCGGAAGCTCTCTGTTTTCATTCGTCCATTCTATCACAAGGCAGGACACTTTATCTTTGGAAACAGATTGAAGTTCACATTTTGCCTCGAAGCCGTCTTGAGAGCAGCAGATAATCTGATCTCCCTCATTCATTCTCATCACGTTCACAATATGATGAACATCTTCGCCGGTAATCGAAAAAGCCGGCGCTTCCTCTATTTGCTGCTTCGTGAGCTCGATAAAATATCGTTGCATACGCTGTGACACCTACTAACTGTTATTTTTTCGCAATAATGCTGACCCAATCTTCCATTGAAAGGATTTCTACAATGGTAAAGCCAGCTTGTTCCAGTGCTTCTTTTACTTCTTGTTTTTTATGACCGATGATTCCTGACGTAATAAAGTGGCCGCCTTCTTTTAACAGGCTGTACGCTTGTGAAGTAAAGCGAAGAATGACTTCAGCCAAAATGTTGGCCACAATCACATCATGTTCCCCTTCAATCCCGTCTAACAAATTGTTTTGCTTCACTTGAGCAATATCACTGACTTTGTTCAGCTTGAGATTGAGGCGTGCACTTTCTACAGCCACGGGATCAAGATCGTAGGCATGAACCGATTCAGCCTCAAGCATTGCAGCCGCAATACTTAAAATTCCCGAACCAGTGCCGACATCAATCACCTTATCACCCTTTTGCACAAAGCGTTCAAGCGCCTGAATGCAGAGTACGGTTGTCGGATGTGTCCCTGTGCCGAAAGCCATTCCCGGGTCCATTTCAATAATCAGTTCATCAGTATGGACCGGCGTATATTCCTCCCACGTCGGCACAATTGTAAACTTTTCAGAAATTTTCACAGGATGATAATACTTTTTCCAGGCAGTCGCCCACTCTTCTTCATTTACTTCAGAAATAGTGATGTGGTTTCTGCCCAAATCAATATTGTAAAGAAGGAGATTATTAATCGTTTCTTTGATGCCGTCTACAGTTTCGCCCAGAAAACTGTTAACCGGCAGATATGCTTTGACAATGACACCCTCATCTGGGTAATCATTGGGGTCGAGCTGGTAGATTTCCCCGTACACATTCTCACGTTCTTTAATTAAATCAAGCGGGTCCTCTATCACAACCCCACTTGCACCAGCTTCATGCAATATATTTGAGATAGGTTCGACCGCTTCATGTGTTGTGTGAATGCTTAATTCGGACCATTTCAAAACTACCAACTCCTCATCCAATAATTAATCGCCTTTAAACGCGCGTTTTACCTTGTCAAAGAAACTCATTTCCTGTTCGTCAGGCAGGTTTCCGCTGACTTCGGCAAATTCGCGGATAATGTCTTTTTGTTTATCTGTCAGATTTGTCGGCGTAACGACGCGGACGACGATATGCTGGTCACCCTGTCCATAGCCTCTGACATTTTGAACGCCTTTGCCTCTTAATCTAAATTTCGTTCCTGTTTGTGTACCGGCCGGAATTTTCAATTTCACTTTTCCATGCAGCGTCGGCACTTCCACCTCATCTCCAAGAGCAGCCTGAGCAAACGTTAACGGCATTTCACAGTAAATATCATCGCCGTCACGCTCGAAGAACTCGTGTGCGCGTACATGGAACACGACAAATAAATCCCCGGCAGGGCCGCCGTTTATTCCTGGTTCACCCTGTCCCGAGAGACGAAGCTGCTGCCCGTCATCTACACCGGCTGGAATTGTCACATTGATTTTCTTGCGTTTTTTGATTTTTCCTTTGCCGCCGCAGTCCGCACATTTGTTTTTAATGATTTTGCCTGTACCTTCACAGTGGTGGCAGACCCGTCTGTTAACGACTTTTCCAAACGGTGTATTTTGCTCCACGTTTAACTGGCCGGAGCCTCCGCAGTGGGAGCATGTTTCTGGATTTGTTCCAGGTTTCGCACCTGAGCCTTTACATGTCTCGCACGTTTCCTCGCGGGGAATTTCGATGGTTGTTTCTTTACCGAAAGCCGCATCCTCAAACGACAGGGTCATCGTATACTGTAAATCAGCACCCTGGCGCGGAGCATTTGGATCTCTCCGTCTTGTGCCTCCGCCGAAAATACTTGAGAAAATATCATCGAAACCAAAACCGCCGAAATCGCCGCCGCCAAAACCTCCGCCGCCGAAGCCTTGGTTAGGATCAGTGTGACCAAATTGATCGTAATGCGCTCGTTTTTGGTCATCTGACAGCGTTTCGTACGCTTCTTTTACCTCTTTAAATTTTTCATCTGATCCGGCTTCTTTGTTAATATCAGGATGATATTTTTTTGACAGCTTCCGATAAGCTTTTTTAATTTCATCCTTTGAAGCGCTCTTACTTACTCCCAGCACTTCATAGTAATCACGCTTACTCATCTCGCTTCACTCTCCCGAATTTCTCACATAAATTAGATTGTATCATTTTGAATTATGATTTTTCAATTCCTTTTATCCCGGGCAAGAAAAAAAAGTCAAAGCCAAGAGATGCCTGACTTTGACTTTCTAATCATTGAATCAGATTATGAAATGTGTTCTTTTCGGTCAGCTCCGGAAGCGGGGCTGACACTAAAAAGAACTTATTTTTTGTTTTGGTCGTCGTTTACTTCTTCGTATTCAGCGTCGACAACGTTGTCATCTGCTTTGCCTTCAGCGTTTGCTCCGCCTTGAGCTTGCTGTGCTTTAGCAGCTTCTTCATAAAGCTTCATAGAAAGCTCTTGAACGATTGTTTGAAGCTCATCTTTTTTCGCTTTGATCTCTTCAAATTCGTTTTTCTCAATCGCTGCTTTTAAAGCGTCTTTGGCATCGTTGGCTTTTTTCACTTGTTCTTCGTCCACTTTGCCTTCAAGATCTTTTAATGTTTTCTCAGTTTGGAAAACAAGCTGATCTGCTTCGTTGCGGACTTCGATTTCTTCTTTTTTCTTCGCATCTGCGTCAGCATTTTCTTCCGCTTCTTTTACCATGCGTTCGATCTCTTCATCTGAAAGACCTGAAGAAGATTTGATTGTAATGTTTTGTTCTTTTCCTGTGCCTAAGTCTTTTGCTCTTACGTTTACGATACCGTTTTTGTCAATATCGAAAGAAACTTCGATTTGAGGCACGCCGCGAGGTGCTGGCGGGATATCAGTAAGCTGGAAGCGGCCGAGTGTTTTGTTGTCGGCAGACATTGGGCGCTCACCTTGAAGAACGTGGATATCAACAGCTGTTTGGTTATCAGCAGCAGTTGAGAACACTTGAGATTTGCTTGTCGGGATCGTCGTGTTGCGGTCGATCAGTTTTGTAAACACGCCGCCCATCGTTTCGATACCGAGAGAAAGCGGTGTAACGTCAAGAAGAACAACGTCTTTTACGTCACCTGTGATAACGCCGCCCTGAATCGCAGCACCAAGCGCTACAACTTCATCCGGGTTTACGCCTTTATGCGCTTCTTTTCCAGTTTCTTTTTTGATTGCTTCTTGTACGGCAGGGATACGAGTTGATCCGCCGACAAGGATGACTTTGTCGATTTCGCTTGCAGAAAGTCCTGCATCTTGAAGCGCTTGACGGACAGGACCCATTGTGCGCTCTACTAAATGAGAAGAAAGCTCTTCGAATTTAGCGCGAGTTAATGTAAGTTCAAGGTGAAGCGGTCCTGCTTCTCCAGCTGTGATAAACGGTAAAGAAATTTGCGTAGAAGATACGCCGGAAAGATCTTTTTTCGCTTTTTCAGCTGCGTCTTTCAAACGCTGAAGCGCCATTTTGTCTTTTGACAAATCAATGCCGTTTTCTTTTTTGAATTCAGACACAAGATGATCGATGATAACTTGGTCAAAATCGTCCCCGCCCAGACGGTTGTCGCCGGCAGTTGAACGAACTTCGAATACACCGTCGCCAAGCTCAAGGATGGAAACGTCGAATGTACCGCCGCCAAGGTCGTATACTAGGATCGTTTGATCTTCATCTGTTTTATCAAGTCCATATGCAAGCGCTGCTGCAGTTGGCTCGTTGATGATACGTTCTACTTCAAGACCTGCAATTTTACCAGCGTCTTTTGTTGCTTGGCGCTCAGCATCGTTAAAGTATGCAGGAACTGTGATAACTGCTTTTGATACTGTTTCGCCAAGATAGCTTTCAGCGTATGATTTGAGGTGTTGAAGGATGATAGCAGACACTTCTTGTGGAGTGTAATCCTTTCCTTCAATTTCAACTTTATAATCAGTACCCATATGACGTTTGACTGACATAATTGTGTTAGGGTTTGTAATAGATTGGCGTTTAGCCACTTCCCCTACTTGGCGTTCGCCGTTTTTGAATGCAACAACTGATGGCGTTGTGCGGTTTCCTTCAGCGTTAGCAATCACTTTAGGCTCGCCGCCTTCAAGCACTGCCACACATGAGTTTGTTGTTCCTAAGTCGATTCCGATAACTTTACTCACTTGAATAACCTCCTGCTATGTAATTATTGATTCACTTTGACCATGGAAGGGCGAATGACGCGATCCTTCAGCTTATAGCCTTTTTGCATTTCCTCAACAACAATGTTGGAGCCGTAATTTTCGTCTTCAGCCTGCATAACGGCTTGGTGCAGATTAGGATCAAATTCCTGCCCTACAGCTTCGATGGCTTCGACGCCTTCTTTTTTCAAGGCTTCTACGAGCTGACGGTGGACCATTTCCATTCCCTGGAGCAAACTTTTCGTCTGTTCATTGTCGGCTTCAACCTGAAGCGCTCGTTCAAAGCTGTCAAGAGCCGGCAGCAAATCAGTCACGATATTTTGAGAACGGTATTTTTGGGACGCTTCCATCTCTAAACGGCTGCGTCGTTTATAGTTTTCAAAGTCTGCTTGAACACGCAAAAGTTTGTTTTCTTTTTCCTCAAGCAAACCTTGCAATTCGTTAATTTGGTTTTGAAGAAGTTCGCTTTCATTTGTTTCTTCCTGCTGTTCATCAGCGGCAGCTTGTTCTTCAATGATTTCTTGCTCTTCTGTTTCGTTTTGTTCAACGGTTTGTTTTTCTTCTGACATTGTGTTCACCTCCCTCAAAGTGTAAGGAGAAGGACAGGTGCTGCCCTTCGATAAAATTTGCCAAAATTCCCTTATTCATCATACAGACTTGTTAATGCTTTTGACAAGTCCGAAGTCACATGCTGAAGCAGGCTGACAACCCTGGAATAATTCATGCGGGTCGGGCCGATAATCGCAATTGAGCCGATCTGCTTCTGGTCTACGGAATAAGAAGCCGTAATCAGACTGCAATTTTCCATCTCTTCATAGTCGTTTTCTTTTCCGATTTTAATCGAAATTCCCGTGTGCGGGGATTGAACCAGCTTTAAAACATCCTGTTCTTTCTCAATTAATGAAAGGAGCGACCGAACTCGGGTGATATCATGGAACTCCGGCTGGTTCAGCATATTGATTTTCCCGCCAAAAAACAACTTTTCAACGTGATTTGTGGAATGAAAGGTTGAACGAAGCGCGTCGAGTATATTGTCATAGTTCTTAATGTGCTGTCTTAGGTACATGACAACTTCCTTAAATATGCGCTCATTCAGTTCATCCATTGGAACGCCGCTTAAACGGTCGTTCAGTATATTGACCAGTTTTTCAATATCAGACAGATCCATTTTGGTCGGAAAGTTAATCGTTTTGTTTTCCACATGCCCCGTATTGGTAACGAGAATCGCTACCGCCATATCAGGCTGAATCGGAATGATTTGAATCTGTTTAAGGTAATTCTCACTCAGCTTCGGCCCGAGTACGATGGATGTGTAATTCGTCAGATCGGACAAAATTTGCGCTGATTTTTGAACTGTCTTCTCCAGCTCGAAAATTTTCTCTTTGAAGATCGAGTGGATTTGGTCCAGGTCGCTTTTCGTCAGTTTGACGGGTGACAGCAAATGGTCAACATAGTACCGATACCCTTTTTCTGACGGAACACGTCCTGAGGATGAATGGGTTTTTTCAATAAAGCCCAATTCCTCCAAGTCAGCCATCTCGTTTCTTATTGTTGCAGAGCTAAATGTGATTTCATCTTTTTTCGAAAGAGTTCTTGATCCCACCGGCTGTGCCGATTTAATAAAATCGTTGATTATAACCTGAAGGATCAGCAGCTGACGATTTGTTAACATCATCATCACCTCTGTTAGCACTCTCAATAAGCGAGTGCTAATTCTATAACAAAAGTATCAAACCACAAGAAAAATGTCAATTATAACTCACCCAAAAAAGCGCCAAAAACTTCATTGCCTAATAATTTCCCTTGATGAGTCAAATAAACGGCAGACTCCGAATTGTGAATCAGCCCTTTTTCAGCGAGGTCTTTTAATACGCTTGGGAAAAGTCCATCCAGGGAGCGGCCGTATTTTTCTGCGAATCGTTTTTTGCTGACACCGGCTGTTTTTCTCAAACCTAAAAACATTTCTTCCTCAATCTGTTCTTCTGTTGTCACTTCATGTGTATCTCTGTACGGAAAACCCTTTTCAGCTATCAGGTCAATGTAATGCTTAACAGGTCCGACGTTCACTGTTCGTGTGCCGCCAATATATCCGTGAGCGCCGGCTCCGAAACCGAAATATTGTTCGTTGCTCCAATACGTTAGATTGTGCTTAGATTCCATGCCTGCCTTAGCAAAGTTGCTGATTTCATATTGATGAATGCCGTGAGCTTCCATCTGGCTCATCACCATTTCATACATTTCAGCTTCCTGCTCCTGCGGCGGAAGATGAAGCCGCCCTTTTTGCATCAAATTATAAAATACCGTTTTCGGTTCTACAATAAGGGAGTAAACGGAATAATGCTCGGCGTCCAATGATAAAGCAGTGTTTATGGAATGTTCCAGATGCTTGAGGGTTTGCCCCGGAAGCCCGAACATGAGATCAAGACTGATATTCTCAAAACCGATTTCCCGCGCTCTTTCAAAAGAGGTGAATACATCTTTTTGCTTGTGCACTCGGCCGATTTTTTCTAACAGATCGTCTTCGAACGTTTGCACACCAAAGCTGAGGCGATTTACGCCTGCTTCTTTTAATATTTTTAATTTCTCTGCGGACAAGTCGTCCGGATTCGCTTCAACCGCAAATTCCGATAAGTCGCTTGAGGGCTTCAGCACGCGGTTGATCATATCCATCAGCTTTTTGAGCTGTTCCTCAGACAGGGAGGTTGGCGTGCCTCCTCCGACAAAGATTGTTTTAAGATCAGGTTGCCCAGTTTTTGCTATTGTATTTATCATTTCCTGTTCGAGTGCGTTTAAATACTCGTCGACTGGCTGACTTTGAATAAAATATTTATTGAAATCGCAGTAGTGGCAAATATGCTCACAAAATGGAATATGGATATAAGCTGATTTCAACGGATTCACCTTCTTTACAGAAAGAAGCCGCAGTACAAGACTGCGGCGGCTTCTATTGTTTTTTCGGACTGTCGTCCATTTTCAGAACTGCCATAAATGCTTCTTGCGGCACTTCAACTGAGCCGACCTGCTTCATCCGGCGTTTTCCTTCTTTTTGTTTTTCAAGAAGTTTCCGTTTACGCGAGATGTCCCCTCCGTAACATTTAGCCAATACGTTTTTACGCATTGCTTTTATGGTAGAGCGGGCCACGATTTTCTGGCCGATTGCGGCTTGTACCGGAACTTCAAACTGCTGGCGCGGAATGAGTTCTTTCAGTTTTTCAACGATCACTTTTCCGCGTTCATATGCGTAATCACGATGCACGATAAAGGAAAGGGCATCGATTTTTTCACCATTCAGCATAATGTCCATTTTCACAAGCTTCGACGGTTTGTAGCCGATCAGTTCATAATCAAAGGACGCATAGCCTTTAGTGCTTGATTTCAGCTGATCAAAAAACTCATATACGATTTCGGCTAATGGCATATCATAAATGATGCTGACACGGTTTGCGTCTAAATACTGCATATCAATAAAATTGCCGCGTTTTCCTTGGCAAAGCTCCATTACAGCGCCGACATAGTCATTCGGCACCATCATCGTCGCTTTTACGTATGGCTCCTCAACCCTTTCGATCTTTTGAGGATCCGGCATGTTGGACGGGTTGTCGACAACGACCTTTTCGCCGTCTGTCATATACACGTCATAGATAACGCTTGGCGCTGTTGTAATCAGGTCGATGTTGAACTCACGCTCAATTCGCTCCTGAATGATCTCCATGTGAAGCATGCCTAAAAATCCGCAGCGGAACCCGAATCCAAGCGCTTGCGAAGTTTCCGCTTCATATTGAAGGGAGGAATCATTCAGCTCAAGCTTTTCAAGAGCTTCCCTTAAATCATTATACTTCGCTGTATCAATCGGATACAAACCACAGTACACCATCGGGTTTAGCTTGCGGTATCCCGGCAGCGCTTCTTCTGCAGGATTGGCAGCGCTCGTTATTGTATCACCGACACGTGTGTCACCGACATTTTTGATTGAGGCAGTCAGGAAGCCTACATCACCGACCGTCAGTTCATTTGTCGGAGTTGCTTTCGGCGTGAACACGCCCACCTCTGTTACTTCGAATTCTTTGCCGGTTGCCATCATTTTGATTTTTTGTCCCGGCTTTACCGTTCCTTCAACGACTCTGATATAAGCCACGACACCGCGGTAGGCGTCATAAAGCGAGTCGAAGATCAGCGCTTTGAGCGGCGCCTCCGGATCTCCGGTCGGAGCTGGCACCTTTTCTACGATTTGTTCTAAAATCTCCTCAATCCCGATACCGGCTTTTGCTGAAGCAAGCACGGCTTCTGATGCGTCAAGGCCGATAACGTCTTCTACCTCTTGGCGCACACGTTCGGGCTCGGCGCTCGGAAGGTCGATTTTATTGATGACCGGAAGGATTTCAAGATCGTTGTCAAGCGCTAAGTAGACATTGGCGAGCGTCTGCGCTTCAATCCCCTGGGCTGCATCCACGACAAGAATCGCTCCCTCGCAGGCAGCAAGGCTTCGGGATACTTCATACGTGAAGTCGACGTGTCCCGGCGTATCGATTAGATGAAAGATATATTCTTCTCCGTCTTTTGCTTTATATTTAAGCTGAACAGAGTTTAATTTAATGGTTATGCCCCGCTCACGTTCAAGATCCATAGAATCGAGCAATTGTTCTTTCATTTCTCGTTGAGTGATTGCCGACGTTTTTTCTAAAATACGATCCGCTAAGGTCGATTTTCCGTGGTCAATATGGGCAATGATAGAGAAATTCCGTATTCTCGATTGCCTCTCTAAACGCTTTTCTTTATCTGTCACAATCTATCACTCCTACTATTAAACGCAAAATACACTAGCTTAGATTATATCAATAGGATTGTAAAGATTCAATGTAAAACAAGAAAGAGAAAAGTTCCCTATCATATCTGGGCTGCTTTTCTCTTTCACGTACTTATTGATTCATATCCCGTATCCATTCATACATTGACTGGGCAGTATTGGTTACGGTGTTCGAAAGCGCTTGTCCGGCTTTTGAAAACATATTGAACGTCTCCACCTTTTCCAGCTCTTTTTGTTTTTCTTCTAAATCTTTTGCCGTGACTGTTTCTCCTAGGATAGAGGCTTCTTTTTCATTATCATCTCCGTCGGTGAGCGTAAACGCCCCCTTCAGTGATGGGTCATGATAGCCTTTCATACTCAGCATCCCGTTGTTTGCCTGCTGCATGCCGAACAGAACGCCTAAAAACATGATCGTGACAAGCAGTAAGCATTTTCCAAAGTATGCAATCAAATCAACCACCTATTTCTTATTGTTTTTTCGTCTCCCCGCTCGCTGCGTTGACCTTTTCAGCATCCCAGTACATTTCGCTGAATACGTCCGCGGCCGCGTTAGCCGCACGCTGCAGCTCTTCGAGATTATTATCTACTCCGCCAAACTCGAGCAAAAGCGCTCTATCGGTTAAATCCTGATTGTAAACACCATTATCGCCTGGCGAGCCTTTGGAAAAGACACCTGTGCTAAGTCCGGGGTATTTTTTCTCCATCAGTTTATGAAGCTCACTTGCAATTTTATAGTTTTCTTCGAAGTTTTTGCTTTTTTTCCCGACGACAAAGGCTACCCTGGCATAGCTTTTTCCTTTAATCGTTGCAGTTGTGTCTTTTTTGCGCCGAGAGTCTCTGTGGATGTCAATGATATATTGCAGATTTTTGTTTAAAGCGAGGGCGTCTTTCACGACCGGCCTTGATTCATCATAGGACCTGGCATAGTTTAAGCCTTTTTTATTCAATTTTGACTGTATATCGGTTTTATTCACTGTGGCTCCGATTCCCTGGGATTCAAGCGCTTGTCCGAACATATCTCCTACAAGCGTGACGTTGGCTTTAGAATGGCGCGCCATGTCAGGATCGGTCTCGCCTTTTAATAGAGGGAGATACGATTCCGTATTGTGCGTGTGATAGATAAACACGACCTTTTTATCACCTGTTGTTTGTTTGGGCGGATCTTTTTGCGCATTATCTGATTGCGACTGCTGTTTTTCAATCTCTGCCAAATTCGCTTCCCTTTCTTCCTCCATCACCTTAGACGGCGGCGGCGATTCCGCAGGCATATTCGTATAATCCGTCCCTTGTCCAGCTAATAAAATCTCGGTATCAAATTGTGCAAACCCTGGCAGCTCCCGACCGAGAAAGCTCCGCGGATCTTCGAGGTTAATGCTCGTCGCCAGCTTTAAAGAAAGACGAGAAAGATGAAATGAGCTGTCTGTTTGAGAGAGGTCAGAAGCGAAATAATGGTTTTCCATCCGCAGCAAATGTGCAAATACGTCACCCGGCAATTCTTCAGCAATCCCATAAAAAGAGTCAGACGACGGCCTAAGTTCCGGCCGGAGAGACGTCAGCACACCGGATAGAACAAAAATCACGATAAGGCTTACGATAAATAGAAAAATGGCTTTTACCGCTTTCCCTCCATTTACCGCAACAACAATCTGTCTGTTTCTGCGTTTATTTCTCATTGAATCCCTCCAGCGCTTGTCTAGTAATTACTCTATGAACAAGCTAGAGGAAGTAGAACTGTTTAGTGATTGTAGGAGCCTTTGTTTTCTTGTGACACTTTTTCATGAAGCGCTGTGTTTAGTCCGTTCGCTAAAACATTTGCCATATCGTCGATAAATGAATCGACTTCCTTCGGCGTAACCATTAAGTTGTGCCCTAAAGGCGAAAGCACCTCGTGAATGAGCTGCCGTTTTTCATCTTCTTGAAGGGTTCCGACAATCCCTAGGAACGATTGGCGCTGCTTTTGATCGGGAAGATCTTCTTCAGTGAGCACTTTCTTTTTCCCAAACGTCATGCCTGCCGGAACAAGCGATCTTGATGGCCTGTTATCCTTCATTTCTCTGCCAAAATGTTTTAATATGTAGTCCACCGTGTCGCTGGCAATTGTCACGGCATCAACTACTGTCGGAACACCGATAGCAATCACTGGAACACCAAGCGTGTCTTTGCTTAAATCTTTTCGTTTATTCCCCACTCCAGATCCCGGGTGAATGCCTGTATCCGATATTTGAATGGTTGTGTTGACCCTTTCCACCGCCCGCGCCGCCAACGCATCAATGGCGATGACAAAATCAGGCTTCGATTGCTCAATCACACCTTTAATAATGTCACTTGTTTCGATTCCTGTTATCCCCATGACACCCGGTGCAAATGCACTGACAGGCCTGTAACCCTCCTGTACGTTTTCCGGCTGAAGCTTAAACAAGTGCCTTGTTACCAACAGATTTTCTACTGCCATCGGTCCAAGCGCGTCAGGTGTCACGTTCCAGTTCCCGAGCCCAACGATCAAACAGCTCGCATCTTTTGAGATATTAAGGTTTTCAAGAAAAGCTGAGAATTCCTCCGCAAAGACAGCAGAGACCTTCTCCTGCATTTCTGAATCATTCTCCCTGATTCCCTGTGCTTCAAGCGTTAAATAGCGCCCTTCTTTTTTTCCCGAAAGCTCTGCGCCTTCCTTTGTAACATCAACTGTGCGGATTTTAATGCCGCCGTGATCACGCTCTTTTTCAATAAAGCCTTTAATTTCTTTTGTCGGCACAGCCTGCTGATTGGCCATTGCTTCCTTCGTTTCCACTGCCAAATCGGTCCGTATCAAATACTGATTCACATCCAGCTCACTCTTTTTCATACAGGGGCCTCCTTCACATTAAGTACCTATATTGTTGCCATTTGCTGAATGAATCATGCTAAAAAGAGAACCTTCAATGAAAAATACTTTACATTTATATTGCAATCTAAAGGTGTGTTTGATAGAATACAATTTGTTCTATTGTGAAGAAGATTTAACCTTAAGACACTGTGCTACAGGTTGTATCTTAGGAGGTGAAACACATGCCAAACATTAAATCAGCGATTAAACGTACAAAAACAAACAACGAACGCCGCGTTCATAACGCGACAATCAAATCTGCTATGCGTACTGCAATCAAACAAGTTGAAGCTTCTGTTGCCAACAACGAAGCTGACAAAGCGAAAACTGCTCTTACTGAAGCAGCTAAACGTATTGATAAAGCAGTGAAAACAGGTCTTGTACACAAAAATACCGCAGCTCGATACAAATCAAGACTAGCGAAAAAAGTGAACGGACTTTCTGCATAATATAAAAACGATCCTCAATAATGGGGATCGTTTTTTTCATTTCTTTTTAACAGCTGTAAAAGGAACAGTTCGAGCAGGAGCTGCTTGTCCTTTTTCCCGGTTTTCATCTCATAGTCCATGACGGCAAGCTGTTCAATAATTGAACGGAGCTCCTCCTCTGAAAAAAGCCTTGCTTGATCCATCGCCAGCTTTACCCGAAATGGGTGAACTTTTAGATTAGAAGCGATTTGTTTTTGTCCGTATCCCTGTTCCGCGAAGTACTTTGTCTGCAGAATCAGCCGGAACTGGTTCGAAATAAGCGCCATAATTTTGATCGGTTCTTCATTTTGTTTTAGCAAATCATAAAAAATTTGCAGACTCTCTGTTCGTTTTCTGTTGACGATTTTATTGATCAGCTCAAAAATATTTTGTTCAAGGCTTCTAGCAACAAGCATTTTCACATCATCCAGCGTAATTTCTTCACGATCTCCAATAAACGTGCAGAGCTTTTGAATCTCCTGAAAAATCGATGACAGATGCCCGTTCACAAGCAGAACCAAATGCTCCGCCGCTTCCGTGCCGATTGTTTTCTGCTCTGTTTTTGCAAGGTTGACAGTAAAGTCTGTCGTTTCCTTTGCGTTTAATTCCTTCGCCTCCATCATAAACGCGTGCTTCTTTAACGCTTTCGTCAGCTTTTTCCGCTCATCAAGCTTTTCATACGGAGCAAGCAGGACAAAGACTGTGTAAGGAGCAGGTGATTGTATATATGATTCAAGCGCACTGACGTTGTGCTCAATTTTTTCTTTTTTCTTTTCACCTGTTAAAAAATATGGATTTTTCACAATGACAAGACGCCGCTCTCCCATAAACGGAAACGTTTCAGCATCTGCAATTGCTTGATCCAGCGGGTCCTCTTCCAGATCAAAAACGGACAGATTGAAATCCTTTGTCTCCTGATCAACGACCGTCTGTCTGATCCTGCTGACGGTTTCTTGCAGCAGATATGTCTCTTTTCCGTATAAACAATAAACTGGATGGACATCTCCTTTTTTCAGGCTTTTCCACACATCAAATACCATTGTTGTACGACTTCCTCTCTTTCATCATCCCCTTCTATCCTAAATTGAGTTTGCAAAATAGTAAAGAGGAAGCCTGACTGCTGCTTCCCCATTTATATTAAACGCCTGTTCGCAAGCCCCCGGGACAGCTTGTAAAAAGGCGATAATCACCAGAACAGAAAACGTTACCTTAGCTTCTAGATTTTTCAAAACAATTCCATTATACTTAAGTCAGTCAGGAGGGATAAAGTTGAATGATTTTGAAAAAAACGTTCAAAGCAAACGAAATGATGCTGTAGATTCAGCTGTTGGTTTTGTTGTGTCCTTCGGATTTTTCGCCTTCTTGTTTGTCATGGCAACGGTTATTCACCTAGTTGGTTCATAACAGCGACTGCCCGGGCTGCTGATTTCTCGGCAGTCTTTTTTAGTTCGTCTCTGTTATATCTGATGTATCATATGGAGGATAGACAGAAAAGGTTCCAACTCTGTTTTTGTATCTATATTGGATCGTTCCGTTTTGATCTGTTCGCAGCACGCGGATAGAATGTCTCTGTAATAGTTGCAGAACTTCTTGATGAGGATGATGGTACCGATTGTTTTTCCCAGCTGAGATAATGGCCGTTTCCGGCTGAAGCTGTTGGATGAATTCTTCACCGGTAGAGCCTTTGCTCCCATGGTGCCCCACCTTTAAGACATCTGCTTTCATATTTGGAAACACGTTCATCACCTCCTGTTCCCCTTCTTTCTCCAGATCACCCGTCAAGATCCAGCTCATACCGCCCGTCTCCATCCACAGAACGAGAGAGGAATTATTTTTGCTTGCCGGATCAGGTGCTCCAGGTGACAGTACATGGAACTGCAAATCCTTTATTTGCAATACATCGCCTCGCTTCACCTCTTCAATTGTCACTCCCTCTTCTCTGGCTGTCTGCAGCACTTTCTCATCTTTAGGTTCAGAAACGAACCCTTTCGGAATCACGAGGCGCTTTATTTTATGATGCTTCAGCAGAGTCTCCGCCTCTCCGATATGATCTTGGTCAGCGTGCGTCAGAATTAAAGCGTCAAGCTGTTTGATTCCCTTAGCAGTTAAAAACGGAATCAGCACCTTTTCCCCCAGTGAAAACGGATGCTGTTTTTCGCGCCAAGGCTCTGACGAGTAAGACAAAGTGCCGCCGGTATCAATTAAGACACGCCCCCGCTGATGCGGAGCACCTACAAACATGCTGTCACCCTGTCCAATATCTATCATATCCACTTCTCCTTCGGAACTAAGACACGGATATATAAAGAGCAGAAACAGCACCGTGCAGCAAATGCCTCCGGTTACCATCAACTGCGACAAGGAGCGTTTTTCAATCGCCATAAGCAATAGGATGATCGTGACCGTGAATAAAAAAAGCAAAACAGGTGCAGGATGTGCGATCATAATCGTGAACACTTCAACATCTGCAATGTTTGTGATTAGCCTATTGGTCCAGCTTATCAATAAATCAAACCAGCTGAAAAACAATCTCCCAAACGAAGCGGAAAGACTTAATAGAAGAACACCTGCTACAGCTCCCGGCAAAATACAGAAGGTATAAAATGGTACCATCAACATATTCATCGGTACGCTGATGATAGAAAACTGATGAAAATGATATAGGAGAATCGGAAGCGAGCCCAGCTGAGCGATGAGTGATACAATTGTCAGCTGCCCCAAGGAGGTTTTAACCTGCTGAAAAATAGAAGAGGATAGAATTAAAGAAAAACTGACGGCGAACGATAGCTGAAAACCGGCTTCAAAGAGATGATAAGGATTGAAGAGCAGAAGGACGATGTATGAAAGACAAATTGCAGTTGCAGAGTGGACACGCCATTTGACAAGGCTTCCAGCTAAGTAAACACCCGACATGAGAGCGGCGCGTAGCACTGAAGGAGCAGCACCGGTCAACATCACATAGAGCGGCAGAAATAACAGCAACAGAATTGACGCCTTTTCTCTAGTTATACCAAGGCGAATCATGATATAAAACAAACCTGCTGTCAAAATCCCCACGTGGAGTCCTGATATTGCCAAGAGATGGACAACACCAAGATTTTGATACGCGGTAAGCACTTCATCCTCCACATAAAATCTGTCACCAACTGTAAGTGCCTGTACAATCCCTGCCGAATCAGGAGGCAAAAGGCTGTTTGTGAATGATATGATATGTTTTCTCAAGCTGAGCACCTTGTACTTAAAATTTTCAGGTTCGCTGCAGTTTTGGATAGACGTGACAGAGTAGTTCCAATGAATATGCTGCCGATAAAGATACTCGTTATAATCAAATGCACCCGGCACAGTTGCGTGATTCGGTTCTTCCAATGTACCAGTCAACTCACATGACATTCCTGGTTCTATGTATAACAGCTGTTCTTTTTCACCAGCAGACTGAATGCGATACGCAGCAGCCCATTTTTCCTTATCAGGTGTCTTAACCATCATAGACATACGGTCGCCGTCAATTTTGGGAATAGTGTCAATCACTGCCTTGAATTGATAGGTTCCCTGCCGATAGGAAGAGACATTCTGAGAATCTGTGACTGCATACAGTACAAAAAACAATATAAAAGAGAAGAAACAAACAATAATAAGAAAAGCGTGCCTCGTTTTGATTAAAATGATGAGGAGAAAGAGGATGAAAAGAAAAATAGCGGGGAAATAAGCGGCGGCAGTAATTCCAGCCGTTGCCGAAGCTGCCGCCATAGGCAATAACAAACGCGAATTACGCATTCATCACACGTAGCTCGTGAAAAGTGTATTCGCCTGTTCATGTATCTTTTTCAATTCTTCCTCCGCTAAACCGGCATCGGCCAATTTCCCTATAAGACCCGCTACAAATGAAAGCTTTTCTCTGTTTTTCAGATCAACGATCATTTCATCGAGTTCAACCTGTTCAACAGTTACACCCGCCTGTTCAAATAATTCCTGCGCATACGGATGTGTTTTGTAATCCTCAGCATAATAAACTGTTTTGATACCAGCTTGAATAATAGATTTGCAGCATTGAATGCACGGATAATGCGTCACATAAATCTCAGCTCCATCAGTCGGCACCCCAAACTTAGAGCATTGAAGAATCGCATTCATTTCAGCGTGAATGGTTCTTGCGCAATGATCATCTATCATTAAGCATCCTTCATCTGCACAATGTACGCCGCCCGCGATTGACCCGTTGTAGCCTCCTGCTATCATGCGTTTGTCTCTGACTATAGTAGCGCCGACAGATAATCTCGGACATGTGCTGCGCAGCGCCAATAAATGGCTTTGAGCCATAAAGTATTGATTCCATGAAATTCGTTCCACGTTGTTCCCTCCAAATGTTGTGTTGCCTGACCTATAGTTTACCTATCATAATGCATGACCGTCAAATCACTTTACTGTAATGGAAGACTTTATTTTCTCAAATGACTTTTCACCTATTCCTGAAACCTTAGTGATATCTTCAATTGTTTGGAAACGCCCTTTTTCTTCCCGGTATGCAATAATAGCTTCAGCTTTGGATGGCCCCACCCCTGAGATGCCTTGTAACTCCTCTAAGGTTGCTGTATTGATATTCACCAGCGCTCCCTTCCCTCCATCGCTTTGGACAGACCCTCCGCCACCTTGCTGCACTGCTGTTTCCTCTCCCTTTTTCGGGATGTACACCACTGTCCCGTCCTGCAGAATCTCCGCCAAATTTACTTGCGCTTCGTCTGCTTGTTCACTGGTCCCGCCCGCTTTCTCAATTGCCTGAGATACTCTGTCCCCTGTTCGCATTTCATAAACGCCAGGATGCTGAACAGCACCTTTGATGTCTATCACAATTGTTTCGCTTGACTCGTCGTTGTTTGCTTCCTGCTTTACCACTGTATTTTCTGTCTCTGTTGGTACAGCTTGCTTCACCGGCTCTTTATTTTTCCCTGTGGCCAGAACGATCATAATCGCTGTGAAAACAGCCGCAGAAGCCGCTAAAATAATTGCTTTCTTATGCTGATTCAACCAATTCATCGTGCATGTTCCCCGCTTTCGTCATATTTTATTTTCATAACACATATGGTTTAGAGGATAATAGCTCAAAGGAGGGGAAACCATTGAAGATAGGCTTTATCGGCACAGGAAATATGGGTACGATCCTTATCGAATCATTTATTGAATCAAAAGCGGCCGATCCCTCAAACATAACAATCACAAACCGCACAATTGAAAAAGCGTTGCACATAAAAAAACGCTACAACAGCATAAACGTTACCGAAAGTCTCGAAAAGCTCGTTTCTGAAAATGAGATGATTTTTATTTGTGTTAAGCCGCTTGATATATATCCTTTACTGGCAAGAGCGCTACCTTATTTAAGAAAAGATCATATTCTCATTTCAATTACAAGCCCCGTTCAAACCGAACAGTTCGAACAATATGTGCCGTGTCAAGTGGCGCGAGTGATCCCAAGTATTACGAACAGAGCGCTGGCAGGTGTTTCTCTCGTCACGTTCGGCACAAGCTGCGGCGAATCTGCAAAAACGAAAATCAATAAGCTGATGCAGCATATCTCTCATCCGCTGCAAATTGAAAGTGACATCACAAGGGTTGCATCAGACATCGTAAGCTGCGGCCCCGCTTTTATGAGCTATCTGATTCAGCGGTTTATAGATGCAGCTGTCACGGAAACATCAGTATCTAAACAGGACGCGATTTTGATGTGTAAGGAAATGCTTGTCGGAATGGGAAAACTGTTAGAAACCGAATTGTATACCTTGCCTGCATTACAGGAAAAGGTTTGCGTTAAAGGCGGTGTAACAGGAGAAGGCATTAAAGCGCTGGAAAGCGGTGTGCAGGATATGTTTCACCGGGTATTTCAAAATACTCATATGAAGTACGAGGAGGATATTTCCGCAGTGAAAAAGCAGTTTCATGTGTAGACGAGTATGTCATACTTTTGTCTGTACTGCAAAAGCATAAAAAAGCATTTTAAAAAACCATCGTTTTAGGAAACGATGGTTTTTGGTTTCTGCGCCTTGAAAAATAGGCGTTCTGATTGTGCTGATGGCTCGGAATCCGTAAAATCAGCTGTCACGTGATGGAGCTGAAAGCCGCAGTTCTTCAGCATTTCTTCGTATTCATCCACTGGGAACGTTCTTTGCTCGTGTGTCTCATCAAAGCGGTCATATGCTTCTCCGTTCCACACAAAAAACGACATATCATGAATGACAGAAAGCTCTTCACTTCCAGCAAAGCTCTGCCAAATATAGCTGATATCTTCGTCCTGGTCAGCAAATGTGCTATCCGGAAAGACTTCCGCAATTTTATAAGATGAATGAACATCAAACAGCAAAATGCCTTCAGGCTTTAATACCCGAAATACACTTTTAAAGGTTTCGATCACATCATTTTTTGTTTTTAAATAATTTAATGAGTCACAGCATATCACAACAGCGTCAAACTGACCGTCAAAGCCGGTAATCTCTCTCATATCCTGCTGAAGAAATAAAATAGGCTGGCTACTCGATACCTTTTGCTGGGCGAAAGAAAGCATCTCTTCGCTGAGATCGATGCCTGTAACCTCGAAGCCTTTTTCGGCAAGCCGGATGGAGATTTCCCCCGTGCCGCATGCCAGATCGAGGATACGGCCTTTTTCCGGGAGAGATGCTTCAATCCATTTTGTCCATTGATCGTAAGGCGCGTGTGACATTAACTCGTCATACACGCTTGCAAAGCCTTGATAAATCATTGATTCATTCCAAGGTCAAGATCTGCGAGCGGAGCGTCTCCCCACAGCTTTTCAAGGTTGTAGTAGCTTCTTTCGTCCTTATGAAAGACATGGACAATCACATCGCCTAGATCAACGAGAACCCATCTTGCTTCATCAAAGCCTTCCATCTTTTTGACTTGAATGCCGTTTTCATCAGCCTGATCCTTGATTTCACGGGCAATCGCCTGTACCTGTTTATCTGAATTTCCGTGGCAGATCAGAAAATAATCAGCAACCAGAGAAATACCTTCCATATCCAGTGCTAAAATATCCTCTGCCCGTTTATCATCGCAAGCCGCAGCTGCGATCTTTAAAATGGACTTTTGGTTCATTCACAAATTCCTCCTGTTCAGCTGCCAGACACAAGCCAGTTATACGTTAAAAATGTGTCTGGAAAAACCGGTTGATTTTTTTTCATAAGAAAAACCATTGTATTTTTAATGGACTGAATCAGCGCTTGATTCAAATCTGTCTCAGCAAGCTTACGCACCTCATCGACACCGGGAAATGCCCGGTTTGGCTCAATGTAATCGGCAACGTAAATGACTTTTTCTAAAAGTGTCATGCCGGGGCGCCCTGAGGTATGATACCTAATGGCGTCAAGAATGTCTTCATCTTGAACCCCTGCCTCTCTTTGGACCAAATAAGCGCCGACCGGAGCGTGCCAGAGCTCCGGATTATGATCCAATAAATGCGCAGGCATTTTTTCTCGCGCAATAATTTGTTTCATTTCTTCTTTCGGGCGGAATTTGGCGTAATCATGAAAGATTGCCGCTGTTTCCGCTTTTTTAGAATCGGCTCCAAAACGCTCCGCAAGTTCGATCGCCGTGTTCATCACGCCAACCGTATGGATATATCGGTGTTCGGTCAATTGCTGCTTCACGCATGCAAGTGCCTCCTCACGATTCATATAAACCATTCTCCTCTACATACTTCTTCACTTTATCAGGGATTAAGTAGTCAGTGGGCTTCTTGCTTTTAAACCGTTCCCTTATCATAGTTGATGATACCTCAAATTCCGGAACGTCTGCAAAGAGAAGCGGATAAGGGGTTTCAACATGAAAACCGGGGCGCTTTACTCCAATAAATTGAATGAGGTTCAGCAGCTCGTCCAGCTTATACCATTTCGGCAAATATTCAATCATATCAGCACCGATAATAAAGAACAGCTGATCATTTGGATAACGCTGCTTCAGTAAAGAAACGGTATCAAAGGTATATGACGGCCCTTCTCTTTCCATTTCAACAAGCTCCAGCTTAAAGGACGGATTAGATTGAATTGCAAGCTTTAGCATTTCCACGCGATGAAAGCTGTCGGTATAGTCTTCGTCCTGTTTATGCGGCGGAATTTGATTAGGCATAAACCAAATTTCATCAAGCCCCGCCTGGTACAGCACCTCATTCGCCATTAAGAGGTGACCATTATGCGGAGGGTCAAACGTGCCTCCGAAAATTCCGATTTTCTTCATTTCAACCACCTTTAAGGAAGCTCGATTTGTTTATTTTCCTTTGATTCCTTATATAACACAATCGTATTGCCGATTGTCTGCACCAATTGAGAGCGGCTTCCTTTTACAAGAGCTTCCGCTACATCGTTTTTATCCTCTTCGCAATTCTGAAGCACGCTGACTTTAATCAGCTCTCTCGCTTCAAGCGCCTCAGCAATTTGTTTAATCATGTTGTCGTTTACTCCGCCTTTACCTACTTGAAAAATCGGCGTTAAATGATGCGCTTTTGAACGCAAAAAACGTTTTTGTTTACCTGTTAACATTCTGTTCCTCCTAATTTTCCTATTACAATAGATCTCATTTTTTCAATATCAGGCTCTTGTCCAGTCCACAATTGGAAAGACAATGCTGCCTGTTCAACAAACATGCCCACACCGTCGAGTGTTTTCAAGCCTTTTTGGCTTGCTTCCTTTAAAAGGGCCGTCTGTATTGGATTATACACGATATCACATACGACGGCACTGCTCGCGGCACGCTGTAATGAAAGCGGCACATCGTCCACGTTCGGATACATGCCCACAGACGTTGTATGGATGATAACATCATACTGCTCAAGACGTTCTTCTGCTTCTTTTATGCTTAATACTTCTTTATTGTGAAACGAGGGAGTAGCTTCTGTAAGCCGCTTTGCTTTTTCTAACGTCCGGTTGCAAATGTCAAATTTTTTCGGGGTATTTCGGACAATTGTTGTAAAAATGGCTCTCGCCGCTCCGCCAGCGCCGATCATTAAGAATGACAGTTCAGAGATAGGCTTGTCTAATACCTTCATTAATGACTTCACGAAGCCTTCCCCATCGGTATTGTATCCGACAAGCTTATCTCCCTCTCTTCTGACCGTGTTTACGGCACCGATCACTTTTGCACTCTCATCAATATGATCCAGATAATCCATAATGGAAACCTTGTGCGGAACAGTCACATTAATTCCTTGTACGCCTAGAGCTCTTATTCCTTTTACCGCATCCTCCAGATCATTCTCTTCTACCTTGAAGGCATGATAATGTCCGTCAAGCCCGAGGTCTTTCAATGATGCGTTATGAATATCAGGTGACATAGAATGGCCAATCGGATTTCCGATAACCCCGTACAGCTTTTTCATACTCCTCTCCCCTTTTCTTAAATTAATGAACGCCGAACAAATACATGAACGCCTTTTGGCGCGTATGCAGTTACCTTTTTATCGGCGTCATGGACAGTAACCCAGCCTAACCCAGAGAAAACAATATCTGTCTTTTTGTCTTTTATCGTAAACGTATGGGCGACCAATTCCGGAAACTCATTCATTTCATCTTTACCCGGAGGTGTGAGCAATTCCCCTGCATGCTTTTCATAAAGCGCGTCTGCATTTTCAAGTTTTGTTCTATGAATCATCAGCTCATTCGGCATATAGCAAATAAAAGGAGATCTTTCCCCAGACACATAATCAAACCTTGCAAGTCCGCCAAAATACAGTGTTTGCTGATCATTAAGCTGGAATGTGCGAGGCTTCAGCTCCTTTTTAGGAGATAATATTTTCAGATCCTTTTTATTGACATAATGCGCCATTTGATGGTTGTTGATAATTCCCGGTGTATCATAAAGCGATGAACCGTCATCCAGCGGGATTTCAATCGCATCAAGGGTTGTGCCAGGAAATTGGGATGTTGTAATAATATCTTCTTCACCTGACACTTCTTTAATAATCCGGTTAATAAAGGTTGACTTTCCTACATTTGTACATCCGACAACATAGACGTCTTTTCCGTTGCGGTAATGCTCAATCGCGTCAATTACTTCTCTGATTCCCTGGCCGCGTCCCGCACTGACCAAAAATACGTCAACCGGTTTTAAGCCAAGCTCTTTCGCTTCACGCTTCATCCATTGGATCAGACGCTCTCTTTTCAGTGACTTAGGCAAAATATCCGCTTTATTGCCAACTAATAAGATAGGGTTTCCCCCCACCAAGCGCTGCAGCCCATTAATCCAGCTGCCGTTAAAATCAAAAATATCAACAATTTTTACGACAAGAGAGTCCGTTTCTCCAATACCGTGAAGAATGTTTAAAAAATCATCATCAGTTAAGGAGACATCTTGTATTTCATTATAGTTTTTCAGTCTGAAGCAACGCTGGCAAATCACATTTTCTTTCGTAAGCGATGCAGGCGGCGCGTACCCCAAACCTGTTTTGTCCTCGGTTTGGATCGTAACTCCGCACCCGATACAAACAACCTTTTCCATTTCTTACTCCTCCCACTGAATGTGCCCTTTTCGTTTGAGAGCACTCAGTATTCTGCGTTCGACCTGGCGGTTAAAGCGCGTAATGAATCCGTCAGAGGAAGCGACTGGCACGACCAAAATCGTATGGTAGCCGTTTCGGTTTCCCCCGAGTACATCGGTCAGCAGTTGGTCTCCGATGACAACGCAGTCCTCTTTTTTTAGCTCCATATTGCGCACCGCTCTATTAAAGGCTTTACCCATCGGTTTTCTTGCTTTATAGATGAATGGGATTCCAAGCGGTTCTGAGAAAAGTTTCACTCTTCTTTCATTATTATTAGAGACAATTGTCACTTTAATGCCGTGTTCCTTCATTTCTTCAAACCACTCGATCAATCGCGGCGTCGCGTTCGGTCTGTCCCATTCAACAAGCGTATTATCCAGGTCAGTAATAATTCCTTTTACATTTCGTTCCTTTAATTTCTCAGGTGTAATATGAAAAATATTTTTTACAAACTCGTCAGGTAAAAAAAACTTTTTTAACAAAACCCGCACCCTTCCCTTTTTCTTTCTCTCAAAATGATTGTCGAAAAAAATCGAACTTGCGCCTAAAGAAAAACTGAGCAAAAAAATTTCGACAAAAATTGGGTTTCTTCACCAGGTGTGGATAAATTTACACACACTATCCACTCTTATTACATCACTCTTTAGACAAATTATAAACACGATACTCACAAGTTATCCACTTTTTGGTGTGGATAACAGAACGATTGTTCTTATATGCATTTCATGGTAGATTAAAGATAACTTCAACCTCAGATGAACGCAACTTATCATTGTATGCGTTAAAATCATGAATGATTCCAACTTTTAAGGAGGTGCCTCTCCCATTAATTGGGTTCCTAGCATGAGAAAACTGTCTGATGAATTACTAATAGAATCTTATTTCAAAGCCACCGAAATGAATTTAAACCGTGACTTTATCGAGTTAATTGAAAACGAAATAAAAAGAAGATCGCTCGGACATATTATTTCCGTATCTTCTTAATAGGAATTTGTCTATTTTTTCCGGGCGTATTTCCTTTTTTTACTCAGATGACTGATATTATATCACTTTGGCTGTGCGCTTTACTACTATTTTCAGCAAAAAACACCCCTAAAAAGAGGTGTTTTAAAGGGCCGGTTATTATGCTAACCAGTATATGCCGCCCACAACCAGGAGAACAACAACTAAAACAACAATAAAAGCGTATCCATATGCTCTGCCTGCGCCATACATGTGAAGCGCCTCCTTAATAAGGTTTGATAACAGCCTATGTAGGAGAAATAAATCGGACTAGGCGGTTGTCCGGCTCAACGCTGCAGAATCTGCCCATCTTGTATTCCTTCATATACAATCCTTGCCCCTTTAGGTGTCATATGATTTCCAGAAGGATCTATAAGACCAGATTGGATAAGCGCTTCATCAGTTGCTTTTCCGCCGTCTGCTTCTATAAAATGCTTCCAGTTATCTACAAGAGGGACATCCAGGCGCTTCGACACATCTCTTGTAATATCGTTATATGAGTTGTGCCATTTCCTTGCTCCGCCTTTTGGTTCAAAAGCAGCTGCTTGATATCTGGAATAGTAAAACAGATGATGCTTCCCATTACCTTCTATAATTGGGATACACGTCATTAAGATTGGCTTGATCCCGTGTTTTCTGCTTTCTTCAATAAAATAAATTAGATTTTCTCTAAAACGCTGCTTCGACACTCTCGGTTTCCCCTCAGTCAGTATGGCAGCGTCATTGGTGCCGAACATAATAAACAAATACTTCGGTTTTTGATCCAGCACATCTGTCTGAAATCGGAGACGGGCATCCTCTGTCGTCTGTCCGCCGATTCCCGCATTGAGTATATCAAGGTTACCGCGCTCAGCTGTTTTTAATATATTGACCCACTGCTGTGCTTTTGGATAATCGCGATAATCCCAGTTAGAGCCACGCGTATTGCTGTCACCAAATGCTACAACGTCTTCGTATCCCCTTCCCTCGCATCCTGCTGTAACGAACAGCAGAAGGAAAAGGATGATAAAATGTTTCATCTTTACACCCCCAAAAGCCTCACCTTAATGTTATACCTCTGTTTCTCTTCGTTCAATGAAGAGTTTTTCGCTATCACTGTTTTTTCCTATAGTTAACGTGTCCCTCTCAGTGAATATCATTCTGCTTTCATTGCGGCGCAGCTGATGATTTTTTAAAATTCCCTTCTTTCCAATCTGAAAAACACACAAACCAAAGAAAAGAAAATAACCTGAATCCGCACCGGAAACAGGTTATCCGTTAAATCCTGCATTTACTTTAACTTCGATTTAAGCCTGGCCTTTGTTTTTGGCCCATAAATCCCGTCTGCAGTTAATCCGTTCATCAGCTGAAAACGCTTGACGGCATTCGCTGTTTTCGGTCCGTAAACTCCATCTATGCCATTGTTTTTGGCTCCCTTATCAGGGTAAAAGTGAAGTGCAGCTAAAGCCTTTTGCAGCTGGAGAATGTTTGTGCCCTTTCGATAAGGCGAAGTGAGCTTTATAACCCCAGACGGCAGAGGATATGATGGTGAAGTTTCTTTTTGAGGTGTATCCGAGGAAGAAATTCCGTTTATAAAAGAGTTCCAGTGGTCCAAGAGTTTCCGCGGACATTCTTTCCCGGACCATTTTTTGTGGGGAACAACACGATTTAACGGAATATTGTTTTCCTTCATCAGCTTTCTGATCAGCCACTGGGCATTTGATGTTGCTTTTTCAAAATCGCCGTCAGCATTTTCGCAGATTTCAATCCCGATCGATTTGCGGTTTCCTGTCCCGTTTGTACCGTCTCCCGCATGCCAGCCGTTTTCATCTATCGGGAGATGCTGATAAATGACTGAATCGTCAACTGTAAAATGCCAGCTTTCGGATGTGCTCGGGTTTTTCACAAAATTGGCGTGCATTTTCGCATCAGCGCCTTTTGCTGTATTCGCTGTATTATGCACCGTAATATAAGCAGGCGTCATCGCATAGCCAGGACGATTATCATTTGATACCGGTATAAAATCCTTTTTTATGGTTACCATTTCTATCCCTCCCTATTATTAAGAATGCAGAAAACAGAGAGATGGACAGCCTTTTTTATGAGGTAAAAAAGAATTGTGTTCTTAACCTGGTTTTCAGTTGAACCGCTGAAATGGCACCAGTTATACTAATTTAGATGACGGAGGTTTTGGCTCCTGACATCACCTAAGTTGGGAGTGACCATAGACATGTTAAAAAAAGTAATAGGTATACTTGTGATTATCGCTATCATTGCAGTCGGTTTTTTTCAGAAAGAAGCTTGGCTTGATGCAATCAAAGCAGGAGGGATGTTTTCCGTTTTATTTAGTATGCTGCTGATTGCTGTCGATGTTTTTTTCCCAATAGTGCCGTTTGCTTTGGTTGCTGCTTTAAATGGCGCAGTGTTCGGGACTGCAAATGGAATTTGGATTACACTGACCGGCTCAATGCTTGGTACAATATTGCTGTTTTTTCTCGCCAGGTACAGTTTTAGAGATTGGGCCAGAAAAAAAGTTCAGGCCTACCCTGCCATACAAAGCTACGAGGCTTCCTTCAACAAAAACGCTTTTACCGCTGTTTTATTAGGAAGGCTGATACCTGTCATACCTTCCCTTATAATGAATGTGATCTGCGGGCTGAGCCAGGTTCGCTGGCATGTTTTTTTCTTTGCGTCTTTAATAGGGAAAATCCCCAATATTGTTGTTGTCACTATTGCAGGTGCCAATTTCACCAGCAATAAATTATTGTCTATCAGCATTTACGGTGCATATATTCTGATCATCATGCTGGTCATTTATAAAAAGTTCCCTCATCTTCTGAAGGTGCCAAAAAAATAAGGAGGCTTGTTGGCCCCCTTACTTTTTTTCTGTCGCATGGCCTCCAAATTCATTTCGAAGCGCAGCAACCACCTTTCCTGTAAACGTATCGTCTGTTAAAGAACGGTATCTCATCATTAGTGACATGGCGATGACGGGCGTTGCCGTCTGCAGATCAAGCGCGGTTTCCACCGTCCATTTTCCTTCACCTGAGGAATGCATAATGCCCTTGATCTGATCCAGTTTCGCATCCTTAGAGAAAGCTCGCTCAGTCAGTCCCATAAGCCAAGAACGAATGACAGAACCATGATTCCACACTCTGGCAACCTTCTCATAGTCAAAATCAAATTGGCTGTTTTCAAGCACTTCAAATCCTTCACCAATCGCGGCCATCATTCCATACTCAATTCCATTATGGATCATTTTTAAAAAATGTCCGCTTCCCGCTTCACCAGCGTATAGATAACCATTTTCGACGGCAGTATCACGAAAAAGCGGTTCCACAATCTCCCATGCTTCATGATCGCCCCCCACCATAAAACAGGTTCCATGCCGTGCGCCTTCCATTCCGCCCGACGTTCCGGCATCGAGATAATGGATACCCGCTTCTTTCATTTGATTGTAGCGGCGAATTGATTCTTTATAATGAGAGTTTCCAGCTTCGATAATCATATCGCCTTTACTTAATAAAGGTGATACATCACGCAAAACAGCATCGACAATGCCATGCGGTACCATAACCCATAGGATACGCGGCGGGTCTAATAAAGAAATTAACTCTTTAAGATTCGTTGTCCCCTCAGCCCCGTATGCTTTCAGTTCATCAACAGCCGCTTGATTTACATCATATCCAACCGCTTGATGATTGCGGTCAATGAATTGCTTTCCTATGTTTATGCCCATTTTCCCTAAGCCGATTAATCCGATTTTCATATCTGTTCCTCCTGATTGTCTAAAAAGCCTTTACTCTTTATGTTCCCTTTGGATTGTATTGTGATACGCAGAAAACAAATGGGGCTTACATCGTCTGCGCATGTAAATTTTATTTTTCATGACCGACGGCGCCTGCCAGTTCTATTACTGAATCTCTTTATATCCATAATTATCGCTTTATCCTTGATTTACCATCAGTTTAAGTTAAAATATGGGAAGGTATTCGATTTTTTTAGTAAAAAGAAGGTGACATGTTGCAGAATCAATCTCATACTCTTATTGGAGTTACGAAAACCGCTGTATTCTTTTTATACGCTGCACTTGCAATCATCGGTTTTGCAATCGGGTATTTTATCCCGCAGATTGCGAAATGGGCATTATCCCTCCCCTGGATCCCTCTTGAAGGACCGCTTCGGCTCATTACCTCTTTTCAGGGATCTACAGCTGCATTTATCACTGCTCTTCTCGGTATGTGTGCGGGGATTTGGTTCGCTCATTCTGTTATTGCAATGCTGCTGTCTGTCAAAATTACAGATCACACAGTGGAATTCATCAAAGGAAAAAAAGTGCAAACAATTCATTCCGATGACATCGCTCTTGTATTTATGGATCACAAACGGCTTGTCCTCCTGGGAACAGCCGGATATGAATTGGTACGGGAAGAAATTGATGAAAAACCAGTAAACGTTGAGAAGGCCTTTAGACAGCATCATTACGAATGGGCAACAGATGGTGATCCGTTTAAAGATCAATTTCGCCGATGGATTCCTGATGCACCAGACCTATCGCAAGGCGCCCATGCCTTATTAAAAGCTCGTCACAAAGCGCTGCAGGACGAAGAAAAAGACGATATTGAAGAATTCCGTCTCGAACTGGCACAGCTGGGCATCGTTGTACGGGACGAAGGCACACGCCAATATTGGCGAAAAGCAGAAACCTATCCCCCGAAAATTCAGCTCGGCGAAGGATTGTAACAACAGAGGCTCAAGAAAGAGCCTCTTCTTTACTACTGCACAATAAACAGCACTCTGGTACCGTCAGGATAGCTGCTCATTTGATTCCCTACCCACGAGCCGGCGCCGCGATTATCAGAAGGCGTCACATATCGGACATCAGCCCCTGCGCCGCCTTCCTCGCAGACCGCCATCGGCCACTCATCCCGGTCATAGCCCGGCTTGGTCGGGATTCCCTTTAAAGATTCCTCCCGCCTTTTGTCTGCTCCATCTCTGTCAATGGTACAAATATCTGGATGTCCCTCTGCAATTGCATCTCTAATATGACTGCCGGTTTCCGGATAACGAGACAGCGGAAAATATAACACTTTGTCATACGAAGATGCGCCTTGGATCTGTTGCGGAACCATTAAACAAAGAAGAACTGCTGCAGCAAGAAACAGGCCTGCCATCCATTTTTTCATTCCCATCCCCCCATACCTTTGTTCATTTCAATGTATGGGCGCTTGATGAAGATTATTTTTAACATTTGAAGTTCGTATGCTGCTTACAAAAGCCGGACTCCCCCGCGAGAAATTTCCCGGTACAGACACAGACAGCCTCCCGGTCACATACATTTACATATAGGCTTTTGCCTACATACTTTTGTGGAGGTGACGATGGTGACAGGTGTTTTCGCAGCGCTCGGCTTTGTTGTTAAAGAGCTTGTCTTTTTAGTATCTTACGTGAAAAACAATGCCTTTCCACAACCGCTCTCAAGCAGCGAGGAAAAAAAATACTTAGAGCTCATGGCTAAAGGGGATGAACATGCCAGAAACATGCTGATTGAGCATAATCTTCGCTTGGTCGCCCATATTGTGAAAAAGTTCGAAAATACAGGTGAGGATGCAGAGGACTTAATCTCCATCGGAACGATCGGGCTTATTAAAGGAATTGAAAGCTATTCCGCTGGAAAAGGGACAAAGCTGGCGACGTATGCTGCGAGGTGTATTGAAAATGAAATCCTCATGCATTTGCGCGCATTGAAAAAAACAAAAAAAGACGTCTCCCTTCACGATCCGATCGGGCAGGATAAGGAAGGGAATGAAATAAGCCTGATTGACGTTTTGAAATCAGAAAACGAAGATGTGATTGATACGATCCAGCTCAATATGGAGCTTGAAAAAGTGAAACAATACATTGACATTTTAGATGACCGTGAGAAGGAAGTGATAGTCGGGCGGTTTGGGCTTGATTTGAAGAAAGAAAAAACGCAGCGTGAGATTGCCAAAGAGCTCGGGATCTCGCGCAGCTATGTATCGCGGATTGAAAAGAGGGCGCTGATGAAGATGTTTCATGAGTTTTATCGGGCTGAGAAGGAAAAGCGGAAGAAGGCGAGGGGGAAATAATGCAGAAGAGGCCGGATCTCATATTCCGGCTTTCTCTATTTGAAAGATATGAAAATCATTTTTTTCATCGCTGATAAGCTCTCTGAGAAAGACGGTCTGATCGTAACAAATGACTTGACTTATAAGTCCTTTGCCTGCATCCTCCCTCAAGCGATTCAAAGCCGGACGTTCTAAAAACTCCTCAGAAAATCCTTCATCGGCATACTTCAGCACATCCTTAGTCCCTGCTTTCTTTATACAGGCCTCGATCTGGCTGTCGATGCTCGATCCCTTGATCGCTTGTTCCTCGGTATATTGCTATCACCCTAGATCTCCTTCCTATAAAGTTTTATTAAATAATGATAGCAATCGTTCATGCATTTGTCAGCTTGCGGTCCCTCGATGATTATCACCTTCATTAAATGCATCACCCCTTGGGTAATGCAATGTAATACCTGTTTGTCCTAATGAGATGATTTTCAATGAGTATGAAAACAAATAAAAAAACCGATGGTTTGAACCATCGATCTGTTTTCTATATTACTGGGCCCTCAATATAGTAAATCTAGCTCATTGGTTATGAAAGCTTATTTTCATTAAACACTCTATATTCATTTGTTATCATTTCTATACGTTTATATCAATTATGGTAAAAAATGGTTACAAAAACCCAATAAACGTCCATCCTAACTTTTTCATCTTATTTATTAAGAATTTTAACCTCTTCCTTGTAAAATAAAGAAGCGATTTTCATCTCCAGACAGTTAATGCTATTTCATCGGGACATGTCTGTTAAAGTAGCCAATAAATACATTCAGATATCCACTTACAACCACGATTCAATTTGATCCACTACAGATTTCTGAGCTGACATTAAACAGATAGACTGATAAAAATCTGTACCAGTTCCCTTTCACAATTAGGACATTTCGGCGGCGTATCGGCATAATGCGAACTAATTTATTAATGTTCAACAACAGAATTTCGTCTATTGGCAATAAAGAATCCACAAATCATGGCAAGAATGGCCATCGCCCACCAGAACGTTGAGATCGCCTGATCATGATCGATGATAATCAAACGAATGACAGCTGTGATGCCAATATAAATGAAGTAGCGAAGCGGAAAATGAAAGTCTGATTTGAAGTATTTGATAATCAAAGCAATGAACTCAAAGTACATGAAGAATATAAGCAGTTCTCCAAGCATCTCATAATAGCTGTCCACTTTGTTGAACAGTGACTTGTATACGAATAGCACAATGTACCAAGTCTCGCTGATCAGAAGTGCGCTTAAGGCTAACGCCAGAAAGAACAGACAGACGTTGAGAAGCGCTTGTAACAGGTAAGGCACCTTTTTGAATTTGTTAGAAAATCTCATCATGTTGTCTCCTATTTCAATATATTCGTGGTTTTTATTCTCAGCCTACATCTTGGTGTTCCAAAATCGTAGCACAATGTAGTACTTAGAATTCTTTTGTATACTTTGAAACTGTCCCTGCATGCGGGACATCATTCGCGCAATGCTTCTTTCACCGAGTCCGTTGCTTTCCGGTGTTATCTCTGCAAGTTTAATCGTATTGCTAACATGGATCTCAAATATCTCTTGATCCGATACAAACGTGATGCTGATTTCTTCTTCCGGATCTGCGTATTTCAATAAGTTTGACATCACATTATCAAATACACGACCAAGCTCCTCCAAATTCACGTTAATATAGGTTTCCGGCAGCTCGCCTGAAATATGGACCCGAAAATGCCCCTGATGAAGGATAGCAATCTGATCTGATATTAGATCGTAGATCACTTCTTTCACTGCAACGGTCTCCAGATCGGCCTCATATTCCTTGTCCAGCAGGAAATACGCAAACAGGTTGTCAGACAAGCTTTTTAATTGCAGTGCTTTACCATAAGCATTGGCTACATACCGATCTTTGCTGGCACCCGCTTCGCCTCCCTCTTTTTTGGCAAACTCCAGATTCATGATCAGCGACGTCAGCGGTGTGCGCATATCGTGCGACATTTCGGTAACCAGGCTGCGGCTCTCAGCTTGCAATTCCTCGATAGCTTTAAGTTTATCCAGGAAAGCTTTCCGCAGATCCTCAATGCTCTTTGCAATCATCGCTAATTCATCATGCCCTTTTATCGTCATCTCGTAGTCCAGTTCGCCCCCTTCAAGAATATGAATCTCTTGGTGAATCGTTTTAAGGTAGCGAAGACTTTGGCGAATTCCGAAGAGAACAATAATTAAAAAGATGAGGGTTGCCCCGAACAAATCCAATGCAAAAGCCAGATCATAATATCGGGAAGAGTAGAAACCGTCGATAATGACTCGTCCTTCACCATCGCTAAACTTGACAGGATGTGAATGATTTTGAGCGTACTGAGTCAGCTTTTCCTTTCCATAATCCGATTCGGAATAAATAGAATCATATTGCAGCTCCTGATCCTTGAATATGGTGAGGTTAATGTAATTTTCTTTTTTGACCCACTCGCCAAACGCTTTTCTATCTGATGTAGACAACTCATTTTCTGAAACGTACTTGCTGAATTTTTGAATGTATCTTGCTGACTCCTTGTGATAATACTCTTCCGAACTCAGATATCCCTCGATCAGATTATCTGTGATCTTTTGCAACGTCAGAAAGATCACACCACTCACAATCGCAGCAACCATTATCAGCAAAGCCAGTTTTTTGGTTAGCGTAAATTTAAGATGCGCCAAATCGATATCCTCTTCCCCATTCAGTTTTTATATAAACCGGACGTGCCGGATCATCCTCAATTTTGGAGCGCAGCTTCCGAATATGCACCATCACCGTATTGTTGGAACAGTAAAAGTAAGGCTGTCCCCACACACTCTCATATATATTTTGGGCAGAAAATATTTTGTTTCGTTTGCTCATCAGAAGTTTCAGGATACGATACTCCAGATCTGACAACTTGATTTGCTTCTCCTCTTTCCACACCTCATTAAATTCTTCGCTCACTCTTAGTTTACCCCCGATAAGAAATGTTTCTTCCTGTTCCTTCTTTTCCTGATAGATAGTATATCTGCGTAATTGAGCAATCACTCTAGCGTGAAGTTCCTCTTCCGAGAATGGTTTAGTCATATAATCATCGCCGCCGGCGAGTAATCCCTCAGTTTTATCGAGTGTACTCGATCTGGCCGTCAGAAACAGAATCGGGACGTTAGAGGATTTCCTGATGTGCTGACATGTTTCAATTCCCGAAATGCCTGGCATCATAATATCCAAAATAACCAAATCAAGCGAGTCATTCACAAGTTGCAATGCTCGCTTTCCATCCTTGGCTCTTAGCACCTCGTAACCTGCACGTGTAAGGGATTCCTCCAAAAGATCACCAATATCCTCATCATCCTCTACAACTAATATTCGATGGGCCATGTCTCTCTCACCTCATAATTCTTGTTGTTACTTCTCGTGTGTCCTTACTATATATCGTTCATAGTAATAAGTACGTTATAAGATACTACGTAAATCTTAACAATTTATGAAAGCTGATGATCGCCACAAATTTGTCACATTTTTTAAAAAAATGATGACTCTTCATAAATTGTTAAGATTCGGTCATTATATTTATCCATTGTAAGGCTCAAGTTTTTCAGATCCGCACTACACATTGCCGTGATAAATGGGAAAGGAGTATTGATATGATTGTACAAAAAGAAGGACGCGGGCAACCGGTGAGTCTGCGGGAACGGGTTCATTTTCTGGACATCGTACGAGGATTTGCCTTGCTTGGCATTATTATTGTCAATTATTTTCTGATCGTAGATTCAGTAAAGGGATTCGAAATGGCCTCCAATGACGTACTGCATAAGCTGGTTTCCTGGTTTGCCGAAGGGAAATTCGTTACGTTATTCTCCTTCCTGTTCGGAGTCGGGTTTATGATCTTTATGGATCGAGCCGCGCAGAAGGTAGAAAGTCCCAACAAGCTGTTTGCCCGCAGGTTATCTATCCTGTTGGGATTTGGCATTTTGCACATCACATTTGTTTGGGTCGGTGACATATTGGCCTTTTACGCCGTAAGTGGCTTCCTGTTACTCGCCTTCTATAAACGCACGGCCAAAACGGTGCTTAGATGGATTATCGCACTTATCGTGCTTCAATTCCTGACTCCTGTTTTCACAATGTTGTACAATGTCATCAATACTGCAGGGTCAAAAAACCCGAATTTTTCAGAGTTTACTTTGTTTAGCCACAGCAGCCTTACCTACATGGAATCCATCAGCACTAGGTGGACAGATATGGTCACGATGGCTGCCGGCTCTTTCTCTATGATCTATTCCATGTTTCTCATGTTTCTGCTGGGCGTGTACTTTGTTAAGATGGAATTTTTCAAAAACATGGAAGTGAAAAAGCCTATATGGAAGCGTATCTGGATCATTAGCACAATCGCTTTTCTAATAACACAAAGCAGTATATTACTAGACATGTTTAATCTTACTGAGAATATGCTGTGGAAGGACATTTCCTCTGTCTTGGGTCAAAATGGCGGCTTAACCGGAAGTATGTTTTATATGAGCACTTTTGCAATGCTGTTTCTATACGTTCCTCAGCTGCGAGGCCCTATGATGATATTCACCAAAGTCGGACGGATGTCATTGACCTGTTATCTGCTTCACTCTATCATTGGAACAGTTCTGTTCCTCAGGTACGGATTCGGGCTTGCGGATCATATTCAATCCGCCGGCACGTTCATGTTCAGTCTGGCCGTGTACTTCGTGCTTATGAGCTTTAGTACATTGTGGTTGAAACGGTTTAGGTACGGTCCGATGGAATTAGTATGGCGCAAGCTGACGTACGGAAAAGTAAACGGGAGTCCCAAAGCAACTCCGCTGCATTCGGAAAAATCTATTCAGAAATAAGCATGACTTCAAATTAGTGTTGTTGAATGAAGCGGGCATTAAACCGATTTGACATATGGACTAGATATTTTTATATCATTTAGGCTTCTTTGGGCTAATAAATCCACCAGAGTTTACCCAATGTGCATTGCTCATGATCGAACCTAAATTGAATCTTTTACGCATGTTCATAGTCAAAGGCGCCCCATTCGACTATTTTTGTAACTTTTCGCAGGAAAATTCGAGAATGATGACAAATCCCGCCTACGACACTTAATACGGTAGTGAACAATTGTAAATTAGGGTTACATGCAGCTTGTTTTCCAATGAAACAAAGAAAAAGAATCATACAAAAAGACAGGAGAAAGCTTTTGAAGTATTTTAAAGCCAAATTTACCGCGGAAGAAAGAGCGACGGAATCACATTTTGTGAAAAGACCTCGCAGAGCATCTCGAATGTTTTACTGAACGACTGAACTCTATATTTTAGCAACTGAGGGAGTGAACAATCATGAAAACTAAAAATGAACCAAAAGTTATTCTGGAACTAGCAAAGGAATCTGATCTGCCAGAATTCCAAAAAAAATTACAAGAAGCCTTTGCGATCGCCGTAATTGAAACGTTCGGTGATTGCGAAGATGGGCCGATTCCATCGGACAATGATGTTCAGGAGTCTTTCAATGCTCCCGGAGCAGTGGTATATCATATTCTTCAGGATGGTAAGAATGTCGGTGGTGCAGTAGTACGTATCAACAGCCAAACAAATCATAATTCGCTAGATTTATTTTATGTATCTCCAGAATATCACAGCCAAGGGATTGGTCTTTCTGCTTGGAAAGCCATTGAAGCACAGTATCCGGATACTGTGCTTTGGGAAACCGTGACACCTTATTTCGAAAAGCGAAATATCAACTTCTATGTGAATAAGTGTGGATTCCATATCGTAGAGTTCTACAATGAACATCACTCTGATCCGCATATGCATCGCAATGGACGCGAAGATGACAAGCCCCTGCCGGATGATGATGACTTTTTCAGATTTGTAAAGATTATGAAAAAAAAGGACTAAACAATTGAACACGGCAAGATGCCGCAGAGAGTTGCTGGTAACTTTTTTATATTTCATTATCAGAGGAAGGTAATAATGATGTTTAAAAGGTGTTTCGATCCCTGTCTCATAAACAGGGGTCAAAACACCTTTGAATCATCGGTTTCTTTTCTGACATATACCACGCCCACTAGTCCCTCAACATAGTAAAAACATATCATGAGTTACAAAAGCTTTTATTCAAAGCATATGTTTACTTTATTTATACTTATTTTCATCATTTTTCAGAATTCTGGACACAAATCGGGTACCTATTAGAGACCAAGGAACTCTACATTTCATTAAGAAATACGTACTCATTGCCCTGCTTTAATTAATTTTAAGCCCTCGCACTATGCCCCCCTGAATTAAGTATTCGATGTAACTTTGAAATTAATTTTATGAAAATCTGTCACAAACCCTTATTTTCATAACACATCATTTGTTTCAGCTTCCCTCGCGAATACCGGATTAATGCTCGGCTTTAAGATAGTCAACCAATCTCTCCGCACTGTTCTTAACGTCTTCTTTTGAAAGATGAAGTGTCCCATATTGTGTAAACGCAGGAAGAAAACGCATTCCTATATAGTTAGCAGTGACTTGAAACGGTCTGATAAGCTCGCTGATCGTGATATTATATTCTCCGCCTGCTTGATAATCAGATTCCTGTGCGCCTAAGGAGATAGCTAAGAGTAGTTCTTTTCCATGCAATTTAGTTCCTCCAGTTCCATAAGCCCAGCCATGTGTTAACACATCATCTTCCCATTGTTTGAGTAACGCGGGACTGCTGTACCAATACATTGGGAACTGAAAAACGATACGCTCATGATCTAACAGGAGCTGCTGCTCTTTTTCTACATCAATGATAAAATTAGGGTATTCACCGTACAGGTCATGAACCGTAATGTCTTTCTCTTGCTTTAAACGATTCATCCAGGTTTTGTTGACAACAGACGTTTCCAAATTAGGGTGTATAACGATAACTAATGTTTTCATTAGACTGATTATCCTTTCTTTACCAATTAGTTATTATTGCTTTTAAGATAATGAATTGATTCTCATTTTAAAATAGCAACTTTATTTTACACCTATTTTATCCTTTTTCATGAATTCAGGGCAACTAATTGGGCACCAAAATCAATGATGAATTAAGACATTGTTTTGTAGAAATCCGATATAACAGAATAATCCCTTATTTAGAAAATTTCCACCTTTCCCCTCAATCCTTACCAATTCAAACTCATTAAGGAGATACTTTATCACCAACTTTAAATAATAATGGAATAAGTGCTAATAAAATAATTCCTACAACCAACGTAGATATTATTAACTCCTTCCATACAATCAAATTCTTTAAAAACATTTGATAAATAACTAATGAGTTTACTGGAATGTTAAGCAATAAGCCCGTAAGAAGTCCAGGTGCATACTTTTTCATTACAACAGTTGCGATAAGATGTGGAAAAATAGCGTTGATAACCATAGAACCTAGAAAGCCAATGAAAATCCATTTTGCAATATCTGATTCTGGCATATATAAAAAACCAAATGCAGATAAATAAGCCAACATAGTTATAACAATGACAGCAAAATGAAATTCATTTGAAGTTACTGGCTTTTGAAACTTTGAAGATTGTTGTGACCACTCAGGTAACCAAATAGCTTCCTCAATATTATGCAGTGTAATAGCAAAACAAAAAAATGCTACGAAATAAACCACCTATCATTTCCTCCTCGGTGCCACGTCTCTTAAAGGAATCAACCAATATGGTTTAGCAACATTATATTACATATGAGGGTGAACTGATATGGTGTTAAAAGACAGAAGAAGCTGTCTAAGTAGTTGCTTCTTTTTTATGTGCAATAACGTGTTGTTGGTGTCATGTCTATTAAAATAGACAATTCCTGTTAGACACACTTTTATAAAATTGAACTTAAACCTTGTGTCCTAAAAAATAATCAGTTAAACTGATTATATGTTTTGCTGATTAATTGGAGGTGCAAACTTAATTGGAGAGATGGAATCAATCTTATGGTTTTTTACTCGGAAAAGTTCTTCAACGATTGGAAAGTAAATTTGCTGAAGGGCTTAATCCATATGAGATTAATGCTAGACAATACGGAGTTCTATTGTTTATCAAAGGAAACCCTTACTCATCACAAAAAGATATTTCTGAAAATCTGCAAATAGATCGGACTACTATGGTAGGTCATATCGACCACCTCGAAACTTTAGGATTTGTTGAGAGAACAAAAAATCCTAATGACAGAAGATCCTATAGCCTTAAAATTACCGAAAAGGGTAACGATGTATTGGATTCGCGTTGGGAGTTCTTAATGAAGACGGAATTAGAAGTATTAGATCCTTTAAATCAACAAGAAAGACAATTATTTAAAGATTTTCTTATTAAAATTTGGAAGTCACTATAAAAAACAGGAGGTTACATAATATGCATGCTCTCGATTATTTTAATGCACGTCTCGAAGCAACGATAAGCCCTATGGATTATTTAAAAGCGAAGCAAATGAGTCCCGAGAAATACTTCTTAATCGATGTCAGAAACGGCCCAACTCATGTAAGGAGTGTAACAATTAAGGATTGTAATGTTATTCCTGAACAAGAACTGCAATCTCGTTTAAATGAAATACCAAAGGATAAAGAAATTATTGTTTACTGTTGGGATGTCTGGTGCAATACAGCTGCCAAAGTTGCTAAGTTTTTATTAGAAAATGGATATAAAGTCAAAGAATTGACCGGTGGTATTGCAGCATGGAAAGAAATGAACTTTCCTGTCACAAACTCAGATCAAGGCAATAATATACCTGATAATTGTGGGTGTTGACTTAGTGCAAGATAAAAGATACTGGATTGGGGTTGCTTCTCGAGATCATGTAATGAGAGCTGTCCAAGGTGGTTTTGCTCAACTTTGTCATGGCAAAGAGGCACCTTTAAAAAAGATGAATACTGGTGATTGGATTATTTATTACTCCCCCAAGATGAATTTTAAGGAAAGCACCCCACATCAAAAATTTACTGCTTTAGGCAAAGTAGTAGATAATCATATTTTTCAGTTTGAAATGAGAGATGACTTCAAACCTTTCCGGAGAAAAATAAGTTTTATTCATTGCACAGAAACACCGATTCGCCCATTAATCCCAAAGCTTTCTTTCATTAAAGACGAGCAGCGTTGGGGGTATTCTTTTCGATTTGGACATTTTGAGATAAGTGAAAAAGATTTTAAGCTAATTGCAAAAAAAATGGTCGATGCTTAAGGAGATTAGACTATTCTAATCTCCTTAAAACTTTCTTATATATCTTTGACTTGTCACTATTTGCATCCCGATTCAACAAGTTTTAAAATTAACGATTTATCACAGGAAGAAAAGATTCAAACTCTAAGCTATTCCGAACCCACCATTAGAAGCACTGTCTTCAGCTACTAAGTGCTTTTTTAATGAGCTAATTAGCAAAAACACTTAAATCCCCATTGAGAGATTTTCCATGAGAACCAAAAAGTTATTGCGGTCTCACCGAAAATTCGGTGCCCTATTGCCTTTTTCTCTCCCAAAAAATAAGGTTAGGCCTTAAGGATTTATAAGGAGATACTGTATTTGATTCCATTGTTTCTGATGATATCAAATAAAAAAACCTCCATTTTAGAAGGAGGTTTAGAAGTAATATTATCAAGTTTGAAAACGATCAGAGGCAATATGAAATGTGTTTTGAGTTTGATCTTCTGTTAAGTTGGATCCGAAACCACACACTAAAACAAGTGACAAACCCAGGATTAGGCATACCTTCTTTTTAAAAGTCATACAGGCATTCTCCCCTTTGAATTTGTGTTTGAGTCTCAAGCATTTTCTGATGATATACATAGGATGTTTCAAATTCTTTTGAGTTTGCGTAAGCAGCTGCGGTCTCACAGGCAATGTCTTCAATATATGAATAGTTCTTATTTTTTTCTAAGTATTCTATTGTTTGATTAACACCTTGTTGGTCCACTGCATCGACATAAAGAGCTTTTAAATATCCCTGTAATTTTGCGAAAAGCTCATCACCTTGATAAAGAGCTGCTGACAAACCTTTCTTACTTACTTGGATAGCCTCATTCATTTTTCCTTGTTTAAAAAGGATTTTTGCATAAGAAAATAAAGAATGTGGCAAGTTTGTGAGCTTTTCTTTTTCTGTAATCTCCACTGCTTGCTTTATGTATACTTCCGCCTGCTCGTAATCACCACTGTCAGCAAAATTAGTGCCTAAATTATATAGTGCAGAACTAATCAACCTTTTGTTATTCAATTCCCTAGATAACTCTAATGCCTTTTCAAGATGCGGCTGACTTTTTTCGTAATGTTTAAAATCAGTATAATTCCCTGAGATAACAAACATACATTGAACTTTTCGCACCTTATAAAGTTCATATTGATTATAAATATCCAATGCTTGTTTAACGTGATGCATAGACACATGACTTTGCTTCATACCATAATATGCTTCAGCTAACTTAAAATGAAACTCTGCCCTTTCGATCTCATCTGGGACATGTATAAGCTGCTTTTCGGCTTCTCTATAATAGTAGATAGCTTTCATGTATTGCTTCTTATCAAACTCGTACATCCCTCTGAAAAATAGAGAATAATACGATAACAGGCCAGATATGCCTTTATTTGAAGTCTCAATTTTTTCAAGAAGTTCCTCAATAGTTGGTCTTATACGTGTTGTTACGGGTTCCAAATAATCTAACATGAGCTGATGACGGAATTTCATTAGGGAGAAGTAAATGAGTAAATACTCATCTTCCTCCATCCGTTGGATTTCTTGCTCGACCTCTGCCTTTAAAATCTCTGCATCCGGGACACTAAATTGACGTATCATTTTATACCATTCATTGATCTTTACGCCAACTTCTGACGATGATAAAACCGGATTCACAGGACCCCTCCTTTTATGTTTTTTATGTAATATTCTAACATTTCCAAAAAGTGTTCGGACCGCAAAAAAACCGCAAACTTTTTATTCGCTATCTTTGATATGAACAATCAAGTTAATTTTAGGATCGTTTCTTCTTTCTTCCATGGTAATATTTTGTTATATGGTTAAATGAGAGGGTATGATTATGAAAGTCTTTGAAGCTAAAACACTTATGTCTGAAGCTACAGACCGCGCCAAAGAATATAAAGAACTAAGGACGCAAATGGTCAACTTGAGAAAAGCTTTACAAAGCGTTGCTGAACTGGACGACAGCGAATTCTCAGGTAAAGGTGCTAATAACATTAAAGCATTCTATCACGATCATGTTGGTGTCACTGATCAATGGATCGACTACATTGATATGAAAATCGCATTTTTTAATAGCATTGCCGGAGCTGTAGAGGACAAAGGTCTCTCTGATGCTTATATTGAAGAGTCTTTTTTAGAACATGAACTGGCTAACGCCCATAAAAAATCAAAGTCCATCATGTCTGAACAGAAAAAAGCCATGAAAGATATCTTAAATGACATTAATGACATCCTTCCGCTTGACCTGTTTTCAACAGAAACCTTCAAGGATGAGCTTACGGATGCCAATGACAAACGCAAAAAAACAATTGAAAAACTAGGTGACCTTGACGAAGATTTACTGACAGAATATGCTATGTCGGAACCAAATGAACAATTCATCAAGTCAGATTTCCAAAAGCTCCAAGAAGCAACTGGCAAAGGCAAAAACGCTACGCCCATCCACTACAACGCCAAGGCATACCGTGAAAGCGACATACATAAGAAAAAAGGCGATATTGAGAAGCGAACGGAAGCTTATTTGACGATTAAGAAGAAAGAAGAAAAAGAACGGGAAATCAAAGAATTACAGAAAAAGCTCAATACGTTGGTTGATGATCCTGACGAGTATCTAAAAGTTGCTAAAGAGATTGGATACGACAACCTCACCACTGAACAACAGGAGTATGTTAAATCCCTCGAGTTTTGGGATAATCCTCTTCGAGCGACCAAGGATATTTTGAAAGAACAGATTGACGGTGTATATGAAGGTTTATTAGCCGGTATAGATGATACAGAGAAGACGGTTAAAGAATATTTAGCCCCTATAGATGCAGCGGGTAAAAAATATCTAGGTCCAGTATATGAATACTATAAAGGCAAACAAATGGCATATTATGATTTTTCGAAGGAAACTGGTGAAGGACTTTTAGGAATTGCAAAATTCGGGATCGATCTCGGTTTAGATCCAAAAGGAACGATAAAGTCCGTTTTTGAATTCGACTATAAAAAAGCCTGGGATTCTACTTGGGATGAGATAAAAGAAAGCTGGGACAAAAACTTTGTACACGGAGATATGTATTCACAATCGCACTACACCACATATTTCACTTTGAATGTAGCCAGCCTATTCATATCAGGCGGCGGTGGTGCTGTTACAAAGAGTGGATCCGTCGTTTCAAAGGTCGGGAAAGTCGCAGATAAGGGAATCAGCAAGTCGGGTAAAAAAGGGGTAAACAGTGCCGGAAATGTTGGTAAATCTGCATCAAAAAAAGTAGTAAAAGACACCAAAGACTTTGGGAAACTTTTAAAAAAAGGTTTAGAGTCAATACCAAATCCTTTTGCTAAAGAACTTCTGTTAGCTAGTGATGTTCCTATAAATTTCTAAACTTACAAAAATCTGGACAAGATACAATTCAACAAATTAAAAAGTCTTTTGATGTTGATCATGGTTCTAAGGGGAATGCTAATAGTAGTAAGATAACCAGTGAAGCTAAATCCGTATCGAATATGAAAGAATTTTTTAATGATGGATTTGGAAAAACTATAAAAAACAATGTTACAAAAACAAAAAATCAATTCCAAGGCCAATCAATCTATGAAGTTAATAAAAAATTGGATAATCCGTATCTGAAAAAAGGCGATAGATTTTATTTAGATAATTTGCACAAGGATCATTTAGAAGTTTTCGATAAAAGAGGAAATTTAAGAGTAGTGTTGAATTTGGATGGAACATTGAACGAAGTTAAGACTAAGAATGCCATTGGAAGAAAATTAAAATAGGTGGTTAAGATAGATGAAAAATATTGATAAAATCTTTAGTGCTTTAAAAGAATTAAATGAAAAATATAATAGTACATTAATTTCAACAGAAGAACTTTTAGAAGAAGAGGAAAACATTAAAGAACTTCCGCAAATAGATGAAAGAATGAATAAAATTTTAGCTAATTTAAGTCAAATTGAAGATAAAGAAAAACTAACTACTGAATTACTACAGTTACATTTAGTAATAGGTGATATAGAATGGCAGTTTGACCAAATACATGAGATGGTTAGACAGGTAATCGAAAATATTGAGGATTAATATTATAAAAAAGGCCTCTTGAAAAGAGAGCTTTTTTATTTCATTAACGCTTCAATTTTCTCTCTAGTCCTAGGTCCATAAATTCCATCAGCAGATAGGCCATGCATTAGCTGGAATCGTCTAACTGCATCTGCTGTTTTCGGACCGTATACGCCGTCAATACCATTATTCTTCGCTCCTTTATCCGGGTAGAAGTATAGTGCTGCCAGTGCTTTTTGAATCTGTGTTACCTTTTCCCCTCTCATCATTGGACTCTTCACTTTGAAAATACCGGATGGGAGCTGATAGGATGATTTTTTGCTGCTGGAGTTTGTTGTTTTCTTTTTAGCTACACTTGCTTTGCTTGAGCTTGTTTTTCCGCCCAACTTTTTCAGTTCTGCTTCAATTGCAGTCTTAACTTGAATCTATCTTCCCTCTGACAAAATGCGGTGCGGGCAATACTTACCATTCCAGTCTTGATGTTTGCGGACTCGATCAATACCCCATCCACGTTCTTTAAGTAGCTGCGCCACAAACTTAATAGCGAGCTTTTCCGCTGCCTTATATCGTGCCCCTCCTGACTTACTATAACAAATTTCGACACCAATCGACTTTCGATTCCCTGTGCCGTTTGTTCCATCTCCTGTGTGCCAAGCGTTACGATTTGTTGGAATTCCTTGAATAACTTGTTTATCATCTACTGCAAAGTGAAAACCTGTTGAGCTAGAGTTATTCTTCATGTAAGAGATTTCATTGGCTGCTGAAGCATCATTCGCAGTGTTGTGAATAGTGATATATTCAGCTTTCATTGGATTAGGACATTTCAATCCATACTTTGATTTAGAGACTAAATTCTTTACAACTTTAATGGCCATATATCCTCTCTCCCTCTGTCTGTGTAATAAAAAAAGCCACTGGCTTAGCCAGCAGCTTTGTCTGCGTTATCCTTACTCTGTTCTTTTTCGTTCTCAATTGTTTGTAATCGATCTGTTATTGTTGAAGGAATTTTAACACCGATCTGTGCTAAGTTTTCAGTTATTGACAAGCCTTCATTAGTTGTGAACAAAGGTGATGATAAATGATTAAACAAGTAAACCCACATTTTAAAGAATTTCTCTTTGATTGGAATCAAAAGTTTCAGTTTCTTGTGGGTGGTTATGGATCATCCAAAAGCTATCATGTGGCACTCAAAATTGTTCTGAAATTGCTTAAAGAAAAACGAACTGCACTTGTCTTTTAACTTCTTACTCCCGCCGCCGCTCTCTTCCCACAAACGAAAAGCTTTGTCTCTGCGTGGATCTCGTGGTCTTGGCATTACATCTTACCCACCTCCGGACCTCATGTTTGAGTTTGTGTTTGTTTTAATAGTTTTTGCTGATGTATCTGCTATTACACCTTTAGACAAAATATTCATTTTCTCTTATTTAGACTTAAATCTATGTCGAAAATTATTGTTTGACATATCTTATACTAACTCCACTAAAAGAGGTGATAACATGTCAAATGGTTACAATAGCTCCTTCGTGTTAGTTGTGGTGTTGTTCATCCTGTTAATCATTGTGGGTGCTTCATTCCTTTATTAGTCTTGAAATATTTTAATCTACTATTAAAGGAGGTAACTATATGGGAAACACAAATGGTTATGGTAGCACCTTCGCATTAATCGTAGTGCTATTCATTCTATTAATCATTGTTGGTGCTGCATTCCTTTATTAGTCTTTAGGCACTTTAATCCAAAGCGGCCTTTTGAATTTCACCTCCCTGTACGAAGACGCCATAAGAAGTTTTTATGGCGTTTTGCTATGTTATTAACTTTATCAATGCTGATAAAATTTCAAAACCAGGTAAATGCCTCCTTTTGGATTGAATTGCTTTGGAAAGTAATTTCTAAAGTGAAAGGCACTCAAATCATTACGTTGACTAAATTGCATATTCTGAGTATTAAAAAGTACAAAAAAAGATACCTTTAAGGTATCTAGTTATAAAGTATTAAAAGAAGCCATTGACATAAAAATAGAGTTTAAGTGTCTATTGTCCTTATCTAGATCAACAACTTCCTCGCGGCACTGCTCATAAAATTTAGTTCCAATTCCGGTTAACTTCCTTATTACGTGTTCATTCATTTCATGTTTTAACATATTTACCACGGAGTATTTTATTAGACCATTTAAATCACTTCTATCTATACTATTCTTTAAGAAGTTAGCCGTATCAGCTGTAGTCTTTTTTAAATGCTCTCCCTCAAATTCAATAAGTAAAAAATTGTTATCTTTTTTAAAAGTAAGTTCATTTACTAATTTTAAATATTTTTCAAATTGATCTCTGAAATTATTGGGTAAAGGCACAGAATAATCATTTATCTTTAAATTGTTATATTTAAGGTCTAGATTATTTTTTTTCAAGTTGCAAATTAATTCATAGCGTACCCCAGTTAATATTATCAATTTAATGATTATTGCTGATCTAAATTTATTAAAATATCTTTTCTCTTCAAAAGCATTTATATATATATCATCTGAATTTAATGTTTCATCACATTGCTTAATGAGATCATTAACCTCTTCTTCGAGTAATGTATTAAAACCTCTACTGTCTTTTAATATAGAGTTGTTTGAGATAAATTCATTCATTTTATATCTATATGATGAATGATTGCTAGCTGACAAATTTAACTCTCTTTCAAAGTCGAGATTCTTGATACAATGTTCAGATTGGAGATACAGAAAAAATTTTTTTATAACAACACTATACATATAAGCAGTTTCTTTTTTCAAAATTTTTTTCTTGCTCTGTGTTCGATTTTCAATATTAAATTTTAAAGAATCAATTATCCTTTCTGTTCTAACACCTTGAAGAAAATCTATAATTGTATCATCAGTGACTTTTAAGTGTCTCAGGTAATCTTTAAAAGCCTTCAAATGAGTGAAATATGTATAAGGTACACTTTCAAGAAAAGACTCAAATATTTGTTCCATTTTACTCATCTCCCATCTTATTATCGACGAAAAACAATAATGATGGAACCATCTGCAAAATTTGTCGAACGAAACTGTTGAATAAAATCAAATTTGTCGGGGATATTAATTTGAACGAAATACTGCTGCTGTTTTATCACCCGATTCACTATGTAAGACCTCCCGATCGAGTTAATCCTCGCTTATCGTTGGGAGGTTTTATTCGTTGTATAAAATTGGTGGTGACGCAGTAATAACCTGCCGCGCCGACCCGCCTCCCATTTTACACCTCCGATTTTTTCGGATTCAACAAGCGCTCAAAGTGGCAATCTTGGCATAATTGGCTGATCAACTCGTCTTTCATTTTGCGTACAGTTTCCCTTGAAATGCCAAGGTGAAGGCTAATAGCACGGTAACTCATCCCCTCCATCATGCAATCATAAATGACTTATGCTGCTCCCCTTTGATTTTTTCTGCCCCCAACTCAACTGCATAAGACGTTTGAAAAGACGTTCCTCTCGCATATCCATTTGACGAAGCTCTGCCTGACTCTTCCCGGGACTTCCTTTTGGTATAGCAGCGTCTAATCCATATTGGGCAACTCCCCAATTTTTCATAGGAATTGCTGAACCATAAAACACTCTCTGTAACCGTTGAACTTCTTTCACCATCCAGTGATAGCTATTGATTAGATTTTCAATGTCTTTTGGATTCATGAAACGTCCTCCTTTTTAAACAATAAACCGGACACTAAACAAACAGTGTAATGCTGTAAGTTTAGTGTCCGCAGGCTTTCCGTCTTGGACAATATTTCCTCAACAGGACCCAGACTGCACCCTCATTTCGGGCAGCAGGCATTCGGGAGGATTCTATATTTAAACTAAGTTCACAAAATATTAACAAAAAATCCCTTGGTTATTTTTTCATATTATGTAATAATACAGTTGTACTAAAAAACAAAGGGAGTGTTTAAAATGAAATTGAAAAAAGTTTTAACTGGTTCTGCATTGTCCCTTGCTTTACTCGTTTCTGCAGCTCCTGCTTTTGCTGCGACTCCTAGTGTAGATAGCACTAGTCAGAAGGCAGTAACTCCTCAAGCTGAGATAAAAACTATATATCTCACAGCTAACACACGTGGAGAACTTGCCAATGTAACGGTATTTGCTGGTGTTAAATACTATTTAAAAGATGCCTGGCAGAACAGTGACGGCACATGGACTGGCTTATATCAAGGTTGGTATTAAGTATCTGAGAGATAAGAGGAAAATCCTCTTATCTCTTTTTTTGGACAACCCCTTTTCCCTTTCTAAATTTGGGTAATCACGCCAGGGTGCTGTAACGATAAGAAATGCTCGTTCACAATTAGTTAACATTTATTTACAAGGGTATTTTTTACATGCAGCGAAACCTTTAAGTGTATCAAAAAACTAAAGGAGTGGTAACATGAAATTTAGAAAAGTATTAACTGGTTCTGCTTTATCACTTGCTCTACTTGTTTCTGCAGCTCCTGCCTTTGCCGCAAGCCCTACTGATACTCATTCTGGAGAAATTACAACGAAGGAAGTTTCTGCTTTAGATACCTTGGTTATTTATGGAACAGCTTCTGATCCAGATCCAGCACAAACAATTATTCATAAAGGTATAACATATTATTTAGACAGTGTTACTTTTTATCCTGATGGAACTTATATCGCATACTATTCAAGTTAACTATGAGGGGGCTCACAGCCTCCTCTCCCCCTAGTATAGTTACTCCAATCCATTCGATTGTTTATCTAACTTTGTAACCTATCTCCTAATCAACCCGCGCAAAACTGCCCTTTACAGTTTGAATCACTGTTTTCCCGTGCTCCGGAGCATCTTAGATATGGGCTGTACCTTGATTTCCATATAAAACAATGATTTGAACTCTCCCTGGGTCAATCTTCTGCTGAATAGTTAAGTCTTTTTTGATGTTTATTTCTCTTGGATTGTACACTCAAAGGTCCCCCCCTGTGTTTTGATAGAAGTACCAGTTCATATCGAGAACACTGAGGCTAAGCGCTTCGGTGTGTTTTATTTTTAGGCAGAAACCTCTTTTAACATGATTTCCACCCTCGGCTCTTCGCTATAAAACTTACTGACTTTCAGATCCACAACCTGACTATCATCTTTGTATATCAGATGATTCAGGGCATCTTTTACACCCTTTACATAGTTATCAACATCAGGCTTTGTAGTCGGCCGCAGAAGACCCTTTTCAGCTTTTTCTTTCTTCTTTTTTGAGTTTGAAACTGATTTTGGCATTTGTCTGTACACTTTGACATCCATTTGAGACAGGACCAGTAATAATTGTTTCTGGGCGATGCTGAGACGCAACCAATGCCACATACTGTTTGAAATACTTTGTTTTTGCTGGATCTCGCATATGCACCTTCCCATTTCGTATTGATCCACGCGGCCGTCCTTGTGCGACTGGCTCACCATAAACAGTGAACTTAATGCAATCCAACTGTTCTTTACCTCCCGTCAAGCTGTTCACATAGCTGAATTTCTTTTTTGATTCTCGGTGCGGAGAGTAAAATTGCCAGCAGAAACACGACTGCTTTAAGCACTCAGCATCGGCTCCATTTGCTTTATTTTTTCATCAAGTAAACGGATAGTTGGCGTAAGATCTTTACCTTTATTTCGATCTGAAGGTCTAAACATATAAAGTCCACCAGTTGCTTTTACATTCATTTTCTCCTTCATTCCCAATCACCTAACCTATGATTTAATTGCATTCGATCGCCTTTAATAATCACTATGTAATCACGGCACATCTGGTGAATCTGTGAACCAAGAGCCTCGTCTATATCCAAAATCTCATCGACTGTTAACTCAGAAGAAATCAGCAAGGGCTTATGATTCAAATAACGATAATTTAAGACTGACTGGATTTGTTCAACCTGCCAATCGGTTGCCCTTGGCTGACTGTTTATTGGTTTGAATAAGTCATCAATGAATAGGACTTCGACCTTTCTCATGACATCGAGTTTTACAACTAAGTTGTCAAGTTATGCCAGCAATACTTATGATAATCTTCTGGAATCATGGTACTTGCAAGGAAAGAAAAAAGTGCTCCTAAATCCGTTTAAATCTAAACACAAAAGAACCGCGACTGGCGGTTCTTTTAGTGTATATTCCTATTTGACTTCATTATTATTGAACAGGTACCATAATCAAAATCAATATCTTTCTTGTCTAAATCTCCCTCAAAATTTTTAGCATAAGTCATTGTTAAATGTACGCTTTTATCTATCCACCAAGTTCCATCATCAGTATTTGTATCCCAAGTAACATCTATATCTCTGCCGAAATTCTCAAAAAATACCAAATTCCCAACAGCTACTGTTTTTCCGTGGATTTTGTAATATATTAGAACAATTTTCTTATCCAATAAACCTGTTCCGTGTTTTACGATTGTTAAACTATAAGGCTTATTAGGACATTGCTCTTCAAGTATAACTTCAGGATTTAAAAATAAAACATAACAAATGAATAGAATTGGTACAATCGTTAACCTTTTTAATACTTTTTTATTGATATTTAACCTCTTCAACATAGTCCTCCCTTTTTAACAATCCATTTCATTTGGGATACACCCCCATCATTGAAGGTATTTCCTATGAAAAATGATTTTGAAGCTCATAGGAACCCTTACATGACAGGGTTTTTGTTGTTTTTTCATTGTCTATCAAGATCTAAATCAAAAAAAGCTATAAAAAATAAGGAGTGATACATATTATACATGACTAATATGTATCACTCCTTTAGTTTTTGTTCAATAATCGCCACCGATAGTGGGATAAGAAATAGCAAAAGAACTTGCTATTTCTCAAATACATCCACCAAATTTTCAATGTTAGTTTGTTTTTCATACATACTAATAAAAAATAAAACCTTGTTATAACTTTACAAGACAAACTGAATTGATTATAGTCTAATTAGACTAAAATATTGATGTAAAGAAGTGAAAAATGAGATGATAAAGTCTTTTTTAATGTTGGGGCAGTCGAATATGGCGGGCCGTGGATTTTTGAATGAAGTAGACCCTATCTATAATGAAAAAATAAAAATGCTGCGCAATGGACAGTGGCAGATGATGACAGAGCCGATTAATTACGACCGTCCGGTTTCCGGCGTTGGCCTGGCGGCATCTTTTGCAGATGCATGGTCGAAAGCTCATCCCGATGAAGAAATTGGCTTGATCCCTTGTGCGGAAGGTGGCAGTTCATTGAATGACTGGCATCCGGAAGGCATCCTTTTTCAGCATGCTTTGTCCGAAGCCCGCTTCGCCCTCCGATCCAGTCAAATTTGTGGAATCCTTTGGCACCAAGGTGAGAGTGACAGTTATCGTTCGCTACATGAAACTTATTACGAGAAATTAACTCTTATCATCGAGACGCTAAGAAACGAGTTGGAAATTGATGAGGTACCGTTGATTATTGGAGGGCTTGGTGACTTTCTTGGGAAGACCGGTTTTGGACAGCACGCGACTGAATTTCGACAGGTTAATGAACAATTGCTTCGTTTCGCCAACGAAAAACAGAATTGTTATTTTGTTACTGCAGCAGGTTTGACTGCGAATCCTGATGGCATTCATTTAGACGCAGCTTCACAACGCAAATTAGGTTACCGCTATTTCGAGGCTTTTTCGAAAAAGCACCATATCTTGAAACCCATTTCGGGAGAGGAGCAATCACTGAAAGTGAATGGTGACTATTCTAAAACAGAACAGATTTACCTTCATAGTATGGATTTGGCTTCGGGTAAAATTACGTACGCGGAATTTGAGGCGCGGATGGCGAAGGTGATGAAACCATGATTCCCTTACTTATCCTTGGCTTGCTAATCCAAAACCCCGGAGCTCACGGCTATGAACTTCTGGCCTTAATGGAAAAACGTCATTACAAATACATTGTTAACTTCACGAAAGGTTCATTTTATTACAATCTGCAGCAACTTGAAGAAAAGTGCTTAATTGAACAGATTCAGCAGAAACCTTCAACCAGCGGGCGTGAAATCCGTAACTACAAAGTCACAGATTCGGGAAGGGCAGAATTCGAAAAATTAATGATCAAATACGGCACCAAATCGGAATATGTGAACCTGCAATTTTATGGGGCGTTACTCTTTGCCGATGAATTCGACAAAAATAAATTACTGAATCTGATCCAATCACAAATCGATCAGACTAAAACTCGAATCGAGCTCCTTGATGAATACCTGTCCATCACTCAAGAAATTCCCGGCACAATCGATTACTTTCGCCGTATGAACGAAAATTCCCGTTCACATCACTTGGTTAATTTAGAGTGGTTTGAAAAATTGAAAACAGAAATAGAATCAACTATTGCAGAATAAAAAAATGCAAAGTTAAATATAAGAACATTAGTTACCTAAATATAAAACCTGTGTCGTAGATATCTAGTAACATCTTTGATACAGGTTTTATACTCCTTCTTTAATTAAACCAGTCAGAGGGTTGTCAACACTTGCCCCCAACAAGAGCAAGCGAATCTGCTGCGTGTTCTTCTTTTTCAATCACTAGCCGTTAGTTTAATTAGAATTCAAAAAATCCAAGACACGGTCAACTCTTTCATTGACTGAGCAATCGCCTTCAATTTTTAACACTGGACAAGATAAATCTTCCATCCAATGTTCATGCAAAGTTTTACTTCTAACTTCCATTCCAGCATTATCATATAAAGAAGCCCACTCTAAAAATGCTTTTGATTGTTCATATTTACTGCCTCCGGCTAACACTTCATTTCCATAACGCTGAAATTCCCTATGCCTTAATCTCTCAAGCCGTATTTCTTGTGGAATCCATAAGAAGACGACAAGGTCAAAATAACTTTTTAGATTATCGCCCCAGCCACACACTGCACCAGAAAGAATCCATTTCTCATTTATTGTTAAGTCTTTTTCAAGCAACTTTCTTCTTTCAGGAATTTCTCTTTTTTTAGTGAATTTATCTAACCAATAGTAATTATCAGTATCAAGATGCGTATGAGGCAAACACTTTGACAATGCAGCACCCAATGTTGAAGTTCCAACACCAGAGGCTCCCAATATGTGAATATTTTTTTTCATACTTCCCCCTCCTTATTAAGCAACCAAACTCCCTGTTTGTTGCATAAGGTACCTACTATTATTTTGACATAAATCCCTAAAGACCTTTACTTTTCTAGAGAAATCCAGATGCGTGTTATTCATATCCCATCTCATTAGACGCATTTTCCTATGAAAAAAGTCTTGATTTCCCTATAATATTTAGACGAATCCAATTTTTAGATTGTCGTCTTTAAGGAGGTTTTTTATCTTGAGGTATACAAACAGTCATTTAGAGGATTGGATTGAAAACTTATACAGAAAGATTGATATTACAGAACCTGAACAAATTAATTTTGAACGGATTGCTGAGTCATTAGATATCAGGCTTTCGTTTAAACCTGTTACAAGCTTCGCACTTAAACACAGCGGAATTTATAACATATGCTTGGACAGCCGAAAAAGCCGAGTTGATCAATGGTATGATTTTGCTCATGAATTTTGCCATATATATATAGACATGAAGGCGATAAAAAAACAATGCCTGCAACTTGGACTGATTATTTGGAGTGGCAGTCGAATTATTTTACATATCACTTTTGCATTCCAACTTTCATGTTGCGTAATATCAATCTTCCGTACATACATTCACATGCAATTGAAAATGTAGCTTGGTTATTTAAGGTATCCCCTTCATTCGCAAAGAAACGTTTAAGCATTTATTACAGGAAACTGACTCAACATTTATTTAGTCAAACTGTTACGGGAAATTTATGCACCCCCCTTTTGTAATGAATAATGAAATCATGCATTTGCGCGCATTGAAAAAAACCAAAAAAGACGTCTCCCTTCACGATCCGATCGGGCAGGATAAGAAAGGGAATGAAATAAGCCTGATTGACGTTTTGAAATCAGAAAACGAAGACCTGATAGATACGATCCAGCTCAATATGGAGCTTGAAAAAGTGAAAAAATACATTGACATTTTAGATGACCGTGAGAAGGAAGTGATTGTCGTGCGGTTTGGACTTGATTTGAAGAAGGAAAAACGCAACGAGAGATTGCCAAAGAACTCGGTATCTCACGCAGCTATGTATCGCGGATTAAAAAGCGGGCGCTGATGAAGATGTTTCATGAGTTTTATCGGGCAGAGAAGGAAAAGCGGAAGAATATGAAAATCATTTTTTCATCGCTGATAAACTCCCTACCTCAAGCATTCAAAGCCGGACGTTCTAAAAGCTCCACAGAAAATCCTTCATCGGCATACTTCAGCACATCCTTAGTCCCTGCTTTCTTTATGCAGGCCTCGATCTGGCTGTCGATGCTCGATCCCTCGATCGCTTGTTCCTCGGTATATTGCTATCACCCTGGATAATGATAGCAATCGTTCATGCATTTGTCAGCTTGCGGTCCCTCGATGATTATTACCTTCATAAATATAATTTTTATCATCTTCAAGTTCTTGTTTCTTAAGCTCTTCTCTATATTTTCTTTGAACCTCTTTCATCTTTTCATTCATTTTCATGATTAAATCCCTTTGAAGTCCATTTTATTCTCCTTGCCCTTTTCACTAGACATTTTAATAATTTATAGATAATTACAGGTTGTCATTGCTTTTTACTCAATGGTGCAGGTTTGAAGTTCGGCTGTGGGCTCGCTTTTAGTAAACCAGTTTATATTCTTTTTGGGCACACAACAGAAACAATTTTCCCATATGAAAATCTCGTAATCTTACACCTCTTTAACTTGAAGAAGGATTTTTGCATATGTATTTTCATACCCGTCAACTACCATCTCATCCAGCATATATTCCTCATATGCATTTTCCCCTATTTGCATTCCATTTCTTTCAATGAACTCAATGATTCTCCGGTATGCCTCTTCAGTATTTCCGCCTATTTCATATCCAACTGCATACAGGCCTTTTGGTCGTACATGATAATTTATGTTCTCTGCCCCATCTTTTACTTTTATATAAAAGTAACTGTAATTGTAGAAGTCTTTTTCTAAGATTTGTTCCCGTGCAAAGATTCCGCCTATCGGATATCCTTCATCTAATTCATATTGCTGAACTTCATGAATGAGTTCTGAAATGGCTGCCACATATTTTCGTTCTGGTAAGTTTAATGTTTTTCGGCTTAACATGAATGTTTCTTCATTTAAATATTCAAAAGAAATTGAGGAAAAATCAGTCTCAAGTGCTTGTTCTGTAAGCGTCACTTTTGTTTGTAAGATCGTTTGCAACTGCTTAAGCTCATTTATTTTTTTATCAATCTCAATAGACTTTTCTTTTAGAACATGCAGGATCTTGTCTGGTGTTTTTCCTTTTATTAGACACTTTATTTCTTTTAATGGAACCCCAAGCTCTTTAAATAGACTGATGACTTGAAAAATCTCAAATTGATGATAGGAATAATATCTATACCCATTTTCTTTTTTTATTTCCGGCGAGAAAAGACCAATCTCATCATAATGAAATAAGGTTTGTTTTTTTACACGGCAGAGCTTCGAAAACTCCCCTGTTGTGAAATACTTCTTAACATCTTCGCTCATAAAAACCTCCTTGACTATACGGTAACCATATACCTTATGATTATTGTACTTGAAAAGAGCTTCAAGCGAAAAGGATAGGTAAAAAGGGTTCAATTGAGTTAAAGGGGAATTCAGATGAAAAAATCAATAAATGAGCAAAAAACGATATTCATTATACTATTAAGCAACATCTTCGTAGTATTTCTTGGTATCGGTTTAATCATTCCAGTTATGCCTTCTTTTATGAAAATCATGCATTTATCCGGCAGCACAATGGGTTATCTTGTTGCGGCTTTTGCCATTTCTCAGTTAATTACTTCACCTTTTGCAGGTAGGTGGGTTGACCGTTTCGGGAGAAAAAAAATGATTATTCTCGGGTTGCTTATATTCAGTTTATCTGAGTTGATTTTCGGATTAGGGACCCATGTTTCAATATTTTATTTCTCGAGGATATTGGGTGGTGTAAGCGCGGCTTTTATCATGCCCGCGGTAACAGCATATGTAGCTGATATTACAACCCTAAAGGAAAGGTCAAAGGCTATGGGGTATGTTTCTGCTGCAATTAGCACAGGCTTTATTATTGGGCCTGGTGCGGGAGGATTTATTGCCGGCTTTGGCATCCGCATGCCGTTTTTCTTCGCCTCCGCCATCGCGTTAATAGCAGCTGTCACTTCCGTTTTTATACTAAAAGAGTCATTGTCGATAGAAGAACGCCATCAACTCTCATCTCATACAAAGGAATCAAATTTCATTAAAGACTTGAAGAGATCCATTCATCCTGTCTATTTCATTGCATTTATTATCGTCTTTGTAATGGCTTTTGGTTTATCAGCTTATGAAACGGTATTCAGCTTGTTTTCTGATCATAAATTTGGATTCACACCAAAAGATATCGCAACCATTATTACGATAAGTTCCATTGTTGCGGTAGTTATTCAAGTTTTACTATTCGGGAAATTGGTCAACAAACTTGGAGAGAAAAGAATGATTCAGCTGTGCTTAATAACCGGAGCGATCTTGGCTTTCGTGTCTACTGTTATGTCAGGATTTTTAACTGTTTTGCTTGTAACTTGTTTTATTTTTCTGGCATTCGATTTGCTACGCCCGGCCTTAACCGCTCATTTATCCAATATGGCCGGTAACCAGCAGGGTTTCGTAGCAGGCATGAACTCCACATACACCAGCCTGGGAAATATATTTGGACCTGCTCTAGGCGGTATACTATTTGATCTTAACATTCATTATCCTTTCCTTTTTGCAGGTTTCGTTATGATTGTCGGCCTTGGTCTTACAATGGTTTGGAAAGAAAAAAAGAATGATGCTACTGCTTTGAATTAATTCATTTTCTATAAAGTCAAGTCATTTGGATGCAGGGAATGCCTCTGGTTAGGCACAATTAGAAAAGGTACTTAATTTGATAGGCTACATGTTGCTTGACGTGAATATAGTTTAAGCTGAGTTTTAGCAATATCAGGATTTCATCTGCAATCACCTTAAGCCGCAGCCTAACCGGGATAAGAAAAAAGGAGAATGTAGTATGAGTATAAACATAAAAGCAGTAACTGATGATAATCGTGCTGCAATTCTTGATCTGCATGTCAACCAGAATCAATTATCATATATTGAATCTACAAAAGTATGTTTAGAAGATGCAAAAGAATGTCACTATTATAAACCTGTCGGGCTTTACTATGATGGAGATCTAGTCGGTTTTGCAATGTATGGATTGTTTCCCGAGTATGATGAAGATAATAAAAACGGACGAGTCTGGCTTGACCGATTTTTTATTGACGAACGCTATCAGGGAAAAGGATTAGGGAAGAAAATGCTTAAAGCCCTCATTCAGCACCTTGCTGCGCTATATAAATGCAAAAGAATTTATTTAAGTATATTTGAAAATAATATTCATGCTATACGCCTTTATCAAAGGTTTGGTTTTCAATTTAATGGTGAACTCGACTTTAATGGTGAGAAGGTAATGGTAAAAGAGCTATAGATATCCAAGCCTCCTTGTTTGCTGAGAAACGTTTGAACTTCGATAATGATTACCTACTTAAACTGCAAGATCATTGTTTAAAAAAGCCTGGATGAAAATTTCATCTCAGGCTTTAAGCATCTTATTAGTCAAAATCTCATGTGTTTTATCCAGATGTTATTCTTTTTTCCGGACAATTTCTAAATAATTAATATGCCGGCCAACTGTTTTGTGCACTTTAAAAATATACCCATCGGCTTCTATAACGGACCCAACTCCAGCGTCTATTTGTTGAGTCATAAACCAGCCGCCTATTGTATCCACTTCGTCACTTTCTAACGCCGTTCCCAATAAATCATTTACATCTTCAATGAGCACTTTCGAATCTAAGATATAGTGATTATCATTTACTTTTCTAATATTAGGCACTTCATCTTTATCAAATTCATCTCTGATTTCCCCAACAATTTCTTCAAGAATATCTTCAGCAGTGACTAAACCTGAAGTGCCGCCATATTCATCCACAAGAATAGCGATATGTGTTCGCTCTTTTTGCATTTTTACCAATAAATCATGAATTGGAACGGATTCAATAACATGGATAACAGGGTTGATATGATTTTCTAACTTGAAATCCTCTTTTATCTTCTGGTCTGTGTCAATATAAGCTGATAAGAACTCTTTAGCATTGATAAAACCAATGATTGAATCTTTATCTCCATTTAGGACTGGGTACCTTGTATAGCTCTCTGTCTTAATGGCCTTAACAATAGTTTCATAAGAATCCTCACTAGAAATCGCTACGATCTCTCTTCTCGGAATCATAATTTCTTTGGCAATTCTTTCATCAAATTCAAAAATATTATTTACATATTTCAACTCATTTTTATTGATTTCACCGCTCTTATAGCTTTCAGACAGTAAGATGCGCAGTTCTTCTTCAGAATGAGCAAGTTCATGTTCTGATGCAGGTTTCAAACCGAAGAGTCCTACTATAAACCGGGCTGAACCATTTAAAAACCATATAAAAGGGAACAGGATGCGGTAAAACCAAATAATTGGCTTTGCAGTCAAAAGAGTGATGGTTTCCGCTTTTTGGATAGCGAGTGTTTTAGGAGCAAGTTCTCCAACTACAACGTGCAAAAAAGTCGCCATCACAAAAGCAATCACTAAGATCAATACATGTGAGACTGTTTCACTTACATGAAAATGAGCAAATAAGGGGTGCAAAATCACTTCAAAAGTCGATTCTCCAACCCAGCCAATTCCCAACGCTGTAACCGTGATCCCTAATTGACAAGCTGACAAATACTCGTCCAAATGAGTAATGACCTTTTTGGCTGATACGGCACCTTTTTTTTCCTCTAATATGAGTTGGTCAATTTTTGATGACCTGATCTTTACTATCGCAAATTCAGTCGCAACAAAAAATGCTGTTAAGACAATTAAAATAGTAAAGATGATAAGGTTAATGGTTGTCAATGATTTGCCTTACTTAGTAAGGCGTACACCTCCGATATAAATATTTATTTTCTAACCTTTTTTTCTGAATAAACAAAAAACAGTATATATAACATTATAAGTTCAAAAGAACCTAAAATCAACTCTGAATGATGTAAATAATCATCTTTTCCGTATGGAGAGTGGTTCCCATAGTATTCAACTAGCGATTGGTGACGTTTTAAGACTTAAAATAGAAAGCAAAATAAAAACACACCTGAATTTTCTGGTGTGTTTCAATAATACCCAACCGTCTTGATTTATTTAATGTCTTTATTAAGGTTTTCTTTTAAAATTTGAATCAATTCCGCCTGTTGCTTTATATTTTTGCGGCCATTTCTATTAATTGCAGCAAGTTCACAGACAATTCCAGCTGAAATGAAAAACAATAGACCTTCAAACATTTTAAATCCCCCACCGTCTAAGTGATAGTCAAATGTGTTTTTTCTTTTTGCAATACCTGCTTATAATCTTCCTTACGCTGACATATGTTATTTAAAATGAGTCCAATAATGACAAACAGTGTTCCTACTATATCAAAAGCAGTTATGTTATATCCTTTGATCACCATGATTAACAATGTAGTGATGGGGACAAAGTTAATAAATAAAATCCCGTTAATGGATGATAGGATTTTAATGCCATAGTTCCAACTAAGGAGGGCTATGATACCTGGTAAAGTAATCATAAATAAAAAATCATACTTAATTGCTGCAATCACTTTAATACTCGGTACCGACACGTAACCTTGCGCGGTAAGTATAGCTGTCATGATTCCTGTTATAGCTGTGCCGAATAAACATGTCAATGTTGAATAACGAAGTGTGGACCACTCTTGGAATAACTGTCCCCCCATTGTGTAGACAACCCATCCTAAAACACCAATGAATATAAAGAGTAGCGAAAATAGATGATCCCCTAATGAAAAAAAGAAACTTATATTACCTTTGGTTATGACCATCGAAGCCCCCAAAAAGGCAATCAATATACTGACCATTGTGTATTTTTTAGGTTTCACATGTTTATATCCCCATAGAATAACAATTGAAAGCATCGGCATGAGTGCCTCGGCAATGGATGCTGTCATAATTCCAGACTTCCCCATCAACCTTTGACCTAAAAAAATAAGAACATTGTATACAGTAAACGCCATCACCCCAAATAAAATGATCCATTTTGCTTTACCCTCTAAATGAAATGATTTTTTTCCTTCTCTCACCAATAATAAAATCACTAACATAATCGTTACCACACCGTAGCGAATAAATGAAAAATAAAACGGATCAATAAATTCTAATGCATGATCCGCAACTGGAAACATCGCGCCCCAAGACATACTTGCTACTAAACATGTAAGGGCACCAATGAATAATTGACCTTTTTTCATTGAATTCCCCTCCTTTTCTTTAAAATTACAATGAGAATTATAAAAAGAAGTAAGCATCAAGTAAAATGAACAAAAGTGATGAAAAACATCATTGATAATGATACTTTAATGAAGGGGGGATCTTCATGGAACTGCGAGACTTACAAATTTTCAAATGCGTAGCCCACCACAAGAGTATTACCGGTGCTGCAAAAGAGTTAAATTATGTACAATCTAATGTAACTGCGCGGATTAAGCAATTAGAGAATGAGCTCAAAACACCTCTTTTCAATCGCCATAAAAAAGGGGTTTCACTAAGCCCAGAGGGCCGAAAAATGATTGAATACGTTAACAAAATTTTGAAAGATGTTGAAGAACTGGAGCAAGTCTTTCTAGATACTGATATACCGTCTGGAATATTAAAAATCGGTACAGTGGAAACAGTGAGGATACTGCCGACCATCATAGCTTCCTATTATAAAAAGTATCCTAATGTGGATTTATCATTGCAGGCTGGTCTAACAGAGGAACTTATTAAAAAGGTCATGAATCACGAATTAGACGGAGCTTTTATTTCAGGCCCTTTGAAACATTCTATTCTGGAACAGTATGATGTTTATACTGAAAAACTTACTCTTGTAACCAGTAACAAAACGTTTAATATAGAGGATTTTTCAACGACTCCGATTCTTGTTTTTAATCAGGGGTGCGGGTATCGGTCTAGGCTTGAACAATGGCTCAAAGATGAAGGTGTGCTCCCAAACAGAATGATGGAATTTAACATCCTGGAGACAATCTTAAATAGTGTTGCACTTGGACTCGGTATAACAGTGGTACCGGAATCTGCTGTTATGCATCTAGCTGCACAAGGTAAGGTTTATTGTCACCCATTACCTGAGAAAGATAGCTGTATCTCAACAATCTTTATACGCCATAAAGATGCGTACCTGACAAATTCAATGCGCAGCCTCCTTAAGACCATTGTTGAACATAAAAATATGAGTATGTCCTAAAGTGCTTTTTCTATTTCTATGTTCTAACTTCTTAAATAAAAGAGAAGGCGCATCTCCACTTCGCTACCCTTATTCACACAAAAAATAGAGCAGTAAACATGTGAGTTACTGCTCTGCTTCGTTTATCCACCGTTCATTTGTTTTACAATGTATTCAGCATCATTTCCTACGCCTTGAAGCAACGCTGAACCTCGCCTATGCTGCCAAGGCAAACCTATAAAGTACAATCCCTCTACAGGTGAAACACCTCTATGATGTATGATTCGACCTTTTTTATTCAAAACACCTTTTATATTTATCCATTTAAGGGGATTCCTAAAACCAGTAGCCCAAATAATATTGTTTACTTCTAATGTAGATGAATCTTTAAAAATGATTTCATTTTGCTTTGCGGCAATGACTCTTTTTTTTAAGATGATCTCCTTCTGTTTTATTGCATGTTTTAATTCATGCCCAAATATTGGGTCACCTTTCTTTTGAATGAATTTGCCTACTATTGATGTATGACTTGCATGTAAAACTCCTAATTTATCAAACCACCAAAAGATGCTTCTTTTTCCGATCATTAAAGGGAAATACACTAGTTTATTACTACAGGCTAAATATGTAACTCTTTCTTTGGATAATTCAACAGCTATTTGAGCACCACTATTCCCACCACCAACTACTAGTACATTTCCATATGCCAATTGTTTTGAATTCTTATATTGTGATGAGTGTAGTTGATTAATATCATCAGCTAAATCCTTTGATATTGATGGAATATTGGGGGTATGAAAAGGCCCTGTAGCAATGACAAGATTCTTCGTTTGATATTCTTCCCGATTTGTTTTTATTAAGAAATAATTCTTTATTTTTAGGACACTTATTACTTCTGTCCGTAATTGGATTGGAATTTCAAATTTTTTAACATACTTCTTTAGATAAGCAACAATTTCATTTTTTGTAGGAAATCCATGTTTTTCTCCTTCAAGATGCATTCCAGGCAAAGAGCTATACATTCGAGAAGTAAATAAAACTAATGAGTCATACCGATCTTTCCAGCTCTCCCCCACCTCATGACTTTTATCCAAAATGATAAAGTTTTGATCGGACTGCTTAAGATAATATCCTATTGAGATCCCTGCTTGACCAGCCCCGATTACTATAGTGTCGTACACATTATCACCCCGCCAATTTCAAATTGTCAGTAGACAGCATCTGCAAAATGCTAGTTGATCTCCTCACTATAAAGTTAGATAAAAAATTTAATGGTGATGGTGGTCACGCGGCTTCTCTATTTTGGGCTGACAAAGGATCGCATTGTCATGATTATGTGCTTCTGTTTCCATTTGAATGGTTACATGCGTAATGCCTTTATGCTCAAGTTCATGTTCAATTTTGCGTAAAATATTTTCACTTTCTGAAATGGTCAGTTGATCGTCAACAACTGCATGGCAAGAAAGAGCATTCAATCCGCTTGTGATAGACCATATGTGTAAATCATGAATGTTTTGAATTCCCTCTGTCCCTTCAATTGTACGAATGATATCAGAGACATCGATATTTTCTGGAGTTCCTTCCATTAAGATGTGAATGGAATCTTTAGTCACATTGTAACCGCTTCTTAGAACAAGAATAGCCACAATGATACTAGCCAACGGATCTGCCCAGCCCCATCCAAAGAAGATGATAAGTATGGCAGCTAAAATGGCACCTACAGAGCCGAGCATATCGCTTATTACATGTAAATAAGCTCCTCTTATATTCAGATTATTCTTTGTATCTCCGCCACTCATCATAATCCAAGCGACCAATAGATTCACAACTAACCCGATGATACTAATTGTAAGCATGCCGGTTGTTGCTACTTCTGGTGGATTAGAGAAGCGTTCGATTGCTTCATAAATGATATAAAGAGAAATAAGAATTAATGCAGCACCGTTTATCACAGCTGCAAGAACCTCAAATCGTTTATAGCCGAATGTCTTATTGTGATTTGCCTTTTTTTCAGCTAATGTAAAAGCAATCAGGGCAACCATTAATGAAATTGAATCACTCAGCATATGGCCTGCATCAGATAAAAGCGCCAGACTATTTGTTAAAAATCCACCTATAGCTTCTATTATCATATAACCTGTAATCATGATAAAAGAGATCAATAAAACCTTTTTATTTGCTCCTTCATTATGATTGTGACCCATAAAAAACTCCTCCTTAACTAAAGTTTTTGATACATATGTATTTATTATTTCAAATCTGTTATGAAGCATTCTAACATGATGCAGGTAATATTTATATATGATCATGTGTTCATATATAAATATATATGCTCTTTACTGAAATGTCAAAATATTTTTTGTAGAAATCAACAATACCTCCTTAATTATTCTCTTATAAACATAAAAAAGCGGAGCAAACACATGGTTTGCTCCGCTAACCTAGTTTCTCTATCCTTTTCTTCTTCATATCCCTTATAAAAGGTATTGCGGACCCTCGATGATTTTTACCTTCATAAAATACATTATGCTATGTAACAGCTGTTTGTCCAAATGAGATTAAAAACATGCAAGCACTTTGTCCTTCCTGGAGATATGAGTGATATTGCTGCTGTTGATTGATCAACTTGTTTTTGCTCGGAATATACTCAGTATATAGCCGCATATTCCCCCTGCAATAGCTGGAATGAGCCACCCCAGTCCTATGCTATACATAGGAAGAATCTGATTGAAAATGCGATTCACAACTTCAATTTTTATTCCCGCCTCCTTCAAACCGTCAAATAAGCTGATGATGAATGCGAATAATAAACTGCCTTGATACACTTCTGTCTTCCCTTTAAATACAGAATGCAAAAACGTTAAAAATATTAAGGAAATCGCGATAGGATACATCGTCAGTAAGACAGGCATTGACACCTTAATGAGCTGGGTTAATCCTATATTTGCGACAAGCGTACTAAACACTGATAAAACGACAGCAATTTTTTTATAAGAAATGTTCGGAAATAATTCATGAAAAAATGAAGAACACGCTGTGATCAGTCCGACACTTGTCGTCAGACACGCCACTGTAATCATTAAGCCCAATAAGATTGAACCATAAGATCCAAAATAATAGGATGAAACCTTAGCCAAAACCTCTGCTCCATTTTCTAAAATCCCCAGTTCTTCAACGCTGGAAGCCCCCATATAGGAAAGGGCTGTATACATAACTGCTAAGAGTACTGCTGCAATCGCGGCTGCTTTTGCACAAACACCCATCAGCTGTTTTTTGGTAGAAGCTCCTTGTTCTTTCAATGCATTCACGATGATAATTCCAAAAACAAATGCTACAAGGGCATCCAGAGTAAGGTACCCTTCCTGAAATCCTTTAAAAAACGCTTGTGATGTGTACCCTTTTGATGGTGCTTGAATGGTTCCAATTGGGCGAATAAGAGCTACCACTACAAGCAATCCGATAAATGTCAGCTTAATTGGCGTCAAAAATTTTCCAACTATATCAATGATTTTTGAAGGATTAAGTGATAACAAGCATGCCAATGCGAAAAATAATATTGTAAATATGATCAATGAGACAGGGCCTGCATCATTTGATAAAAAAGGTTTTACCCCAATTTCAAACGATACGTTTCCTGATCTCGGGATAGCGAAAAAAGGCCCGATTGCCAAATAGAGAATCGTCGTAAATACAATGCCAAACACCGGGTGAACACGGCTGGCTAACGACTGTAAGTTTTGTTTACCCGAAAAAACAAATGCTGTTATAGCCAGTAATGGCAAACCAACTCCGGTCACTAAGAAACCTGCATTAGCGATCCATACATTTTTTCCAGCCATTTGACCAAGCATAGGTGGAAAAATGAGATTTCCTGCTCCAAAAAACAATGCAAATAGCATTAATCCTATAATGATGATATAGGAAGCAGACACTTTTTTTGACATTATACATCCTCCGATTAAAGTAGACACTTCTTGAATAGCCAGGAAACATTACAGATGCTATTTGCACTGGCACAGTGTTGATTCCAAAATAAGCTTGTGTCAGTTTATATATTTTTATCAAGTTCAATAAAAAGCATGATCATGTTGATAGTTTCCCATATCGGTTAAAAAACCAATTGCATCAAAACCATATAAACAACGGTTCCCCCCGCTATGGAAAGAAGCATATTTTTCTTCCACAAGTGAAGCAGTACAACTGCAGCTGCCCCAACCAATTCAGGAATGCCATGACTTCCAGAAAGCAGACTCACATCTTTTAAACAATAAATGACCAAAAGCCCGATTACCGCTGATGGCAGCACTTTACCAAGATACTGTACATATTTCGGTGTCGGTTTGCCTGAAGGGAAAATCATGAATGGAAGGAACCGTGTCAGCATTGTTCCAAGCACGACCATTGCAATGGTAATCATTTGCTGCATCATAGTCATCGTCATACGGAAACCTCAGCTTTCTCCAATGGTTTTCTCAGAACAGTCAGTACCCCTAAAATGGCGAGCATAGCAGGAATAATAAATTGGTTTCCGCCAAAAAGGATAAGACTGGCTACTGAAAGTCCAAGCCCTGTGAGAGCACTGTAATGCTTTTTCTCTTTCATCCACTGTTCTATGAAGATCACAATAAACAGAGCAGTCATCACAAAATCAAGCCCTTCAGTATTAAACTTCACGTACGACCCAAAAATCCCTCCTATCGCTGCCCCCGCGACCCAATATAAATGATTAAGCAGTGTCACAAAAAACATAAACCAGCCCTTGTCAACATTCGCCGGAACATTAGCGGTATAATTAATAGAAAATGATTCATCGCACATTCCGAAAATCAGATAAAGCTTTTTCTTTCCAGTCCCCCTGTACTTATCCAACATGGAAATTCCATAAAACAAATGCCGGGCATTGACCATTAACGTCAAAAAAAGAGCATTCATAGGGTTGAACACACCAAGTAAAAAATTCGCTGCAACAAACTCCATTGAGCCCGCAAATATCATAAAACTCATGATGATTGGATAGATTGCGCTAAATCCCAAAGAATGCATAAAGATTCCATAAGCTATCCCCAAAAACAAAAACCCCGCAAAAATCGGAATAGTATATGGGAATGCAGAACGAAATGCAGCCCATATTTGACTTCTCTTATTCATATGAGTGTTTATAGCAGGAGAGCTTAAATGTAACGATTCTTTATTTTTATTCAAATCAACAACCTCCTACATTTCATCAATTGGCACACTGACAGTTCTTTTTTCTGTACTCATGACTATGCTTGTGTCAACTCCACTAATAGCAGGGTTCTGCATTAATGAATCAATGATAAAATTCCGATAACTCTCCATGTCCTTCGCCACAATCTTAAGCATATAGTCATGGCTTCCTGTAAGTGTGTAGCATTCTTGAACCTGTGGGAATTTGTTTATATCCTCTAAAAATGAATGAATTGTCTCCCTATTTAAAGGTGATAAGTTGATGAGAGCTAGTGCTGTGACTTCGATTCCAAGTTTTTTCTCATCAACAATAGTCGTAAACTTTTTAATTATACCTGCTTCTACTAGGTTCTTTGTTCTTGCAAGGCAAGCTGATGGTGAAAGCCCAATTTTCTTAGATAAATTTAAATTTGATATTGAAGCATCTTCCTGCAATTCTCTTAAAATGGCCTTATCAGTTTCGTCAAGCATAATACTCATTTCACAACCCCCAATACCCTTAACTGAATTATATTTCATCCAATTTAAATGATAACGAATTTTTATTCGATGATCAAATATTATTTAAATTTAAATCCTTTCAAACGATTATTCACAGAATAAAATTACACTCGCTATTAACTAATAATTAAATTATCTTACATCAGAAAGAAGTCATGGGACTTGTGTGACTTGATACCAACATCATAAGAAACTTATCAGAAGCCAAAAAGTTATTGCGGTCTCACCGAAATTTTAATTTGTGGTGCCCTATTGCCTTTTTCCGCGAACGAAAATTGTTAAAATTCACAAAACAGAAAGTCTACTCTATTATTATTTTAAATTCGTCCTCTAGTTCCTCTTGAGCCTCTTGTAAAACTTCCAATACATCATCAGCGTATGAACCTAAAAATGTATTGCTGAACTCAAAATGTATTAAGACTAAAGTGAGCGGCAAATCCATCCACCCTGTCAGGCAATCCCATAAAGCGTCTAAATTTCTCCCATAGTAGTTTGGGAAGTCTAGTTTATCTTTTAAAACATCATGTAAAACTTCTATATTTTCAAAGTCTTTTCCATCTATTATTATTTTTCTCATTAGAAACTATGCCCTCCATTATTTTATCTTAACAAACGTTTTCTATGTAACAGCTGTTTGTCCAAATGAGGCTGAAAACAAATAAAAAACACCGATAGGGGGAAACTATTGGTGTTTGCAAGACATTTTCATGCCCGGTAGGCATAAATAATGCTAAACTTTGTTTTTGAAAAGCTATCATGTCAAATTTTTATGTTACAGCTTTTACTATCGTTTAATCTAATTTGAGGAGTAAAACGAGATATGTTTGAAAATCACATATCCCCCAAAAAAAATTAAAAACTGAGCGGCAGTTCTTCGAGTGCTCTCATCAGAAAATTCCCTTTCCATTTCATTTGTTCCTTTTCGCCTTTTAACTGTATATTTGGACAGCGGCGTAATAAGGTGGAAATCGCAATCTTTGCTTCTAAGCGGGCTAGCTGTGCACCAAGGCAAAAATGATTGCCATGGCCAAAAGCAATATGGCGGTTGTTCTTTCTTTCAATATCAAATATGTCGGCATTTGGAAATATCTTCTCATCACGGTTTGCTGATGCTAAAGAAATGATGATCACGTCTTTCCGTTTAATCTCCTGCCCATGCAGTATAAACGGTTCAGCCGTCCAGCGAATAGTCGTTAGCTCAACAGGGCTGTGAAACCGCAATGCTTCTTCTATGGCTGAATTCATCAAGTCCGGCTGCTGGCGGAGCTTTTCTAGTTGATCATGGTGACACATCAGAGCATATGTCATATTGGTGATTAAGTTTACGGTTGTTTCATGACCTGCAACGATAAGCAGCATAATCATCGAGTATAATTCTTCTGTACTTAATTGTGTGCCTTCACTTTCCGCTTGAATTAATGCACTGATTAAATCTCCTGCAGGTTCTCTCCTTTTTTTGCGAACTAAGGATTCCAGATATTCAACAAATTCCCCTAACAAATGGTCATTCTCCTGAAGTCTTTCAGGGGCATCTGAAAAATCAATAATTGCTTGCGACCACACTCTGAATTTTTGACGATCTTCCAAGGGAATGCCGAGCATTTCACTTATCACGATAATCGGCAAAGGAAACGCATAATCGTCTACCAGGTTCATGAATTTGTTGGGCTGTACTTTATCCAATAAAGAATCTGCGATATGTTGAATTTTGTCTTCCAACTGCAAAATCATCCGATGCGTAAATGCTTTTTGAACAAGAGTTCGCAAGCGGTTGTGATCAGGGGGATCTGAATTAAGCATATGCTTTGTTAAAGACTCTTCATTCTTCAATAGAGCAGGACGTTTTTCTTTTGCGGTAAATACATTTTCATAGTTTTTCTTTAATTTTTCATTCTTTAATAAATGTATTGCATCATCATATCTCGATATGAGCCAGCCTTTCCCCAGAGCTCCTAAAGATAATGGGTAGAGAGGCTGTGATTTTCGCACTTCTTTATAAAATTCATACGCTTCATCTTTAAATGCTCTCGAAGACAATTGACTTTCCGTCAAGATGGTTACACTCTTTTTTTCTTTTGAAGACATTCATTCGACCTCCATCTTTATGAAAGGTTATGTTAATCTTTAAATATATAATCAGTACGATTTGTAAAATGATCTATTGAAATCAGTATTCATGATAAGGGCCAAAATGCCGCCCCCTCATTTTGAAATAAAAGATATGAGACAGTCATTAATCATTTTGCTGCCTAAACTCTTTCCCTGATAAAATGGCGAAACTCCTAATACTTCTATGCCGGCTCTTATAAGGATTTGTAAGATTTTTCAGCCTCATTAGTCACCGTCAACATGTTCAATACTGAGGATCCCCCATTTTGTTATCCCCCCTGCTGCTATATAATCGATCAAGTTTAATGTCGGGTTTATCACGATGTTTTAATAGAGCAACAACAATTTCACCATTCTGAATGTCAACAAAAAAGAAATGCTTTTTAAAATATGCTCTTGTCAGTACTTTATGCATTTCAAAAATAAATGAATGATCTTTTTTTCTTGTTTTACGAGAAATCCATAAAAGGATATTGATTGAAAGATTCATGGAATAGCTTTGCCACTTTGCTTCATTCGATAAAGAAACATTGATACATCTCCTCTGAGCAAGTAAAGCAGGAAATCGAATTAAAGCGCCCTTCCTTTGGAAAGGCGCCTGCCGTTTTACTGTGCCAAAATGTTTTTCATCAGTGAGTTTTTATAAAATCATTTATTAATTGATCAGTTGTCAATATTGTGGCAAATTCATCATGCAATGTAGCTAGAGATATATTATGAATAGTCGCCGCATCATAATATGTATCATTTTGGTCTCTCATTCCGAAGGCTGCTGTTGCATCTGAAATCAGGTATGTATCAAACCCTAAATTACCACTCATTCTTGTGGTGGTTGATACACAGTGAGGCGTGGTTAAACCAGTTATGACTACAGTTGTTATTTCATTTAATTTTAAGAATTCTTCTAAATTCGTTCCAATAAAGCTGCTATTTACTGTCTTGATTATAATGACTTCTTCATCCATAGGCTTAACTATTTCCTTTATCGCAAACCCTTCATTCTTTGGATGGAATAAAGAATGAGGTTTATCAGAAGTGTGTTGTATGTATATGACTGTCCATCCTTTTTCTCTCCATAATTTTAGTATTTTACTAATGTTTTCTTCCGCCTTTACGTTATTTCGTTCCCCCCATTTTTTATCATCAAAGGCTTTTTGCACATCCACAATGATTAAAGCTTTTTTCTTTTCTTCCACAAGATACCCTCCTACGTAGAATTTCTATTTATTACTACATTCTAAATACAAATTTTACTTTTGTACAATTGTTTAATGATGAATTTCAAATGAGCGCCTTCTTTATTGGATAATGCGTTCTAAACTGCAACTGTGCCCAAGCCGTTAACCTTCAATAATCTAATCTGAGAATCACTGGCTCTACAGAGAATGATAAAAAGCACTCTAATAACGAGTGCCGAAATGAAAAACTATTGATTTAGAAGCCATTTGATACGCTCAGCTGAAAAGATGTAGTGGAGTATTATTAGACATAAAAAGACAATACCAACTGGTTTTAAATGACTAAAATAAAGCGCTGCAACAGCCATTGCAAAGATCAATAATTCAATAACTAACCTTGTTACCCCGTTTACAGCTATTACAGTTTGTCCACTTCGACTAGGATCATTAGGTACTGCAAATACAGACCAGACAATCATAACTGCAATAGGTAAAACCCAAGTTAAAACATATTTAAAATAACCATTAAAGCTTATCCAAGCAAACACCCCTAAGGAGATTAGTGCAGCCATTTCAAGGGTGAATCTTAAAAGTAAATTAGTCTGATTCAGTTTTTCCAACTCCTCTATAAAAAACACCCCCGTAGGAGATGCTCTTTCTCTGCTTTATTTCAGCGTATAAAAACTTTTCTGTTCTTCCTCTTTAGATTCTATTGTAGTTTTCGGCGAGATTACCTCTACTTTTGAAGAGATGATACCGACTGCTGCTGTTACCAATGCTCCGATTAATAGAACGATGATAAGTATAATGAAATATGACAACTTTTCCCCTCCTATCCAGTTAATTATCCAAATAATCAGGAAGTTGTCTACAATTTGCAGAATTTGTCGAACGAAGTAATGAATATACCATAAAAGCTGAATATTGACCTCGCTTATCGCTGGGAGGCTTTACTCATTGTATGAATTACAGTAATAATCTGCCTTCCCTTTTGAGAAGACGTTCCTCTCTTATATCCATTTGTTGCAACTCAGCTAGACTCTTTCTCCTTTTGGCGCAGCTGCTTCTGTTCCAAATTGAGTAACACCTGAATGTTTCATTGGAATTTCTGAACCATAGAGTAGTCTCCGCAATCGATGAACCTCAATAATATGGTTCGCCTAAGTTGTGAATATTATCTACCCAATTAATCTATTCATATATTGAATATCTCTTTATCATTTTTTTCAATCAATTGAAAATTTATGATGAAAATACTTTTTTTTCTTGTTAGTTGAGTTATAATACTTGAGTAACGGATAAAAAGGAGGAAAAATATGAAGAAAGTTTTATTGACAATACTTACTTTCAGTCTACTTATTTCTTTATTTGCTATTGATGGCAGTGAAGTCAAAGCAAAAGAAGTCGAAAGAGCGCATCTCCAAAAATCAGCAATTAATGGTTTAGATAAAATTGTTGATAAAAACGGCAAAAAACTTATAACTGAGGAAGAGTTATTAGAATTATTTAATTCAAGCGATTTTAGTCCAAATTCAACAAACCAAGTAAATTATTTCTATACTAATATTGATAACAAAACAACCATTTTAAAGTTAAATTTAGTAGTACATAACAACAAATTAACTTCAGTATCTTTAACAGATACCGAAGAAAAATCAGCGACAATTACAACAGCAGTTACAAATCAAGAAAAGGCATCGCCACAGTTTCAAATGCTTAGAAAGGTGCCAAAACCTAAACCGAAGCCTAAGCCGAAAAAACCAAAAATCACTAAAGATGTTCCATATAAAAAGAATGGTGGTACAATTAAAAAAGATTTTATAAGTGAACATGCGTATAAAAGACACAAGTATGACGCAAGCCGAAAATCTACAAGTAATAGAACTCAATATGGAAAAGATGTAGATGTCGCTGAACTGAGAAGATTAACAATGACACAGCCCGATCAAGCTTGGTCTTCTCGTGACAAAGGTGGTCCATGGCGGACATTCTATAGAAAGCAATTTAATAAAAATATAAGCACAAAAGACACTTCTACGACTCATCATCGTGTCATTATTAATACAGCAGACAGTAGTAAAAATACACAATTTCCGTTATCCTTTAAGAACTAAAACATTCTTTAGCAGGGAGCTAACCATGATTGAAAAATATACAACTGAAGTTTCTTTAGACTTTTTTAATGGTGACGAGACAGATTTAAAGGATACAATTGAGGAAATTAGACTTTTTGCAAAGACATATGAGAACGATAAAGTAACCGTCCTAAGTGTTACTGAAGACGAATCTTCAAAGGGAAAAAACTATAAGGTCCTTTTACAGCACGAAAGAGATACAGATAATCTAGGACGTAAATATGAATATGATGAAGAAAAACTATTTGGTTTCTTTGAAGATGAAGAATAGTTAACACCCTTAAAACGCATTCAAAAAAACCCCACTTTTAAAAGTGGGGTTTTTAAAGCGAATGTATTCCCTGTCTAGAAAGTTGTTGTGCAGGAGAGAACATATAAGTTTTTAGAAAAATACTTACCCAACTTAGTATCAATGATAGAATTCCCACCAATATGACGTTTTGTGTACGCATTTCTGATATAAATAACCCGCCTATAGCTGAACCAATTGTTGTTCCTACGTTACAGATGATATAAATAAGCCATTTGCGAAACCAGGAGCTTCAGGGGCTGAAGATGCAATCAAATATTAATTAATATTAGCCATTGATAGTACCGTTTCGTATGAAATGACGATGGCATTCTTGTTTGGAATAAAAATTATTAAAATATGTTCTTATCATTGGTAAACGAACAAAAAAAGAAGATGTTTTGAAAAAAGATAGCATCAAAACATCTTTTTACATGTTGTCATAGCGTAACTTTTTTATAACAAGGTTGATTACATTTTCGGGGCTTCCAAACCAAATTTTGCCCATTCTTCTTTTGCTGGACCATAAATACCTGGAACAGTTAAACCTGCTTGTCTCATAAGAACAGTCATTTGTCCTCGATGGTGATTTTGATGTTGAATTAAAAACATCAAAAGTGAACCATTAGGCAATTGTTGTCCGATAAAGTTGATACGTTCTTGAAGTGTATGGTCAGTCCATTGGGTTTTTAATGCCTGTACAAATGCATTACTGGCTTGATGATAGCTGTCAGCTATAAACTGAGCTGAAGTTGGAACAGGATAATCTTCAGCTGGGGCATGGAACGTTAAGTCTGTGTTTGAGGTAATGATGCGAATGGCAGCAACAGTATGCCAAGCAATACGGCCTAGAGTCCAATTTTGTGAAGTTATTTCTTGTTTAAGTGATTCATCAGTCAGACTATTTAATAGTTTCTGTGTAGCATCTGCTTCGAACTCCCAAGATTTCAAAAAATGGTCTAAGGTTTGAAACACAAAAATCCTCCTTTTTATTCTTTTGTTTTTTCAATGTACCTATAGGTTAATTATAATGCCTCGTTTCGTTAAAAAGAACAAAAATTTTGGACAAGAATAATCTATAGTAAAGTACGTAGACATTTCTTAAACGTAACGATTTTCGCATCTTTTTACAAACATCGTGACGACTTGGTCTACATTGTCAGCGAGAATCAAATATCATATGAAGACAATCCTATATTCTTATCACTTTACTGAGCAATAAATACCTTCCGTATACTTAGTGATGCCTTCATCGTAATCAGGATACTTATATGCAAGACTTTCTGATACAGCTTTTGAATACTTTCTAAATAATGCATAGCAAGTAAATAAAGACTTCCACATTTCCTGATACCCATTCACAGAATATGTAGACATGAGTTCCTCCCATTCTTTATTTGAAAGGTACCGTTTCATAAATTTATAGTTCTTCCCCATACTAAATGAATACCCTTTCTGAGATGCGATATGCCAGGCCATCATTCTCAATAAATTAGGACGTACAATTTCATTTAAATGGTCAATGGCAAAAAGGATTTCATTTCTTGCTAGTCCTTTTACTACGTAAGTCGAAACCATCCAGAACTCATTACAGCAATCATCAAATTCCCTTGCAGTCGGCTTTTTCATCCAGTATTGGCGATCATTTGGGGTCACTTTATAGTTGATGAACGAATCCTTATCGAGCAATACCTTAACCAAACCATCGTTATTAGCAAAATAATCTTCTGCTTCACGAATTGGAATAAGGGTTAGATCTAATTTGTTGCCATCCTCAAAAAGAATAATGTATGAAAACCAATTACCTAATTCGGGAGGAAAAAGCTCCATATCTTCTGGTTTTTGCATCATAATGCGCTTCCCAAAGATTTCGAGCCACTGATCATTTTCTTTAAAAGATTCTACATCAGTTACAAAATACGAGATGTCATAATCTTGGAAGTTGTCAGAAGGGATATTTCTGTTTGTACGTGACCCTTCCAAAGTGACCAATCGGATTCTCTCATCGTTCAAAGCAAAGTCCAAGAAAATGTCCATCATTTCCTGCTCACTTCGCATCGCATGTTCCTCCGTTTCAGCCTTAATATCTAACTGTAAAACCGAATATTGATCTGTACGTCTTATAGATTTTTTCATTCTTGAATGTGATGTATTCTTCTAAGCTTTATTTTACATGAAGTTCTCCTATATATCATTCAATATTAAGATGCAAGACATCTCAATATCAGATATCAACTATGAAGGACTACATGAATATTCAGTTTTTTGCAGAGCCGCCATGGGACGACACTATCTTTGACACACTTTAATCCCCCCTGCTTTATCGTCATGTTAACTAGTATGAGAGATTGACAAAAAGAAGGAAAACGATATATTTAAGCGAATACGGGTTTTTGAGTAAATTTTAAAATGACACTTTTTTCAAAAATCATGTCTTAACGGGGGGATTCGGTATGAATGAATTTATGAAAAAGTTTTCCTTAACAAAACCGATTATTCAAGCTCCAATGGCTGGCGGTATTACAAAGCCCCGACTTGCATCTGCAGTTTCGAATCAAGGTGCTCTTGGCAGCTTAGCATCGGGGTATCTTACGCCAGCCTTACTAGAACAACAAATAAAAGAAATGTTTGAGCTGACAGACGCTCCTTTTCAAATTAATGTGTTTGTTCCGCTAGGTCTAGAGATGCCACCAAAAGATCAGATTAAAAAGTGGAAAGAAAACATACCGTTAGCTAATCAAGTAAATCAATTCACATCTGTACAAGAAGAGTGGGATGACTTCTATCAAAAAATTGATCTAATTTTAAAATACAAGGTTAAGGCTTGCTCATTCACTTTTGATCTGCCGCCTGAAGACGCAGTAAAGAAGCTAAAAACCGCTGGATGCTGTTTAATAGGAACCGCTTCAACAGTAGAAGAAGCATTGTTAATGGAAGAACGGGGAATGGATATATTAGTCCTTCAAGGAAGTGAAGCCGGTGGACATCGCGGAGCATTTTTACCTTCCAAAGGTGAATCTGCCGTAGGTTTAATGGCTCTGATTCCACAAGCAGCAGATGCACTGAGCGTACCTGTCATAGCTGCTGGGGGAATGATAGACCACAGAGGAGTAAAAGCAGCTTTAACCCTTGGAGCCCAAGGCGTTCAAATCGGTTCTGCCTTTTTAATTTGTCACGAGAGTAACGCACATCCAGTACATAAACAGAAAATACTAGAGGCAAACGAAGCAGATACAAAGCTTACAACATTATTTTCAGGTAAAGAGGCCAGAGGAATCGTAAATAAATGGATGGAAGAAAAAGAACAGTTTGAGACACAAACCCTTCCGTACCCTTATCAAAATACACTAACGAAGGCAATGAGACAGAAGGCTTCACTTCAAAATAACCATGATCAGATGTCTTTATGGGCAGGTCAAGGGATACGGTCATTGACTGAGGAAATATCGGTTAAGCAGCTTTTAAATCAGCTTTGCCAAGAGGATATAAAAATATAGGCGCACCTCATTGATAGAGCAAAAAGCAAACTTCGACAGGCAGTTTGCTTTTTTTTTAGTAATTTCATCCCCTGACTCTGGAAATCTCAATACTCCTACATTTTCAAAGCTAATTGATTCGGGTTATCAATCATCCCATTGATTTGGTATGATCTTGATGAATTCACCACAATACATCACCAACATTTCGATCTTATCTCCTCTTCTCATGTTTTGCTACCTATTCGAAAAATCGGTAACTCCCATATTACATTCGAATAGTAAAATGGTTCTTTTTCGTTTGATTCAGATGATATAAAGTCATATGATAAAAAAAGAATGAGACAGAAAGCGTGAGAAGTTATGAAGATAGGATTTTTTGATTCTGGAATTGGTGGCATGACTGTATTGTATGAGTCCATAAAAGTTCTTCCTTATGAAGATTACATTTTTTATGCAGATACGTTAAACGTTCCATACGGTGAAAAATCAAAGGGTAAAGTTGAAGAATATATTTTCAATGCAGCTGAATTTCTGGCCAGTCAAAATATCAAAGCTCTTGTTATTGCGTGTAATACAGCTACTAGCATTGCGATAGAGGATCTTCGGAGAAACTTCGACTTTCCGATAATCGGAATCGAACCCGCTGTAAAGCCTGCTATAAATAAATGTACAGAGGAAAGAAAAAGAGTTCTGGTAGTTGCTACTAATTTGACGCTTAAAGAAGAGAAATTTCATAATCTAGTTAAAGAAATTGATCACCATGACCTTGTTGATTGCTTAGCTCTTCCAGGACTAGTTGAATTTGCTGAGAACTTTGATTTTAGTGAAGACAAAATCATTAAATATCTAAAGAACGAACTATCTTCTTTTGATTTGAAACAATACGGAACGATTGTGTTAGGATGTACTCATTTTCCGTTTTTCGAAAACAGTTTTGAAAAACTGTTTGGGATAAAAGTTGATATTATTTCAGGCAGTGTCGGTACTGCAAAACAGTTGAAAAAAGTTCTTGCAGATCGTAATCAGCTTGGTAAAGGATCGGGCTCAATCACCTTTTTCGATTCTGGCCATAAAATTGTGGACCAAGAAATCATATCAAAGTACAAAAAATTGTTTGAAATATTAGATCAAACTCAAAGGAGTCATGTTGGACATTGAATGTAAATGAAAAAGACAGTCTCCTGAAGGGAAACATGAACTAAGAAGCGGGCTTAAAAAGCCCATTTCTTTTCTAACAAACAATTGAGTTATGCACACATATCTGATTACAGTGTTTTCCCTCTTTCCCCCTCTTATTCTCCCCCATCTCTATAGCTTTTCTATTTCAATAAAGCACAAGTATCGATTGAAAAGTTATCGTAACATGTACACTTCACGGGACATTTTTCGAGATTGCGAATCGACCGTTTGCCAGATACACAAAGTCATAATGTGTAAATTCTGTGTCTATTAGCATGTTCATTATGGAATTATTTTCATAATGTTTTATAATACAAGATGATAGCGTTTTCTAATTATAATGATAGGGGGAAATAATGATGATGAAAAAAGGACTGCTTGCGGGTGCGCTTACGGCAACTGTGCTTTTTGGCACATGTGCAGTAGATGTGCCGGGTATTATTAGTCCAAAAACCGCAGAAGCTGCATCACAGCTAACTGATGGAATCGGCGGAAGGGCTTACTTGAACAGCACTGGTGCAATTTTTGTTACAAAAATCCAGCTTCCTAGCTCCATTCAGGTTTCAAATGGGACAGCCTATATCTACTCTGGCTTTAGCGGAGGCACAGAATCCGATATCGGGTTTCAGTACAGTGATAAATATAATGTATGGAAACCATATATGAAAGTTGGTTCAAAAGGGCAGGATCAGGTTCAGTACCTCGAAGGAGGAAGCCAATTCACGAATACGAAAGGCTTCCGTCCCGGCAGCACCGTACAACTTACCATCTACAAAAACCTTAACGGCAATACCCGCGCTACATACTGGGGCACGAACAATGCGGGATACAACGGCCGTCTCATTTCAGAAATCAGCAAAACAAATGTCGGCTCCATCTCCAAATGGAAAGCGCTCGCTACAGTTGCTACAACAGGGTCACGCCAATCTATCAAATCAAACTTTTCAACATCTTTTACAAACATCACCATCGACAATAAAGCAATAACACCTGTAATTGATACACAAGACTTCGCTAAAATAACAGTCTCAGGAAACAGTGTCAGTTTATCCGTTGTGAAAAATTAAAACATGTTAAACATACAATGCGTTAGGCTATTGAGAAGCTCTCGATAGTCTTAAAGGGGGGCATAACATGCCCCTTTTTTCATTTCAATTTAACTTTCAGTTAGCTTCGGTACATGCCGTCTATCCCCGTCTTTTATCTGGGTGAAGTAAGGAGCAGCTCTCCCCTTCTGAACCTGTTCCATTTGCTCAACGCAAAAGGTGTGCATCACTGTCTTAAAAATGTTAAAACAAATGGCAGATGGTGCACTTTATTTTTAGATGAGGCATGCTTACGCTCGATATGCAAGTCAAATGATTAAGGGTCTGCAAGAGAGAGAAGTTTTGGGTGTAATTCCATAAAAGAGGGATGTCTTCATATAGCTCGATTGCATCAGGAAGATTAGCCAGCGATTGGCCGAGAACAACACATCACTTTGAAACGGATTCATTCCAAAATGATAAGTATGATCCCATAACTAATATAGATCAGTTAGCAGTCCAGCCTTAGGCTAAAAAATATTTTTACATCAATTAAACTAGTATCACTATCGAATAAGCTCGATCTGCATATCATGTACTATCCTCTTTTAAGGAAGGTGATGTTATGAGGTCATTTCCATTAATTGTAGTTCTATTCATCCTATTAATCATCGTTGGGACATCTTTCTTTGGTGGCTATTAAGAACACACCTTACCTCATATCCATCAGACGCCATAAGAAATCTTTATGGCGTCTGTTTTTATTAGATTTAAACAAAACCATTAAAGTGGGGCCATGCAAACACACCTATGGAGATTACTGCCACGACTTGTGAGGGAAATGTTCTTCTCTTTATGGACTATTGTCGATCAAAAGAGAAAGTTGAAATACCTTTTTATGGTGAGATGAATCATATAAAAGACCGCAAAGCTTTCTTGAAGAAGCTTTGCGGTCTTTGGGTCTCTTTTTTGCTTTGTATAAGCCTATAGATTTCAAGCGGAATCTACTGCCATACATCCAATGATTTTATTTTGAAATAGGTTTCTTCTACTCTTCATGTGGGATGAACTCAAGGTATGCACGTCACAATAATGTGGCGGATCCTGAATGGTCTCAATCAGTTTTTTACCCATTCTATCAATTCTCCACAGAAAAAAATGGCTATGGCAGAACAACTTTCATAGAGTAATCATCATTTAATGAGCCATCATCTCATGGGCAATATCGTGTCCATCCATTTTTGACGGGTAGTAGGTAGGCCAGTTTTTGACTTCATCAAGTAAAGCTTCACGGTCGTCCCCCCAATAGAGATGGTAATGACTAGCTTTAGTCGGGTAAATACTATGATCACTAAACTGAATATACTGAGGCAGCCCTTCTGCTTTTTTAGCTAGTTTGAATATGTATCTTACCCCTCTATTGCCCGCATCATAGGTTAGAATTTCGTATCCGTCATACGTATACTTACCAGAATATTCTTTTCCATTTTTGAAGAACGTTACAGTATCTTTCTGGATGACAATACGGTCAACATCTGTTTGATAGCCTTTTTTATAATACTCTTTATATTCTTCAGCTGTCTTGCCGCCTTCGTATTCTGATTTATATGAAAACACTTCGTCAAGAGTACCATCTTGCAGGTATGGATATACAGATTGCCAATCTCCTTCCCAATCAGAAAGTAAGCGATCCTTTACTTGGCTGTTTTTAAAATAGCCTTCATATATTTTTTCTGTTTCTTCATCATGCGCATGACTATGATCGTGAGAATGTTCGTGTGTATGACTGTCAGATGTTTGCTCTTGCGTTTTGGAAGAGTCTTCTTCAACTGCTGAGGATGATGTTGTTTGATTAGACTCACCTGCAGAAGAACCGGAAGTCTGACATCCTGCCAAAACTAGTAATGAACCAATCGTTAATATGCCTAGCCGCTTTGAAAATAAAATGTTCATTCCAACACTCCTTTTTTATTAAATCGAAAACATTACGATTTATATTATACATGCATCTCTTGCAAACATCAAAGGGAAAATGCTTTTCATGCGGATGGCCTATTTTAAAGGAATAACTGACTATGTTCATCAGTTATTCCTTTAAAATGCGAAAGTCTACGATATTTCCATATCGATCCGCTTCAATATGACAGCACCCCTCAAGCAGCTGTTTTAATTTTCTCCGTCCGCGTTGTACCCTTGATTTTGCTCCCGAGTAAGAAATGCCGAGCTTTTCACTCAACTCTTTTTGTGATAACCCCTGGAATTCAGTTAACTCGAGAGCCTCTCGATACTTTTCAGGCAACCGTTTGATGGTCGATCGAATACACACAGTTGCTTCCTTGGTGAAATTTTCTTCCTCTGCACTGTCATTAAAATGTAGAACATCAGGCAATATTTCGCTTGTTTTTTTTGTACGGTAAAAATCAATAATCGTATTTCTAGTGATCCGATAAATCCAGCTGTCGATCTTTTGTTCATCGATCAGATTTGGGAGATGCACTTGTATTTTCATAAATACGATTTGCAAGAGGTCATCAACGATAGATTGATCGTTAACCCTATGTGAAATATATGTTTTTAACGGCTGATGAAATTGATCCCATAGATCCTCTATATTCATTTGAAAAAACCTCCTATAATTTTGCGTCTGCTTTACATTTGCTTCGTCTTTTTAATCGTAACAAAGAGCGAAACAATTGTTGAATCAATTGTATTGCAGCTGTTGCAAAAAATAATGATAAAGGAGAGGTTTGTTGTGGAGTATACCTATTTAGGGAGAACAGGATTGCGGGTGAGCCGTTTATGTTTAGGCACGATGAATTTTGGAGTTGATACAGACGAAAAGACTGCGTTCCGTATCATGGATGAAGCGCTTGATAACGGCATTCAATTTTTTGATACTGCCAATATTTACGGCTGGGGCAAAAACGCAGGATTGACAGAGAGCATCATTGGAAAATGGTTTGCACAAGGAGGACAGCGCCGCGAGAAAGTTGTTCTGGCGACAAAAGTATATGAACCGATTTCTGATCCGAATGACGGACCAAATGATATGAGGGGCTTGTCTCTATACAAAATCAGACGTCATCTGGAAGGATCACTGAAGCGGCTTCAGACAGATCATATCGAATTGTACCAAATGCATCATATCGATAGGCGGACACCGTGGGATGAGATATGGGAAGCTTTTGAGACTCAGGTTCGCTCCGGCAAAGTAGACTATATTGGATCCAGTAATTTTGCAGGCTGGCATTTAGTTAAAGCGCAAGCTGAAGCTGAAAAACGGCGATTCATGGGACTCGTCACTGAACAGCATAAGTATAGTTTATTAGAACGAACAGCTGAGATGGAAGTGCTGCCGGCTGCACGGGATCTTGGTTTAGGAGTAGTGGCGTGGAGTCCCCTTGCAGGAGGGCTTCTTGGCGGGAAGGCATTGAAAAGCAATGCCGGAATTCGTACAGCAAAAAGAGCAGATTTAATTGAAAAACATCGTTTGCAACTCGAAAAATTTTCAGATTTATGCAAAGAACTAGGAGAAAAAGAAGCAAATGTGGCTTTGGCATGGGTGCTGGCAAATCCAGTTTTAACTGCGCCGATCATCGGGCCACGAACGGTTGAGCAGCTGCGTGATACGATAAAAGCCGTTGAAATCAGTCTGGATAAGGAGATTCTCTGCATGTTAAATGATATCTTTCCCGGACCTGGAGGAGAGACACCTGAGGCATACGCCTGGTGATACATCCAAGACTCAATACTGACATTTTTCTTAAATATTTATACTGAACTATCATATTAGGAAAGACAAGAGCTTGTTTGTCTCTTGTCTTTTCCACATCATGCTGAAAATGCTGGCTAAACATCGACAAAATCGCTGCCGTTTCTAAAAAAGAACCCTAAACAATAGAGTAACTGGAAAGACAACTGGCTTGATCAGCTTGGGACCCCTTTCAGCTGTATTTAAATCAATCAAACTAATGATTCATTGGCAGTCTAAATATTATTATTGTTTCTTTACAAAATAGTAATAGCCCCTGTAATGATTGCTAACAACGTAATAACTAATGATGTAATTACAGCCCACTTAACGGCAAACCTTTGAAATGACCCCAAGTCAATTTTAAGCATGCTTACTAACAGTAGTGTTGACGCAACTAATGGACTCATCAGATGAACCGGCTGCCCCATTATAGAAGCCCTTGCAATTTCTACTGGTTCTATACCATATGCTGAGGCAGCTTCTGCAAAGATAGGTACCATACCAAAGTAATATGCATCATTTGATAAAACAAAAGTAAACGGAATGCTAGTGAGTGCTACAATAATGGGGAAAAACTCTCCCATTGATGAGGGGATGATGGATACCAATGATCCTGCTATGGCATCCACCATCTTTGTCCCGGATAATATACCAGCAAATACTCCTGCCGAGAACACCAATAATACCACGGTTATGGCATTACCAGAATGCTCGGCGATTCGCTCCTTCTGCATTTTTACATTCGGATAATTTATAGTAAGGGCAAGAACAAAACCAATTAAAAATAAAACTGACGGATGCTTAGTTCCAAGCACAATAAACACCATGATACTTATAACGAGGAATAAATTAAGATATATTAAGCGTGGCCTTTTCAATTGCTCGCTCTCCAAACTAGCAGCCATATAAGATTGAGAGCTGTCCTTTGTTATATGTCTAGGCTCTAATTGAACGATGCCTATTCGATTCCTCTCTTTCCTTCCCATTAGAAAAGCCAGAAATATCACACAAGCAATACCTCCAAGCATGGTCGGAAGTAATGGCACAAAAAAATCTGAAGGATCCAAACCCAGCACTGAAATCGCTCTTGTAGCTGGTCCGCCCCATGGAGTCATTCCGCTAACGATACTCAACGACAGCATTGCTAATGTCGCCATAACCATGGGATTCATACCAATTCTTTTATACAAAGGTAACATTGCTGAGACTGTTATCATATAGGTTGTTGTACCGTCCCCATCTAAAGCGATAAGCATTGCCAAGACAGCAGACCCTATCGCTATTTTCACAGGGTCTCCCTTTACTATAGATAAAATTTTTTCTATTAGCGGATCAAATAAACCTGCATCAATTAAAATTCCGAAAAAAAGAATAGCAAACAATAGCAATGCCGCTGAACTTGCAACTGTTTGAATTCCTTCTAAAATCATGTCGCCAATATCCTTACCAAAACCTCCAATAAGAGCAAAAACAATGGGAGTGATGGTCAAGGCAACAATTGGCGAGACTTTCTTTGTCATTATTAATATTGTAAAAACAGTTACCATCGAAAAACCTAAAATAGTAAGCATATTACACCTCCAAGAATACGCTTTCAAATGACTTTTGATTAACATATCTTATACGGTGTAATAAGTTAAATAAATATTTTTTTACTGTGTTCCAAAAAAAATTCTATCATAACTTTAAATGGTTACCATTTGTTCACCCTTTAAAAAATCAATGAATGCTTTAACGAGTTTGATTCCTAATGATTTTTGATCGTACATTAGCCAAGTATCTCTCATTAGAGGCTTACCCTTAGCATTATACAGTTCCATTGTGTACAAATGATCAGATTCCTGCAGGCAAATTTCTGGTGCTATGGAGTAACCAAGACCATGCTTTACCATCTCTTTGCAAGTCTCTTGTCGATCCACTTCCATTGCAATAATGGGGGCTTGTTTTAGATTCGTATGCATCCAATCTTCTATAATCGTTTTTAAAGAAGCATCAGTTTTATATTTGATAAAAGGTAAAAAAGGAAGCTGCTCTATCGTTATTGGTTTTTTTGAGATGATATGTAATTTTTCCCGTGTCAGCCGTTCCTCCACCCCTTTCCAGCGATGGCTTCCTCTCAGTATACCGACTTGTACAATACCAGCATCTAATAATTTCATGACATCTGTGCTCCAGCCTGTTTGTACACTATATTGGACATTAGGATACATAGTGGAAAATTCCCTTAATAACTTAGGGAGCTTATATTGAGCGAAATTGCTTGATACCCCCAGCCTTAGATGTCCTTGCACCTCTTTGCTTAGATTAGAAATATGATCTTTGGTATCTTGAAGTTCCTGTAGCATTCTTCTTGCATAAGCAACCAAGTGTTCTCCTTCCGCAGTAAAGGTAATTCCTTTATGCCTTTTGGTGAATAATTCAATTCCGAAAATCTCCTCAATCTTATTCAACCGATAAGTGATGGAAGGCTGTGATGTAAATAATCGTTCTGCTGTTTTTGTTACACTTTGTTCTTCGTGAAGAATTTTCAATAAAATCCAATCTTTCTCATCCATTTTCATCTTCCTTTCTAGTCCTTCTTTCACAATTATAAAAGTTTTTTTATTGAATATTAAGAAAACTTATATTTTATTTTTATTTTTTTACCTTCTACACTAAAAAACATAAAAAATACTACCTTTCAGATGAGGATGATGACGATGGTCAAGACGAATGTAACAATCATGAGAGGCGGAACAAGCAAAGGCGTTTTTTTTCATGAATCAGCCATGCCTAACAATAAAAACGAATGGGAGCCCTTTTTGCTTGATATCATGGGAAGTCCTGATAAAAGACAAATAGATGGTTTGGGTGGCGGCAATTCTCTTACTAGCAAAGTGGCGATAATCAAGAAAGCACATACCTCGGATATTGATGTTCACTATACTTTCGGTCAAGTCAGCATTTCAGAAGAAAAAGTGGACTTTATGGGGAACTGCGGAAATATCTCCGCTGCTGTTGGGCCATTTGCTATCGAAGAAGGACTTGTAAAAGCGACAGAACCAATGACTGCGGTAAGGATCCTGAATACCAATACGAATAAAATGATCATTGCGGAAGTGCAAGTGGAAGACGGTCAGGTCAAATATGACGGAGATGTTACGATATCTGGAGTACCTGGATCTGGATCTCCAATCTATTTAAACTTTCATGATGCCGCTGGTTCAGTTACCGGTCATTTATTGCCTACTGGAAATAGTTCGGAGTTTTTAGATACAAGTCAAGGCCAAATAGAGGTGTCTATTATCGACTATGCAAATCCATTAGTTTTTGTGGAAGCAAGCAGTATCGGCCTGGATGGAACGGAACTTGCAGAAGAATTTACTGATCTACAGTTGGCTCAATTTGAAGAATTAAGATCCATTGCGGCAGAGAAATGCGGCTTTGCCAGTCGATTTTCAGCTACAAAGTTATCGCCGGCTGTCCCCAAACTGGCTATAGTATCAAAACCAGAGAAATATAAGGATAGTACAGGTGCTTGGCATTCAAACGTTGAGATGGACTTACACATCAGGATGATGTCCATGCAAAAGCCACATCAAGCACTGGCTGTCACTGGAGCGATATGTACAACAAGAGCCCTTTCAGTGGAAGGTGCAATCCCTGCAAGAATAGCAAAAAACCACTCTACAAAGGTTCGGCTAGCTCATTCTTCTGGTATTATTGAAACAATGGTGGAGCCCACTGGTATAAAGATCGTCCGTACCGCACGACGTATTATGGACGGAACAGTTTATACGCATGGAGACTATCAAATGATGTAGATGGACTGTGCAAAAAGCCTCCCCCTTTCCATCGTTAATAGATGGATTGAAGGCGCCTTCTTGCACAGATCCATTGTAATCCGGCATGGCTTTAAAAAAAGCCTCTATATTGTTATTGTTTTACATGAAATCGCCAATGTCCTTTAAGGTATCTGCCTCAAGCCTGACCTAATCATTATAGAGAATTGAATACTTTTTACTGCAAATAAAAAGATACCAACATACATCATTGGTATCTTTTAGATTGAGTTCAATCCGCAGCGGTTTCTTTTCCTTACTGCTTATTTGATTACGAAATTACCGTACTCGTTTGAACGAACATGAATCGGTCCGTTTAAATTGTAGTTGTTCTCCTTGGCGATAGATCGAAGCACGTCCACACGGGCAACTGATTCTCTCCATTCGTCACGGGTGTCATGATTGGCCGGATTCATCAGATCGTCATAGCGTACGTCCAAGAATTTATTTAACCACTTCTTCTCGTCTATTCCGTCTTTAGGTGATCCGCCCGCTTTTTTGTTCGTACGTTTAATCAAGGCATAAAAAGAGTCAGGGTCATCACCATCGCCATGTTGAATAACCGTATCGTACATCACAGCTCTAGCCAATGCTGTTTTTAGTCCGGCATTGTCTGATCGTTTCATAGCAGGCTGATAATACAAATGGTCATTTACTTTGTCTTGAGCGGCGCGAAATTCCTTATCATTTGCAAGCAACTTCCAGGCAGAAGCGAATCCCTTGAGATTGCTTGTATCATCGCTTTCTTCCTTGGCCAGACGGCGCAATTCAGGCAGATACTTTTTCAGTTTGTTATTCGGAACTGCCTTTGTGTATACTTCCACTACTTCCAATGCATCCCCGGTAGCCGTTGTAAAGCCTGCCCGTCCGCATGTATAGCCTCGCCCGTCATCCAATCGCTCTACATATCCATATTGGATCTCCGTTGTGCCGTTTTCAAAGATACTTGTCAGCTGTTCCGCCCGGCGCTTTTGATCTTTATTCAGTCCCGCCGCAAAAACCGTTTCGCTCATCATCAGGGTAAAAAACATGGTGAAAACAAGTAATGAGATCGCTGCTTTTTGCATACTGATTTTCATTGCACTTCCCCTTTCTAAATATTGTAAATACAGACTCAGTATACATGAAGAGACTGCCCTATTGTTGAAAATGCATCAATTTGTCAATATTTTGAATCTAAAGTAATATAGCTTGAATCTTACTCTTTTGATTGCCAATCAGCCTTAGCCCCTCTCACTTGGAAGGTCCCTTTCATACTGCCAACTTTCATTAACAAGATGCCATAAGGCTTTACTCTATTTTATAATGGAAGTGATCATCGAAAATCGTTAGGGAGGTGATGTAAATGGCAAGCAAGATGAGAATGCCAGATTCCGCAACGTCCCATGCAAAGCCTACTATTGGGAAGCGATACTTTGCATGGGGTAGACTTTCTAAAAGATCGCCCAAGTAAGCTTTTCTGATATAGTGGCTTTGCACCTTATTTGTCATAAAAAAATAAGGAGATGGCAGAAATGGCATATGTAAAAGCAACCGCTATTTTACCTGAAAAGCTGATATCGGAAATTCAAAAGTATGTTCAAGGAAAAACAATATATATTCCTAAACCTGCATCCTCTCATCAAAAATGGGGTGCGTGTTCAGGAACAAGAAAGCTGATCGATGACAGAAACGCTTCTATTAAAAAAGCATTTAAAAACGGCAAAACCATTCATCAATTATCTGATGAATATCACCTCTCTATTGAAACAATAAAAAAAATTGTCTACTCTAAATAAACAAAACGGAAGCACTGATGAAATATAATCAGTGCTTTTTATATGGCGAGTTTGTTTCTTAGTTATTTCCTGCATATGATACCATTGGCCAATTGTGTAAAGTTAAGGGAGATGAGAAGAAAGGAAGGTCCTACAAATGACGATAAACAATGGAACATTGCAAGTACCCGGCGCGAACATCCACTATCAGGTGCGTGGCTCAGGTCCAATCATTCTTTTGGTCCACGGCGGAGGCGGTGATGCCGACAAGTTCCATCATGTTGCCAATCATCTGGCTAACTGGTACACGGTTGTTACTTATGATCGCCGCGGCCATTCCCGCAGCAATCTCGCCAATCAGATTGAGGATTACCGTGTGGAAACACACAGTGACGATGCTCACCGTCTTCTAGCCAAAATCACCAATAAGCCGGCATACGTATTTGGAAGCAGCTCCGGGGCTGTTATCGGGCTTGATCTGTGCATACGCCATCCCGAACAAGTACATGTCATGATCCCACACGAACCAATTCTTATTGCAGCTTCTGCATGGAAATGAGCTGAAACAAGCCGAGCAATTCATGGAAGACCTTAAGAAAAATCATCGAAGTGAAGTCATTAAGTTAATGTCAAGATTAGAGACAGACGAACAATCAAAGGCTGTGCTGACAAAGCGGCTTCTCGGCAATTCAACGTATTTCACTGAGTATGAAATTCAAGGAATTCTCAACTATACATTAGATATCGAAGCTTTAAAAACTGTGTTTACATCTCCACTGATGAAGATACTCCCAGCTGGCGGAAGTGCTTCTCGGGAGCTTTTTCCTTATCGTTGCGCGAACGCCCTGGCGGAACAATTGAAAACAGAATTGGTTGAATTCCCCGGAAATCATACAGGGTACACAATGCATCATAAAAAATTTTCTGAGAGGTTACACGACATGTTAGAAAAAGAAAAGAAACATACGTGTTAAGGATTGATTAAAATTTTCATAATAGGACAGGTAAAACTAACTATGGAATTGGAGAAGATTTCACGAAGCGTAAAAAGAACTTTTCACTAACGAGAACGCAATGTGAGATGTTTAACCAAAGTGATATTAGGGATTTCATCGAAAAATAGGTTTGTACATTACGTTCTCCTATTGATTATTTCCTATCTTAATTCCGTATTTTATACCATTAGATACAACTCTAAAGCGGCTCGTTATTTTGTCCTCAACATTAACCAGTGTCTAACATCATGAATCTCTTTTGAAAATCACCACAAATGCAGGTATGGAAGACTTCATCGCAACAAAAACCATACCAACTATTGTTGTTGGTATGGTTCGTCCTAGATAGGCCCTTAAGAAGAGATTCTATTGTACGGAGTATTTAGCTAATTGCATTTGTAACCGACAGGGCCGTCTGAACCTGTGTACACATATGTGTCAGAAACATATCCAATATTCACGACACCCCGGGAATCTTTCCACTGGATTTGGTCCCAGATATTACTCGTTCCATACTTCCCTGTAACAGTCGTTCCATAAGCGTAACAATAATAAGGAACACGGGAGCCGCTCGGAATGGAAAGCATAATAGGATAATTTGTACCAGGACCGCTGCGCATATTGACAGGCGCACCGCTGCTTGTTGAGACAGTAAAGTACTGAACGGCAAGTGCCTGACTGGAAAAAATGAATAATGATGCAATCATAACGGTTAACATACTCAGCATTTTCAGTTTAGTCAATGTCATCCCTCTTTCTTCAATTCCTTCATTTTAAGAAACGATAGAACATATGCTACCAGCTGCATTTAGGAACAACCGGACCGTCTGAGCCTGTATACATATATGTATCAGAGACAAATCCAGGAACGATCTCCCCGCTGGCAAGCGTCCGCTCTGTGTAATTCCAAATATTACTCGTTCCATACTTTCCAGTTACAGTTGTACCGGTTTTGTAGCAATAGATCGGGATGCGGGTTCCGCTCGGAATGGTTGTTACAATCCCCCAACTTGTACCTGGGCCGCTGCGCATATTGACAGGAGCACCGCTGCTTGTTGAAACCGTATAATACTGAGCCGCAAGTGCATGGCTAGAAAAAATGAACAAAGATGCAATCATCACCGTTAGCATACTTAGCCTCTTTAACTTATTCACCTTAAACCCTCCCCTTATAAATGCCGTACGTTTGACTTTCTTACATCCAGTTAAGGATTTACTTTCAGATACCATGCCCCCTCCCCTCCCATATATTTATCAATGTACCATAAACTAGATCTTTCAAAAGTGGAATTATTCCTATGTTTTCGACAATTAAGGATACAAAATAAATGGTATTCAGGCTTGATATTGATGGTGTGTTACATTTGGCTCTTAATCATTTGTCCAGTCGGTAATCACGATTGACAATCCCGAAAAAGGACATGGATCAAGCGGCTTCGTGTCAACCAATTAACTCAATCAGTGTACTGCTTCCTTGTATCCACGCTTCTCCTCGCTTCATGTATACTCCACCTTTTTCACCAATCAAAAACGGACACCAAACAAATCAGCGTAAATGCTGCAAGTTCAGTGTCCGCAACCTATTATGACTTTGCTTTCTTTTACCAGGGCGTATAAAAATGATGAGGTACGTTATCAAACGTTATATTCTATGATTTTGCGAGTCGAAAAATCATAACATTTTATATATTTCAATCAGATTATGATCTGGATCTCTGAAGTGAGCAACTCGGGCACTCCATTCCTTGCGATCATGCGGTTTATTCTCACATTTAACTCCTTTTTCGTGTAAATCGTCATACGTTTTATCAACATCTTCTACCTTAAACTGAAGCAAAAATTTTGATTGAGCTTCTCCTTCCAAGGACTTTTTTTCCTCTCCAACGATTTCAGCCATCGTTTCTCGAGATAAAAGCTCTATTTTCGTTTCACCATTATTAAAGAGTGCATATTCCATTTCATTCTCTAACCAACTTATTGGAAGTCCTAATGAATCTTTATAAAACTCGACGCTTTTCTTAAAATCATTCACCAAAAGTCTAATTTGTAACAGCTTCATATCGAGTGCCTCCTATAAAACCATACTTTTACTGGTCATCCAATTTAATGATACAAAAAGAAACCTGACAGCACTATGTCAAGTTTACATAAATAAATTTCCATACTTCACCTTATTTCAGATTTAAGTGCAGCTTATTCCATGTCATAAGAAATGTACGCTAACGAGCAAAAACAGCGATTCTTAAAACAAAAAATGATACCGAGTGTACTTTCTGTATGCTTCAACGTCATTTCGGGAAATGTAACGTTGATAAAAGGAGGTTACATCAATATGGATCATCAAACATTGGCAGCTCACGAGGCTGTTGACTTACATGAAATCGTGAACTTTAAAACACTTTGTATAGCGAAATCAAAGTTAATGCAAGGGCTTGTGTTTGACCAAGAACTGAAGGACTTGATGCAAAAAGATGTGCAGCAATCCATTCAAGACCTTACTGAATTACAGGCGGTGTATGAGCGTGCCTCATTTCAGGCCCCTGTCCCTCAAAGCCGCCCAACGCCAATCATCAATTGAAAGGAAGGTAAGCCTCTTTGAATAATGATCATTTAGACCCCATTAATTCGCTGAATGTGCCTGAACTAGCAGACACTACATTCGCGATGGATTTTCTTATACGAGCTAAGGAAGGCGTAAGGAATACTGCTGTAGCTTTGACAGAAACCGCTTCACCAGATGTAAGAGCACTGCTTCGGAAACAGCTGATGCAAGGAATTGCGATGCACCAAGAGATTACGGAACTGATGATCAGCAAAAAGTGGTTCCATCCATATGAGCTGAGCGAACAGTATAAGCTGGATCAGCTCTCTGCAAAAAACACGATCATGGTCGGCAATATGAACCTCTTTCCTGATGAAACAAATCGCAAAGGGATGTTTGACCGGACACCTGATGAACACTAACACTGGAGGTTTTACAGCATGAAGGCAGTAACGTATCAAGGCATTAAAAATGTTGTTGTCAAAGATGTCCCCGATCCAAAGATTGAAAAATCCGATGACATGATTATCAAAGTCACCAGTACAGCCATTTGCGGATCAGATTTACACTTAATCCATGGATTGATTCCTAATCTCCATGAAGACTATGTCATCGGCCATGAACCGATGGGAATTGTTGAAGAAGTTGGGCCAGGGGTTACAAAGGTCAAAAAAGGTGACCGCGTCATTATCCCTTTTACGATCGCCTGCGGTGAATGTTTTTTTTGTAAAAACCAACTGGAAAGCCAATGTGATCAGTCTAATGACAATGGGGAAATGGGTGCTTATTTCGGCTATTCAGGGCAAACTGGCGGTTATCCAGGCGGGCAAGCGGAATATTTAAGAGTGCCGTTTGCGAATTTTACCCATTTTAAAATCCCTGAATCTTGTGAGGAACCCGATGAGAAATTAAGCGTGATTGCCGATGCCATGACCACCGGCTTTTGGAGTGTGGATAATGCCGGCGTAAAAAAAGGCGATACAGTTATCGTTCTCGGCTGCGGACCAGTCGGCCTGTTTGCTCAAAAGTTTTGTTGGCTAAAAGGCGCAAAACGCGTCATAGCAGTTGACTATGTAAACTATCGCTTACAGCATGCGAAACGTACAAACAAAGTAGAAATCGTTAATTTTGAAGACCATGAGAATACAGGGAATTATTTAAAGGAAATCACGAAAGGCGGAGCGGATGTAGTCATTGACGCTGTTGGGATGGATGGTAAAATGAGCGATCTCGAGTTCCTTGCCAGCGGATTAAAGCTTCATGGCGGAACAATGAGTGCATTGGTCATTGCCTCTCAAGCTGTTCGCAAAGGAGGAACCATACAAATTACAGGTGTGTACGGAGGCAGATATAACGGTTTTCCGTTAGGAGATATCATGCAGCGAAACATCAATATACGCTCTGGACAGGCTCCTGTGATCCACTATATGCCGTACATGTTTGAACTAGTATCAACGGGCAAAATTGACCCGGGAGATGTTGTCAGCCATGTCCTGCCGCTTAGTGAAGCCAAGCATGGCTATGACATTTTTGATTCCAAAATGGATGATTGTATCAAAGTTGTGTTAAAGCCTTAAAAAACGGAGGTTACAGAAATGGAATACGCCTTACACGAAATGCTTGAGGTTCAGGAAATGACTTCATTTAAGACACTTTGTTTGACGAAATCTAAAACAATGAAAGCACTGGTATCTGATCCGAAGCTGAAAGAAATCATGCAGCAAGATGTTGACATCACCACACGCCAGCTGCAGGAATTTGCCTCTATTTTATCTAATGCAAAGCACGAATGAGGAGATGAATAAATCATGAATCCTATCATAGAATATCTGACCGGCATGAATGTTCTAACAGACCAAATCATTGCTATGGACTTATTAATTTCAGCAAAAAACGGAGTCAGAAATTATGCGATGGCAGCCACTGAAGCCGGAACGCCTGAAGTAAAAGAAGTCCTTATCCGCCATTTGGAAGAAGCACTCGATATGCACGAACAACTCTCGAGCTATATGATGGAAAAAGGCTGGTACCATCCTTGGAACACAGACGAACAAGTCAAGCTGAATTTAAAAAATATTGATACAGCCATTCAATTGCCAACCCTTTAACATACAATGAGTGATTTGCTGAGGAACAGTATTGATTGTGCACAACTGTTCCTCAGCTTCAAAATGAGCACTGTTTGTTCGGGTCCTATGACCGTAAATAGATTAACCGCTTTTCTCCATCTGTTCTCCGATAATGTTTGCAAATTCTCCAATCCAAATAAGGAATCGTAACCACCTCTTTTTATGCGATCTCTTGATGGAGAAAACAGGCCAGAATCAAAATCCTTGGTTTTAACCTGCCCTCTTCACACGCAAAGAATGCTACCTTCTTTGCTCCACTGATCCGTGAAGACTTTCCGTTTTAGGCCTGCTTTTGAGCTTTGCCTCATTTTCGCGCAATTTCCCATCATAATCTTTAATTTTTGTGTCTAATCTCTTAATTGTTTCATCAATTTCTTTCCGCTTCTCTATCAGCCGCTGTCGTTCGTCAGCCAGGATATTTTTTCGAGCTTCTACCGTACGGTCACCTTCGGTAAATAATGTTGTATATTCAATTAGCGCTTCTATCGATAGTCCCGCATTTCGCATGCATTTAATGAATTCAATCCATTTGATATCTTCTTCATCATAGTCGCGAATGCCGCTGTCTTTTCGTTTTACAGGCGGGATTAATCCTACACGTTCGTAATATCTGAGTGTTGCGGCTGTCAGGCCAAACTGCTTTGCCACCTGAGCAATATTCATGATCTTCACCTCTCTATCCTGCATGTTGTGAAGGTAACACTTAAAGTTAACTTTAAGTCAAGCTCAAAACAAGTGGTTAGCTGCTGAATCTGGGTTTATATATTCGGGACTTGTCTTAAAGCACACTTTAAGCTCTATACTTCTCCATGCAATAAAAACAGTTTAGATGGAGGGATTGCTGAATGGCAAATAAACAAACTGCCGGAAGAGAACAATTAGGAGAATTTGCGCCAAAGTTTGCTGAACTTCATGATGATGTTCTATTCGGTGACATTTGGGCAAGAGAGGAAGAACTTTCACCCCGGGATCGCAGCATGATTACAGTTTCTGCGTTAATTGCTGACTGTAGCTCACCTTATAAATCAGGTTCATTTTAAATGCTATTTTAAAAAAACCCTTGCCTTAAAGCAGACTTTAAGGTTTATCGTTATGTTGAAGACACCATAAAACATAAATAAGTGCATGTTTTTTTACAACACTTATGATGAAGAAAGGAAAGGTTCATATGTGTACTCAACATCAAACCCGTGTATTAAGCGTGTCACATGCAAAAGCCAAATTTGAACAAACGACGATTGAGCGAAGAGAATTACGGCCGCACGATGTCTTAATCGATATTAAATTCAGCGGTATTTGCCATTCAGACATTCATAGTGCTTTTGATGAATGGGGCGGTGGCATCTTCCCAATGGTGCCAGGACATGAAATAGCCGGTGTCGTAACAGCCGTTGGAGCAGAAGTCACCAAGTTTGCTGTCGGAGACCGCGTTGGTGTCGGCTGTTTTGTTGACTCTTGCGGAGAATGCGAATACTGTCTCAACGGAGAGGAACAATTCTGCACGAAGGGTGTTGTTCAAACGTATAACTCAGTAGACTACGACGGAAACCCCACTTATGGCGGGTACAGCCAAAAAATCGTTGTCACTGACAGATTTGTTGTTCGCATACCAGACCGTTTGGAAATGGATGTTGCCAGTCCGCTGTTGTGTGCAGGTATCACAACGTATTCCCCGCTGAAACACTGGAATGTTGGCCCTGGTAAAAAGGTTGCGATTGTAGGCGTGGGTGGCCTTGGACATTTGGCGATTCAATTTGCACATGCGATGGGTGCAGAGGTAACCGTCCTGAGCCGTTCCATGAATAAGAAAGAAGAAGCTCTGGAACTCGGTGCAAATCATTACTTTGCAACAAGTGACCCAGCTACATTCACTGCATTGGCCGGGCGTTTTGACGTGATCTTAAATACGGTATCGGCGAATCTTGATGTGGATGCCTATTTATCAATGCTTCGTATAGACGGGACACTTGTAAACGTTGGAGCTCCTGCCAAGCCGGACACATACAGTGTGTTTTCCCTAATCATGGGGCGCCGCAGCATTGCAGGTTCTCTAGTCGGCGGAATTCAAGAAACTCAAGAGATGCTGGATTTCGCAGCTGAGCATGACATCGAACCTAAAATCGAAGTCATCCGAGCTGACCAAGTGGACGAAGCATACGAACGTATCCTCCGAAGCGATGTCCGTTATCGATTTGTGATTGATATTTCCACATTGTAATAGGTAAGTCCTTATATGGGCTGACCCGCTTTTATTGAAACTCACGAAAAACGATCTCGTTAAGCAAATATTTTGAAGGCCGGTCAATCTTCCTGTTATTCTATGAATAGAGAGTTATTAGGAGGGTTTTTTATGAGCAAAAAAATTGCAGTTCTTGTTACAGACCAATTCGAAGACATCGAATATACAAGTCCGGTAAAAGCATACGAAGAAGCTGGCTACAGTGTTGTAGCTATCGATTTGGAAGCCGGCAAAGAAGTGACCGGTAAGCATGGCGAGAAAGTAAAGATTGACAAAGCCATCTCTGATGTGGATGCAAGTGACTTTGATGCACTTTTAATTCCTGGGGGATTCTCTCCGGATTTGCTTCGTGCAGATGACCGTCCGGGTGAATTCGCAAAAGCATTTGTCGAAAACAAAAAACCTGTTTTCGCAATTTGCCACGGCCCGCAAGTACTGATTGATACGGATCTTCTAAAAGGCAAAGATATCACAGGCTACCGCAGCATCCGCAAAGATTTAATCAATGCCGGTGCAAACTACAAAGATGCAGAAGTAGTCGTCAGCCACAACATTGTCACAAGCAGAACACCTGATGATTTGGAAGCATTTAACCGCGAATCTTTAAATTTGTTAAAATAACGAGAAGGCACAGACTGTTCGGGTCTGTGCCTTTTTTAAAATTAAGACTCCTTCTTTACATTCTGAAAGACAGCAGTCGCGTCCCACACATTCAAGCCAAATTGGCCTTCTGAAAATGCGGAATCATTTGCATCAATCACAAGACGATCATCTAAATAGATTTTAAAGCGATCGCCCTCGGCCTCTGTTTTCAGATGATACTTTTTATTAACGTCTATCGGTGTTTTGTATTCAGCAATGACAGAAGCAACACCGTTCTCAAATTTAAAGAATTTCACCAGGTCATGCTTCGCGTCCACATTGGCAAGATAACCGTTTTTGGCATCTTTGTCAGAGCGAAACATTAGTGCTCCTGCCCCTCTTCCGTTTCCATCCTTAATGGTGATATCAGATTCATAAGTGAAGTCTGACCCGGATGCTGAAGACAAGATAAAGGAATCTCCGTCCGACCTCCCTTGTTTCCCCTCAATTGTGTCGGCCCACGTGCCATTTACAGTCGTCCAGCCAGTCATATTGGACATAAAAGGTGACGTTCCCCATACCTTTTTTAAAGGGTGTATGGTTAAAGATTTTACCTTTACACCGCCCTTTGCAGCATATAATTCAAGCCCTTTGCTTGATCGGTCTGGGAGAATAATATCCGTTATGACCTGCTTTCCGTCATTCCCAAATACTTCAACCGAGGAGCGGTCAACAAAAATGCGCATCTTAACCTTCCCATTTACCGGCTTCAATGGGGCTGTTTCTTTTCCGGTGTTAAAGGCCGGATTAAAGGTGTCGTTGCCCGACTCGCTCCGGTCAACGAACAATTTGGCGTTCCTTCGGTCATAGCCGACCTTCGTAAATTGATTTTCACCTGTTCGGACCTTAAAACCAAATTCAGCAGCTGAACCAGGGCTTACTTTAAATTCTGCATTTATTTCATAGGCATCTCCAGATTGCCCTGCTAACACATTATGACTTGCAGGCGATATGGTCAGATTCTTCCACTTCTTAGAGGTCCCGCGAATCGTTTCCAGCTCTTTCACTGGTGTTTGGACCACTCTAACCCCTTCGGTAAACGCTTTCAATTTTAACTCTCTTGGAATGGACGTTGCACTTCTCCATGGGGATGTCGGAACATCATTCGCATATTGCCAATTGCTCATCCACCCTAACCATAGTCTCCGACTATCTGTGGCTGGAATATCGGACCAGGATACAGCGGCATAAAAGTCTCTGCCGTAATCCGTCCAGAGAACTTTGTTTGACGGGTTTTCATTTTTAAAATGAGTTCCATCAAAGTCCCCTACAAAATATTGCATGCCTGATCCTCCCGAGACCGCTCCGTTTCCGACACTGACCTGCATGACCCATTTCTTTTGATTCGGATTGCCGTCTACCGGAAGCTCAAATAAATCCGGGCATTCCCATACTCCCCCGTGGCTTCCTTGACCCTGTCCAAATTCACTTGCATACGTCCACTGCTTCAGATTTTTTGATGTATAAATGAGGATTCGGTCACCGGCCGCAAGCACCATTACCCACTTTTTTTCTTTCTCATACCAAAAGACTTTTGGATCGCGAAAATCTTTTTTACCCGGGTTTGGAATGACAGGGTTGCCAGCGTATTTCGTCCATGTTCTTCCTTTGTCGTTGCTATAGGCAATACTTTGCACTTGATGGCCTTCCCGATCCTGTGTATAAATGGCCACAAGCGGCCTCTCTTTGCCTGTTTGAAAACCGCTAGTGTTATTTTTATCTACAACTGCGCTTCCAGAAAAGATCGTGCCTTTTTCATCCGGATACAGCGCAACAGGAAGGTGTTCCCATGTAACCAAATCTTTGCTGACGGCATGCCCCCAATGCATGGGCCCCCACTGAAGCCCGTATGGATGGTATTGATAGAACAAGTGATATTCCCCGGCATAATATACCATTCCGTTTGGGTCATTCATCCAGTTTGCCTCTGGTGTGAAGTGGTATTGAGGACGGTAATCCTCATCATAGTAGCTTGAATCGGCTGCATCTGCCGAAAATGCCATAGTCAACAGCAGGGTGAACATGATCATGACTTGAATAAGTCTCTTTTTCATTTGTTCCTTCGCTCCTCTCTTCATGTTTGAACACTTTCAAGAGAGACTGCTAAGCAAGCTGGTCCGTTTCTGGCAATTCTCCTCTGTTTCGCTGTTATCCGAATGATTTATATATGAAAAGACTGCTGCAGTTTCTCTCTTTTTCCTTCACACAGCTTATGCTAAGAATCCAGCCCAATACCCGAGAATCCCGATGACAAAGATGCCGCAAATAATGAGAAGAGGATTCACCCCTTTGCGAAGCATCCATGCCACCAATAACGTTAATCCGAGAGGCAGCGCACCCGGCATAATGCTGTCTAACACGTTTTGTACAGTTTGAACATCTACTTTTCCGCTTTCATCCTTAATCCTGGATACAACGATTGGAATGTTGATGGTGGTCCATTTGGACACGAGAGCCCCCATAACAAATAATCCGAGAATCGAAGCGCCCTCTGTAAGCTTTTGAATGCGATTCCCCGCTAAATCCTGAAGAATCTCCATTCCTTTCACATAGCCATACTTTAATCCGTAATATTTTGTGCTTAATCTTATGGCATTCAGCAAGAAAAAGAATAGCAAAGGACCGGCAATGTTTCCTCCTAAAGCAAGGGAGGCTCCTAGCGCAGCTAAGACAGGACGAATCGTTCCCCAGAAAATCGGGTCGCCTACGCCCGCTATTGGTCCCATCAAACCAATTTTCATTCCGCTTATCGCTTTTTCGTCAATTCCTTTATTGTTCGCCATTTCTTCTTCCATGGCTGCCGTCACGCCAAATATAGGCGCTGTCAGCCACGGATGTGTATTAAACCATTCCAAATGCCGCTGCAAGGCTTCGTTTCTTTTCGCTCCGGGACCGTACAATTTTTTGATCGCCGGTATCATGACATAACAATATCCCATTGCCTGCACACGTTCGAAGTTAAAGGAACCGAGTAAAAAATTTGAACGAATAAACATGCTGAAAATTTCTTTTTTCGTTAATCGTTTTTCTTTCTCCATTTTTTCTTCCCCCCTCATCGTTTAGGCATCAAGATCATCATCGTCATCATAAACAGCAACACTGCCACTGTCTGATGCGGCCGCGACTGCTCCATGAGCGCTTTGTTTTTGCATCACCTGCTGGTATAAAAGCGCCAGACAGAGACCAAGGGCTCCAAATCCCACTAAGTTAAAATCGGTAAACGCCGCTAATAAGAAACCAATATAGAAAAATGGCTTTAAATAAGGAATATTCATCATATTGATCACCATGGCATACCCGACAACCACAATAATGCCTCCGCCTATTTGCAGTCCTTTTGTAATGACATCAGGAATATTTCCCAAGAACGCCTGAACAGCGCTGACACTAATTAAAGCAACAATCAATGTAGGAATCATGACGCGCAAAGCTTGAAACACCATCGCGGTAATATGCATAATTTCAATTCCTTTTATATTTCCCGCTTTTGCATATTGATCAGCGCGGTGGATGAAAAAGACAGTGATCGTCCGAACAAAAATCGTCAGCGCCTGACCCGCAGCTGCTAAAGCAACAGCGACAGCAATCCCTTCGCCAATTCCCTGATCAGCGGTAATAACTAAAATGGTTGAGATGACAGAGGCGATCGCTGTATCAGGTGCCATGGCAAGCCCGACGTTCATCCAGCCGAGCGCCATCAGCTCCAGTGTGCCTCCAAGAATAATTCCCGTTTTTAAGTCCCCGAGCACCAAGCCAACCAACGTACAGGCCACAAGCGGACGGTGTGTCTGCCCTTCATCCAATACACTTGCGATTCCGGTGATTGCTGCAATGATTAACAACAAAATAATTTGTAATGAAGACATATTCTCATCCCCTTGATTATTTTGTTACGTTCCGTAAAATCTGTACAAAATCCTCACTGGCATCTGAAGGCAGCTGCCTCAATTCCAGTTTCACGCCCTTGTCACTTAATGTTTCAAATGCCTTTATATCTTGTTCTGTGACACTGACTGATTTTGTGATTTGCCTGCGATGATTTTCAAAACGCATTCCCCCCACGTTTACGGTTTTGATCGGTACACCTGCTTCTATAAGAGATACAATATCGGACGGATTTTCAAACAAGAGCATTGCCGTTACCCCTTCGTAGCGCGGACTATGAAATGCTTTTGCCATTTTAGAAACCGAGACGGCACTCGCCTTTACATTTGAAGGCGCAACAGAAAGGATCAGCGTTTTTCTCATTTCGTCCTGAGCAATATCGTCGGAGACAACGATGATTCGGTCGGCTGCATGGACTTTTATCCACCTTGTCAGGATTTGGCCGTGAATAAAGCGGTCATCAATTCTTGCTAACACAATGTTCATCATAATTCATCCTCTCTTGTATCTTGATTGGCTGTTTTTACTTTTTCTAAATGTTCACTGCACACTTGAAAGCTTTGCTGACTCATTGCTTTTAAGTTGTTCAGCAAATCTTTGAGAGCCAGATGTTCTCTCAGGCTTAATACCTCCAGCAGAATCGGCAGGTTTACGCCGGCTGCCATATCCATTCTTTGATCCTCAGCAATAAAGGAAGCTGCCGCGTTATATGGCGTCCCTCCAAAAATATCGACTAAAAAAAGCACTTCATGTTCTTCCGGGATATCCTTGAGCGCCTGATGATATTTTTCTTGCAACGTTTGTATTCCTTCCCCTTTAAAAAACGGCACTGCAATCAGGTTATTTTCTTCACCGAATATCATCCCTGAAGATTCTTTTAATGCTATGGGGAAATCTCCATGACCGCTGATAATAACTGAAATCATATCTATTGCTCCTTTCCTGTTTTGTACATCCATATATAATGCAAGGATCGTGCCAACACAGTTGTGTTAAGCGTTTTCATTGTTATTTCAGCCAATAGCAATTTGTTGTTGAAACACTTAAAACGAAAAAAATAAACCTGTATTAAAATGGTGTTCCATTTAATACAGGTTCATATAAAAAAACTATTTTTAAAACAGCTGGCCATGCACTTCTTCAGCAAATATGGCGGCTATAAATAATTTTTCATCATCACTTATGCGAAGTCCGAGCTTTTCTTCATAAGGGGCTAATGTTCGCCCTGTCACGTACACCATTTCCTTCAGCTGATCATTGATCTCTTCTTCCTCCGAGAAAGCGATCGGATTCTGCTTAATTACCCTTTCAAAGGCGAAAGCCGTGTGCATAATGACTTTGATCAAAACCGCATTATTGAAAATGACTCCCAGCTCATCTTGAACGGTTTGCAGCCACTCCAATAACATTTCGATCACATGATGAGGATTCAAGAAGACAAGGTATTTTTTCAGACTATCCTCGCAAAGCTCCCTGACAATAATATTTGCTTCGTTCAATCCATTGCTCAAGGGGATGCTTCCTTTTGTAATCGCCTGTTGAATCAGCTTCTCTCCCTCCCCTTCAATTAACACTTCTAAAGATACATGCGGAGCATTGATTTTAGGGTCTTTCGTTCCGACTGTCGCAAGGATTTCATACTCTTTTTCGATTTCTTTTATGCTGTTGGCCAGCTTAATCGATGATACGGTCAATATGTGAATCGGGGTATCGGAGGCCTTGTTTACGATCGTGGTTAGAATGTCTTCCAGCTTTTTGGCCGTTCCGCTGCCCGTCGTGCAGATGGATACCAATGCCTTCTTTTTGCCGGGTGCCGCTGGCTGACGCTCCCACAACTCGATAAAATCCTTCGTGACCGATTGATAGATCGCATGCAAATTTAAATTCAAATAGTTTACCTTTCTGACAGCATCCAGCACCATTGAAGTCGTAACATTGCTGATCGTTTTGATGGAAATGCCTGTCTTTTCCTCCAGCCTGCTTTCCATCATTGCAAGCGACCCCATATCTACCAGCATTAAAACACCTTCACCTTCATCAACCTGTTTCATTTTTTCCGCTACGCATTCAATAATGTCCGAAGGTGAAACAGAAAGCGGCATGTCAACTGCTGCAATCGGCGTGCTCCCTAGCAGTTCTGTCGCGACTTCAACCATTGAACTCGCCGTGCTGTTTCCATGAGCAGCCACGATGATACCGACTCTTTTGTTCTCCTTTAACGATTTGATGGAATGGATTAACATCGTTAAGTAGATGACTTCTATTTCAGGAATAGCCACTTTAAAATATTCCTGAATTTTATCTTTAAAAATCATCGCCACCCGATATTCTTTCACATGAGTATCACGAATTTCATCCGTCTCCTGTGTATTCAAAACATCAATTTGCTTTCCTCGCTTTAAAAATGCGTCAATATGCATACTCAAGAAATAAATAAACTTACGGTCAAATGTGCAATCCAGCTCATGTTCAGCTATTTCTTTTAACTGTTTTGTCATTTGAATCACATCATCTTCAACGAATGTCAGCAGGTTGTCTTTTTGAAAAGCTTGATGGTGAAAAAAACTTCTGACATGCAAATGGACATCAGTCAAGATGTATTGGTTAATATCCTTTTTGGATAAACCTTCTTTCATAAGCGTTTTCACTTTTTCCTCAATCAAATGATATAAGTTAAATGAGAGGTCTTCGTCAATTTTTGTTGTTTCATCTTCTACAATCGGAGAGATAATCGTTGTAATATTGACATATTCAGAAATGGCTTTGCTTCTTTGCATGTTTTTGCTGCTGGACATCCATTCTTGCTTGATTTCATCAGGCAGATCGCGAACAGTCAGTTCAATAACCTCATTTCTGTCAAGGTTATGCAAAAATCCGTGTGCGCAAACTAACTGGACATTTGATTTCAGCTGTCCGACATTCCCAAATTTCGCAGAATGAATAAGCGCATTATAGACATCGATATGCACACTCAGATTCTTCTTAATTCGCTCTGCTTCTTTCCCTAATAAAAACGTCGTCAAATCTACTCTTTCTTTAAGCGATCGTTCTTCAAGCGAAGGAATATGAATGGTCATTGGGATTCTTCGCAAAAATGTTTTCAATAGTGCAGAACTCGGATTTTCTGTAGTCGCACAAATAAACAATACATTCGATGTTCGTTTATGTTCAGATTCTCCAAGCCTGTTATAAGAACCGCTGTCAATAAAATAAAACAGCATTTCTTGTCCCTCGGGAGGGAGACGGTGGATTTCATCCATAAAAAGAATGCCCCCATTGGCTTGTTCGACTAAACCTGCCTTATCCTCGGCAGCACCTGTAAATGAACCTTTTTTGTGTCCGAATAATTGAGAAAGCAATAATTGAGGGTTGTTGTAGTAGTCTGCACAGTTAAATGTAATAAATGGTGCGCCGGCCTTCAATATGTCAGAGTAAATGGCAAACTGGTAAATTCGGTTCGCAAAAAGGGATTTACCGGAACCAGTCGGCCCTAGGAGGAGCATATGCAGACCGTTCGGCGGATAAAAGACAGCTGCTTTTGCCTGGGAGATCGCTTTCTTCAAACTCCCTTTTGCCCCTATCATAAGCTCTAAGGGATTCGTGGAAATGTGTTGATGATTTTGCTTTGAATTTCCGGAAAACGCCTGAAGGTCTTTCACTTCCATCATCTCTGTATCCCATTTCTTGTTGAATAATTTTTCTGCTATCTCGACTGGGATGTATCTTACAGGAAACGTTTTAATTTTGATGACCTTTTTGGACCGGACGAGATTGTTCAATTCAAAGCTGACATTGGACCGCTCCATTTTCAGCTGCTCGGCAATTTCCTTTGCTGAATTCCCTTGTATTTTTAAAAGATGATCTAAGGTTGAATCATGAAAATTATGCATGAGCTGATGGTATATTTTATCTTTTCTTCTCACGTCTATCATCCTTTGTCCTTATTAGATAAGCCATTAACAAGAATATTTCGAAACTTTATAGTCCGCGTTGAGATTATCTGCTGATACACGTTTAAAAAGGTCTCTATAGCAGATTGACAAAGCTGGCTTTTATGCGTATATGTTTACATTTTGAATCATTTGCATCTCATATTAGTATGATAGATTCGCAGTTCTTGAGGGCCAGTCCCCTTCAAAAGTAATAATCAGTAAACAGTTTATCATTCTTGGGGAATGTAATGATGTCAAAATCATCAATGCCAAAAAATGAATCTTATAGATCAGGACAAATTACCTAAATATAACCCCTTAAGTTCGTTCACAACTAAAAAGACGGACACTCTATGTGACCGCCGCAGTATTACAATTTGCAAAACTTCGTCATTTTTGCAATCCACCTTGAAGGTTAAGGAATCTGTAAGCTTAAAAACTTTATCTTCGATTCTCTCGATTTGATCCCCCCTGCAGGCCTCAATCATAGTGGGTATGCAATTATACAAATCGTTACCGATCTAGTCTGTCAGATTGTCCAAATGACTTTCCTGTTTTACTCTGCTATTCAGGTAGAATCACGAGTGAAAAATAGAGCCAGAAGACATGTAACAGCACTTAAAATAGTTTTAAAATTTAAAAATAAAAGTATCTATTCTTTTAAATGTTATAATATCCGATAAAACTTTACTCATCTTTTTATTACTGGAGGAAAATAAAATTGATAGGCAATTCTAGCAAAGACAATTTTGGCCAGCAACAGAAATTGTCTAGAGGCCTTAAAAACAGGCATATACAATTAATGGCGATTGGGGGTGCAATCGGTACAGGTTTATTTTTAGGTTCAGGTAAATCCATCCATTTTGCAGGACCATCCATTTTATTTGCTTACTTGATCACCGGCGTATTTTGCTTTTTCATTATGCGTTCGCTCGGAGAACTGCTCTTATCAAATGCGGGATACCACTCTTTTGTTGATTTTGTAAGGGACTATTTAGGAAACATGGCAGCGTTTATCACTGGGTGGACCTACTGGTTCTGTTGGATTTCCCTCGCGATGGCTGATTTAACGGCGGTTGGCATTTATACGCAATATTGGCTTCCCGATGTGCCTCAATGGCTGCCGGGTCTTCTTGCGCTTATTATCCTGCTGATCATGAACCTTGCCACCGTTAAACTTTTCGGAGAATTAGAATTTTGGTTTGCATTGATCAAAGTCATTGCCATACTGGCTCTGATCGTAACTGGTATTTTCCTGATTGCGAAAGGTTTTTCCGCAGCTTCCGGCCCTGCCAGCCTCACCAACCTTTGGAGCCACGGCGGCATGTTCCCAAATGGATGGCATGGGTTTATCCTATCGTTCCAAATGGTCGTCTTCGCTTTCGTGGGTATTGAACTTGTTGGGCTGACAGCAGGTGAAACAGAAAATCCCCAAAAAGTGATCCCTAAAGCCATCAATCAAATCCCTGTCCGGATTTTACTTTTTTATGTTGGCGCACTTTTCGTGATTATGTGTATCTATCCTTGGAATGTGTTGAATCCAAACGAAAGCCCATTTGTTCAGGTCTTCTCTGCAGTAGGCATCGTTGTGGCTGCCAGTTTGATCAATTTTGTTGTATTAACATCAGCCGCGTCAGCTGCAAATAGCGCTTTATTCAGCACAAGCCGAATGGTCTATTCACTTGCAAAGGATCATCACGCACCTGGACTATTAAAGAAATTAACTTCTTCTAACGTGCCAAGCAATGCGCTGTTCTTTTCATCCGTCGCCATTCTGATTGGCGTTAGTCTGAATTATTTAATGCCCGAGCAAGTCTTCACACTGATTACAAGTGTTTCTACAATATGCTTCATTTTTATTTGGGGCATCACGGTGATTTGCCATTTGAAATATCGAAAAACAAGGCAGCATGAAGCGAAAGCAAACAAATTTAAAATGCCTTTTTACCCATTATCCAACTATTTAACACTTGCATTTCTCGCGTTCATTCTTGTCATATTGGCACTGGCGAATGATACACGTATTGCTTTGTTTGTAACCCCGGTCTGGTTTGTTTTATTGATTATTTTGTATAAGGTGCAAACCCGCAGAGGACATAAGATGAAATAAAAAAAAGACAAGGGATACTCACTCCCTTGTCTTTTTTATAGGGCCAAACACTAAATTAAACTTTGGTTTCAAATTTCATTCACTTCATTTAAGTGTTAACTCAAACCAGTTTTGATGCCGAAACCTACTAATATTATTCCGGTAATTTTTTGAAACACTTTCTGGAACTTCGAGTTTTTCATCCATTTTTTCGCGTAATCAATAATATAAACAAGAAACAGAAACCACAACACCGCTAATAAGGTTAGGATTGAAGCTAAAATGATGAGCTGCTGGTTTATATTTCCGTTCAAATTGATAAATTGGGGCATGATTGTAACATACACCAAAACAGTTTTAGGATTGAGAATGTTACTGAGTGAACCCTGCATAAAGGAAGTTTTATAATACCGTTTCGGAGAACTTGCCATATTTTTTGCTTGGGATTGCATGTCATCTAACGAAAACATACTTTTAGCAAAAAAACTTTTTACACCTAAATAAATTAAGTATGCCGCTCCCAAATATTTGATCGTTGTGAAAAGAATCACTGACTTTGCGATCACCACTGATAACCCTAAAATGGCAATCACCGTCCAAAAGGAAAGTCCTGTTGCCAATCCGAGAATGTTATAACGGCCGGCTTTCGGACCATACCTAAGCGTATTTTTCATCACAAGCATCGTATCTGCCCCCGGCATGATAACCATCATGGCAGCGATTGGTATGTATGCGAGTAAGCTGTGCACTGTTCTCTCCCCCTTTAAAAAATCCCCTCAATAATTTAGTGACTACAAAAGTAACTACTTATAAAAGTGTATCAATCAGTTTGGAATAAATCAATATGGTTTGTTAAAATAGCGATTACAAAGGCAGCGATTGCTCTTTATATTGGAGGATATATGAAAGAAAATATGTTAGACATTTTAAAAAACCTCAATTTTACAGAATATGAATCGAAAGCGTATTTGGCATTATTGCAAGAATCACCTTTAACAGGCTATGCCGTTGCCAAAAAATCCGGAGTGCCCCGTTCTAAAATTTATGAAGTCCTGGAAAGCCTTGTGATCAGGGGAGATGTTTTTGTCAGTCATGGAAATACGCCTCAGTATGTTCCTGTCCCCGCAAAAGAACTGATTAAAAACCGCCGGCTCAAAGCGGAAGAGCATTTTGATCAGGCTGAGAAATATTTTGAAAAGTTCGAGCAGACTGCTAATGACCGGGAAAACATCTGGAATATCACCGGCCGCAGTGAAATTCTTGAAAAGGTGAAGGCTTGTATTTTATCTGCCAAAAAAAGAATCCTCTTAGAAATATGGAAAGAGGATTTTGAGGAGATAGAAGCAGAGCTCAAACATGCGGCAGAACAAGGCGTTATTGTCACCATTATTGCGTACGGAGACATCGTATCTGATTTTGCCAATGTTTATCTTCATGATATGAGCAGTGAAATTACAGAAGAGTATGACGGCCGGTGGCTTGTCTATAGCGGAGATGATTCAGAAGTCGTAGCAGGCATTGTCTCACTTGGCAACGACAGCCGTGCTGCATGGACGATGCATGTAGGTTTAGTCATGCCTATTACTGAAGTGATCATTCATGATCTGTACCTCATGGAAATTCTGAAAAAGCATAGAGAGCTTTTAGAAGAGAGCTTCGGGAAAAATCTCATCCAGTTGCGCCGTAAATTTTCTATTCACTCAGATTTCAAAAAACATTATTTGGAATAATATTCGCATCGCTTAACCAAAACAAGGCTTGTACAAAACAAGCCTTGTTTTTTTATGCATAACTCTCTTTTTAAAAAATGTGATTCTGCGCAAACTATTTTTCAGCCTGCCGCGTCTATCCTAGGTAACAGCCTACGATATACGTATATTCAAAAAGGAGCCCTTTATTGCAATGAAGAAAAAACAAACAACAAAAGCGTTGCTTGTCACATGCATAACTGACCATAAGCAAGATTTCTACAGGTTGGCTTTCAGTTATGTGAAAAATCAAGATGACGCATTAGATATTGTTCAGGAATCGATAAAAAAAGCGCTGAGCTCAGTTGAAACGGTCAGGAACCCTGAGACGATAAAAAGCTGGTTTTATAAAATTTTAGTGCGGACAGCCATTGATTTTTTGCGCAAACAAAAAAAGATAAGAGTGATGGACGACGAAACGATAGAATTTTTAAGCAAAGGAAAGGAAGACCATTACAAGGATACTGATCTCCATGAAGCGCTTGACGAATTGCCGTACCGCTATAAAACCATTATTATTTTACGTTTTTTTGAAGACCTCAAATTAGAAGAAATTGCGGAAATTACAGGAGAAAACACGAATACCGTCAAAACGCGCCTATACAGAGCATTGAAACTGATGCGCATTCAGTTGACGAAGGAGGATCTTTCTTAATGGATAAGAGATTACAGCAATTAAGAGAAGAATATAAAAATGTTCAGATTCCTAAAGAATTGGATATCATTGTTGAAAAAGCCCTTCAGCAAGAACCAAAAAAGAAAAGAATCGTCATGTGGCCGACATCAGCAGCAATCGCTGCAGCTATTTTATTCACTGCGCTTGTTAATATCAACCCTGACGCTGCTCAGGCTATGTCAAAGATCCCTGTCATCGGCAAAATCGTCAAAGCGATCACCTTTATTGAAATCAAAGAGGAAAAAGACCAATCAAGCATTGATGTCAAAACACCTGCTTTGTCCGGGCTTTCTAATAAAGAGCTTGAAAACAGCATTAACGAGAAATACTTGAAAGAAAGCCAGCAGCTGTATAAAGAGTTTATACAGTCCACATCCAAAAACAAAAAAGGGCATCTCAGCATCTACAGTGATTACGAGACGGTCACAGACACGCCAGATTTACTCTCTATCCGGCGCAATATTGAAAAAACACAAGCATCTTCCTACACACAAAGCCGTTATATTACAATTGACAAGAAGAATGATATTTTACTTACATTAAAAAGCTTATTCAAAGATGAGCGGTATATTAAAGTCATCAGTCAAAATATTAGAGAGCAAATGAAACAACAAATGAAGGAAGATCCAAATAAAATATATTGGCTCACTGACGAAGATGCAGAACCGTTCAAAACGATTCTTCCTGATCAGACGTTTTACATTACTGAAGACCATAAACTTGTGATCTCATTTGACGAATATGAAGTCGCCCCCGGCTATATGGGCGTTACCGAGTTTACAATTCCAACCAGCGTCATTTCAAACTTGCTCGTGGGAGAACGTTACATTCGATAAAATAAAAACATCCATCCAAGATTATGGATGTTTTCTCTCTTCTCTATTCGAGGTCGTAACCCCGCTATCAAAAACAACGAGAATATTTGCATACTATTGGAGGAATACCCATGTATCACAAGACACAGCATCATCGATACATTCCTGGACTTGATGGCCTTCGGGCTTTCGCCGTCCTGTCAGTTATCGCTTATCATCTAAATTTCAATTGGGCTAACGGAGGTTTTATCGGAGTTGATATCTTTTTTGTTTTATCCGGATATTTGATTACATCTATTCTATTACCGGCATATGGAAATGATATCAATCTTGATTTTCGAGATTTTTGGGTGCGCCGCATTCGGCGGCTTCTGCCGGCGGCTTACCTTATGATCTTTTCCACTGTTGTGTGGGTCGTATTGTTTGATCGAGAACTATTACACACTGTACGTGGAGATGCGATCTCTTCTCTCTTTTATATGAGCAATTGGTGGTTTATTTTTCACAAGCTATCATATTTTGATAGTTTCGGTTCCCCATCACCTCTAAAAAACCTTTGGTCGCTGGCGATTGAAGAACAATTTTATATCATATGGCCGATATTTTTAGTTGTTGGAATGTACATAATGAAAAGCCGCGCCAGATTGGCTGCGGTGATATCATTGCTTGCACTTTGTTCAGCCGTGATGATGAGCGTACTGTATGAACCTGGCGGAGATCCGAGCCGCATTTACTATGGCACAGACACTCGTTCGTTTGAACTTCTCATCGGATGTGCCTTAGCTTTGGTATGGCCGATGAAAAGGCTGTCTTCCAACAAGCTGCCAAGCAAACTGAAGCACACTTTGCACGCCACTGAATTTTTGGCATTTTGTATTTTAGTGTTGTGTGTCTATTTCACAGATGAATACGAGCCTTTTCTTTACAGAGGCGGAATGCTATTCATTAGCGTGACTGCCGCAATCCTTATTGCATGTGTTTGCCATCCGAGCAGCTTTTTAGGCAATCTGCTTTCATGGAGGCCGCTTCGGTGGCTTGGAACGAGGTCTTACGGAATTTATCTTTGGCACTACCCTGTTATTGTGTTAAGCACGCCAGTTCAAGAAATCGGAAACCCTGTTTTTTGGCATATCTTGCTAAAGATCATTGTGACATGTATACTTGCCGAGCTTTCCTACCATTTTATTGAGAAGCCGATACGGACACAGGGATTTAGGTCATTTTTCCGCCGTGTTTTTGTACATAGAATCAAGGAATGGAAAACGACATCTGTCATCAGCAAACTGTCAATTGGTTTCGTCATTTTCGCTATACTTATTTTTGCAGGCGGGCTGTCTGGGTTAGCCGGAGAGCAAAAGCACCCTACCAAATGGACCTATAGCTCACAAGAAACAAATGCTGACACCAGCCAGGCTTCTGGGGATAAAAAGAACGCTGCAGCAGATAAAAAACACAATCCTGAACAAAAGACAACAGAATCGGATCAACGTCAAAAGGAAAACAAAGATAGTGGGCAAGAGACTCATAAAAAGAAAGACACGCAATCCCAACAGCAGAAAAAACCAGCAGACACTGCGAAAGAAGTTTTAGCTATAGGAGATTCTGTCATGCTTGATATTTCTTCACACCTGCGTCAGTCACTTTCAAATGTGACGATTGATGGAAAGGTAGGAAGACAAATGTCTCAAGCTTTGGAACTCGCAAGGGAATACAAGTCTTTTAATCAGCCGAACAAGGCTGTCATCATTGAGCTTGGAACCAATGGCTACTTTACAAACAGCCAAATCGAACAACTGCTTCAATCTTTCTCAAAAGCCCATATCTATCTTGTCAATACACGGGTTCCCCGCCAATGGGAAAGCAAGGTTAATGAGTCTTTACAGCACCAGGCAAGCGCACATCAAAATGTTACGTTAGTTGACTGGCATACAGAAGCCCTTCAGCATCCGGAATATTTTACCCCTGATGGTGTTCACTTGGTTCCTAAAGGGGCAAAAGCTTTGACCGCTCTTATTGTTCAGGCGATGAAATCATAAAAAAGAGATCCTATGCGGATCACTTTTTCACTTTAGTTTCTGATCGTTGATTATGTCTCCTTTCAGCAAGGCTGCCCTTATGTTTACATTCCGTTTACGTAAGGGTAAGCCAAAATAGAATGGAGGGATGATGGTGACAGTAAATGAAGAACATGACTTCCAAAAAGAGCTGAAACGATATGAACTTTTTTTCAAAAAACGATATAAGATTCTTTATACAGTTAACGATTTTATCATTGGTGCTTTGTTTCTCGTCGGGAGCTTTTTCTTTTTTTATGACCGATTAATGTCGGCAGGGATATGGCTGTTTGCGATCGGAAGTTTGCTGCTGTTAATCAGGCCGACCATTCGGCTGATTCATGACTTTCATTACCGTAAGCATGTGGAACAGCAATTCAAGCATCAATCTTCAACAGATGACTGATCTTAAGGAATAAGCAAGAACAAAATGCCAAAAGCCTGAGTTGAAAATCAAAAACAAGACTTTTAGACTATTTATTTTTAAAAATAAGGTAAAAAGAACTAAACTTTTGCCTCTGCATGACGATATGAATAATAAGGCCGGCGCGATACTCCCTATAACATCCTTTTCAGTAGATTTCATTATCGTGCCGGTTTTCTCATATGCAAAGCAATCCCGCCAATCAAATTGGCGGGATTTTATATTTTACATTCCTGTCCAAACGTCTTTCACATAACGTCTTTGATCTTGCAGCTTTTGCAGCCATTCAGCTGATTCTTCCTGACTTGCTCCTTTTTCAGCTTCATACGCCAATCGCAAAGTTTTCTCTACATCAGGAGCCATTTGTGATCCATCACCGCATACGTAAATATGAGCCCCTTTTTCAATGAGTGTCATCAATTTCAGCGTATCTTGCTTGAGCAAGTGCTGGACATATTCTTTTGGTTCGTTTTCGACGCGCGAGTAGCATCGGCGGATTGTGACCAAACCGTCCTGTTCCGCTTGATCCAGCTCTTCTCTGTAAAGGTCGTCATGGTCCGGGCGGCGGCAGCCGAAGTATAAAAGTGCTTCACCAAGGGTGCTTCCTTCCTTCTTCAAAACCGATCTAGCCTGAATAAAGCCCCTGAATGGCGCAATTCCTGTGCCCGGCCCGACCATAATCATAGGCGTTTCAGGCTCATCCGGCATCTGGAATCCGGACTGCGGCGTACGAATGAAGCAAGCTGCTGCATCACCTGTATTCAACTCTGCTAAATAATTAGAGGCGACACCCCGGTATTCACCTCTCCCGCTCCATGCTGAGGCTTTCACAACTCCTACCGTCATGCTCACGATATTTGCATGAACTTTCGGTGAGCTTGAAATGGAATAGTATCTCGGTTTTAGTGATGGCAAAAGTGCTAAAAACCGTTCAAACGGCATTTCGCAAGCAGGATAATCCTCTAAAAAATCAAGCATGGTAAGACGTTTTGCAAGTACCTGCTCTTTGTAAATGCCATCATCTGAAACGAGCTGTTCCAGCTCTTTTTGATGCGGCGGACAAACTGTATAAGAGGCCAGCTCCCGAAGCTGAAGCCTTGATGCCGGTTCCTGCAGCTCTACATAGGACGACAATAAATCCACTACTTTGATCGGCCGATCCATCGGCAGATGAGCCATATGAGCGCTTCCGCTTACTTTTATCACATGATTGGACTGCAAACCGAATCGGCTGAGAACCCGCTGAACAAGCTCCCTGCTGTTCTTCGGCAGGATTCCGATATGATCGCCTTCTTTATAGGTTTTACCAGCCGGAATTTCCAATTCAATATGGCGGGTTGAACGCGTGCTGTCAGCTGTCTGGAGTTCTCGATTCTCTAACACAACCCCTTCAAACGCGCCATATGCTTTAGCAACCGGCGTTTCCGTCGCTTCACTGAGAAAAGCAATCGATAATGAAGGCCTGTTTTCTTTCTGGGCTATTTCGTTAATATCAAATGCGTCCATCGTTTCCTTCCAGAAGCGGTTTTCCCAAGACTCGCGATGGCTTTCAAAATCATCGGCGGCGTCACCTTCCCCAATCTCTGTTAAACGCGATGCCCCCTTTGCTTTCATCATGTCATCAATCAGGCGGGGAATCCGCTGATACGTGCTGGCCCAGCTCTGGTTCCCGCAGCCGAATACCGCATAGGAAACACCTTTCAATTGGCCTTCCTCAAGCTCTTTCAGCCACTCTACAAAGCCGGCAGCATTATCAGGCGGTGACCCATTATAAGAAGCCGTTACAATGACGACTGCCCCTTCTTCAGGGAGCTTGCCGATATAATCATCAAGCGGAGCCGTTTCAGCTGTAAAGCCCATCTGGCGGCCTTGAGCAGCCAGTTCACCGGCTATTCCCTCAGCTGTCCCAAGGTTTGAACCGTAAAGAACGAGTAAAGGTGTGCCGTGTTTAGGTTTGGTTTCTTTTGGCTTTGTTTCTGTTTTGATGTCTGTCTGTTCTTTTCTCTGTACATTGTTTGCCGCTGTTTTCCGCGGTTTCACAGTAATTTTAAAATCATCCGGCTTGATCGTTAATGCTTCTTTGATTTTTAGTTCGTAGCCAGTATGGTTTATCAATTCAAAATGCTTTAATACAAGACCGAGAACCATTGTCGCTTCTTGAAGAGCAAACTGCATGCCAATACAAGCGCGCTGTCCGTTTCCAAACGGCTTATACGCATGGTGAGGGATACTTGAAGGATCCTCAAACCGTTCCGGACGGAAATCTTCCGCATCCGGCCCCCAAGCGTTTTGGTCCCGGTGCAGTTTTGGAATTAAAACAGTGACTGGCTGCCCTTTGCTGATCGGATATTCCCCGCCTAGAACAGTATCCTCCTTCGCATATAGAGAAAAAGCCGGAGCTGTTGGATACAGTCTGAGGGTTTCATTTAACACCATCCGAGTGTATTTGAGCTGCTGGATTTGTTTATATTCAGGCGTGTCATCCGTTAACACGCGATCCGCTTCCTCCTGAGCTTTTTTCAGTTTTTCTGGATGTGTAAGCAGACAATAAATCGCAAAGGAAAGCAAACCGCTTGTTGTCTCATGTCCAGCAATTAAAAATGTGATGATTTGATACCTTATGTTTTCATCATCCAGCGTTTCACCGGTTACTGGATCTTTGGCATAAAGCATGAGAGACAAGAGATCCTTGATGTTATCATCCGGATTCGCCTTTCGCTCCGCTATCATTCTATCAACCAGGGAGTTCATGACTTCTATATCCTTTTGGAACTGCAGCTTCGTTTTCACCATCATCTTATCTTGCAGACCCAGTCTTTTTGATTGATTCATCGCCTCTTTTAAGGCACGGAGCATACTGGTGATAAACGGATGCTGTGAATCACGGTAAAAGCTGTTGAATCGATAGTTAAACCCGCATAACCCAATCGTATCAAGCGTCAGGCGTGTCATATCGTCCGCTACATCAATTTCTTCATTAGGGTTTAACCGGCTCCATTTTTGAATCAGCTGGGTTGCGATATCCAGCATCATAGAATGGTAGCCTTTCATCGCTTTTTGACTAAAACTCGGCAGCAAAATGCGGTGGGCTTTTTGCCAGTTCGGTTCGTGCGTCCAGCTTGTAAATAAGCCATCTCCCCCGAATTCGCGCACCTTTTGCAAGCCTTTGCCAAGGTTCTTGTCAAAGCGGCTTTCATCACACACTTCAGCCACAAGATTGTGGCCCGATACAAAAACACTGGATACTCCCGGAAAATCAAATCGGAAAATCGGCCCCAATTCATCAGCTATCCGCCATAAGGATTGAGAAAGCTGTTCTTTTTCAAGATGCGGAAGATTTTTTAAAGGTCCGTATGTTTTGGGCTGAGGTATTGCGCTTGCCTGTTTCATTAACATCTCCCTTTCCTATTTTTGTGATGAATGAAGCTTAATGGCGTCCCAGCAGCATTGTTCCAATTCAGTAATTAAATCAGTGTCCATCTCTATATCACCTGTTTGAACGAGCTGATATATCTTGAGAAACGCCCCTAATACAATCGCAATTAACACATTAGAGGGCAGGCTGCGAATCACGCCTTCCGCTTTTCCCTTATTAAAATAGTCATCAAGCATTTGAGTCAGATTTTCTATCATTTTTTTGCTTGTATGATTTAAGTAATGAGCATCTTTTTTTGTTTCAAGAAAAAAAAGCGCATAGTCGCTCTCTTTCGTAAACTGAACGAGACAGCAAAATACGTGGTGAAAGCCTTCTCTGACAGGCAATTCTGAAACGTCTTCCTTCAGTTTTTCCGTAAATCGCTGGATGCTTTCTTGAAACAGTACGTTTACGAGTGTTTCTTTGCTGTCAAAATAACGATAGATCGTTCCTGTCCCTACGTGAGCACGTTCAGCTATCATAGGAATAGTGGTAGCGTCAAAACCCCTTTCCGTAAAAAGTGAGACCGACGCTTTCATAATCATGTCGTATTTACTGCTGGATGCGGATAACATGTAATCTGACAACCTCCGATTCGTTTGCGGAATGAATATTCATTCCTTTTGTTCACAAAGAATGTCTGCCCTGTCTGAAATCACCTCTTTGTTCTTTCTTCTGTTATAAGTTTATATGAAAAAAACTTTTTTTAATATAAAGTATATGCAAAAAATAAAAAATTAAGAAAATATACCCAAATCCTGATGCGAGGATCTTGGATATATTTCCCGAGAAATTTTTTATTTAACAGCCACAATACATAGACAGGAATCACGCCTGATAACAGAAAGATCCCTGAAATGCTGGTCTTTCAGCAGTTGAATATACGTTTTCTCTTTTTCACCGGTCTTTGTGTCAATACTGATATAAAACCGGCCGTCAATTTGAAGCACCCTGTAAATTTCTCTTAATGCAAGCCTAATATCGGTGCAGCTCTGAACTGTATGTAAAGAAAAGACTTTATTAAAGGTACGGTCATCAAAGGGAATGTCTTCTGGATAGCCATGAAAAACCTCCCCGTTCCCCATATTCTTTCGATTCGCACGTGATATCTGTCTTACCTTTCGCTTTGAAGGATCAATGCTTTTTAGGCTTCCCTTTTCTAGTTTCTTGGTTATGCTTTTAAAGACAGTGCCATTTCCGATTCCAATTTCTAAAATTCTGTCATTTTCTTGTATATCTATAGAGTCAATCATCATATGCTCAATTGTTTTGGTTAGCTTATATTTCCGAGAAAATAATTTCCAAAAATTCGATCTATAGAGTCTATTTTCTAGCATTTTAAACACCTGCTTTTGGTTTCCTATGTTTATTTATTATCTTAAAAAAATAAACATCATCTTCATTTCTAAAAGTGAAGGAAGGTACCAACTAGACGGCAATGTATTGAAAAATGTTTCAACAGAACTAAACTTTTTCATTTTTTTCCGCAAAAAAAGCAGAAAACATAATGTTTTCTGCCCTCTTTCTAATGCCAATGATAAGGGAATACATACAGCCTTTGCTGCTGCATTGCCATCAGCCTCTGCTGTCGGAATGGATTTCCATAACCATGTTTGAAGGAATGCGGCATGGACGCATAACCATGGCCAATCGACGGCAGCCTTTTTTGATAATCGTTCATCATGCCATCACCTGCCTCACAGTAACGTTGATTTATTGTATGCAGGCAGGCATTTTCTTGACAGCTGTTTCGCTAAACTTGGTCCTTCTCCATAGTATAATGCATCAATAGTTCCATTCTAAGCATATGCCATTCCCCCTTCAGTTTTTTTCGTTGCTTTTAGCGCCAGTTTGTTAAATAAAGATGCTTTAACTGAGACTCTTTCATTTCATCATAAATCTGCTCAATCTGCTGTTCTCGTTCGAATTCTTCCAGGCTTTTAAACCGTTTTTTAATCGTTAACGTTAAAAAGAATAGGTTAATCGTCATATCGCTCACCCCCTTTCAAAGTCCGCATCAAGCGAAATAACCCGCGGCACAACCCTTCTGCCGCGGGCAAATAAAAACCGCAGACAAAAGAAGACACCAATGCCTCTACTGCCTGCGGGGAGTTGCGTATGTCCGACTATTCCGAATTTAATGCGTGCGATAAGCATCGGTTAAGGAAGGACACGAACTCTTCCACAGGCTGAATAAACCATGAACTTTTACATGTGTATCACGTACAGGTTGACGTCGTTGTCTCATTGTCATTTTGGTTCAGCCTCCTTTGCTTTTTTCTTACTTTGTAAGTATATCCACCAAATTCCATTTTGTAAACATCTTTTTCTAAAAATGGACGGAAATTGTGCAAATCATCGAATGGATTTGCCCGTTGGTCATGACACCTGCTTTATTTCTTTTCTGGAGCGGTCTTTCTTATGATATGCAATAAAATAAATGAGACCCACAAATACAGCTCCGCCGATGACATTACCGATAAAAGCCGGAATGATGTTTCCGATGAACTGCCCCCACGTGAATGAGCCTGCAAAAATGGCAGCAGGAATCACAAACATGTTGGCGACAACGTGCTGAAATCCGATAGCCACAAAAGCCATGATTGGGAACCAGATGCCAAGGATTTTTCCTGCTGCGTCTTGGGCGCCGAAAGAAAGCCACACTGCAAGACATACAAGCCAGTTACAGCCGATGCCGGAAATGAGAACCTTGCCAAAGCTCATATCGAGCTTTCCTTGGGCAACGGCAATCGTTTTTTCTAAATAGGGACCTGTTTCAGTCAATCCAACCAAATGCCCGAAAAAGTACGCAACAAACAATGCGCCGATTAAGTTCATAATTGTGACGATTCCCCAGTTAATCGCCAACTCTTTTACTGATATTTTTCTCGAGAATAACGCCATCGCAACTGACATCATATTGCCTGTGATCAGTTCAGCGCCAGCGAGAACGACTAGGATCAGGCCTACTGGAAATACTGCTGCACCAATCAAACTGGACAGGCTCCCCCATTCTTTCGGAAGATCGCCGATTACCCTGATATCAAGCAAATACCCAAGCGCGATAAATGCACCGCCTAAAAACCCCAGCACAAGCAGTGACGGCAGCGGGAGCTTTATTTTTTTCATCCCTGCTTCAATTGCTGCTTCCGCTATTTCATCCGGTTTTCGAAAAGCCATAATTAAACGCCTCCATTACTTCTTCTTTTCTCACAGTTATGCAAGAAAGGCAATAAAAAAGGCAGCACTCAAATAACCTGTGTCAAACCAGGCGTTTGAATGCTGCCTAACTTGTATGCATACCCATACAACAATATCAAGCAGTATGTAAGATATTGAAAGAGAATATATACAGTTCGTGCATACATTCCATTGCTTTAGCCTTCTATAACTGTAGCAACATCATAACAAATGTGACAAATTTGTGTCAATGACAAATATACTAGCTTTGCAGAGCTTCTTTTTGCTCATCTATTTTTCGGTCAAAAACAAATACAGATACAGCGATGTTTTCCTCAATTTTAATATCAGAAAACAAATGGACTAGCTTAGCTCCCATGAGTTCCTCCATTCCTTCCGGTGTTTGTTTGGAATAAAGGTCTTGAATTAGGCTTGTCCGGGCCGCATGTACCATCTCTCTTCCTTCAGGCGTGCGGGCGATAAACTGCTCGCTTGCACTCAGATTTCCATATAGTGTTGAAACTGCCATGTTTTCTACAAATACAGTATGAATTCTCTCAGGCCCTTTTCCGAACAATTCTTTGCGAAGTTTTCGAATAATATCATTGAATTCATGAATTTTTTTAGACATGCTGATTACCCCTTCCGATATTGCCTTATAAAGGCTTTTCCCGGTTCCCCTCAGGACATTTCACTTGGTTAAAATTTTCCTGCCATATTGTATTATAATAAATATCACATTATAATAAAAGCAGTGTTGATGGATTTGTAATAGGATCTTGTTATGAGTCTATCGTTTTATAAAAATCAAGGATTGGTCTGTTAGTAAGACTTGCTAGTGAACTATTCCGCCATGTGTGTTTACACCTTCTTAGAATAAAGGGCAGGTGTATCTATACATGGCTTTTTTTGACTTCTTGAAAGAAAGATGGAGGGGAATATGAATATGATGGACGTTAAGTCGATCAGTGTCCGTGTAGACGGAACAGAAATTCAAGCACGAGCAGGGGCCACAATTTTAGATATTTTAAATGAAAACGGAATTGAGTACCCGCAGATTTGCCACGTACCAGAGGTTGACCCGATTCAAACTTGTGATACTTGCATAGTAGAGGCAAACGGCAAGCTGGTTCGTTCATGCGCGACGGTTGCAGAAAACGGGATGTCTATTGATCTATCAGGAAATCGAGTGAAAGAAGCGCAAACCGAAGCGATGGACCGCCTTCTTGAAAATCATTTGCTGTATTGTACAGTTTGCGATAACAACAATGGAAACTGTACGCTGCATAATACAGCGGAAATGATGGGGATCGAGCATCAAAAATACCCATACACGCCAAAAGAAGATCCTTCTTGCGCGGTTGATATGTCTCATCCTTTTTACCGCTATGATCCAAACCAATGTATTGCCTGCGGCCAGTGTGTTGAGGTCTGTCAAAACCTTCAGGTAAATGAAACACTCTCAATCGACTGGGAACGCGAACGCCCTCGCGTCATTTGGGATGAGGGAGTTCCGATCAATGAATCTTCCTGTGTCAGCTGCGGTCAGTGTGTAACAGTATGTCCATGTAATGCACTGATGGAAAAATCAATGCTCGGGCAGGCTGGCTTTATGACAGGCATTAAAGAGGACGTCATGGAACCGATGATTGATCTCGTGAAAAATGTTGAACCGGGGTATGGCAGCATTTTTGCCATTTCTGAAGTCGAAGCGGCAATGCGTGAAACGAGAACGAAAAAAACGAAAACTGTATGTACGTTCTGCGGTGTCGGATGTTCATTTGAAGTATGGACAAAAGGACGGGATATTTTAAAGATCCAGCCTGTTTCTGATGCTCCGGTTAACGCGATTTCCACATGTGTCAAAGGGAAATTCGGCTGGGATTTCGTCAATTCAAAAGAACGGATCACAAAGCCTTTAATCCGTAAAAACGGAGCCTTTGTGGAATCTTCTTGGGAAGAAGCCCTCGATCTTGTCGCAAGCAGATTAGGATCAATCAAAGAGCAGTACGGTAAAGGCTCTGTCGGGTTTATTTCTTCTTCTAAAATTACGAATGAAGAAAACTACGTCATTCAAAAACTAGCGCGTCAGGTATTTGAAACAAACAACGTCGATAACTGCTCACGCTACTGCCAGTCTCCTGCTACAGACGGATTGTTCCGCACTGTCGGCATGGGCGGTGACGCCGGCACGATTAAAGATATTGCCAAAGCAGGTCTCGTCATCATTGTCGGTGCCAATCCGGCGGAAGGACACCCAGTGCTCGCAACACGCGTCAAACGGGCACACAAGCTCCACGGTCAAAAACTGATTGTTGCCGACCTGCGTAAAAATGAGATGGCTGAGCGATCTGATCTGTTCATCAGCCCTAAACAAGGCACAGACCAAGTTTGGCTAATGGCTGTTACGAAATATATGATCGACCAAGGCTGGCACGATCAGGCGTTTATTGATGAGAACGTCAATTACTTTGAAGATTATAAAGAAACCCTTAAAACGTATACGCTTGATTATGCAGAACGCATCACAGGCCTTTCAAAAGAAAACATCATTCAAATTGCTGAAATGATTCGTGATGCTGACGGCACTTGTGTCCTTTGGGGAATGGGTGTCACACAAAATACAGGCGGTTCTGATACATCAGCAGCCATTTCAAACCTGCTTCTCGCTACGGGCAACTATCGCCGTCCAGGTGCCGGCGCTTATCCTCTGCGCGGACACAATAACGTGCAAGGCGCTTGTGATATGGGAACATTGCCTGGCTGGCTGCCGGGATATCAGCATATTACAGATGACAAAGCCCGTGCTAAATTTGAAGAGGCATATGGTGTCGAGATAGATGGAAAGCCTGGTTTAGATAATATTCAAATGCTTCATGCCATTGAAGAAGGAAAAATGAAAGCTATGTATCTTGTCGGTGAGGATATGGCACTGGTCGATTCAAACGCGAACCATGTGCATGATATTTTATCAAGCCTTGATTTCTTCGTGGTACAGGACATCTTCCTGTCAAGAACAGCTCAATATGCCGATGTCGTCTTGCCGGCCACTCCTTCACTTGAAAAAGACGGAACATTTACCAACACAGAACGCCGTGTCCAGCGATTGTATCAGGCGCTTCCGACGCTTGGTGACGCAAAACCGGACTGGTGGATTATTCAAGAGGTGGCAAACCGTTTAGGAGCGAATTGGACTTACAGCCATCCAAGTGACATTTTCTCTGAAATGGCGAGTCTTTCTCCTCTGTTTGCCAAAGCAAGCTATGAGGTGCTTGAAGGCTGGAACAGCTTCCTATGGGGCAGCTTCACAGGTGAAAGCACACCGCTTCTGTATGAAGACGGATTTAATTTCCCTGACAAAAAAGCCCGCTTTGCCCTTTCTGATTGGACCGAGCCAGCGGCATTTCCGGAGGAATATGACCTTCATATCAATAACGGCCGGATGCTGGAGCATTTCCATGAAGGAAATATGACAAATAAATCGAAAGGCATTCAAGCAAAAGTGCCGAATGTATTCGTTGAGATCTCACCTGAGCTTGCACAAGAGCGAGGTGTTTGTGACGGTTCGCTTGTACGGCTCGTTTCTCCGTTCGGAGCAGTCAAATTGAACGCGCTGATCACAGACCGGGTACGGAAAAATGAACTCTATCTGCCAATGAACTCGACAGACAAGGAGTCAGCGATTAACTTCTTGACGGGCCCTGCAGCTGATAAACGGACGAACACGCCTGCTTATAAACAGACAAAGGTCCGCATGGAAGTGCTTGGCGGCTGTGAAACAGCGCCGCTTCCAAAAACCAATCCGCGCAACAAAAAACGGCATCCGCAAAACGGAGTCGAAGCGGAAAGAAAATGGAACCGCCCTGGCTATGTCCATCTGACTGATTAAACGATAGGAGGAAAACGAATGGCCACTCCGATTACGACGATCAAAAAAGAAACAAAAACAGCTGAGCAAATTAAGCTTGAAAAAATAGAAGAACTGAAAGAGCTGCTGGCGGAAAATGAGGACGCCGTCTCTAAAACGATGACGTTAATGAATGAACTCAATGATCTTGGAATTTTTGATGCGGCAACAAGCATGCTCAGAGCGAAGGAAGACATTTCCAAGATTGCGCTTGGCCAAGTTTCCCGCGAGCCTGTCACCAACCTCATCAACACGATGATGGCCGCCGGAGGCGCATTGACAAAAGCCGATCCTGAGTTTACAGCAAAGCTTTTAGAAAGCGTAATGGCTGGGACTGAACAGGCACAAAGCTTTTTAAAAGAAGACAAGAAAGTCGGGATTCTCGACCTGTTAAAAGCAATGAACGATCCTGACATCAACAGAGCCGTCGGCTTCGGCCTTCAGTTTTTAAAAGGCATGGGAAAAGAACTTCGAGAAAAATAACAGAAAAACAGCCATCGCTTGATGATGGCTGTTTTTTTATTCGTCGGCTTCTTCCAAACGCTTCTTGTAAATAAGTGAACGGTCAGCGCAAAAGAAGGCACCGGCTAAAAATAAGCAATCCGCTAAAAACATTGTCGATTTCTGGCCTAATGTTAAGCCTTGATCAGGGAGAACTGCGCCTATATATAAAAAAGTGCTGACTGCAAGCAATGTAAAAGCAAAATGCTTGTAGTCTTCTTTTAAAGATTTCATTCTATTTTTGTTCAAAAGAATCACCTGCCAGATTCATAGTATACGACTATTATAATATAATCCGGCGGCTTACAGAGAAAGTAATTCTATCCATTTGTTATATATTTTCAAGCGCTTGGCCGATATCTTCCAACAAGTCTTCCGCATCTTCAATTCCTACAGAAATTCTGATCAAGCCGTCCGTAATGCCGAGCTCAAGCCGGCGTTCTCTCGGAATAGAGGCATGTGTCATTCTTGCAGGAACAGAAATTAAGCTTTCAACCGCCCCCAGGCTTTCAGCAATGGTAAACAGTTTCAGATTTCCTAAAAACGCATCAACCCGTTCTTCACTGCCAATATCAAAGGAGATCATGCCGCCGAAGCCAGATCCTTGCCTTTTTGCAAGCTCATGTTCGGGATGATTTGAAGAACCAGGATAATATAACGTTTGGACAGCAGGGTGATTCTCAAGAAAGCTTGCGATTTTCCGCGCATTTTGATCGATCGCTTCCATTCTGAGTCCCAACGTTTTGATTCCTCTCATTAACAGCCAGGAATCTTGAGGGCCAAGCACGCCGCCTGTGGAGTTTTGCACAAAATGCAGCTCTTCTCCAAGCTCTTTCGAAGCTGTCACAACTAAACCTCCGACGACATCACTGTGTCCGCCAAGATATTTTGTCGCACTGTGAAGTACGATATCAGCGCCTAAAGTAAGCGGCTGCTGAAAATAAGGAGTGTTAAAGGTATTGTCTACGATAAGCAGAACACCCGCTTTTTTTGCGATATCAGCCATGAGCGTCAGGTCGGTGATTTTGAGCAACGGGTTTGTCGGTGTTTCAATATAAATGGCTTTTGTATTAGGGCGAATCGCTTTTTCAACTTCTTCCCTGCTGCTCGTATCAACAAATGTTGATTCAATGCCAAGACGGTTAAGCACCTTTGTCATCACGCGATATGTTCCGCCGTACACATCATCAGTCAACACGACATGATCTCCGCTGTTAAACAGCATCATAACCGCTGTAATGGCAGCCATTCCTGAGCTGAACGCATAGCCTGCTTCCCCGCTTTCCAGTTCTGTCACAAGTGCTTCGAGAGCTGTTCGAGTCGGATTGGCCGTTCTTGAATACTCGTAGCCTGTATGCTGTCCTGCTTTCGGCTGCTTGTACGTGCTGACTTGATAAATGGGCACGGAAACTGCGCCTGTTTTCTCATCACCTGTGATTCCGCCATGTATCATCAATGTTTTTTTCTTCATATCAGATGCCTCCTTCGTATATTTGTTTGCTGATATATCGATCGCTGCTGTCAGGAAATACTGTGACAATGTTAGTTCCAGCGGATGCTTTTTTCGCTTCCTCCAATGCCGCATAAAGCGCTGCACCTGAAGAGCTTCCGATCAGCAGGCCTTCTTTTTCTGCCGCTTCTTTCACAAGTCTAAACGCATTCTCATCTGTTACGGTGTAGATCTCGTCAAAATGGCTCTTATCCATATAATCGGGGATAAACTCCATGCCGATGCCTTCTGTTTTATGAGCGTGAGGCTCTCCTCCGTTTAAAATCGAGCCCTCCGGTTCAACAATCACCGTTTTGACTGCTGGATTTTTTTCTTTTAAGAAGGAAGCTGTTCCTGCGAACGTGCCCCCTGATCCTGCCCCTGCGACAAACGTATGAATATTCCCGTCAAGCGCTTCCCACATTTCAGGTCCAAGCGTATTATAGTAAGTCGATGGATTTACTTGGTTTTTAAATTGCAAAACGCAATAAGAATTTTCAATTTCAGTCTCCAGCTGAATGGCTTTTTGAATGGCTCCCTGCATTCCTTCTTGACGCGGTGTATGAATGATTGATGCGCCAAGCGCTTGCATAATTTGCTGTTTCTCTCTGCTGAAATGTTCAGGGACACAGAAAATCGCTTTCAACCCATATTTTCTGGCACTTAGCGCAAGGCCGATCCCTGTATTGCCTGCTGTAGCTTCTATAATCACTCCGCCAGGTTTCAACTTGCCTGAATCGAGCGCATCACGAATCAGCATATCTCCCAGTCTGTCTTTGATGCTTCCCCCTGGATTCATCATTTCAAGCTTGGCATACACCGCGACTCCTTCTGGAACATCAAAGTTCTTCAAGCGGAGAAGCGGTGTATTCCCAATCAGCTCGGTAATGTCCGTAATCACTGTCATATATGTCCTCCTCCTAATTAGAGGTTGTTTTTAGAGAAAAACGGAGGAGAACGTTCTCCCCGTTTTAATGAATTCGTTTGATCACCTTTAACACAAGCTCTGTTGAATGGACAGCCGCCTGCTCTAAAAATTGGTCAAATGAAACATGTGATTCTTTTCCTGCGATATCAGATAACGCTCTGATGACGACAAACGGCGTTTTAAATTGATGGCACACTTGAGCCACTGCCGCAGCCTCCATTTCAACCGCGTACAGATCAGAAAATCTCGCACGCACCTCTTCAACCCGCTTCGGATCGTTCATGAAAGAATCGCCTGTTGCAATCGTTCCTTTTGCAACCTGAATGCCGTCGAGTTCAGATACCGCTTCTTCAGTGATGCTAATCAGCTTTTCATCCGCCGCATAAGCAGCCGGAAGACCCGGCACTTGGCCGTATTCATAGTCAAAAGCCGTTACGTCTACATCATGATGGCGAACGTCAGTAGAAATGACGACATCCCCTACATTCAATGTATGATGAAATCCGCCGGCTGAGCCTGTGTTAATGACATAATCAGGCTTGTAACGGTCAAGCAGAAGCGTCGTGCTGATCGCAGCATTTACTTTTCCAATTCCTGATTTTAAAAGAATCACTTCAGTTCCTTCATATTCGCCTGTTGTAAATTCACAGTGTGCGATCGTTTCTGTTTTTGCATTTTCAAGTTTGTTTCTTAAGATGGTAACTTCCTCTTCCATTGCTCCGATGACTGCTAGTCTCATCTATTCACATTCCCTTCACTTTACCGTTTGATCGCCTCCATTATCCACACGAAGTCGTTTTGCTGAGTGAATCGGACTGCAAAACCTTCAGCTGTAAACATTTCTTTCAACGCATCCAATGTAGGATAATGCTCTGTCTCTAAATCATTTGCAAGCTGATAAAAGCCTTGAGAACGGGCTTTATCGATAGCCTGTTGATACGCTTGCGCATCTTCAAAGACGGTATCGGCAAACACTATTTTATCATGCAAGTGAAGGTATTTGCCATATTGCTTTATGGCAGCCTGCTTTTCTTCGTCAGTCAAATGATGAAAAGCATATGAACTGACAATTGTATCAGCCTGAAATGGCGGCTCAGGGAATGTCAGGAAGTCTCCATCAACGATTTCTGTCCTGCCTGAAAGCTTGTCAGAAGCCAGTTTACGCATTGCTGGAGAAGGTTCGATTCCAAATACAGTTTTGCCTGCATCGAGCAGCTTAGCTGTCAAATTCCCGGTCCCCGGGCCAAATTCTAACACATGTGTTCCAGATTTGCTGACGATGGCATCAAGGATATGATCGTAGCCTCTGAACGCTTCTTTATACTGAATATCTAAACCTTGTACTGTTTGATCATAAGTTGCTGCCCAATCTTCAAAGAGAGGGATAAATTCACGGCCCATATTTGTCACACTCCATATTTAATAATTCCTATAAGTATACTATGGATTAATGATGGAACAGTTCCTATAATACCACATCTTCTGAAAAGCAGGTACTAAAACACTTTGTGTATTTTATGCCATCTCATATTGCGCATCGACCGCAAAAAAGCTTATACTTCATATGACTTGTGAAAGCTGGAGGGTCAAGACATGAATTTTCAATTAGATTTGATTAAAGACAAAGTGGAATTTTTTGAGGCGGCTTCATTGCAGGAGCTTGAAAAGAAAATCAATACACAAATTGAAAACAATAAAGCCATCATGCTCCGGGTGAAATCTGTTTCACACCAAACTGCTGTGGCAGAAGGAAGAATATTGTACAGCGCGGTGGTTCATTTCGCAGCTGAAGCCTAAAACAAAAGCAGCCGGTTGTAACCCGGCTGCTTTTGTTTATTTTAGCTTTTCTACTTTTGTCGGCTTCCAGCCTTTTTCATCGACCCATGTAATCGTGACTTGATATTTATTCCCAGTCGCCTTGTCCAAAATCTTGCCTTTGGCATCCTGAGGGCTACCGTTATTTCCGAGCCAGAGCACCGTCATGTTATCTGTTGAGACACCAGTTGCGTACGAAATGGCTTTCAGCATCTCAGCCCAGTCTTGTGAGCTTGAATCATAAGTAGCGGCATGCTCGCCAGTCTGCTCAGTTCCAACTGCTTTCCAGTCAGGATTTTCATACGTTTTTTCCACATCGCTCGATGAGCCGCCTTCTGTTACTTTTGCATCTTTAAGCCCGTCACCAGCTGAATCTGAGCTTGAATCTGAATCTGAGTCATCTTTTTTAGAAGAAGAATCATCTTTTTTGGAATCAGAGTCAGAAGACTTCTCAGAATCCTTTTCGCTGTCAGATGTATCTTTCTTGCTGTCTTTTATATCCTCATCCGATTTCTTTTCCGTCTTTCCTGAAGCCGGAGATTCCTGTTTTTGCGCCGTTTCAGAATCCTTGCTGACATCTTTGCTAGAAGGACTGTTAATGAAGAGATTCGCTGCTACTACGACAATTAGTATGGATACAATTGCGATTAAAATGTTAAGCACTAAATTGGCTTTTCTGCGTTTATCACGATTTTCATAACGAGATTGATTATTGCTCAATAATTCTGCACTCCTTTATCCCTCTTGGCTCAGCATATATTTTAACATGTGCTGAGAAGTTGTTCTATTTCTGATTGATTTCAATTTCGTGTACTTTTTTAACAATATCATAAAACACCGAATTTGTCAGAGCCTTATCTCCCGGTGTATCCAGGTGTAAAACAACCAGAGCGTATTTCGGCTTATCCGCGGGAAAATATCCGGCAAACCATTTTTCATAGAGCGTTTCCTTCTCTTTTGAAAACTTGCCTGTCTGGGCTGTGCCCGACTTCCCTGCTACAGTATACGGAAGATCTTGAAACCTTCTGCCCGTTCCGGAAGGAGATTCTACTACCCGCCGCAGTAATTTTTGAAGCTGCTGTGACGTATATTTGTCTATCGTTTCCCCTTTGAGCTTCTGATCTTTAAACGTAACGAGCGTTGTGCCGTTCTTATACTCAATTTGTTCGGCAATTTTCACCTGCCATTTTTCTCCGCCGCGGGCGATTGTCGCCATCATATTGGCTACCTCCAGCGGCGTTACCTTTACATTTTTCTGCCCAATTGCGGTTTGCGCAATGGCTTTTTTGACTGATTTGTCTTTTTCATCCCCCCAAATCACGCCGCTTTTTTCGTTATACAGCTGGCGGAAATCGGTTTCGTGGTACAGTTTTCCCTCCCAGCCTGCCCGATCAGTGAGAGCCAGCTTCTCGGACATATCTTCAATAACCGAGCTGTCTTTTTTCATTAATTGTTCTGCAAGACTCGTAAATGTGTAATTACAGCTTTGGGCAAAACTTTCATCAAAAGACAAGGTTCCTTTGTCGTCCCCCGGTTCCCCGTACAGGTTTAAATTGCAATTAAAGGTTTGACTAGGCTTCACCATATTATTTTCGATTGCAGCTGCGGCAATGACTGTTTTAAAAACTGATCCGGGATAGATTGGCGTCAGCATATAATTTTGAAGTGTGTTTTGCCGGGACACATCCGCATCTGGTTTGCTTACAATTCCCAGAACACTGCTATTTTCGATGTCCAGCAGCACAGCTCCTCCCTTTTTCAACCCCTGTTCATCCAATACCTCCTCCATCGCTTTTTGAATGCTTTGATCGATCGTTGTTTTGACCTGGAGCGGATAAAATGTATTGGCTTCAGCTGTATATTTGACGTCCATGCCAAACAAAGGGTTTCCTTTTCCATCCACATGATATAAAAGCTTTGTGTCTTGTTCTGGAAGCAAAAACTCGTCAAATGTCCGTTCTAAACCGGTTGTTCCGATTTCTGTTGTAATCGGAAGGCTCTCCTTGTCAGGATATTTCTTGCGGAGCAGCGCCGGATCTTGGTTCGTGCTCCCTATCGTATGTGAAGCAAGGCTGGGCTTGTCTTCATTCTCCATATATACGCCGTAAATGCCGGGATATTTCAAAGAATTGATTTTTGTGATAGATTGTTTTGAAAGTGTTTTGATTTTCTTTTGCTGCAAAATGACCGGTTTTTTTGCCTTACCTAGTGTCTGGCGCAAATCATCTTCAGACATGCCGAGGATGTCCGCAACTTTTTTGATCGGCCAATCCTGCGTCAGCAGAAAAGGGAACAAAACAACCGCAGGCTCGCTTTGTCCTGTCAGCGCCCGCCCGTTTCGATCTAAAAAAGAGCCTCTTCCATCTGAAATGAGCACTTCCTCCGTGCGCTGTTTCACACTTTCTTGAATCAAATTAATTTTCTTTTTAGAAAATGATTCTGTGAAAAACAGCTGGATTTCTGCAAGCCTCAGCAGAAGCAGAAAAAATACAATCAAAAAAGCGATGACTGCCAGCTTCATTCGTTTCGATATCTTCATAAAAAAACACCTCACCCACATTGTGGACGAGGTGTTTCGCTGCTAAACAGATATTATGAAATTTTCACAATTTTCACGAGCATTTCTCCGCCCGGTGTTTGTACTGTGACTTCTTCATCTACTTTTTTGCCCAAGAGGCTTTTTGCGATCGGTGAATCGTTTGAGATTTTCCCTTCAAACGGGTCAGCTTCCGCGCTTCCGACGATCGTATATGATTCTTCATCACCGTCAGGAAGTTCGACGAAAGTGACGGTTTTACCCAAACCGACAACGTTAGAGCCGCCGTCATCTTCAATGATTTTCGCATTGCGAATCATATTTTCAAGAGTCGTCACGCGGCCCTCTACAAATGCCTGCTCTTCTTTCGCTGAATCGTATTCAGAGTTCTCGGAAAGGTCTCCAAAGCTTCTCGCAATTTTGATTCGCTCTACTACTTCTTTTCGTTTAACCGTTTTCAAATATTCTAATTCTTGTTCAAGTTTTTGTTTTCCTTCTGCAGTCATAGGAAAAACTTTCTCTTGTGCCATGTCCCTTCACTCCTTCTGGTTGTCCCTCAACATCTTCGATTATGTATGAGAGCATAAACTAAAAAATACAAGAATGAGAACACAGGGCAGTCCTCGTTCTTCTCTCCCATATAGGTACTGTTTATCTTAAACTGAATCGTGTCGTTCTGCAAATATTTCGCGTTTATAAACAGGGAAAGAAGGGAATTCGCACATTCCCTTCCTGCCTATACATAATATGGTCAGAGTTATTTATGTCTATGCTATGGTATTACAAAATCGCGTTTTGTTCAAGAATGGTTTGAATTTTTGTGACCATCAGATCAATTGCGACGTGATTCTGACCGCCTTCCGGGATAATAATATCAGCGTATCGTTTCGTCGGCTCTACGAATTGGTTATGCATCGGACGGACCACTGACACATATTGTTCAATGACAGAATCAATAGAGCGTCCGCGCTCATTAATATCTCTCATAATCCGTCTGATGATACGCAAGTCAGCGTCCGTATCAACATAAAGCTTGATATCCATCAGATCACGAAGCCTTTTGTCTTCAAGAACAAGAATGCCTTCAAGGATAATAACATCCTTTGGCTCTACGTGAACCGTTTCTTCTGAACGTGTGTGAAGCTTATAGTCATAAATCGGCTTTTCAATCGGACGGTAATTCAATAGATCCTGAATATGCTCGATTAAATAGTCATTATCAAACGCAAGCGGATGATCATAGTTTGTGTTCAGCCTTTCTTCAAACGGAAGATGGCTTTGGTCTTTATAATAAAGGTCCTGCTGGATCATTAAAATCGAGTGTCCTTTAAACTGTTCATAAATGGACCGTGTGACACTCGTTTTTCCTGAACCGGAACCTCCTGCGATTCCAATGACTACTGGATTCTTACCCATGGGCTGTTACTTCCCCTTTCTCATCATGTTGCTCGGATAAATCTTTTTGTCTAGTTTGAATTTGACAATTTGCAGGGGATGGCGGGCAGCATCTAGCTCATTTCCGTCTTCGTCCCAAATGGTTTCAATCGTATGTGTAAAGTTTTCGATTTCTGGACCGAAAAACTCCACTTCGTCGCCTTTTTTGAAGAAATTGCGCTGCTGAAGCGTGACCATTTGTGTATCTTCATCATAATTCAGCACTAAGCCGACAAAATCATATGTCGTTTTCTTGGCGTGTTCGCCGAACATTTGCTCTTCATAGCCTGGCGTTCCTTCAAAGAAAGCTGTCGCAGTGTCCCTGTTGGCGCACTTATCAAGCTCTTCAAGCCATTCTTTTTGAATCACAAAGTTCTCTGGATCAGCGCAATAAGCATCGATTACTTTGCGGTATACGCTGACAACAGTTGCTACATAGTGAATGGATTTCATGCGGCCTTCAATCTTTAAGCTGTCGATTCCCATTTCAATCATTTTCGGAATGGATTCAATCAGCTTCAAATCTTTCGGGCTCATCGCAAATGGTGCATCTTCTTCACCATACAAAGCAACGGCGTTGGCACCGTCTGTTTGGTAGAGATCATAGTCCCAGCGGCATGACTGGCAGCAGCCTCCGCGGTTGGAATCCCGCGCTGTCATGTGATTGCTCAGCACACAGCGGCCGGAATATGCGATACACATTGCGCCATGAATAAAGGATTCGATTTCGATATCTACCTTTTCTTTCATTTCTCTGATTTCAAGAGCGCTTGTTTCACGAGCCAGCACGACGCGGTCGAGACCTTCTTCCTTCCAGAACTGGACAGCCTTCCAGTTTGAAAGAGACTGCTGTGTGCTCAAGTGAACCTCCACATTCGGCGCCACTCTGCGGCATGTTTCAATAATAAGCGGATCTGCCACAATAATACCGGCAACGTTGGCGTCTCCAAGCGCTTTTAAATAGTCTTCAAGCCCGTCCATGTTTTCATTATGAGCGAAAATATTCGTTGTTACGTAGATCTTCGCGCCATATTTCTTTGCGAATTCAACGCCTTCTGCAATTTCTTCGATCGTAAAGTTATCGGCATTCGAGCGCAGCCCGTATTCCTGTCCCCCGATAAAGACCGCGTCCGCTCCGTAATGAACAGCGATTTTCAGCTTTTCAAGATTACCCGCAGGTGCGAGAAGTTCCGGCTTTTTCGTAATCACACGCTTTCCATTAACGATTGTGGATATTTTATCATTTACGGCAGTCATAGCTTAACCTCCTTTTGATTAATAAACCGTTTCCTTGAAGAAGAATCCAGTATCAATTTTTCTGTTTGCTGGCTGGATGCTTTCAATGCGTTCGATCCAGTCTTCTTTTTTCGCTTCGTATTCGTCACGGTTTTCCACGCACAAATCAATTGCTTCTCTGTACATTTTGGTGACTTCTATTAGGTATTCAGGCGTTTTCAAAACACCATCGATTTTGAAAGAATCAATTCCGGCATCTATCAATTCCTCGAGCTCATCAATGATGCACACATCGTTCGGGCTCATGATGTGAGTGCCGTTTTCATCTTCGAAAATCGGATATTTATTATCGCGTTCTTTATCGTGTAAAAACATGCCTGATTCTTTTTTCTTTCTTTCAATGTCCATGACTTTGCCCTGATATTCAAAATAGTTTCCAATCAAAGAACGCTTCGATTGGAACATGCACGTCATTCCATGCACCTGGATTTCAATTTCGACTTCAGCATTTTCTTTAATCTCAACAATGCTGTCCATGTTTAATTCTCTGGCAAGCACAGAACGCGCCGCACCCTTGCGTCCCCAGTAGTTGCATGTATAATAGTTGGTGCCTGTCGTTTCTGTGCTCCAATGAAGCTTCAGATCAGGCGCAGATTCACGGGCAGCCATCAGCACGGCAGGATCGCCGAATACCGCTGCATCGACACCGGCTTCTGCTAAGAAAGCCAGATATTCGCCAAGTTCACCCACTTTATCGTTATGGAAAATTGCATTTACAGCAACGTATACTTTTGCCCCTTCTTTGTGAGCAATCTCTACGGCTTTTGTTACATCTTCACGAGAAAATTCTCCGGCTAATCTCAAGCCGTATCTCTGTTCCCCAACTAAAAACGCAGTTGCCCCAGCCTGTATGAGCGGCAAAATGTCCGCTGTACTCGTCGGCGTCACTAAGAGCTCTGGTTTTTTCATGACGTTCACCTCTTCTTTTTACTAATCGCAAGTCCGTCCCCGACAGGAATAATCGCAGTTTGATAATCCGGATGATTCATCAGCCAATGATTATATTCATCAATTTTTGCTACAAGCCTGCGCCTTCTCTTCGGTTCTATTTTGCTGTAATCCTCTGCCACCAGACCTTTAAACAACACGTTGTCTGTTATAATCACCCCGTCCGGTGAAAGCATCGGTTCATATAAATGAAAAAAGTTTTGATACTGACCTTTTGCAGCGTCAATAAAAATGACATCGTAAGGCGCGGTTACATGAACGGCGTCGGCTAATTCAAGCGCATCTCCGTAAAAAACATGAATCCGGTCATCAAGCTGAAATTCCTTGATATTGTTTACCGCTTCTTCATGCCGTTTCTCATTGCGTTCAATTGTATATATTTCAGCAGACGGCAGCTCCAGCGCCATTCGAATGGCTGAATAACCAATGGCCGTTCCGATTTCTAGTATTTTTTTCGGCTGTTTCACAGACAAAATTTGAAGCAGCACCTCCATGCCCGCTTTTTCCATAATCGGGACATGATGTTCTTCTGCATATGCTTCAAGCTTCTTCACGTTATCCGGCCGAGGCTTTAATAATGCTTCTATATAGTCATTTATTTGTTCATACCGGTCAGTCACTACAAACAGCCTCCCGTTCTAAAAAGGAGTGCCCCAGTCTTATGCGCAGGACACTCTCTGAATACATCATGATACATCGGTAAACAACCCGATATATTTTATCATAAAACCTTGCGGAAAGCGAACAAAAGGAGAGCTTTTTGCTCTCCTTTTATTTCTCATTTTTTGAGGAAATGTATTTTTCTTTTGCTTTATTATGCTCTTTTAGCGTTTTTGTAAATACGACCTCACCATTTGATTTGGCCAAGAAATACAGATAGTCCGTTTTATCCGGATGCAGCGCCGCTTCCCATGACGACATACCGGCATTGGCAATCGGACCTGGCGTCAGCCCTGTGTTTTTATACGTATTGTATGGTGAATCGATTTCCAGATCCTTATAAAGAACCCGATCTTTATGCTTGCCTGCCGCGTACAGCACGGTCGGATCTGTTTGGAGCGGCATTTTCTTTTTCAGGCGGTTATAAAAGACGCTCGCAATTTTATGGCGGTCGGCTTTTTCAGTCGCTTCTTCTTCTATCAAAGAAGCCATTGTCAGCAGCTTATGCACAGAAACTTTGTTTTTCTTCATTTCTGATTTATATGTTTCCACATAAGAATTTGTCTGCTTAATCATTGCCTTGATAATGTCTTCAAGTGATGTGTCCGGATCGTTAAAAGGGTATGTAGCCGGGAATAGGTACCCTTCAAGCGGGTGCTTAATGTTTTTATTGAAAACATCATTTGTCACAGTGTCCGGGAATTCTTTCTTCAGCTGATTGATAAATGTTTTATCGTCCAGCTTCGCTATGACTTGTTTTTTAGAGTATTTTGTTTCATCAGCAATAGCAGCCGCGATTTGGGTCAGCTGTGCTCCCTCAGTCACTGTGATTTGAAAAGCGTAGCCTGTAGCCCCGCTTGTCAGCTTCTGAATAATGGCATCTAAATCCATACCTTTATTCAGATGGTAGAATCCGGCCTGAAACCCGGAAGCACCTTTATATTTCACATAGTACTGAAACGCCTTCTCGCTTTTTATGACATCATTTTTCTTTAATATCGATGCGATGGCTGAAACAGACGAACCGCTCGGAATGTTAATATTAACTGTCGTTTTACTGTCTTTTTCAACAGGTTCAAGCAATGATTTCCCATATAAAAATGCCCCGCCAATGATGAGAAACAGCACAACAATGGAAGACAGTATGATTCTTTTTTTATTAAAAAACGATTTTTTTTGCTGATTGATATACATTAGGTCTCCTCCCATCAGCTCTTATACTACATGATTCATTGTATTTCGGCAATTTATTACAAAAAGAGACCTGCATAAAGCAGAAAAAAGCCGGAGCAGTATAGCTCCGGCTTTGGTTTGGCGCGATGTTTTACTCTTCGTCTTCGTCCGCTAAGAATGTGTTTAATGTTTCTTCGATCATATCCCATTCTTCGTCAGTTTCAATCGGGAATAGCTCACCGTTTTCACCGTCTTCGTTTGGCGTGAAGCTGGAAGCAAGAATTTCTACTTCTTCGTCTTCTTTTGATTCGATCGGGTAGTACAAGACATAAGACTTGCCAAACTCTTCGTTTTCAAATGTAAACAGCACTTCACAAAGCTGTTCATTTCCTTGATCGTCAACAATTGTAATATTTTTTTCGCCGTGTTCCATTTTCTTCACCTCTGGCTTTAATTTAAGCTGTCAAGATATCCTTGTAAAATCATAACAGCCGCCATTTTATCAATGACTTTTTTTCGTTTTTGCCTGCTGACGTCAGCTGCAATCAGCATTTTTTCAGCCGCCATTGTGGTAAGACGCTCGTCCCACAGCACAACAGGAACATTGTACGTTGTTTCAAGCACTTTAGCAAATGTTTGGCTGGCTTCGCCTCTCGGGCCGACTGTTCCGTTCATGTTCTTAGGAAAGCCGAGCACGATTTTATCTATAGTATAGTCCTTTATCAGTTCAGATAAACGGGATAAACCATAATCGCCTTCTGCTTCATTTATCTTTATGGTCTCAATGCCTTGAGCAGTCCAGCCCATTTCATCGCTTAGAGCTACACCGAGTGTTTTGGTTCCTAAATCGAGTCCTAATATTCTCATTCTTTATTTACGCCTCTTTATGCTGTTCTAAATAAGACTTTACCAATTCCTCGATTAATTCGTCTCTTTCAAGTTTGCGAATTAAATTGCGAGCGTCACGATGCCTAGGAATATAAGCGGGATCACCTGACAGCAAGTATCCGACAATCTGGTTGATTGGATTGTAGCCCTTTTCCTGAAGCGCGTCATACACTGTAATCAGCACCTCATTTACGTTAGTCTCAGCAGAATCATCGGAGAAATTAAATTTCATCGTTTTATCAAACGAGCTCACCGTTTTGCACCTCTTTCCCAAATTCGCAGGCAAAGTTCAGCCTGGGGTCCTAATCTTACCATCATTCTACACTACATGGGCGAATTATAAAACGGATTTCACCCAATCTTCTACAGAAGCCAAAGCTTCTTCTAATTTTTCCGGCTGTTTGCCGCCTGCCTGCGCCATGTCCGGACGGCCTCCGCCGCCTCCGCCGCAAACTTCCGCAGCTTGTTTAACCAGCTTGCCGGCGTGAAGGCCTTTCTCAATGAGGTCCTTTGTGACTCCGGCAGAGATATTAACTTTATCGTTTTGTACCGCACCAAGCACGATCACCGCAGAGCCAAGCTTTGCTTTGAGTTCATCGACCATAGTGCGGAGATGATTCATGTCTTTTGCATTTACTTTTGCCGCAAGTACGTTTACGCCGTCCACTTCTTTTACTTTCGACAGGATTGCTCCTGCTTCCACGTTGCCTAGTTTTGCAAGAAGAGATTCATTTTCTCTTTGTGCATCCTTCAGTTCAGCCTGCAGAGCCGCGACCCGTTTCGGCACTTCTTTGATATTTGTTTTCAGCTCGTCAGCAGCCTCTTTCAATACAGAAATCTGGCTGTTCATTTCGACGTAAGCGCCTTGTCCCGTTACAGCTTCAATCCGTCTTGTGCCTGCTCCGATTCCGGATTCAGAAACGATTTTAAACAAGCCGATTTCTGCTGTATTTCTGACATGGCAGCCGCCGCACAGCTCTAAGCTGTAATCTCCAACTTGAACGACACGGACAATATCGCCATATTTCTCGCCGAACAGTGCCATCGCACCCATTTCTTTTGCTTCAGCGATCGGTTTCAAATCAATGCTGACCGGGATGCTCGCCCAGATCTTTTCGTTTACGATTCTTTCAATTTGTTCGAGCTCTTCTTTTGTCACTTGGCCAAAGTGCGAGAAGTCAAAACGAAGACGGTTTTCCGTTACAAGAGAGCCCGCCTGATTGACATGAGTTCCAAGAACATCTTTTAGAGCCTGATGCAATAAATGCGTTGCCGTGTGGTTTTTAATAACGCCGCTTCTCATATGGTCTTCAACTTCAGCCGTAACATGCAGCCCTTTTTGAACAGTACCGCTCTCCACTACACCTTCATGCACATGCTGGCCGTTCGGCGCTTTTTGAACATCTTTAATTCTTACAACGGCCTGCTCGTTTCGGAGATAGCCTTTATCGCCGATTTGGCCGCCGCTTTCTGCATAGAACGGTGTTTCATCAAGAATGATTTGAACGCTTTCTCCTTCATGAGCCTCTTCGATTAATTGGCCGTCCTGAAGAAGCACAATGATATTGGCATCAGCTTTGGTTTGAGAGTAGCCGACAAATGTGCTTTCATCTGTCACGTCGCGCAGTGCGCCGCCCTGCACCTGCATGCTGCCGACATCCTGGCGGGCGTTTCTTGCCCGTTCACGCTGCTGGTTCATTTCCTCCTCAAAGCCCTCATGGTCAACCGTCATGTTCTCGTCTTCTGCGTATTCTTCAGTCAATTCAACCGGGAATCCATACGTATCATACAGTTTAAACACATCAGCACCTGAGATAACGCTGCTGCCCTTGTCTTTTTCTTTTTTGATCATTTCTGACAGGATCGCAAGCCCTTCATTAAGGGTCTCATGGAAGCGTTCTTCCTCGGTTTTAATGACTTTTGCGATGAAATCCGCTTTCTCTTTCACTTCAGGATAGAAATCAGCCATGATTTCTGCAACAACCGGCACTAAATCAAACATGAACGGACGATGGATGTTGATTGTTTTGGCATAACGCACGGCACGGCGTAATAAGCGTCTTAATACATAGCCGCGGCCTTCATTTGACGGCAGCGCACCGTCACTAACAGCAAAGGCAACCGTTCTGATATGGTCAGCAATCACTTTAAACGCAGTGTCTTTCACATTGTCTTTGCCATATGTTTCACCAGAAATCGATTCTGTTGCTTTAATGATCGGAACAAACAAATCGGTGTCAAAGTTTGTCGGAACATTCTGGATGACAGATACCATTCTTTCAAGACCCATGCCTGTATCAATGTTTTTCTTTGGAAGCGGTGTGTACGTGCCGTCAGGGTTATGGTTGAACTCTGAGAACACAAGGTTCCATACTTCCAGGTAACGGTCGTTTTCCCCGCCTGGGTAAAGCTCCGGATCTTCTGGATCATTACCGTATGCTTCACCGCGGTCGTAAAAGATTTCCGTATTCGGTCCGCTCGGCCCTTCACCGATATCCCAGAAGTTCCCTTCCAGACGGATAATTCTTTCTTCAGGAATACCGATTTTTTTCGCCCAAAACTCATATGCCTCTTCATCTTCAGGATGAACCGTAACAGAGAGAAGCTCTTTGTCGAAGCCAATCCACTTGTCGCTCGTTAAAAACTCCCAAGCCCATGTAATGGCTTCTTCTTTGAAATAATCGCCGATGGAAAAGTTTCCGAGCATTTCAAAGAAAGTGTGATGGCGCGCAGTTTTACCTACATTTTCTATATCGTTTGTTCTGATCGCTTTTTGAGCGTTTACGATTCTTGGATTTTCCGGCACGACACGGCCGTCAAAATATTTTTTCAGCGTCGCAACACCGCTGTTGATCCAAAGCAGTGAAGGATCCTCATGAGGCACTAATGACGCGCTTGGCTCTACCGCATGTCCTTTTTCTTTAAAGAAATCCAAAAACATTTGACGCACTTCCGCAGAAGTTAAGTGTTTCATTGTATTTCCTCCTCTATAAAAATCGAAATTCTCTTCAGTGACAGCAAAAAAGCCCTCCCCCTATGCAAACCAACGTTTACACAGGGACGAGAGCTGTCTCGCGGTACCACCCTGATTACGGGCATTCATTCGCCCGTCACCTTTAACCCTGTAACGCAGGATAAGCGGCAGTGATTAACTGCACTCAGGATTAGCTTCCTCCGATCTTCTGATAAAGCTCCTTTCAGCTTATGGAGCTTCTCTCTTTAACAGGGCTTCGGCGTACTCAGATCCGTCACTCGAGATTCGTATGTATTCTACGAGAAATTATAGACAAGCGGCACGCCGATGTCAATGCTCCGTCCTCATCCGCAAAAAATGGATCATCATTACTTTTAAAACAGCCGTCGCAGGAACAGCCAAAATCATCCCGACGATTCCCGCAAGCTCCCCTCCGGCAAGGAGCGCAAGCATGATAACGACCGGATGCATTTTAAGGCTTCTGCCGACAATGAACGGACTGAGGATATTTCCTTCCATAAACTGCAGAATAAACACCGTAATCACCACAACAAGAACCGCCTTGACTGAGATCGTCATCGCAATTAACAACGCAGGAACAGCTCCGATGAAAGGGCCAAAATACGGGATGACATTCGTTACCCCAGAGATAAGGCCAAGTATCAGCGGATATGGAAGCCCAAATACCCAGAACGAAATGCCTGCAATCACGCCAAGAATCAAGCAGACCAAAAGCTGGCCGCGGATATAATCGCCAAGCGAATCATCCACATCCCGCAAAAAGGCGCTGCCTCGCTTTCTCCACGACTTCGGAGTCAAGTACCATACTGTCTTTTTCATTAATTCAATGTCCTTCACCATATAAAACACGAGAAAAGGGATTGTTGCAGCAATTAAGAAGTAATCAAGCACATTGCGGATCCCGCTGATCGCACCCTCGATCGTTCCCGCAAAAAACGCCTCCGTCTGGCGGATCATTTTATCTATACGGTGATGCATACCATCAGGCCAGTCATCCGTATGGTTATGCACATGAAGAAGAAACCCGTTATACGTTTCGGCAAACATGGGTATATTTTCTGACAAATCCGTCAGCTGCACGATTAAAACAGGCACCCCTTTATACAACGCCCAGCCAATCCCGCCAAAAAAAAGAACATAAATGACCAAGATGCTCAAAGTCCTAGGCAATCCTTTGCCATGCAGCCATTCCGTGACCGGAAGCAATAAATAAGATATAAAAATAGAAATGATCAAGGGAATAAAGATCGTTTTTATGACGAGCCAAAAGGGTGACCATAACATATCAAGCATAAAAAAGACATAGACTGTTAACAGAACCAGCAAACAAATAGCCACCCACAACAAAAGCTGCACCGGTTTTTGGAGCATCTGCTTTCACCTCACCTATATCTTTTGAGGTTTACACGGAATTATTCTTTATGTTTCTTTAGACAGTCAGAAGTCATGGACATTTTTTCACATTTAATTTTCAGAAAAGTTTGATCATTTACTTTTTTGGTCAAGTTTTCTGATAGGAGGATTGCGATGATCACATTTCAAAATGTAAACAAGCATTACGGAGATTTTCACGTGTTAAAACAAATTAATCTTCAAATCGAAAAAGGTGAAGTCGTTGTTATCATCGGCCCATCCGGTTCCGGTAAAAGCACATTGCTCAGATGCATCAACAAACTTGAGACGATCAATGAGGGAGTGCTCACAGTAAACGGCACCGCCATTAACGACAGAAAAACTGATATCAATCAAGTGCGGCGGAATATCGGGATGGTGTTTCAGCACTTTCATTTATATCCGCATAAAACAGTGCTGCAGAACATCATGCTGGCTCCGGTAAAAGTGCTTAGACAATCACCTGAACAAGCAAAGGAAACGGCGCGGTACTATCTTGAAAAAGTCGGCATCCCAGACAAGGCTGACGCCTATCCTTCCCAGCTTTCCGGTGGGCAGCAGCAGCGTGTTGCCATCGCAAGAGGACTGGCGATGAAGCCGGAGGTCATGCTGTTTGACGAGCCGACATCAGCACTTGATCCTGAAATGATCGGTGAGGTGCTAGATGTCATGAAAACACTCGCAAAAGAAGGCATGACCATGGTTGTCGTGACACACGAAATGGGGTTTGCCAAAGAAGTTGCCGACCGGATTGTCTTCATTGACGAAGGAAAGATTTTAGAAGAAGCAGTGCCGGCTGAGTTTTACGCGAACCCGAAGGAAGAACGGGCCCGCTTATTCTTAAGCCGTATTTTAAATCATTAGAACAGAAATGGGGGAGCTTGTATGAAAAAGATTTTTTCTTTAGCATTGATTTCTTTATTCGCTGTCATCTTGCTTGCCGCTTGCGGCAGCAAGGGATCAAACGGAGAAGCCTCAAAGGAGAGCAAAAAAGATACGCTAGCCGCCATTAAAGACAATGACAAAATTGTCTTCGGCGTAAAAACGGACACTCGACTGTTCGGTCTTAAAAATCCAAGCTCAGGTGAGATTGAGGGTTTTGATATTGATATTGCCAAACAAATCGCTAAAGACATTTTAGGCGATGAGAAAAAAGCTGAATTTAAAGAGGTCACCTCAAAAACAAGGATTCCTATGCTGCAAAACGGGGATATCGACGCCATTGTCGCCACAATGACGATCACTGAAGAACGAAAAAAGGAAGTTGACTTTTCTGATGTCTATTTCGAGGCCGGGCAATCGCTGCTCGTGAAAAAAGGCAGCAAAATCAAGAGTGTCGAGAATCTTGGCAAAGGCTCAAAAGTTCTTGCAGTAAAAGGCTCCACCTCCTCTCAAAACATTCGTGAAAAGGCGCCTGAAGCATCTGTTTTAGAATTTGAAAACTACGCAGAAGCCTTTACAGCCCTTAAATCGGGGCAAGGCGATGCCCTCACCACAGATAATGCGATTTTATATGGAATGGCTGATGAAAATAAAAATTATCAATTAACAGGAAAGCCTTTTACAGATGAGCCTTACGGGATCGCCGTGAAAAAAGGGCAATCTGCTCTCGCGAAGGAAATCAACGCTTCACTTAAAAAGATGAAGTCGGATGGCAGGTACGATGAAATTTATAAAAAATGGATTAAAGAAGACCCAGCTGAATAACAACCATCCCGGGATGAGCAGGCGATGCTCATCCCAATTTGATAAGGAGTGAATAGGCAGATGAATGTGTCAATTCTTTTCGATAACTTCGGCATGTATATGGACGGTTTTTACCATACCTTACTCGCAAGTGTTATCGCGCTGGCCGGCAGTTTTGTCCTCGGCGTTGCTGTAGCGGTTATGAGAATAACAGTCTTTAAGCCGCTGCAATGGCTCGGGACCGCATATGTAGAATTCATCCGCAACATCCCTCTTCTTTTAATTACCTTTATTTTCTATTTCGGACTTCCAAACGCAGGCCTGAGGCTTGACGGTTTTCAAGCGGGAACGGTTGCTCTCACCATTTATACCTCTGCGTTTATCGCTGAAGCCATCAGAGCAGGCATCCAGTCTGTTTCAAAAGGGCAGATGGAAGCGGCACGCTCGTCAGGCTTTACCTACAGCCAGGCCATGCTCCATATCATTTTGCCGCAGGCAATCAAAATCGTCATTCCGCCTTTAGGCAATCAATTTTTAAACTTAGTCAAAAACTCTTCGATTCTTGGGGTTGTGGCCGGATTGGATCTTATGTACCAGGCCGATTTAGTTTCGTCGAGCACACTCGTTGTATTTGATGTTTATATTTTTGTGGCGCTTTTTTACTTAGTGCTGACGATTCCGCTTAGCATCGGTGTTAACTATCTGGAAAAACGGCTGGAAAAAAGCTATTGATAAGGAGTGAGTTACATTGGATTTCATTGGTGCTTATTCACAGGAGCATTTAGCGTTTTTATGGGCTGGCTTTCTCGTCACCTTGTACGTTGCTTTCATCTCCATCATTCTGAGCTTTTTCTTCGGTTTAATCGCAGGCACCCTGCGTTATGCGAAAGTTCCCGTTCTTTCTCAATTGATTGCGGTTCTCGTTGAAACGATCAGAAACCTCCCCTTGCTGTTAATTATTTTCTTTACGTTTTTTGCCCTTCCGGAAATTGGGATTAAACTTGAAATTACAGCTGCTGCAATTACAGCACTAACGATTTTTGAATCCGCTATGCTATCTGAAATTATCCGAAGCGGACTGAAATCAATTGACAAAGGACAAATTGAAGCGGCGCGCACCTCCGGGTTGAGCTATACACAGACCCTGTTCTTTATCGTCATGCCGCAAGCGCTTCGCCGCATGGTTCCGCCCATCGTAAGCCAGTTTATTTCTTTATTAAAAGATACATCGCTCGCTGTTGTGATCGCCCTGCCTGAACTGATTCACAACGCGCAAATTATTAACGGCCAAAGCGCAGACGGCAGTTATTTTTTCCCGATCTTTTTACTTGCGGCCCTTATGTATTTCGCAGTCAACTACAGCCTTTCACTCGCAGCAAGACGCCTCGAGGTCCGGCAAACATAGAAAAGGATACTCTTTGGAGAGTATCCTTTTTGCATTAAAACATTTTCGTAATTCTTCTTCTCATCCGCTTCATGCTTCGATTATTCAGCATGTCAGATTGAGTCGCCATTCGGTACACGAGAGCTCCGGCTCCCATTGCCAAAAGAGAAGTCATCGTCCGATTCATCCTGCGCATCTCCTTTCATGATTAAAAATTGATGCTGCGTTCATCCTCAGAAAACAAATCATCCAAGCTGCTTAACGTTCCGTCTTCTTCCACCTGATGAGTTGCAATCTTCCCTTTCGCCACTGTCAGTTCAATAAAACAGCCCCAGCAATAATATTGGTTCACGCCGATTTTGCCGATATCCTTACTTTTGCAATTCGGGCATATAAGCATACCTCACACCTCTATCCGTTCAGAACGATCTCGTCTTTCCGCACCTCGACAAGCGAATCCGCTCTTTGGATCTGGCGCTTGCTTCCCGCCAGGTCAGAAAAGAAACCGTCCGAGAGTTCATATGCTACGATTATGCCCCTGTCCAAACAAAAGTATACATCTTCCAGCATCCCCAATATATCGCCCTCTTGCGATTTCACAAGCTTCATCTTCATCTGCTCGTATGTGAAGCATGATTTCGGAAGAGGCAAAAGCTGTTCTGAACTGACCGAAGCCAATATGCGGTCATCAAAAATGGAAGAGATATCACACGCCCGTAATAGCGCATGATGATGATGCAAAAAGCGTTTTTGTGCAAGAATAAACCCAAGACAATCTCCTTTCAGAGAAAAACAAATATCGGAAATTGCCCCGAGATAACAAGAAGTTCGTTCTGAGTATACTGGGAATCCTTCTACTTCATGGCATGTTCTCAAAGTGTGATCAACCACCTTTTGTTGAACAGGCTTAGGTTTTGCTTTGCGCCTTAGACTCATACGATGAAATCAATTCCACTGCAAATGAAAAAACTCCCGCTTGCACGGGAGCATTTTATTGCTGTTCTTCTTTCATAAAATCGAATGGTGTAATGCCTTCCATGCCAATGTTGGCGTCGTGTACGCTGAACGGGAGCTCTTTTTGGAGAGCCTCAAGCTCGGCATCCATTTCCTCAACCTGTACGGACAGCCTGTTTTTTAAGGAGGTCTGTCTGACAGTTGCATCATTATTTTTCACGCCCCACTCCAGCGCCTCCTCCTCACCGCATAAAATGAGAAATTTCTTCGCTCTTGTAATCGCGGTATAAAGAAGGTTTCTTCTGAGCATTCTATAATAGCCTTTCACAACAGGCAAAACCACAATCGGAAATTCACTTCCCTGCGATTTATGAATAGAACAGCAATACGCATGGGTAAATTGATTAAAATCTTTTTTCGTAAACGTCATTTCATTGCCATCAAAAGAAACAACGGCCATGTCTTCTTTTTCTGTATTTTCCTTTGCATAAAATATCGACGTGATTTCGCCAATATCTCCGTTGAATACATTGTTTTCCGGCTGATTGACAAGCTGCAAAATTTTATCTCCGGTTCTGTAGACAACATCCCCGAACTTCAATTCTCTCCGTTTTTCTTTAGGAGGATTTAAAATGTCCTGCAGCATCACATTCAATTCATTAATGCCGGCTTTTCCTCTGTACATCGGAGCGAGGACCTGAATGTCCTTTGCTGTATAGCCTTTTTTCAATGCATTGGCGACAACCTTCTCAACTACTTCTTTGATTTGCGACCCGCCGCAGCGAATAAAGGAACGGTCCTTTGTCGGGGCAGTCAAATTGTTCGGCAGCAATCCATTTTTCATCTGGTGGGCAAGCTCGACGATTGATGACCCCTCCGCCTGGCGATAGATGTCTGTCAGTCTCACAGTCGGAATCACCTGGGATGCCAGCAGGTCTCTGAGCACTTGTCCCGGACCGACGGAAGGCAGCTGGTCTTCGTCTCCGACAATGATGATTTGTATATGATCAGGGATCGCCTTGAACAAATGGTTCGCCAGCCATATATCAAGCATACTGGCTTCATCGATAATTAACAGCTTCCCTTCGATCGGCTGATCCTCTGTATGAGTAAAGCCTTCAGCGCCGTTCCAGCCAAGCAGCCTGTGTATCGTGACTGCAGGAAGTCCCGTTGATTCACTCATCCGTTTTGCTGCTCTCCCTGTCGGAGCGGCCAAAACAATCGGAAAAGCTTCATCCTTTTTATAAGCTGACGGGTCTAGTGACACACCGTGAAGCTCTCCGTAGAGCTCGACAATCCCTCTGATTACCGTCGTTTTCCCTGTTCCAGGACCGCCTGTTAAAAGAAGCATCGGCGAGGAAAGAGCTTTTTGAATCGCTTCCTTCTGGCTGGGGGCATACTGAACGTTCATCCGTTCTTCCAGTTCTCCCAACGCGAGCAAAAACTCTGATTCGGGAAACTGGTTCTCATATTCGGTTTGGCTAGCGATATGTTTCACACGCTTTGCAACGTTTTGTTCTGCGTAAAACAGCGAAGGAAAATAACAGCGGCCATCTTCTATGACAATGTCTTTATTTTCTCCAAGGGCAATAATCGCGTTAGCGGCATCCATTTCTGTGATGCGCTGCCCTTCCCTTGCTGACTGGTTTAACAGTGATTGAGTGTCGATGATCAGCTGTTCCGTTTCTATGTACGTGTGCCCCTCTGACAGACAAGTCGTTTCAAGCGTGTACAAAATAGCAGCTTTTACCCGCTCAGGATGGTTACCCGAAAGACCCATTCTGCTGCCCAGCTCATCCGCTTTCCCAAACCCGATGCCTTCTACATCCTTCACAAGCTGATAAGGGTTTTCCTGAATCTTTTCAAGCGTCTCGGATTCATAGGCTTGATAGATTTTCATAGACAGCTGCGGGCCAAAACCAAACTGATTCAAGGAAATCATGATTTGCTCCAGTCCCTGATGCCGCTGCAATGCGCCAGCCAGCGTGTCGGCTTTCTTTTTTGAGAGTCTGGGAACATCATAAAGCACTGAAGCATCAGCCAATATTTTATTAATGGCGCTGTCGCCCAGCTTTTTCACAATTTCTTCAGCTGTTTTTTTGCCGATCCCCTCGAATAAATCACTCGATAAATATTGAATGATGCCTTCCTTAGTCGTCGGAATCTCCTTTTTGAAATGCTCCGCCTGAAATTGGAGCCCGAACTTTGGATGGGTTACGATCTTTCCGTAAAACGTGTAGGTCTCTTCTTCTTGAAGCGCAGGGAAGTAGCCCGTCACGGATACGGCTTTATCTTCAATGGCTTCGGAGGTCTCTGTGACTTTCACTTTCAGAACCGTATATAAATTGGTGTCATTATGATAGATGACTGTGTTGACTGTCCCTTTTAAATAGGGCTCTTCCTCCAGTTTAAGCTGATCCGGATGCTGCTGCACGAGCTGTCCCTCCTCCTGTGCCTGTTATGATGGATCAATCAGTTTTTTAGCATGAAGCGCAAGCATATGATCTGGCTGGATATCGATTGCCTTGTCCAGCATTTCAAGCGCTTTTTCTCGGTTTTCTTTATAAGCATAAGCGACACCGGCATTATAAAATGCATCTGCATGCCCCGGGTCTTGCTCTGTTACAGCTGCGAATTGGCTGAGCGCTTCGTCCAGCATGCCCTCGTTGGCTAAGCACATCCCGAATTGAAAACGCGCTTCCGTATCGCTTTCATTCAGTTCGACCGCTCTTTGTAAATATGGCAGTGCAAGCTTAGGCTGTTCGAGCTTGACAAGTACCGTTCCGAGCATGTAAAACAGGTCGCCGTTTTCCATCCCCGCACGAAGCGCTTTTTCAAACATGTCTTTCGCTTCTTTGTACATTTCTTTTACAACATAGACATTTCCTGCTCCATAATAAGCAGTGGCTGCGCTACTTTCTAATTCAAGCGCTTTATCATAAAACGCAAGCGCACGTTCCAGCTCGTTTACGGATGAAAGCAGGTTGGCAAAATTGATATACGGAATCGCGTCTTCTTTATTTTCTTCAATCGCTTTTGTAAATGCCTCTGCCGCTTTCTCGTAATCGCCTTCCTGCATCGCCTCTATACCGAGTTGATTATAATCCACCGATCATCTTCCTTTCATTAAAAAACCCCAACTCAGTGTTGAGGTTTTTCATCTTTTATACGTACCACAATTTTGTTCCGTCTTTGTACACATCATCAATTGTCCCGCCGCCAAGGCATTCTTCGCCGTCATAGAAGACAACGGCTTGTCCAGGCGTTACAGCGCGGACTTGTTCATCAAAGATGACTTCCGCTTCACCCTCGCCAGTCATGCGCACCGTTACTTTATGATCCTCTTGGCGGTAACGGAATTTAGCCGTGCAGGAAATCTCTTCGCCCTTCATGATATCCGAACGTACCCAGCTGATATTTGTTGCTGTGATTTTGTCGGAATATAAAAGAGGGTTATGGAACCCTTGATCTACGTAGAGGATGTTCTTTTCAAGATCTTTCCCTACCGCAAACCACGGCTCGCCGCTTCCGCCGATGCCAAGGCCGTGACGCTGTCCGATCGTATAGTACATCAACCCGTCGTGACGGCCTTTTACTTCGCCGTCCATCGTCATCATATCGCCCGGCTGTGCAGGGAGATATTGGCTGAGAAACGTTTTGAAGTTGCGTTCGCCGATAAAGCAGATGCCTGTACTGTCTTTTTTCGTCGCCGTTGCAAGTTCTGCTTCTTTGGCGATTTCACGCACACGGCTTTTTTGAAGTTCGCCGATCGGAAACATGACTTTGCTCAGCGTATCTTCTGTCAGCTGATTCAAGAAGTACGTTTGATCCTTGTTTTCATCAATGCCGCGCAGCATTCTGACTTTTCCGCCGCTTCTGTCCACTCTTGCATAGTGGCCAGTCGCTAAATAGTCGGCGCCAAGTGACAATGCATGCTCCAAAAAGGCCTTGAATTTAATTTCTTTGTTGCACAGTACATCCGGGTTTGGTGTTCTGCCTGCTTTATATTCATCAAGGAAGTATTGAAATACCTTCTCATAATATTGCTTTTCAAAGTTTACGGCATAATACGGAATTCCGATTTGGTTGCAGACGCGGATCACATCTTCATAATCCTCTGTCGCCGTGCAAAAACCGTTTTCGTCCGTATCATCCCAGTTTTTCATAAAGATTCCGATTACATCATAGCCCTGTTCTTTTAACAGCAGGGCCGCCACAGATGAGTCTACTCCGCCGGACATGCCGACGACGACTCTTGTATCCTCCGGCCGTTTTTCCATTTCATTCACTCCAATTACTAAGCCGCCTTATTGTGTCAGCCGTTTGACAACGTCGGCCACATGTTTGGCAGCAGTTTTCACTTGCTCAGCCGTATTGCCGAGGCCGAAGCTGATTCGAATAGAGGACGTCAGCCGGTCACTCTCTTCTCCGAACATAGCAGTCAGAACATGTGACGGCAGGACTGAACCGGCCGTGCACGCTGAACCGCTGGAGACAGCGACACCCGCCATATCAAGATTAACCAGCAGGGCTTCCACTGACACACCGGGGAAATAAAGATTCAGAACATGCGGCAGACTATGCTCTTTGTCCCCGTTGATCTCGAATGCCACACCTGCATCTCTAAGCGTGTCGGCAAAGATTGCTTTAAACGATTGATACTTCTCGTTTTTTTCGTCCCGTTCTTCACTTGACAGCTTAATCGCTTCTTTCAGCCCGACAATGCCTGGAACATTTTCCGTTCCGGCACGGCGTTTTCTTTCTTGCTCTCCTCCGAATAAAAGCGGTGAAAGCTTCACATCTTTACTAGCATATAAAAAGCCTGTCCCTTTTGGCCCGTTGAGCTTGTGCCCGGAAACAGACAGAAGGTCAATATGGCTGTTTTTCACATCAATTGGCAGCAACCCGAATGCCTGAACAGCATCGGTATGAAAATAAGCTTTGTGTTCCTTTAACAGCTCACCGATTTCTTCGATCGGCTGCACTGTTCCAACTTCATTATTTCCATACATCACTGTCACAAGGATTGTATCATCACGCAGTGCTTCTTTCACCTGTTTTGCACTGACTCTTCCATTTTGGTCAACGTCCAGATACGTTATGTCAAATCCGTCTTCCTCAAGTTTTTCACATGTGTGAAGCACGGCGTGATGCTCAATTTTTGTTGTGATGATATGTCTGCCAAGATCTTTTCTTGCAAGTGCGGTTCCCATGATCGCCAAGTTATCAGCTTCCGTTCCCCCGCTTGTAAAAATGATCTCCTGCTCTGCCGCTCCGATTTCTGCTGCGATCTGCGCTCTTGCTTCATCCACCCATTTTCGAGATTCTCTGCCAAATGAATGAATACTGGATGGATTACCGAAACTGCCGGAGAAGTGCGGTATCATTTTTTCCAGCACGCGCTCATCCATCGGAGACGTTGCGGCATGATCTAAATAAATCCGTTCCATTATGTTTACACCTCTGATCTAAATATAGAACATATAAGCTTCTTGCTCTCCGTCTGTATAGCTGGCAAGATCCTCTAATGTCGTACTGTCTAAAACCTCTTTTACAGCATCCCGGATGCGAATCCAGAGCTCACGCTTGGCAGGCTCCTCATCTTCCAGCACTTCAACAGGGCTGATCGGCCCCTCAAGCACACGGATAATATCTCCCGCGGTAATGGCATCCGGCTCACTGCCTAATACATATCCGCCATATGCGCCTCTGATGCTTTTCACTAAACCGGCATTTCTGAGCGGCGATACCAGCTGCTCCAAATAATGCTCGGACAAATTATTCGTCTGTGCGATGCTTTTTAATGAAGTCGGGCCTTCACCGTGCTTTTTTGCAAGCTCGATCATAATGGTGAGCCCGTATCTTCCCTTAGTTGATATTTTCAACATGAACACCTCTGTTATTTCATGATTTTCCACATTTATAATGGTAATTTCTATATGTTTCGTCCGTTTATTATCTTATAGACCAACTGTTATTATAACATACCTTCAGCGAATTTTCATTGAGGCAGAAGGAAAGGGGCCTTTCCCCTTTTCTAATGTACGGTTTTCCGTTACCCTGTAATTAAGTAAGGAGAGATGATAGATGAAGCCATTGGCATATCGGATGCGTCCGACAAAAATAGAGGATATTATCGGCCAGCAGCATCTGGTGGCTGAAGATAAAATTATTGGCAGAATGGTCCAGGCAAAACATTTGTCATCCATGATTTTGTACGGGCCGCCCGGAATTGGAAAAACATCAATCGCAACAGCAATCGCCGGTTCAACAAGTATTGCTTTTCGAAAGCTGAATGCTGTCATTAACAATAAAAAAGATATGGAAATTGTAGCCCAGGAAGCCAAGATGTCCGGCCAAGTGATTTTGATTCTGGATGAAGTCCACAGGCTGGATAAAGGAAAACAGGATTTTCTATTACCCTATTTAGAAAACGGGATGATCATTTTGATCGGAGCAACCACAGCTAACCCGTATCATGCCATTAATCCGGCGATCAGAAGCCGGACCCAGATTTTTGAGCTTGAGCCGTTAACACCTGATCTGATTAAACAGGCACTGGAACGTGCGCTCCATGATGAGCATCGGGGCCTTGGCACCTATTCTGTATCCATTGATGATCAGGCGATGGAGCATTTTGCCCACGGATGCGGAGGAGATGTCCGCTCCGCTTTAAATGCGCTTGAGCTTGCCGTGTTGTCAACGAAGGAGTCAGCAGACGGTGAAATTCACATTACATTAGAAACCGCGGAAGAATGCTTGCAGAAAAAAAGCTTTTCTCACGATAAAGATGGTGACGCGCATTATGATGTACTGTCCGCTTTTCAAAAATCGATCCGCGGCTCTGATGCCAACGCTGCTCTTCACTATTTGGCTAGATTAATTGAAGCCGGTGATCTGGAGAGCATCGCAAGACGATTGCTTGTTATCGCCTATGAAGATATCGGTTTAGCAAGCCCGCAAGCCGGCCCTAGAGTGCTGAACGCTATTCAGACCGCTGAGCGAGTCGGGTTTCCTGAAGCGCGAATCCCGCTGGCCAACGCAGTTATTGAGCTTTGCCTCTCACCGAAATCAAACTCTGCCATTCTGGCAATCGATGAGGCCCTGGCAGATATCAGAGCCGGAAAAATTGGGGATGTCCCGAAGCATTTAAAAGACGCGCATTATAAAGGAGCTCAGGAATTAGGAAGAGGAATCGACTATAAATACCCGCACAATTACGACAACGGTTGGGTCGAACAACAATACCTCCCTGATCCTCTTAAAAATAAGCAATACTATAAGCCGAAACAGACAGGAAAATTCGAATCCGCCTTAAAGCAGGTGTACGATAAATTAATGAAAAGAAAATAAAACAAAAACAGCCTTGATCATCAAGGCTGTTTTTATGCATTATTTATCCTTCACACGTTTGATTTCAATGTCTTTCAAAAGATCCATGACAACATGTCCGCCCATAATCAAACCTGCAACTGACGGCACAAAAGCATTAGAGGAAGGCGGCATTTTTGCTTTACGGATTTTCGCTTCGTCATTTCCCACTTCTTTTCTGACATCTTCCCGAATGACAATCGGACTTTCATCAGAGAAAATCACTTGAACACCTTTTTTGATACCCTCTTTGCGCAATCTCGTACGGACGACCTTCGCAATTGGATCAGTGTGCGTTTTTGAGATATCAGCGATTTGGAAGCGCGTCGGATCCGTTTTATTTGCTGCACCCATGCTGGAGATGAGCGGAATATCCCGTTTCAGACATTCTTTCATTAAATGAATTTTATAATGAATCGTGTCTGACGCATCAATGACATAGTCAAGATCATAGTCAAAAAACTGCTCATACGTTTCCTCCGTATAGAACATTTTTAACGCGATCACTTCACACTCCGGGTTAATGTCTGCGATCCGCGCCTTCATTAAATCAACTTTCGGCTGTCCGACAGTTGAAAGCAGCGCGTGAAGCTGACGGTTTACATTTGTAATGTCGACATCATCTTTGTCGACAAGCAGAATGCGGCCGACGCCTGACCGCGCGAGAGCTTCCGCCGCGAACGACCCGACTCCCCCGACTCCAAGCACAGCAACTGTGCTCTTTTTCAGCGTTTCAAGCCCTTCTTTTCCGATAGCTAATTCATTGCGTGAAAACTGGTGTAACAAGAACCTCACTCCACATTCGTATTCTGGTTTCATCTATAAAATGGCTGATCCATGAGCAGCCGTTTTTCTGCGCACAAAAAATAAAGTCCCAATAGTGCCGTTGCAGCTTTCCTTTGTTTTGAACCCGCTCTCAGCAGGTGGGTGCCCTCTTTTAAATCTTGTAAGTCCTCTTTACCGAATGAAAAGAGGCATGTACGCCATTTAAAAATGCGGGCTCCCAAATCAAAAAAATGTTCGGTCAAAACTAGGTGTACAACTAACACATCAGGACTTTATTTAACTTGTCAAAATCATATCACAGACGATTTTGATTTTCAAGAATCGAACTGCACATTCAGTTCTTAACTTTTTTCTTGATAGAAAGATGAAGCTCGTCAAGCTGGGCGTCGCTTACTTCGCCTGGCGCTTCTGTCATCAGGCAGCTTGCACTTGCCGTTTTCGGGAATGCAATCGTATCTCTCAGGTTCGTACGTCCAGCGAGAAGCATAACGAGACGGTCTAAGCCGAGTGCGATTCCGCCGTGCGGAGGAGCGCCGTATTCAAATGCTTCCAGCAGGAATCCGAACTGTTCAGCCGCTTCTTCTGGTGAGAAGCCGAGAAGCGCAAACATTTTTTCCTGAATATCCTTTTCGAAAATACGGATTGAACCGCCGCCAAGCTCATAGCCGTTTAAGACGAGGTCATAGGCTTGTGCTTTCATGTCTTCAGGCACTGTTTCAATCAGCTCAAGGTCTTCTCGGACAGGCATTGTGAACGGATGGTGCGCTGCGTAAAAACGGCCTTCTTCCGGATCATGCTCTAATAGCGGCCAGTCAATGACCCATAAGAAATTGAACAGGTTTTCGTCAATCAGCCCGCGCTCTTTCCCAAGCTTTAAACGCAGCGCGCCGAGTGATGCGGCCACAACTTCAAATTGATCCGCTCCGAACAGCAACAAATCACCTTCAGCAGCATCAAGTGCTTCAATTAGCTTAGACTGCTTTTCTTCATCAAAGAATTTAGCGATCGGTCCTTTCACTCCGTCTGCCTCAACCTTCACCCAGGCAAGCCCTTTTGCCCCGTAGTTTGCAGCAAAAGCGCCAAGAGCGTCGATGTCTTTTCTGGAGTAATCGCCGGCACCGCCTTTTACGTTGATGGCTTTAACCACGCCGCCGTTTGCTACAGCTGATGAGAACACTTTAAATTCCGTATCCTTTACAATGTCAGACACATCCGTCAAAAGCATGTCAAAACGCGTATCCGGTTTATCAGAACCGTACTTGTTCATTGCTTCGTCATACGTCATTCGAGGAAGAGGAAGCTTAAGTTCCTCACCTTTTGTTTCACGCATAACCTTTGCCATCATCTCCTCAGCCAATGACATAATGTCTTCCTGGCTCATAAAGGACATTTCAATATCAATTTGCGTAAACTCAGGCTGGCGGTCCGCACGCAAGTCTTCATCGCGGAAACAGCGGGCAATTTGATAATATCGTTCAATGCCTGATACCATCAGAAGCTGTTTAAATAGCTGCGGGGACTGCGGCAGCGCGTAGAACTCACCTTCGTGCACACGGCTCGGCACCAAGTAGTCACGTGCGCCTTCAGGCGTGCTTCCTGTTAAAATCGGCGTTTCAATATCAAGAAACCCGTTTTCATCTAAAAAGCTGCGAACAGCTTTCGTCACGTTATGGCGCAGCTGCATCGTCTGGAACATAGCCGGTCTGCGCAAATCTAAGTAACGGTGTTTTAAACGAACGTCCTCTGACACTTCTTCAGCTTGATCAGAAATCGCAAATGGAGGTGTCTTTGCAGCATTTAATACGTTCACTCCATCAGCATGTATTTCGATCGCGCCTGTTTTCAAATTCGGATTAACTGTTCCCTCTTCACGCGCCACCACTTTTCCTTGAATATCAAGCACGTATTCATTTCTGATGCCTTCCGCAATAGCAAGCGCTTCTTTTGACACATCAGGGTTAAAAACGACTTGAACAATTCCCGTACGGTCACGCAAGTCAATAAAAATCAATCCGCCGAGGTCTCGTCTTTTTTGGACCCAGCCTTTCAGCGTTACAGATTCGCCAATTGCTTTTTCAGTTATATCACCGCAATAATATGTTCTTCCAAACAATGCGTTTCACTCCTTATCCCTTTTGGTTTGCCTTCATCACATGTATAAATTCATCAAGTGCCACTTCAATCTGTTCGCCCGTCTGTGCATCCTTTACATTGATTTTGTTTTGGGCAAGCTCATCTTCACCCAAAATCGCAATAAATCTGGCATTTAAGCGATCAGCTGTTTTAAACTGGCCTTTCATTTTCTTATTTTCATAATCGATTTCACTGGAAATGCCTGCTTCTCTCAGTTTGTACACCAATGAAACAGAATAATCCTTTGCTTTTTCGCCGAGTGTGACGATATAGCAGTCGATTCCCTTATCAACAGGCAGCTCTCGTTTTTCAGCATCAATTGCGGCAAGCAAGCGTTCGATGCTCATCGCAAATCCGATACCCGGTGCTTCAGGTCCGCCGATCTGTTCGACAAGCCCGTCGTAGCGTCCGCCGCCGGCAAGTGTCGTAATCGCGCCAAAGCCCTCCGCATTGCTCATAATTTCAAATGCGGTGTGGTTGTAATAATCCAGCCCTCTCACAAGGTTCGGATCGATTTCATACGAAATGCCCAGATCATTTAAGTATTGTTTCACTTTTTCAAAATAAGCGGCCGATTCATCGTTTAAATACGTCAAAATTGAAGGCGCTGATTTCATCAGCTCATGATCTCGGTCTTTTTTGCAGTCCAAGATTCTAAGCGGGTTCGTGTGCAGCCGGGACTGGCAGTCTGAACAAAATTCTTCGATGCGAGGCTCGAAGTGTTTCACGAGCGCTTCTCTGTAGCTTTTGCGGCTATCTTGATCGCCGAGACTGTTTATGACAAGCTTAACGTTTTGCAGACCCGCTTTTTGATAAATACTCATCGCAAGCGCCATTACTTCAGCGTCGATTGCAGGGTCTTTCGAACCAATCGCTTCAATTCCAAACTGATAAAACTGGCGGTAACGGCCCGTCTGAGGACGTTCATAACGGAACATCGGCCCGACATAATAAAGCTTTGTCGGCTGTACAGGATTTGCGAACAGCTTGTTTTCATTAAAAGCGCGAACCGCAGCAGCTGTCCCCTCCGGACGAAGCGTCAGGCTTCTGCCTTTGCGGTCCTCGAAGGTATACATTTCTTTTTGTACGATATCCGTTGATTCTCCGACGCCTCTGGCAAACAGTTCTGTATGCTCAAAAATCGGTGTGCGGATTTCTTTATATTGATAAGTGCGGCAAGTGTCTCTCATAATTTGTTCAACATACTGCCAGCGATCTGATTCTCCAGGCAGAATATCCTGTGTTCCTCTCGGAATGTTATATCCCATAGGTAGACCTCCTTATGTATTCCTTATAAAATATCCAATGATCGTTAATGATGAAAATGAAAAAAACTCCCAGCCCCTACTATACATGATAGTAGGGACGAGAGTTATACCCGTGGTGCCACCCTAGTTGGAATACGTTCATATTCCCGCTCGATCCTTTAACGCAGGTTCACGTTCACTGCCTAATGGCGTTATTCACGCGTTCAGCAAGAAACCTCCGGAGTGTTGTTTCGAGAAAGACGCAATGGGATCCGCTTTCAGCCTGGGGCGGGTTCCTCTCTAATCATGCAATCTGACCTACTCTTCTCCATTATTGGTTCAAATCTTTCATCATTTGCTATGTACTCAATTTCTATTATAATAATGGGATTGGGGTTCTCTGTCAAGCTTTATTCCGGTTGTTTTTCCTCAGCGCTGCTTCTTTGGACATAAGACCAAATTCAGATGCTGTCTCCGTAAGATAACCAGTCGTATCGGGATCTGCGTGATCGCTGTAATGCAGATTCGCTTCACCGTCGTGAAATGCACGTCCCATTTTTGGATGATATTTCATGATTTGCACACCTTTTTGATTGTATTTACGCTTAGTATAAACAAATCATTTTATTTTTATTTAAAAATCAGAAAGGACTTTACGATATTAAACAAGAATGCTTTTTTAATGATCATCAGAAAGGAGGACACAATGAACAAGAAATACTTTGTCCTTATTGTATGTATTATTTTCACCGCAGCGCTATTCCCGACCTCTTCATCCGTTACAGCTGCTCAAGGAGAAGCGGTCATCGCAACAGATGAAATGAACGTCAGAAGCGGCCCTGGGCTTAGCTACGGCATTACAGCGGAAGTAAAAAAGGGAGAACGCTATCCGATTTTAAAGGAAGATGGAGACTGGGTGCAGATACAGCTTGGTTCCGGAGAAAAGGGCTGGGTAGTCTCCTGGCTTATTACAAAGGAAGACCAGGCCAGCACAAGCTCCTCAGGAAGCAGTGACACTGTGACATCAACAGACCCCGATCTGCGGATGAGAAGCGGCCCGGGCACTTCCTACGAAGTCATCGGCAAATTCCCGCAAGGCAGCCAAGCATCTGTCATTGATAAAGATTCGGGCTGGATCAAGATATCCTATCAAAGTGCCACCGGATGGGTATCATCTGAATATGTCACATCAGGAGGCAGCAGTTCAGCGTCTGATGAGAGTGACCAAACCGAGGATTCTGGTGCGTCAACGACGGGCACAGTCGGTGTTTCTTCGCTAAATGTAAGAGCCTCCGCCTCACATGACGCGGCAATTATAACAAAACTTGATCGCGGAACGAAACTGACGGTTCTCAACGAGAAAAATGGCTGGGCTCACATTGAGGTGAACGGGCTAAAAGGCTGGGTTGCAAGCCATTACCTGTTGACTAGTTCTGTTCCAGCTGATGATTCAGCAAATGCCGGCAGTTCATCCTCCGCTAAAAAAGCCTATATCATGTACGGAGGAACGAATCTAAGAAGTGATGCGTCAACATCAGCTTCGATCGTTGAGCGCGCTGCCAAAGGAGATTCATACACCATTACCGGTTCAAAGGGAAGCTGGTATGAAATAAAGCTTGATAACGGGCAAACTGCTTATGTAGCCAATTGGGTGGTCCAAACGTCTAAAAGCGCAGAAGAAGCAGGTGAACCGCCAGTCTCTGATTCCCCGTCTGGAAACGGCTCTCTAAACAATAAAACGATTATTGTTGACCCGGGACATGGAGGAAAAGACAGCGGAACGATCGGGTATTCGGGGAAATTCGAGAAAAACCTGACGATCAAAACGGCAAAACTGCTCGCCAGCAAACTTAGATCGGCTGGAGCGGATGTATATGTGACACGCCAGGATGATACCTTTGTCAGCCTGCAGTCACGGGTCTCTACGTCTCACTACCGCAACGCTGACGCCTTTATCAGCATTCATTATGACAGCTATGCGGATACCTCTACAAGAGGCAGTACAGCATATTACTACAGTCCTGCCAAAGATCAGGAACTCGCATCAGATGTCCACTCAGAAGTGGTGAAGCGTTCTTCCATTCCAGACCGCGGCGTAATATTCGGAGATTATTATGTGCTCCGGGAAAACAGACAACCCGCTATGCTGTACGAGCTGGGATATGTAAGCCATCCGCAGGAAGAAGCCATTGTACATAGCAATTCATACCAAGAAAAAGTAACAGATGGGATCGAAAGCGGATTAGAGAAGTACTTCCAATAAAAAAAGCTGCCTTTTGGCAGCTTTTTTATTTTGAATCCATAATGAGCGTGACCGGTCCGGAGTTTGTAAGCTGAACATCCATCATTGCTCCAAACGTTCCGGTCTCCACTTTGATTCCTTTTTCACGAAGCAGGTCATTCCATTTTTCATAAAGACCTAAAGCTTTATCAGGTTTGGCTGCGTTCATGTAGTTCGGCCGGCGCCCTTTTTTCGTATCTCCATAAAGCGTAAACTGTGAGACGGATAAAATCTCTCCTCCTATATCTACAAGAGACAGATTCATTTTTCCTTCACTGTCATCGAAAATACGGAGATTGACAACTTTATCAGCTAAATAAGCTGCATCATCTTCTGTATCATCATGAGTGATGCCGACCAGCACCATGAGGCCTTGTCCAATTTGGCCGACGACCTCTTCGTCCACTGTAACGCTTGCTTCTGTTACTCGCTGAACAACTAATCTCATTTTCTAACCCCTTTAGTTCATGACGCGGCGCACAGAATAGATATCTCTAATCTGTTTAATACGCTCGACGACTTTGTGCAAGTGATTGATATTCTGAATAAAAATCGCCATATGAATGGTTGCCACTTTATTGCGATCCGATTTGCCAGAGACAGATGAAATATTTGTTTTCGTTTCATTCACTGCCTGCAGCACTTCGTTCAGCAATCCGCGGCGGTCATACCCAAGAATCTCTATCTCAACATTGTATTCCTTGCGCTTTTGAACCTGTGACTCATGCTCCCACTCTACCGGGATCAGCCGCTCTTGGGCTTCATTCGTTTTGACATTCGGACAGTCTTCGCGATGGACCGAAACCCCTCTGCCTTTTGTGATAAAGCCGACAATATCATCACCTGGCACAGGATTGCAGCATTTTGATAAACGGACAAGGAGATTGTCGATGCCCTTGACACGAACGCCAGCTTCCCGTTTTCTTCCTTGCGGGTACGGCTTAGGTTCCCCAGTAACTTCCTGAACGATCTTTTCCTGTTCTTCCTGATCTCGCTGCTTTCTCTCTTTTTCTGTTAGGCGGTTCGCCACCTGCAGAGCTGTGATGCCATTGTAACCGACCGCCGCGTACATATCCTCTTCATTTGAGAAATTAAATTTGTCAGCAACCTTTTGAATATTCTCCGGCGTTAAAACATCCTTCAATTCAAAATCCAAGTTTTTAATTTCTTTTTCGACCAGCTCACGGCCTTTTTCGACATTTTCTTCACGCCGCTGTTTCTTAAAGAATTGACGGATTTTATGCTTCGCTTGGGATGTTTGGGCAAGCTTCACCCAATCCTGGCTCGGACCGTAGGAATGCTTAGAGGTGAGAATTTCAACGATATCACCTGTCCGAAGCTTATGGTCAAGCGTAACCATTTTTCCGTTTACTTTGGCACCGATTGTTTTATTGCCGATTTCAGAGTGAATCCGGTAAGAAAAGTCAATCGGAACAGAACCGGACGGAAGCTCGATTACATCTCCTTTTGGCGTAAAGACATACACCATGTCAGAGAACAAATCAATTTTGAGCGATTCCATAAATTCTTCTGCATCTGTCGATTCATTTTGAAATTCTAAAATTTCACGGAACCAAGAAAGCTTTTTCTCAAAGGTTGCACCTTCATTGGCTGCTTTCCCTTCTTTATAAGCCCAGTGAGCCGCAACCCCGTATTCCGCTATTTCATGCATTTCAAAGGTGCGGATCTGCACTTCAAGCGGATCGCCTTTAGGCCCAATAACCGTTGTATGAAGCGATTGATACATATTCGGCTTCGGCATTGCGATATAATCTTTGAATCTGCCGGGCATCGGTTTCCAGCATGTGTGAATGATGCCAAGCACCGCGTAGCAGTCCTTTATGCTATTCACAAGAATACGGACAGCCAACAAATCGTAAATTTCATTGAATTGCTTATTTTGCAGCACCATTTTTCGATAAATGCTGTAAATATGTTTCGGGCGTCCCGAGAAGTCAGCCTTGATATTTACTTCTTCGACACGTTTCTTCACTTCATTGACAACCTCATCGACATAAAGCTCACGTTCTGCACGTTTCTTCTTCATGAGGTTGACAATTCTGTAATATTGCTGAGGGTTCAAATAACGGAGCGCCGTATCTTCCAATTCCCACTTAATTTTTGAAATCCCGAGACGATGCGCCAAAGGAGCAAAAATTTCCAGCGTTTCATTGGAGATTCTCCGCTGTTTTTCCTGAGGCAGATGTTTCAGTGTCCGCATATTGTGAAGACGATCCGCCAGCTTGATCAATATGACCCTGATATCTTGAGCCATAGCGACAAACATTTTGCGATGATTTTCCGCCTGCTGTTCCTCTTGAGATTTATATTTAATTTTGCCGAGTTTCGTTACGCCGTCTACAAGCATTGCCACTTCTTCGGAAAATGCTTCTTTCAGATCATCGAGCGTCACATCTGTATCTTCCACGACATCGTGCAAAAATCCGCCCGCGATTGTGGAAGGGTCCATTTCAAGATCGACGAGAATCCCCGCAACCTGAATCGGATGAATAATATATGGCTCGCCCGATTTGCGGTATTGCTCGCGATGAGCATCTTCAGCGTACAGATATGCTTTTTCGACAAATGCGATATGCTCATCAGATAGATAGCTGCGCGCTTTATCTATAACTTGCTCGGCAGTCAATACTTGTTCGTTCGCCATGGAATCACCTTTTTTAAAATGTAAACTGTATTGTAGTTTATTATCAAGAAAAAAACGAAAGATGTAAAGAGCAGAAGTTCAAATAGCCAAATATTATATAAAATAAATGCAAAACAATAGGAAAAAAGCACCCTGACATGGAGTGCTTTTTCGTTATGCGGTTATCCTTAGTATTTCATCAATGTTAAGATGTCGTAATTTTCCAGCTTATTTCTGCCGTCAAGGTAAGAAAGCTCGATTAAGAAAGCGATACCAGCAACAACGCCGCCAAGTTCTTCAACAAGTTTGATTGTCGCTTCAATTGTGCCGCCTGTCGCAAGCAGGTCATCTGTAATAAGCACACGCTGACCAGGCTTAATCGCATCTTTGTGGATCGTTAATACGTCTTTTCCGTATTCCAAGCCATAATCCACTTTGATTACTTCACGAGGCAACTTGCCTTCTTTGCGGACCGGCGCAAAACCTACGCCAAGCGCGTAAGCAACGGGACAGCCGATAATAAAGCCGCGCGCTTCAGGGCCAACGACCAAATCAATTTGCTTTTCTTTCGCATATTCAACAATTTGATCTGTGGCATAGCGGTATACATCGCCTTTATCCATCAGTGTCGTAATATCTTTAAATTGCACGCCCTCTTTCGGGTAATCCGGTACAATTGTTACGTATTGTTTTAAATCCATCTGTTTTATGTCCTCCTCGTACTTTCATAAGCCTCTGAATCTTGTTTCATCAGCTTATTCAGCCATTCCTTCAGCTCTTCAGCAGAAGAATAATTCAGCTTTTGATCCAGTTCCATCAGCTGCTGTTTCGCCTGATATGTTTGTGAGTCTGTTAAGTCGCGCTTCTTTGCTCCGCTCACAACAGACAGCACACCATTCTCTATTTTAACAAAACCGAGATCAAAAAACACCTTTGTCATGAAATTGATTGTTTCAACGGACCAGCCTTTATGTTTTGCAAGCTCTGAACCGTGTTTTTTCACGTCAAAAGCGCCTCTTTTCAGCAAGAACGCATAATACCATTTAAAGTGGTCTCTTGCGGGAAAAGTTGATAAAAAGTGGTCCTCATGATTGAGAAAAATAAAATATATCCGCTCAGGCGCCTTGCCTTCCAGCAAACGTGCGAGCATGTCCAGCGAAGGCGGCGGATCCAGTAATACAATATATGCACCATCGAGGTCAAACGCCTTTGCTTGATCTTTAGAACTGATGACGTGCACTTCTCGGCGAAGGTCTTCAGTTTGAAGTAATGTTGTTGAGTCTTCTTTGAAAGAGACAATGGCCCGTTTAGCAGATGGAAGGGCGGAAACTGTGTCTTCCCACGTCCGTTTTCCCCTTAAATCAAACAGCTGCCATTCAGAAACAGCGGCATCCTTTATCATAAGCTGCGGCTTTTTTCGATTGTTCCATTCGTTGATTGACATCTCACCGACAATGGAAATTCTTGAACCCGGTACGATGCCTTCTTGAAGCTCGCCTTTATTAAAACCGACGCAATCAAGCTGGGACGACTCGTTTCTGATCGTCATTTTGACATGAGTTTTATTTGCCCCTATCTTGCGGACATCTTCCAGTACTGCATTTTCTACGAGAACGTGCGGTTTCGGGTTCAGCATGCCAAAAGGAGACAGCATGTTCATTTCTGCGATGCTTTCAACTGTAATGTCTTCGACGCCGCAGACAAGGTCGACTTCCTGTACGGGAATAAAATCCTCTTCCGTAAGCGTATTGTCCGCTATTTCATTCAGCCTGCTTCGCAAATCCGGCACATCTTCGGCTTTCAGCGTCATCCCCGCAGCCATTGGATGGCCGCCGAAATGAGGAAGAATATCTCTGCATTCAGAAAGGCTCTCAAATAAATTAAATCCTCTGATGCTTCGGGCCGAACCTTTAGCGATTCCCTTTTCTTCATCAATGCCAAGAACAATGGCCGGTCGGTAGAAACGGTCCACAAGCTTTGAAGCCACAATCCCGACGACTCCCGGGTTCCATCCGGCTTTGGCCACGACAATTGCAGTTTGATCGAGCCCTTGCTGTTCAACCATTTCAATCGCTTCATCCGTCATTTTGCTGACCATTTTTTGGCGCTCTTTGTTCAGCTGGTCAATTTCTGCGGCAAGCTCTTCCGCTTCAAACGAATCCTCTGACATAAGCAAATGAACAGCGGGATCCGCCTGTTCGATTCTTCCAACGGCATTCAGCCTTGGTGCGAGCTGAAATCCGACTGTTTCTTCGTTCGCTTCTCCGATGTCTCCGCCTGACAGCTTAATCAGCTCTTTTAAGCCGAGCCGATTTGTCCGTCGAAGCCTTTCAAGTCCTAGTGTTGCAATTAATCTGTTTTCGTCATGCAGCGGGACTAGATCGGCAATGGTGCCGATAGCCGCCAGGTCAAGCAGTTCATCAGGAAGTTCACCCAATAGAGCGTGAGCAAGCTTAAACGCGACTCCAACCCCGGCAAGCTCCTTAAACGGGTAAGTGCATCCAGGTTGCTTCGGGTGGACGATCGCATGGACATCCGGAAGCTCCGGTCCCGGTTCATGATGATCAGTAATGATGACATCCAGTCCGAGTTCCTTTGCCACCTTCGCTTCATGCACAGCGGCAATTCCTGTATCAACCGTAATGATCAAAGAGAAGCCCCGTTCTTTAATCGAACAAAACGCCTGTTCATTAGGTCCATATCCTTCTTTAAAACGGTCAGGTATATAAAAATCAACTTGAGCCGACAGTTTTTGCAGCGTGTGAAGCATGACTGACGTACTTGTAACCCCATCGGCGTCATAATCGCCATATATCATAATCTTTTCTTGTTGTGAAATCGCCTGTTTTATTCGATCTGCCGCTTCTTTCATGCCTTTCATTTCAAAAGGATCATAAAAATCGGCATCCTTTGTATGTAAAAACAGCCTAGCGCTTTCTGCCGTATCAAAGCCTCTTTTTACAAGCAGGGACGCAACAAGAGGTGTTATATGCAATTGTTCTGTGAGTGATTTGACCTTATCCTGATCTGGTCGCTGGATTTCCCATCGCATTTTTGACGCTAACATAAATTCACCCCTCAACCACCCTATTATACTAGAGCAGGCTGAGGGGTTTCAAATAATATTCGAAAACTAGTCTTTTTTCTCAATGATGGCTGATGCATCCTGTGTGTCAGTCTGATCAGCAAGATGAGTATCCTCTTGTTTATGTATTGCTGTTCTATTTTCTTTCCGCAAGGTTTTTATTTCCCGCTTCAATTTCATTACCTGAAAAATGCCGACAGAAAATACGATCAGCGCTCCCATTAAAACTGAGCCCAAAATAACAAGAATGAGCGGCCATTCTGATCTTCCAAACAGGTAATCAACTTCTACGGATCGAACATTAATGACTGCGAAAATAGCGACAATTAAGGTGAAAATAAGTGCGAAAATAATGGTCCATTGTTTATTCATTCTCTTTTCCCCCAAACTTCTTATTGAGGTAACTTTCCCCATCAAGACTGGTTTTAAACATGGCTTAACACTAGGTTAAGCTCCCTTTGCTGTTAATTTTTCCCGGATCAGCCTCTTCAGTCCGGTTCCCTCACCGGAAATCACAAGTGTATCGCCTTCGTCAATGACTGTTTCAGAGCTCGGATTCAGTTGTTTATCCTGATTCTTTTTAACAATTGCAATGACCGTTACATGATATTCCTGACCCACATTCAAATCACCAATCGTCTGATGAATGGCAGGCGCTCCCGCCTCTGCTTTACACCACTCTATAATCAAATCATCAAGGGCTGACTCGACCTGTTCTAATGCTTTCGGTTTATATGCCATTCCGCCAAGAATTGCAGACATTTGCCTTGCTTCAGCGTCATCAAACTGCACGGAGGCAACACATTCCTCATGGTCGTTTTCGTCAAAATAGTAAAGCTCTCTTCGTCCGTCATGATGAATGATAATTGAAATTTTATCACGGTTTCTAGTAATCATTTCAACTTTTTGTCCTATGCCCGGCAGCTCTGATTCGCGAACCCTCATATATAAACCCTCCTACATATCTGAAAACCAGTCATAAACACTTTTAACACCATATATATGTTTAAATGTAAGCGTATGTCATTATAGCAAATGTCTATTTTAAGTTCAATGAAACTTCAAAAAACAGGCTGCCCTGCAGAGGACAGCCTGATATTTTTTATTGCGCCGAATCTTTTTTCAGTTCTCTTCCTTTCCATGCAAGCCAAATTTGTGCGGCAATGTATAGAGAAGAATAAACGCCTGTTAATAGCCCGACCAATAAAGCAATTGAGAAATTAGTAATAGAAGATGCTCCAAAGATCAGCAATGTCACAACAACAATCACAACAGTTAATACAGTGTTAATTGAACGTGTAAAGGTTTGCTGCAGGCTCAGGTTTACAATATGGTTCAGATCGGCAAATGTTTTCGGCTTACGCTTTTTCATATGCTCGCGGACCCTGTCAAATGTAACGATTGTATCGTTAATGGAATACCCGATTATCGTCAAGATGGCCGCGATGAACGTAACATCTACCTCAAGCCTTGTAATACTGAAGAACGTGACGATAAAGAATGCGTCATATAGCAATGAGGCGATGGCAGCAATCGCCATTTTGTATTCGAATCGGATTGAAACGTAAATAATGATGCCAATAGAAGCTATAGCAACTGCGTACAGCGCATTTCTTGCCAGCTCCTTACCGACTGTTGGTGAAACTGTGCTGACATTTGGCTCAGATCCGTATTTGTCTTTAAAATACGTTTTTACTTTTGCTATGGTTTCTTTATCTGGCACCCCGACAAAACGGGCAACACCGATATTGCTCTTTTCGCCTGACAGAACTACAGTATCAGGGTCCATACCCAGAGATTCAAAATCCTTCTCAACTTGCTCTGTCGTCAGCTTATGGTCGCTTTGTACTTCAATCCGTGCACCGCTAGCAAAGTCAATGCCAAGATTCAGCCTGAACACAAGCAGGATAATAATCCCGGCAACCGTGACTGCACTGGAGAAAATAAAGAAGTATTTGCGTTTGCTCGTGAAATCCCATTTTTGGAATGGCGTATGCGGCTCTGTATTTTCATCCGTATCCTGAATATCCATGATATGTTTCTTATTGACACCAAACCAGCCTTTTTTCCGATCAAGCCATCTGCTTTCCACAAGGAGAGCGAGGAGAAATCTCGATAAGAAAACGGCAGTGATAAAGCTTGTCAAAATCGATAGGATCAGCATTGTCGCAAACCCTTTAACAGAGCTTGTCCCAAAGATAAAGAGCACAACCGCTGCAATAATGGTTGTAATATTAGCATCAAAAATCGTCGCAAATGACCGTCTGTTTCCTGAACGGAAGGCAGAGCGGACTGACTTTCCTAGCTTGAGCTCTTCTTTAATCCGCTCATAGGTAATAATGTTGGCGTCAACAGCCATCCCGACACCTAAAATGAGAGCGGCAATTCCCGGAAGCGTGAGTACGGCATTCATCCAGTCAAAGATCTGGAGTGTAATGTAGATATAAACAGATAGCGTAATCACCGCGATTAATCCCGGCAGACGGTAATAGAAAAGCATAAATAAGAAAATAATTGCAATACCGACAATACCGGCAAACACCGTATCATGGAGAGCCTGCTGGCCGAATTGTGCACCTACTGATGTTGAATATTTTTCAGTCAGTTTCACAGGAAGTGCGCCTGCGTTTAAAATGCTGGCTAAATCTTTTGCTTCTTGAACCGTAAATTGCCCTTCAATTGTAACGTCAGTTGTGTTTAATTCCTGACTTACATTTGGGGCGGATACATATTTAGGGTGCTCTTTTTGAACCTCTTTTTTAAAGGAGTCCCCTTTTTCATAATCCATCCAAATAACAAGCTGGTTGTTTGGCGCCATTTTCATGACCTTTTTGGTCACTTCGCCGAATTTATCAGCATCTTTCAGTTTAATGCTGACAATCGGTTCATTTGTTTTGGCGTCATACGTTTGTTTAGCTCCGTTTTCGACGAGGTCAGAGCCATTCAGCAATTCTTTGTCATTCGTATCTCTGAAAGAAAGCTGCGCTTCAGTCGCCAGAATTTCACGCGCTCTGTTTTGGTTTGTCACACCTGCGAGCTGAACGCGAATCCGGTTATTCCCTTCAATTTGGATGTTCGGTTCGCTGACACCGAGAACATTGGCCCGGCGGTTCAATGCCTCTACTGTGCTGACCAGAACGTCTTTTGTGATTTTGTCACCTTTTTTTACAGGCTGTACATCATACAGCACCTCAAATCCGCCTTGCAAATCCAATCCTAATGTAATATTGTTAGCGGCAGGCTTCGTAAAGTAGCCCAAGCCCGTGCCGATCAATAGAACGAAAAGGAAAAACGCAATCAAGCGTCCTTTTTTCATTATGTATATCCTCCCTTAAACCTGTGCGAATCAACCTGCTATCTCAGCAGTTCTTCCAATGCTTCCTGGCCCTCTTCACTGCCCAGCCAATTAGACGTTTTAAATGACTCAACGGTTGCATAGTTCATAAATTCGCCAATTTTCACTGATAAAATATCACTCGCCAGTTCATAAATGTTCAGTTCCGTTTTCTTTTTCCACTTCTTATCTGTTAAGTATGACCACAAACTTTCGAGTTCAACATCATCATACCCGAGAATCTTAAACTCTTCCAGTTTGCTGTAAAGAAACGGCCTGACGTGGTCTTTATATAGATCGGCTGGATGCTTCTCCACGAATTCCACGCTCCTTTTTTATTGTTTTTCAAGAAGACTTGTCATGCTTGGACGACATATACGCATATCTTTATTGTATATGATTCCAGGTAGTTTGAGAAGGCAGGGGGTAAAAATGGCGAAACAGACGTTTTTAAAGGGCACTCTTATCCTTATCGCAGCAGGAATGGTTACAAGAATGCTCGGGTTTGTCAACCGGGTGGTTATCGCCCGTTTTATCGGTGAAGAAGGAGTCGGGCTTTACATGATGGCGGCGCCTACCTTCTTCTTGGCCACTACATTAACTCAATTCGGTCTGCCGGTCGCGATCAGCAAGCTAGTCGCTGAAGCCAGTGCGCGCGGAGATCATCAAAAAACGAAAAATATTTTAGTCATGTCTCTGACCATCACGGGAGTGCTCAGCCTCATCTTTACACCGCTGTTTCTGTTTTTCGCCCCGGTTATGGCTGAAACGATGCTGACAGATAAGCGAACACTGTATCCGCTCTTGGCCATTACGCCGGTTGTGCCGATTATTGCTATATCGAGTGTGCTGAGGGGATACTTTCAAGGAAAACAGAATATGAACCCGCTTGCTATGTCACAAGTCCTTGAACAGGTCGTCCGCATTTCACTCGTGGCTGTCTGCACAACGATTTTTCTCCCTTACGGAATTGAATATGCTGCAGCGGGGGCAATGCTATCCTCAGTGGCAGGGGAGCTGGCATCACTTCTTTATTTATTCGTTTGCTTTAAGTATAAAAAGACAATTAAAATCAGAAAGCATTTTTTCCAGTCAATTAAAAACGGAAAACAAACCTTTACCCAATTAATGAGCGTGTCCCTTCCAACAACCGGGAGCCGCTTTATCGGAAACCTCTCTTGGTTTTTCGAGCCAATCGTCGTCGCTCAAAGCCTTGCCATCGCCGGTGTGGCAACAGTTGCCGCAACAAAGCAATACGGGGAACTGACCGGCTTTGCCATGACGCTGCTGACTCTGCCCAGCTTTATTACATATTCTTTGTCGACCGCGCTTGTTCCTGCGATCAGTGAAGGAATGGAGCAGAAAAAATTGCAGGTGGTAGAATACCGCTTGGAACAGGCGATGCGTCTCTGTCTGCTCAGCGGGGGCATTTCAGTTGTTATTTTATTTGTATTTGCAGATGAGCTGATGAGAGTGATGTACGGTTCCTCAGGCGCAGCTGTATTTATAAAAGTAATGGCCCCGTTTTTTCTGCTTTATTATTTCCAAGGCCCGCTTCAAGCTGTGCTGCAGGCGCTTAATTTGGCTGGAGCTGCGATGATGAACAGCTTAATCGGAGCGCTTGTCAAAACAGGCCTTATTTTTGTCCTTGCCACAAGGCCTTCTCTTGGCATTATGGGCGCGGCATTAGCCATTGTGACAGGCATGGTGCTCGTCACGCTATTGCACGCAGCAACCGTAAGCAAAGTGCTGCCGATCAGCATCAAAATCAAGGAGTATGCGCTCAGCTTCGCTGTTATTGTAATTTGCGGATTTATCAGCTCCGCCATCAAACAATATATAAGCTTTGGAGCATCTGAGGCTGTCAATCTAGCCGGATGGATTGCGGTGAGCGCCGCCATTTATATAATCCTCCTGCTCGTTTTCCGTTTAATTAAAAAAGATGAGCTTCGCCGCATTCCCATTATCGGACGTCTAATCGTCCGATAACGGTCACGGGCGGTGCCCATCTTTTTCATCAATAAATAATTCTCCGTCTGTAAACGAGCAAAAAGAAATATCTGAAGGGTTTGTGTATCCGTGTTTTTGCAAACTTTCGAGCAGCCATTTTTTATCTTTACTGATTCTGGACAGGTTTTCTGTTTGAATGAAGCCGTCTATAATGAGCGGCATTTCGAGCTGTCGATGCTCTCCGCTGTTTTCTTTCTTAACAATAGTCAGTTTGCCCGACGGCTCTAAAATAGCAAATGATACGTCAGCTACTCTGTCGATGCTATTTTCTCTGAGCTGAACCATTAAATCATCAAAATTATAACGCTGTGATTTCATGGCGTCTTCGTCAATTTTTCCATATTTGATAATTATGGTCGGCTTACCGTCAAGAAGCTGGCGGACTTTTCGGTTTTTTAAAGAAAAGTATGCCAAAGTCACTTGAATGATCATTAATACAAGCATTGGCAAAATGGTATGAAATAGATGATCGTCTACGTTTTCTATGGCTAAAACGGCAATTTCAGCCATCATGATAAAGACAACGAGATCTAAAATACTAAGCTCTCCGATCTCCCGTTTGCCCATGAAACGAAAAATGACCAATATCACAAAATACAATACGACTGTGCGAAACGCAATAGTGAGAAGCTCTTCCATTATGCACCTCCAACTCATTATAGGATGCAACAAAATGATCAATTTATGTAAGAAAAACCGATTGCATTTCACAAAGCTTTTACGTCTAATTCATGGGATAAGGGAATACATTTTTACAAAGACGAGCCATCAGCATGTCTGACGGTTTTGAACAAAAAGAACAGAAGCCTTTTAATACAGGCAGAGAGGAGACAATCATGGAGGAAACGAAACAAGTTGGAAAAGGCATTCTTTACGGCTTAATCGCCATATTTTCAGCCATGCTCCTGACAAGTTTGGCGGTTTCACTTTTATTGACCGCTACCTCGCTGGAAGAATCATCATTTAACTGGCTGATCACAGCTATCTCATTTCTCTCTTTATTTATCGGCGGGTTCATTTCAGGCGGGAAAGGCAAGGAAAGAGGCTGGATGATTGGAGCATTGACTGCCATAAGTTTTTCTCTGATTATCTTATTGTTTCAGTATTTAGGATTCGGAAAGACATTTACAGCAGAACAGCTGATCTTCCATCTGGGATTTTTAGGGGTGTGCATGCTGGGCGGGATTTTCGGCGTGAACATAAGGGGAAACAGGTCTTCCACATAAAAAAGAGCGGGCTCACTTGCCCGCTCTTTTTTGTTTGCTATGTATAGCTCCTGCTGTTATTCAGCAGCAGAAACTTCTCTGATCGCGCGGCGGTCGAACGTAAGACGTGTGTTATCACCAGTCTTAATTACGACTTTGCTTTCGTCGATAGAGTCAACAGTACCGTGCAATCCCCCGATTGTCACTACTGAATCGCCTTTTTTCAGTTCCTCTTGCATTTGGCGTACAGCCTTTTGCTGCTTTTGCTGAGGACGAATCAGCAAGAAGTAAAGGACCGCAAACATTAAAATAATAGGAACCAATGTACCTAAAGTGCCAGTCATCATTTTCACCCCTTTCTGTAAGCCTGTTATGTTTATTTAGAAGCTTTTCGCATTTGGCTTGTTATAGCCGTAACGCTCAAAGAACTCTTCTCTGAAATCACCCAGACGATCCTCGCGAATAGCCTGTCTTACCTGCTCCATTAAGTGTAACAGAAAATGAAGGTTATGGTAAGTTGTTAATCGAAGGCCGAATGTTTCATTGCAGCGAATCAAGTGCCTAATGTACGCGCGAGTGTAGTTTTTACATGTATAGCAATCACACTCTTCATCAATCGGACGGAAGTCTCTTTCAAATTTCGCATTTTTCATATTGAGTCGTCCTTCAGCAGTAAACACTGTGCCGTTTCTTGCAATCCGTGTAGGCAGCACACAGTCAAACATATCGACCCCGCGGATCGCTCCGTCGATCAGTGCGTCCGGAGAACCTACTCCCATCAGATATCTCGGTTTATCCTTCGGCAAGAGCGGTGTTGTAAATTCGAGTACACGGTTCATGACATCCTTCGGTTCACCTACAGACAATCCGCCTATAGCATATCCCGGAAAATCAAGGGAAATCAAGTCCTTCGCACTTTGTGTCCGCAGATCTTCATATTCTCCGCCTTGTACAATACCAAACAGTCCTTGTTCATCCTGACGATTGTGGGCATTCAGGCAGCGTTCCGCCCAGCGGCTTGTCCGTTCAACTGACCTCTTCATGTAGTTGTACTCCGCCGGGTATGGCGGGCATTCGTCAAACGCCATCATAATATCAGAGCCGAGTGCGTTTTGGATCTCCATCGCTTTTTCCGGAGATAAAAACAGCTTGTCTCCATTTAGATGATTGCGGAAATGGACACCCTCTTCCTCTATATTACGAAACTTGCTTAAAGAAAAGACCTGAAAACCGCCTGAATCTGTTAAAATTGCGCGGTCCCAGTTCATAAATTTATGGAGCCCGCCCGCTTCTTTGACAATGTCTTGGCCCGGACGAAGCCATAGATGATAAGTGTTGCTCAAAATGATGCCTGCATCCATTGCTTTCAGCTCTTCAGGCGACATTGTTTTGACTGTCGCCAGTGTGCCGACCGGCATAAAAACCGGCGTTTCGAAGGAGCCGTGAGGCGTATGCACTTTGCCCAGCCGCGCTCCTGTTTGTTTGCATTCTTTTATAAATTCATAGCGTATTGGTTGTTCAGCCACTTTTGATGAGGCCTCCTGTTCTCAAATTATATAATCAGCATCGCGTCTCCGAAGCTGAAGAAACGGTATTCCTCTTCCACTGCATGGTTATAGGCACGCAGAATGTTTTCTCTTCCAGCAAGCGCGCTGACCAGCATAATCAATGACGATTTCGGCAAATGGAAGTTTGTAATCATTCCGTCAATGGCTTTAAATTCATAGCCCGGATAAATAAAAATAGATGTCCAGCCGCTTGATGCTTTAAATTGCCCGTCATGTTCCCCGGCAATCGTCTCAAGCGTGCGTGTCGAGGTCGTGCCGACAGAAATGATCCGACCGCCATTTTCTCTTACTTTGTTTAAGGCTGCAGCCGTTTCTTCTGACATTTGATAAAACTCTGCATGCATATTATGCTCTTCCACTTCATCGGCACTCACAGGGCGAAACGTTCCAAGGCCTACGTGCAGTGTGATGAACTCAATTTGCACGCCTTTGTCTTTCAGCTGCTGTAAGATTTCTTCCGTGAAGTGAAGGCCAGCTGTAGGCGCAGCAGCAGAGCCGATTTCTTTTGAATATACTGTCTGGTAGCGCTCTTTGTCATCAAGCTGTTCTTTGATATATGGAGGGAGCGGCATCTCTCCAAGGGATTCAAGCACCTCGTAGAAAATACCGTCATATTGAAATTCCATCTTTCTGCCGCCGTGCTCAAGCTCTTCCGTGCAGATTGCCTTCAATCTTCCGTCTCCAAATGTGACAACAGTTCCTTTTTTCACCCGTTTCGCCGGTTTGGCAAGTGTTTCCCATTTATCACCGGTTTCCTGTTTCAACAAAAGAAGTTCCACTTTCGCGCCGGTATCCTCTTTTGTGCCGAATAACCGCGCAGGCAGTACCCGGGTATTGTTCAGGACTAGACAATCGCCTTCGTTAAAGAAGCTGATAATGTGTTTAAACGAGCTGTCAGTAAGCTCTCCTGTATGTTTATCGAGCACCATCAGCCTTGAAGCATCACGCTGCTCCAACGGTACTTGTGCAATTAAACGTTCTGGTAGTTCAAAATCAAATAAATCGACTTTCATGATGATTTCACCTTTATTCTAGTCTTTTGTTATTTCATTCTGCCAAAAAGATTAAGCAAAATTGATAATACCACACTTATAATAATACAAGTGACAACCGGGAAGAAAAACGTGACATTTCCTTTTTTTACAAAAATATCTCCCGGCATCTTGCCAACAAAATGCAAAACTGCTCCGATAATAAGCAAAACAGCACCAAGAATCATGATGATCTTAGGAAATTCAGTCATATCGGGGAGCCTCCATTTGGAAATGATGATAAACGGCCGGTGTCACGATCCTTCCACGCGGCGTTCTTTGTATAAATCCAATTTGCAGCAGATATGGTTCATATACGTCTTCAATCGTATGCGATTCCTCGCCGATGGTAGCTGAAATCGTATCAAGGCCTACTGGGCCGCCGTTGAATTTTTCGATCATGCCCATCAGCAGCTTATGATCAATATGATCCAAACCGAGGCGGTCAACCTGAAGCCGCTCCAGCGCATTCTGAGAAATGTCTTCCGTAATCCTGCTGTCACCCAGCACTTGGGCGAAATCGCGCACCCTTCTCAGCAGGCGGTTCGCCACGCGGGGCGTCCCTCTCGATCTTCTTGCAATCTCTAGAGCCGACGGTTTATCAATCTCAACCTCGAATACATCAGCGGTTCTTGTGACAATATCCGCCAGTTCTTCTTGTGTATAGTACTCAAGGCGAGACATGACGCCGAATCTGTCTCTTAAAGGAGCCGTCAAAAGGCCCACTCGCGTCGTGGCTCCCACCAGCGTAAAAGGCGGAAGGTCGAGCCGAACCGAGCGGGCAGATGGGCCTTTGCCAATCACAATGTCAAGGCAAAAGTCTTCCATTGCAGGATAAAGCACCTCTTCGATCGATCTGTGCAGCCTATGTATTTCATCAATAAATAATACATCTCCAGGTTCCAGCGCCGTTAATATTGCAGCCAAATCACCAGGCCTTTCAATCGCAGGCCCTGATGTCGTCCGCAATTCCACTCCCATTTCATTGGCAACAATCGAAGCAAGCGTTGTTTTTCCGAGTCCGGGCGGCCCGTACAGAAGAACATGATCCAGCGTCTCCTGTCTCATTTTCGCCGCATCTATAAACACGCGCAAATTTTCTTTTACCTTATGCTGCCCGATATACTGTGCCAGATTTTGTGGCCTCAGGCTCTGCTCTATCACTGATTCATGGTTGTCTGCTTCACTTGAGACGAGCCGTTCATCCATGAACATCACCTTACTTTAATAGTTTTTGTAATGCTTTTTTCACATATTGGTCTGTTGTCAGCCCAATTTCTTCTTTAAGGTGAGGAAGCACCTTTTTGATTTCTTTTTCAGCATATCCGAGAACCCTGAGGGCTTCAAGTGCTTCTTCAAGAGCCGTTTCCGCTGTTTGCTTTTCAAGCCTTTCTTCATGATTAAACAGATTTTCAATCATTTCAGGCACAACATCTGCCAGCTTTCCTTTTAAATCTAGAATAATCTGGCGTGCGGTTTTCTTTCCTACTCCAGGAAACTTGACCAAAAAAGCTTCATCTTCATTTTCAATTGCTTGGATGACCGCTCCGGGATCACCCGAGCCCAAGATGGCAAGTGCTCCTTTCGGGCCAATTCCGGTCACGTTTAACAGCTTTGTAAAGAGCGCCTTCTCCTCTCTTGTTGAAAAACCGTAAAGCGAAAAAGCATCCTCTCTGATATGATGGTATGTAAAAATCGTTTCCTGGCTTCTCTCCTTATATATAAACGGATTCGGCGTGAAAATCTGATAGCCGATGCCGCCGTTCTCTATGACAATATATTGGGGAGATACATAATCAATCGTCCCTTTAACAAATTCAATCACGCAAATTCACCTCTTTGACTGTTCTTCATTGTACCATAAAAACAGCCAAAGTCTTATAGAAAAGTTAACATATGTTCGCTTCTCTCTCATTCTTTCACGAAAAAAAAGACATGAATACATGTCTTCAATCAGCGGACGTTACCCGCTGTATGTCTTCATATGTTCGATGACATCCTCAAACTCCGCTTTTGTCCGAAATGGAATGCCTTTCAGCAGATTTTTTTGCATATGGCTTTCCAGCCTTTCTAAATCAATTTGAAAAAAAGACTGAATTGGTTCGGAAGCTGGCTCAGGCCGCCCATGAAAAGTGGAAATCACTCCATTATCCGATACACCGATATACCCGTTGACCTTGCTGAGCGGAGAAATATCGTCCATTTGCTTCCGGAAGAGCACATATCCCTTTTTTTGTTCCACAAGCGTCCACCCGGCATAAGCTGCCCAAAAATCATCCATAGAAAACACTTTCTCATGCTTATGCTCAATGCTGACATCGCCGTCCAAATACACCTTTTCAAGCTGCACATGCACCTGCAGCGGCTCATAGTGCTCCACTTCCGCGCCAAGTGCGCGGGAAGGAGCTCCTATTAAAAATACTGCCGCTGAGCAAAGAATGCCCAGCAAAAGATACGCCGTGCTGAATCGTTTCACCCTCTACACCTCTTTGCACACGTTTATGATTAGTTTGACCAAAGAGGCTACTGCTTAACCGTTTTATCAAAATTTGTCTGCACATTTTCCCTGACAAACCGTTCCTCCGTATACACATCTGTACTTTGCTCAGAAATTGTCAAGAATCGCGTCAGAAAGGCACTGAAAAAATACAATGCCGCAAAGATCCAAATCACGCCGCCTGCACCGAGCGGCCCAATGAAAAGACTCACGATGCCCGGCGCGATAAACGCACATAAACCAGATCCCAAATTCAACACTGACATAGCAGCACCTTTATTATCAGGTGCAAGCGTCGGCAAAAGCGCGCTTAATGGAACGTACCCTGCTAAAGCCGCGCCGTAGCAGCAGGCGATAATCATGAGCACCCAATACTGATGCCCGATCAGCTGAGGCGTGTAATACAGCGCCAGCGTAAAAATACCGCATCCGACACCGCCAAACCACATGACCGTATTGCGCCAGCCAAGTTTATCTCCGACTGCACCGAAAATGATATTAAACACAATATTCACAAAAAACAGCGTCCCCCATATTTGCAGCCATTCCGAAACCGAATACCCGTATCGTGCTAAATAAGTAGGAAGAAAGATGGCAAATCCAAATTGTCCTATCGCATTAATCGTCTTGACCACTCCGCCGATGCCGACCTTAGGGTTTTCAAACATAATTGTAAATGCCTTGGACAGCTCTTTCCATTTCGGCTGATCTTGTTTTTGTATCGGAGTAAATTTATCTTTGTTAAAAAATAAGGCCAGAAATCCGCCTGCCGCCACAAACAGTAAAGCGCTCCAAAGCGTATTGATTTCTCCAAAGGCCGGAACCGCATAGCTGGAATAGAACGGGCCGAGCACGTTAAGGCCGCACGTAAACATAAACCAAAACCAGCCGACGGCTTTTCCGAGAATATTTTGAGAGGTGCTGTATGACACCCATACGAGAAAAGAGTATGCAAACAGCGGATATCCCAAGCCTCTAAGAGCATAGCTGCCCAAGAGAGCCGGATAATACATATGAGGAATCGCCCAGCCGATAAAAGCGGCCGAACCGAGGATAAATGCAAGCAATCCGACAGTCATCGTTTTTCTCGGCCCCCAAGTTTGGACAAACGTTCCTGAAAGCCAAGCTGAGATGGTGACAGCAATGCCGTACATGGTAAATAACGATGCGGATTGCTGCATACTGAGACCATGATCAACGAGAAAAGGAGACAGCCAGCCTTGTTCGAGGCCGTCTCCAACCATAAAGATGACAACGCCAATATAACCCCAAACCATGTGAGAAGGAATTCCGATTTTGTTCAAAACATTTCCTTTAGCATGTACTGTATTCATTTTCTCCACCGCCTACTTAAAGTATCAATGGAGTATATACCCAAGCTTGCTGAATTGTAATCCTGTTAGATTAAAAAGCGATTTTTTCAGTGTGCTCAATGCTGACAGGCATGCCAAAAGCAAGCGATTGCTGTGCTGCTCTGGCGATCCTTCCGGCCTGTAAACCGTCATTGCCGGTGCAGGGAGTCTCCTGGTTTGTGCCGATCGCTTCTGCAAAACGGAGAATCTCCTCCTCATATGAATCCTTATAGCGTTCAAGGAAAAAGAAATGCGGTTTATCCTTCATCACAAAATCAGCTGTTGACACCTCAACCGTTGTCGGCCTGCTATTGTCAGCCGCTGCAGAACCTTTCGTCCCGAAAACCTCAACCCGCTGGTCATATCCGTACACAGCTTGGCGGCTGTTATCAATCACAGCCATGGCACCGTTTTCAAAAGTCAGTGTAATAACAGCTGTATCAATATCACCCAGTTCCGCAAAAGAAGGATTCACCAAAGCCGCCCCTTTGGCATACACTTCCGTCACTTCGCTTCCCATAATATATCTGGCCATATCAAAATCATGGATCGACATATCCATAAACAATCCGCCTGACGTACGGACATAATCTATATTCGGCGGTTCTGGGTCCCGGGACGTGATTCTTAATAAATGAGGTGTGCCGATTTCACCATTTTCAACAATCGTTTTGATTTTCTTAAAATGAGGATCAAAGCGGCGGTTAAATCCGACTTGAAGTGTTACCCCGTGTTTCCGGACAGCCGCAAGCGCTTCACTCGTTTCGTCCAGAGAGAAACTAACGGGCTTCTCACAAAATATATGCTTTTTCGCCTCGGCTGCTTCTTTGATCATCTGTGCATGTACGGCTGTAGGAGAGCAAATAAAAATAGCATCAATATCAGGATCATGTAATAAATCACGATAATCAGAGGTTATGTATTCGATCTGATGACTGTCGGCCCAGCTTTTTATACGGCTTGCCTGAATGTCAGAGACTGCTTTTATTTTCATGTGAGGAATCCGGCTTATATTTTGAACATGAAGTTTGCCGATGCGGCCTGCACCGATAATCCCTGTCACAATCTGTTTTGTCATGGCTTCTTCCCCCTTGATCATTCACGAAAGCGCTTTATTTAAAATTAATACTATCCCATTTGTAAGCGCTTTTCAAGAATGGAAATTAAACGTTCTATGTCTCTTTTATCACAATTCATGCTTATAAGTAGCCTTCTTCTTCAAGACCAGATACACTAGAATTAGGCTCTTTTTCCTGAACAGTTTATGATTTTCCTATAAACAGCTGCATAAAATAGAGCAAAGAAGGTGAATGAAATGCTGACAAAAGCAGAGGCACTGGCCCATTCCGTCATATACCGCAAGAACAGCAGATTTGATAAAGTCAAAGAGAAATCCGAGGAATTAACACTAATCGGCAAGGGAAGAAGCGCCTATGTGTTTGCCTTAACAGAAGGCGGTCGAAAAATGGCGCTGAAAGTTTTTTTTCCGGAATATCAAGCGACAGCAGTCAAAGAAGCAGCGATCTATGAAAAATTAGCCGGGTCCGCATTCTATCCTGACATTTACGAAACTGGCGATTCATTTATTCTCATGGAATATATTAAAGGTGAAACCTTTTATAACTGTCTGAAGAAAGGCATTGCAATCAGTGATGACATGATTCAGCAGGTTGAAGAAGCGCTTTCTGACGCCCGGGCAGCCGGACTGAACCCGTCAGATATTCATTTGCGGAATCTGATATTGACAGAAACCGGGGCGGTGCGGGTGATTGATGTTGCGAGATTTGAGCAGACAAAAACATGCACGCAGTGGGACGACTTAAAATCCGCATATCATGCACTCTACAAAAAACCGATATTCCCCAAAAAGATTCCGGGTTTTTGGCTGGAGATCATCGCATTTTTATATAAGAAAGATTGGTTTCAAAAGCATTTCGCACAGCGGAAAAGAAAATATTCTTAAATCAAAAAGGCAGCCGCACAAGCGGCTGCCTTTATCATGTATTTTTTACTTTCTGACGGCAGAAATCAGTTTCATTTGTTCAGGCGACAGCTTAATTCGATAGCCTCTCACAGTTAAGTAGACCGCTTCTGGGTCCTTCTCGCCGGAATGACAATACGTTTTTTCCATTTCTGTCTCCCCTCACCCTTTATTGGCTTTATTTCATCATATCATTGCTTTATTAAGGTAATTTTAAAGAAATGTAAAGATCATATGAATCCGATATATAGTAAAATGAGAGAAAAAAAGGGAGAGAGTCACATTAAGACACGCAGCAACATCCCGCTTATTATGTTTGCCCTGCTGGTCTTCTTCGGCGGCGCCATCTATTGGATGTTATTCTCACTAAAAAACGTTCCGAAAGGCAATCTCGTCCAATCGGTTGAATCGCCGGAAGGCAGCTATACGTTAAACACTTATGTATCCGAAAACACCTTGAGCTTAGATGCAGCCAGAGGTGAACTTGTAAATGAAAAAACACTTGTCAAGAGAACAATCTACTGGAATTACCCGGACAGCCGCCCAGCAGTGACGTGGGTCAATCACAATACAGTGAAAATCGGCAATCAGACTTTACATCTTGATACTGATGAAACGTATGATTGGCGAAAAGATGATCATTGGATCCGTGAAGAACCGCCGCAGGCGTCAGTGAGGTGATGAAACATGAATAAGATGAACGGAACAAATGATGAAAAGCATTTCAATCATTTTGTGATTGCTTTATCCTTTATATACGGTTTGACTGAACTAGGCTATTTGTTGCTGAAGGATTTTATAACAATTGCCATAAGTTTGCCTCTGTAGAAAAACTCAGCGTAGTCGATACGCCGCGTTTTTTCTTTTTCCCTTCCTCTTCTTATTGATAATTACAGGTCATATAATGTGACAAATCGATTGTAGAAATAGTTCGTTTAGACCAAAATCCTTTTTATACATGTATTCGAATTTGAAGTGAGGGGGAAGCTTGATGTCAGATTTTGTTGCTAGTTTGAATGCGGTCTTATGGAGTACGCCCGTCATTTATATTTTATTGGGAATTGGATTCGCCTTTTCAATTATGACCCGTTTTTTACAAGTCCGACATTTAAAAGAAATGATTGTTCAGATGTTCAAAGGCAAGAGCTCTGAAGCCGGCGTTTCATCTTTCCAAGCGTTATCGATTGCGCTGTCCGGCCGTGTGGGCACAGGAAACATCGCGGGAGTGGCGACAGCAATTGCATTCGGCGGACCCGGTGCAGTGTTCTGGATGTGGGCGATTGCCTTTATCGGGGCGGCTAGTGCCTTTGTAGAATCAACGCTTGCTCAAATTTACAAAGTGAAACAAGACGGTCAATATCGGGGCGGCCCTGCTTATTATATAGAAAAAGGCTTAGGCATTAAGTGGTTTGCCGTCTTATTTGCCGCTGCTGCCCTTATTGCAATGGCCTTTCTAATGCCGGGCGTACAGTCCAACTCCATTGCGGCTGGGATCCAAAATGCATTCGGCATCTCTCCTTTCGTCACAGGGTGTGGTCTGGTTTTATTATTAGGGTTCATTATTTTTGGCGGCGTCAAACGAATTGCCAATGCGGCGCAAATGATTGTTCCATTTATGGCCATTGGATATATCCTGCTGTCTTTGATTATTATTGTCATGAATGTGTCTGAATTGCCTGCTGTGATCTCATTAATATTCAAAAGCGCCTTTGCATTGGATTCCGCTTTTGGCGGCTTGATCGGCATGGCGATTTCCTGGGGCGTTAAACGTGGCATTTACTCAAACGAAGCCGGCCAGGGAACAGGCCCGCATCCGGCAGCTGCTGCAGAGGTTTCTCATCCGGTCAAGCAGGGACTGGTTCAGGCATTTTCTGTTTATATTGACACCTTGTTTGTATGTTCCGCTACAGCTTTCATGATCTTGTTTACCGGCATGTACAATACCCAGGCTGCAGATGGTTCCTTTATCGTTCACCAGCTTAAAGGCGTAGAAGCAGGACCTGGTTTCACACAAGCGGCAATTGACAGTGTTCTGCCCGGATTCGGTGCAGGCTTTGTTGCCATCGCTTTATTCTTCTTCGCTTTTACAACAATTATGGCGTATTACTACATCGCAGAAACAAATATCGCCTATTTAGCACGAGGCAGAGAAAGCAAATGGGCGATGCTTGGCTTAAAACTGATTATTTTAGCCGCCACGTTCTATGGTACTGTGAAAACAGCTTCACTTGCTTGGGCATTAGGGGATGCAGGGCTTGGCATTATGGTATGGCTGAACGTCATTGCCATTGTGCTGCTTGCCAAACCGGCGCTTCTTGCTTTAAAGGATTATGAGCGCCAAAAGAAGCAGGGCTTAGACCCGGTCTTTGATCCAAAAGCGCTGGGTATCAAAAACGCTGATTTCTGGGAGAAAGAATACACTCATGAAAGTGAACGTGTCTCCTGAACATACTAAAACCGGCCCGATATGACATCGTGCCGGTTTTTTATGAGCGATAGTTTGTATACACTTCTTGAACATCATCGTCATCTTCAAGGACGTCTATTAATGTTTCCAGCTTCTCAACAGCCTGATCATCGGCTTCTGCATAGGTATTGGGAAGCATGGTCACCTCCGCCGAAGAAATTAGATATTTCGATTCGAGGGCTGTTTTCACCTTTTCAAAATGCTCAGGCTCTGTGAAAACCTCATATAGGTCTTCTTCAGTTCGCAGCTCTTCTCCTCCTGCTTCAAGCACATCAAGCATGAGCTCATCTTCTTCTATTTGCCGTTCAGTACGGTCTATCGTAATGAACCCCTTTCGTTCAAATAAAAAGGCTACACATCCGCTTTCTCCCAGACTTCCGCCATTTTTATTAAAGGCTGTCCGCACATTTGACGCCGTTCGGTTTTTATTATCTGTTACGCATTCAACCATGACGGCAATCCCTGAAGGGCCGTAGCCTTCATAGGTGATTTCTTCATAGCTGCTTCCGTCTTGACCTCCCGCAGCTTTTTTAATTGCCCGATCTATATTTTCATTCGGCATATTGGCGCCTTTTGCTTTTTCGATGACAAGACGCAATGCTGAATTTGCTTCTGGATCCGCTCCGCCTTCTTTCGCTGCCACATAGATTTCTTTTGCCAGCTTCATAAATATTTTCCCGCGCTTTGCATCCTGTGCATTTTTTCTTTTTTGAATGTTTTTCCACTTGGAATGGCCTGCCATGTTTTCACCTTCTTTTACATTTTCTATGTACACTTTAATGGGAATTGTTCGCTGATGCAAAGAAAAAGGCTGCCGAATATCACTTCCGGCAGCCCTTCCTTCCTAGCGGTTGTTCATTTTATGAAGTTTTCTGAACAGCCCTTTATCTGTTGATACTTGGACATCACGGCCATTTGCATAGTTGCGCGCTGCTTTTACGACATTATCTCTGTCAGACTTTGTGAACTCTCTGTGGCTTTTGACTGCGATAACTACTCGGTCATCCGATACCATAACTTGTGTGTCATTGACGTTTTTCACTTGTTTCACACGGTTGGCAATTTTTGCAGCCAGTCTTCTGTTTTCTTGGTTGTCATACCCGTTGTTCGCTGCATTCCGATTCATGTTTCGGTTATTCGTGTTGTTATATGTTCCGTCAGTTGCCAAAGGAACACGATCGTCAGCAGTAACACGGTCACGGTTATTTACATTCGTGGTGTTTCGGTTACCGTCGTTCTGATCCTCCATTAATTCAGAAACAGGACCATCGTGGTCGATTCCGTCTCCCTGTCTATCGGCGTCATTTTCATTTGTATAATATCCGATTGGACGGGTATTGCCGTTATTGCGCGTATCATTCATAGCATTATCGTTTGCTCCGCATGCTGTTAAGCCGGCTGTCATTAGAATCAGGCTAGCGATCGTCATTTTTTTACCCAATGGAAAAACCCCCCGTGGACGAATTGAGCATGTTTGCTCGCTTTTATCATGTGCGTATGGGGGGCATGTTAAGCGTGTCAGTTCTCTCCATTTGGCAGTGATCTGCTTGAAAATAAAAAAAGGAACGATTTACATCGTTCCGAACGATCACTCATTTTCTTCTTCCGGCCGGCCAAACATTTGGTTTACAGAAGGCTGATTCGTCATTGGCATAGAAACTCCTGCCGAATATGGGTTTGGATTTGGGTTAGCTGTGCCATATGGCATATTAGGGCTTCCGTAAGCTCCCATTCCCGAATGGCCAGGCGCAGAGAAATATGGCTGATGATCACCGTCACAGCCGCAGTCGTCATGATCTTTGTACGGCATGTAACCATGAGCCGCAGCAGGCTGGTATGCTCCCATTACTTGGGGAGTGCCGTAATAAGGGCCATACGGCATATGTCCATACGGAGATCCATAAGCCGGAGATGCGTATTGCGGCGCACCGTATGAACCGTAATGTCCGTGATGGGTGTTTTCATGATGCTGGTTTTCATAACCCGGGTCATACTGAGGCGATACAAAGCCTGGCTGGTATCCATGCATCGGATGCATTGGATAAGCTTGTGCCGGATAGTACGGATAGCATAATCCTGATCCTGGAAGAATTGGCGAAACAGGCACCGGACACGGTACGAAATGAGCCGGATAATGATAATAAGGCTGAACAGCCGGCATCGGCATATTCGGAACTGTGTGATGAACGTTTTCCTCTTCTATACCGCCTACCTCTGGCGCCTTTGGCATATTAGGCATATTCGGATAATTTGCATTTTCCATATTACTCATAGCCTCCTGTTGTGGAAATTGGTCTTGCATATGATACATATGATCCATATTTCCGTCATGATGTTTTTTCGGCTCCTCCGGTTTAGGAGGCGACCAAGGCTGGAAAAGCTGTTTCATATCATAATAATCGTTCACATCAGCTTCAGGGTACACATTTTCCTGCAAATTAGGCATCGGCGGGACATACGGCATGGACTTCTTTTCTTTCGGCTTTGTGTCTTCTACATCGACAACGGATTTAGGCTTCTCTTTCGCATATGGATGTTCTTGCTTCACACTCCCGGCCGCAGGACTTTTGCCCGCTTTTGGCTCTTTTCTGACCGGGACTCCTTCTGACGGCACTTTTATTTTCATTCCAGGCATGATTAAGTCTGGATTGCTAAGCTGTGTATTGAGTTTTTTCACTTCCTCAACATCGACTCCGTACTTTTCAGCTATTTTCCAGAGCGAATCGCCTTTTTGAACGATATGGATTTTCAACGTTTTCCCCTCCTATGCAAAACGTGAACAGTTCAGCTGTGATTACAATATGTTTCTTCACAACATATGCCTGAACAAAAGAAGTTATGAGTAAAGGAAGGGAAAATATTTCTGATCTACGTGATCGAAAGCATTCGATTCAGGGCAAGGAGTGCATCTTCCTGAATGGCTTTTGGCACCTTGATGACGCCTGAAGGTTCTCCTTTTTCAATTTGTTCCAGCGACCACAACAAATGCGGCAAATCAATTCGGTTCATTGTCAGGCAAGGGCACATGTCAGGGTTAAGTGATTCGATTTGTTTATCTGGATGCTCGTGAATGATCCGCTGAACAAGATTCATTTCTGTCCCGATTGCCCACTTGCTTCCCGCCGGAGCCTGGTTGATTGTGTCGATAATATATTTAGTTGATCCGTTATCATCGCTTAGTGTCACGACTTCGTGTGAACATTCCGGGTGCACAATGATCTGAATGTCGGGGTCTCGCTCTCTCATATCATGGATATTTTTAGTGGTGAATTTCTCGTGAACAGAGCAATGCCCTTTCCACAAAATCACTTTCACATTCGTATGCCCGGATTCAGCTACTAATTCATCTTTCATCGGGTCCCACACAGCCATATCTTCAAGCGCAATGCCCAGATCATAAGCCGTATTTCTCCCTAAATGCTGATCAGGCAAAAATAAAATTCTTTTTTTCTGTGTAAACGCCCATTCAAGCACTTTTTTCGCATTCGAAGAAGTCACAGTTGCTCCGCCATGCTTTCCGACGAATGCCTTGATCTCCGCAGTGGAGTTCACATAAGTTAAAGGTATGATCGTATCTCCAAATATATGCTGAAGCTTCTTCCATGCCCTATTGGTCTGCTGCATGTCAGCCATGTCAGCCATAGAACATCCAGCTCTCATATCTGGCAGGACGACCGTTTGCTGCTCGCTTGTCAGCATATCGGCGGTTTCTGCCATAAAGTGAACGCCGCAAAATACGATATAATCCGCTTCTTTGTTTTTTTCCGCTACTTGGGCCAATTGCAGGGAGTCGCCTGTTTGGTCAGCAAATTGTATCACTTCATCCTTTTGATAATGATGGCCTGGTATAAAGAGCCTGCTGCCGAACTTTTTCTTAATGGCGGCAACGCGCGTTTCCATATCCTTTCTCGATAGTTCTTTATAACTTTCGGGCATCATATCATTCGATTGTTTGATCACATCAAGAATTGACATAACGGCATTCCTCCACAGATTCATTTGATAACGTAACATCCATGCTGATATCTAAACTTTTGACGGAATGAGTCAGAAATCCTAATGAAATATAATTCACACCCGTCCCTTTAAAAGCAGGCAAAGATTCTAACGTAATCCCGCCGGAGGCTTCAGTTTTTATATGATCCGGTGTGAGCTTTGCAAAATGACGGACCGTATCAGGCGGACAGTTGTCAAACATAATAACACCCGCTCCAGCTGCAATTGCTTCCCGCAGCTGTTCCTCCGTTTCAATTTCCACCTCGATATTTACCATGTGCCCCGTGGCCTGACGGGCTTTTTTGCACGCCTCTAAAATAGAACCGCATGCTGCGATATGATTATCTTTAATCATGATGCCGTCATACAAACCGAATCGATGATTATACCCGCCGCCGGCTCTGACAGCATATTTCTCCAGCATTCTGAGCCCCGGTGTTGTTTTTCTCGTGTCACAAATTTTAATCTGTTCATCATCCAGACACCGAACAGCCTCTCTTGTCATTGTCGCAATTCCTGACAGCCTCTGAATAAGATTTAATACGACCCGCTCTCCTGAAAGGAGCGCAGCTGCGGGACCGTGTAACTCGGCAATCACTTCACCTTTATGCAACATGTCCCCATCTTTTTTGTGTAAAATGATTTGAACATTTTCGTCCAATAACGAAAAGCCTTCTTTTATGATCGCTGCTCCTGCAAAAATACCCTCTGACTTTGCAACAATCTCCGCTTCACAGCTCTGTTCTCCAAAAATAGACTGCGATGTAAGATCCCCTGTCCCAATATCCTCAAGAAAAAAGTGATTCAGTAATTTTTTCAGCTGTAAATGATTCATTGTTCCAAATCCCCTCGTTTTTTCTGATCTTCGTTCCTTTTTTTGTATGGACAATTTGTCTTCCTTGCCAGCTCACCTCAGCATGAGGAAAATCGGTGCGGAAGTGAGCCCCTCTGCTTTCCTCCCGCAAAAGCGCAGAAAACGTCATCAGCTTTGCAGTTTGCCATAGATGAGAAAGTTCCATCTGCCGAATTGTGATATCCTTCACATTTACTTCCTGAAAAGGCAGCGTATGAAGCCAGATGCTAAGCTCAATCAAACTGCTTTGTTCCCGCAAAATAGACATGTGGCTTGTCATTTTGCTTTGTAGTTCATACACCTCTATATCCGGCACCTCGTAGACGACACTGGTTTCTAGCCGTGATTGATATTGCCTGTTATAAACCGGTTTTTGGATAATATGCTCTGCTGCCCTTTTTCCAAATACCAGCGCTTCCAATAAAGAATTGCTTGCAAGCCGGTTTGCTCCATGTAAACCGGAGCATGCTGTCTCGCCAATCGCATAAAGTCCCGGCACTGTCGTTTCTCCCCAGCGATTAACTGAAACACCTCCCATTAAGAAATGCATTCCCGGAGCAACAGGAATTTTTCCGCTTTGGATATCAACCCCTGCTTTTTCACAAATAGCGGTGATGGTAGGGAAACGCGTTTCAAAATCAGAAATCGCACTGAAGTCTATATAAACGCGATTTCCTTTTGCCATTTCTTCGTGAATAACCCGTGAGACAATATCTCTTGGAGCCAGGTCACCTAAAGGATGCCGTTCAGCCATAATCCTGCGGCCGTTTTCGTCTACTAAACATCCGCCTTCCCCTCTGACAGCTTCTGAAACAAGCCCGTAGGAAACACCATTTTTCACAAGCAGTGTCGGGTGAAACTGAGTAAACTCCAAATCCGTTAATTCCGCCCCGGCCCGGTAAGCCAGAGAAAGACCGTCACCTGTGACAGTGGGATCATTCGTATGGTGAAGAAACAGGTTTCCACAGCCGCCGGCAGCCAGCACAACTTCGTCTGCGTGCCTTACCTTGAGCCGCCCTTTGCTGTCTTTTGTCATGACGCCGATACATCGTCCGTCCTCTATAAGCAAATCTGCTGCCGTTTCATTCTCGATTAACTTGATTTTGCTGTTGATCCGTTTGAGCAAATAATCGATAAGCAGCCTGCCTGTTGCATCTCCGCCTGCATGAAATATGCGGTTGTATGAGTGGGCCCCTTCTCTTCCAAGACAAACACAGCCTCGTTCATTGCGGTCGAATGGAAACCCACGCTCCAATAGGCTTTGAACCATCATTTTTCCATCATGTAAAATGTCTGCTGCAATAGCTAGATTATTATGGCCGCACCCTGCGTATAACGTATCCTTCAGATGGGCTTCAATCGAGTCATCTTTTGCATAGGCCGCAGCAATCCCGCCTTGTGCATAGACAGAATTGCTGTTTTTGACGCTTTTTTTTGTGATAACAGTCACTTCGTATGAGGGCGGGAAAGCTGCAGCTAAGGAAAGTGCCGCCGCCCCTGAACCGATGACTGCAATCGTCTTTTTAGACATATGCCATCCTCCTGTTGTTTACACCTGTCTTGACACCTATATTTACACAAGGATAAAATAAACTCAAGAGTTTTTTATGGAGAACGGATGGAGGAAGACCGGATGATTTATTTAGATTATGCAGCGACAACGCCTATTTGTGAGGAAGCCCTTACTGTATATCAGAAGCTTAGTATGGATATGTACGGAAATGCCAGCAGCCTGCATGATGCAGGAGGAAAAGCAAAGCACATACTGGAGTACTGCCGTAAAAAAATCGCCAACATCATTGGCGGAGAAGCAAGCGGCATCTATTTTACAAGCGGCGGCACTGAATCCAATTTTCTGGCCATTCAATCATTGCTAAACGGCCTGCCAAAAACGAAAAGACATTTTATTACGACTGCCATGGAGCATCAGTCCATTCATAATTGCGCTGCTTTTTTGGAACAGCAGGGATATGATGTAACAGTCATTGAACCGAATGAATACGGGCTTATTACCGAGGAAATATTACTAGCCCATATCCGGCCGGAAACAGGCCTTATATCTATTCAGCATGCAAATTCTGAAACCGGGATCATTCAGCCCATTCAACGCCTGTCTTCATACCTGCACAATAAGGGGATTCTTCTTCATTGCGACGCTGTTCAAACGTTTGGAAAGATCCCGATCAATACAAAAAATCTGGGAGTAGATGCACTCTCAATGTCCAGCCATAAAATCCACGGTCCAAAAGGAGTAGGGGCGGTCTATATCCGTCCGGATGTCCCTTGGAAACCCGTTTATCCTCTGACTACTCACGAATACGGATTCAGAGCCGGCACCGTAAATGTTCCCGGGATCGGCGCCTTCACTGCCGCTGCAGAATTGATCGTAAGCGAAATAGAAAAACAGATATCCCGCAATGAGGCATTAAGAACATACTTTCTAGACCAAATCCGTATTCGGTCTCTCCCTATAACCCTTGCGGCAGACACTTCGCAAGCAGAATGTCTTCCGCATATTATAGGGTGTTTTTTTCACTCATTTGAAGGACAATATGTTATGTTAGAATGTAATCGGAGTAATATTTGCATTTCAACCGGCAGCGCTTGTTCAGCAGGTTACCACGGTCCGTCTGAAACAATGAAAGCATTAAGAAAAACCGAACAAGAAGCTCTGCAATTTATCCGCATCTCTTTTGGCAGGCATACAACAGCTGAACAGCTGGAACAGTTATTACATACGTTTACAGTGCTTTGGGAACAAAAGAAAGGAGAATTTGATATTGACCGAAGAATTAAAGCTAATGGGCGCCAACAGGCGTGACCAGCTTCTTCTGTGGCTGAAGGAATCTAAATCACCGCTGACAGGAGGAGAACTCGCAAAAAAAGCGAACGTCTCAAGACAGGTTATTGTACAGGATATATCGCTCTTGAAAGCGAAAAATGTACCGATTATCGCCACAAGCCAAGGATATGTATACATTGATGCAGCCGCTCAGCAGCACCAGCAGGCAGAAAGAATCATAGCATGTCTGCACGGTCCTGAACGGACAGAAGAGGAACTGCAGCTCATCGTCGACGAAGGCGTTACAGTAAAAGACGTAAAAATCGAGCATCCCGTATACGGAGATTTAACTGCAGCCATCCAAGTAGGCACCCGGAAAGAAGTTAGCCATTTCATCAAAAAAATCAATTCTACGAATGCTGCCTACTTATCACAGCTGACCGACGGCGTGCACCTGCATACACTGACAGCACCTGATGAACATCGCATCGATCAAGCCTGCCAAGCCCTCGAAGAAGCCGGCATTTTAATTAAAGACTAAAAAAAGCCCTCTAGAGGGCTTTTTTATAATTGGTAAGACTGGTATGCACCCAGGAGCTTCACTTTGCAGCCGAGCGCTTCAAGCTCCTGCATGGCCCCTGGAATCAATACATCATCAAACGCTTTTTCAATATCAATAATAAAGAAATAATGGCCTAATCCGGTTTTAGTCGGACGTGACTCAATTTTTGACAAGTTTAAATTTCTCCAAGAAAATGCAGACAGCACTCTATGCAGCGCCCCGGACTGATCATCCTGCGGCAGCATGACCATTAAGGTCGTTTTGGGCCTAGAGCTCAATTTTGAATTCACTTCAAAAGATATGTTTTCATCAGGAGACAGGATAACAAATCTTGTATGATTGTCCCTATAATCTTGTATATCCCGTTTCACGATTTTTAATTCGTATGTAGAAGCTGCCATATCATTGGCAATGACCCCGATATTCAGCTCGGGATGGTCACTGACAAACTTTGCTGCCGCCCCGGTAGAATTGGCGTATTCATATGGAACGGAAGGAAAATGTCGATGAAGAAATTTATGGCATTGCGCAATCGCGTGTGAATGTGAGTAAATTTTGTCGAGCTCTTTCCATGCATTCTCTCTTGAGGGATGGACGAGCAAGTGCTGATGAATCGGCAACGTCATTTCACCCACGATTGGCAAAGGCTGTTCATGTATTAAATAGTCTATTGTTAGATTAACAGATCCTTCTAAAGCATTTTCCAAAGGAACAAAAGCAAAATCAACTTCGCCTGCAACGGCTGCATCTATACACTCCGGAATGGTGCGGTAAGCAACATGTTCGGCGCCGTTTTGAAAACAAGAACTGACTGCTAGATGTGTAAATGTAGCTGCTGGACCTAAATAACCGACTTTCATGACGATTTTCTCTCCCTTATGCACCTGAACCTAATATTTCAACCTTTTCTACAAAATCAAACTTCCTGAGCTTATTCATTAATGTATGAATGTCTTCTTCCATTGCCGACGTACTGATAGACAGTGTCACATTTGCTCTGCCTTGAAGCGGAATGGTCTGATGAATGGAAAGAACGTTGCTTCCAGAATCAGCTACCGCCTGAAGAAGCTGAGATAACGCACCTGACCTATCCTCTAAATGAAAGAAAAGTGTGATAATTTGTTCTTTTACCATGGTGTAGAATGGAAAAACAGCATCCCTGTATTTATAAAACGCACTTCTGCTTAAATCGACCTTTTGAACGGCATCTGCTACTGAATCTGCTTTTTTTCGATCAAGCAGCTTTTTGACTTCTAATGTTTTTCTCATTGCATCGGGCAATACATCTTCACGGACAAGATAAAATGTCTCCTCTTTCATTTGCATCTCCCCTTTAAAATAGAGAGCCTGACACCAGGCTCTCTTTTCAGCCAACATTCATTAATCAATAAATTCAAATTCAAATTCCAGAAGCCTGATTATATCTCCATCCTTGGCTCCGCGTTCTCTGAGTGCTTCATCAACACCCATTCCGCGCATCTGTCTTGCAAACCGTTTAACCGATTCATCACGTGAGAAATCAGTCATCTTGAATAACCGCTCAAGGCTGTCTCCTGAAAGCACAAATACACCGTCTGGATCGCGTGTAATGTTAAATGGCACTTCTTCATTTTCCATCGTGTACATGACACGGTTTTGTGTAAGCTCTTCCTCGTCATACAGCGGGAATTCCGGTGTGTTCTCAAGCTGATTGGCAACTTCAAACAGAAGCTCGCGAAGGCCTTCTCTTGTCACCGCGCTGATCGGGAATACTGGATAATCATCCGTCAGCTTTTCTTTAAAGGCTTCGAGATTTTCCGCAGCCTCCGGCATGTCCATTTTATTTGCAACGATAATTTGCGGACGCTCAGTGAGTCGCAGATTGTACTCGCTCAGTTCCTGATTAATCGTGACATAATCATCATACGGATCGCGGCCTTCTAAGCCGGACATGTCAATGACATGAACAATAACTCGTGTCCGTTCAATATGGCGCAAAAACTGATGGCCAAGTCCGACGCCTTGGTGTGCGCCCTCAATTAGCCCTGGTAAATCTGCCATTACAAAGCTGCGCCCGTCATCCGTTTCAACCATGCCGAGATTCGGGACAAGCGTTGTAAAGTGATAGTCCGCAATTTTCGGTTTTGCAGATGAGACAACAGACAGCAAAGTCGATTTTCCCACACTCGGGAACCCGACAAGTCCGACATCTGCAAGCACTTTTAATTCAAGAACAATGTAGCGTTCTTTTCCCGGCTCGCCGTTTTCTGAAAGCTGAGGCGCGGGATTAGCCGGTGTAGCAAAGCGGCTATTCCCTCTTCCGCCTCTTCCGCCTCTTGCAATGACAGCCCGCTGTCCGTGCTCTGTTAAATCAGCGATGACCTGTTTTGTATCATCGTCTGTCACAACGGTGCCCGGCGGAACTTTAATGACCATATCATCAGCATTTCGTCCGTGCTGGTTTTTGGACATGCCATGCTCGCCGCGAATCGCTTTAAAGTGTTTTTTGTATCTAAAATCCATCAGGGTGCGGAGACCTTCATCTACTTCAAAAACGACGTCTCCTCCCTTTCCTCCGTCACCGCCGGCAGGGCCGCCTTTCGGCACATATTTTTCACGGCGAAACGCAACCATACCGTTGCCGCCGTCGCCGCCTTTTACATATACTTTGACCTGATCTACAAACATAATGTCCTCCGTTCTAAACCGTTAAAAACTCCGCTAGTCCAACCCAATTTCAATCAGACATTCGTGACTCGTGATTTCAAAACGCATGATATCAACGTCCTCATATCCATTCTGCCGAATATCATCAAAAGCAGATGGATCGGCAAAGGCGCCGTGAAAATCAAGGTACAGAATCAGCTGTCTGTCAGGATGATCCGTTTGAAGCGAAACTGTTAAATGATTTTCACTCTCTCTGCTGACTGCTTGATCAAACAGATGAAACAGCTTTCTCATCAGTTTCGCCAGCTTTTGATCATAAGCCGACAAATCCTTAATTTCTCCGAGAACTTCATATTCAAGCGTCATATAATGGGTTTTCCAATTGAATGTAAGAAAATCAAACGCCAAATGCGGTGTTTTCAGGTTTGAGAGCTTTGATTCGTGCTTTGCGTCTATAACCATTTCTTCAATCATTTCAAAGACGCGGTCATACTTCTGTAAGCTTAAGTTTCCTTTAATCAGCTGCAGCTTATTCATCCAATCATGCCGGGAATGGCCAAGCAGATGAATCAGTTCGTTTGTTAATGCCGTGTCGCTTATATTTTCTTCTTGATTTTTTGAAACATCCTTCATTTTCGCACTCCCAATCATTTAATTTCTTATTTAGGAGTCTGTATAAGTGTGTATTATGAATTATAACAGAGAAGGCTTTGTTAGAAAAACAATTGTTTTTCCCAGAAATATCATGTTCCTTTTTTCTGGCTTTGGTTGATTTGCAGCCAGGCAGAACATTTTATGTATTACTGCTTGGGGAACATATCCAGTGGGTTTGAGATGTTTATTCTCATTCTTGGCGGGGTCTGCTCGCACATACTCTGCATTTCATTCTAGGTGTTTACTCCGCATATTGCAAAAAAAACTCCAGTCATCATCGACCGGAGTTTTTTGAATCATTATTGAGCTACAGGATATACGCTCACTTTTTTGCGGTCACGGCCGAAACGTTCGAATTTAACAGTTCCGTCGATTTTCGCAAATAGAGTGTCATCTCCGCCGCGGCCCACGTTTTCACCTGGGTAAATTTTTGTTCCGCGTTGACGGTAAAGGATAGAACCGCCTGTTACGAATTGACCGTCAGCACGTTTAGCACCTAAACGTTTAGCCTCAGAGTCACGTCCGTTCTTTGTAGAACCTACTCCTTTTTTAGAAGCGAAAAACTGAAGATCTAATCTAAGCATGTAGCTCACCTCCTATATTATGTTTGTGGTCACACGCAAGTTGTCTTTGTAATCCCGTTCGATTGTCTCCAGCGAAACAATCATGCCTTCAATCAGCAGCTGAGCTTTTTGGCGTGCCTCTGGATCAAGAGATTCAGGGAATTCAAAATAAAAATAACCCCCGTCCTCCCCTATATCAAGAAGCGGCTCGAAGCCCGCGAGCACAATGACCGCGTTAACGGCTCCAAACACAACGGCTGTCACTCCGGCACAAACAAGATCTTGTCCATGTTCAGCAAAATTCGCATGGCCCGTCATTTCAAAAGACAATATGCCTTTATCATGAGACCTCCTTATTGTTGCCTGAATCATGCTTACGCGTTGATTTTTTCGATCGTCAATTTAGTGTAAGGCTGACGATGACCTTGTTTTTTATGAACGTTTTTCTTTGCTTTGTATCTGAAAACAGTGATTTTTTTCGCGCGGCCTTGTTTTTCAACTTTAGCCGTTACTGTCGCGCCTTCAACTGTAGGGTTGCCGACTTTCACGTTGTCTCCGCCAACAAACAAAACGTCTTCAAAAGTAACTGTTTCACCTGCTTCAGCAGCAAGTTTTTCGATGTAAACAGTTTGGCCTTCTTCAACTTTGATTTGTTTACCGCCTGTTTTAATGATTGCGTACATTCTCTGCACCTCCTATTAGACTAAGACTCGCCAGATACCAGGGGGCTGTAAAAGCTCTTAACACCTGTACTGAGCGGTTGTAGCAATGGTGCTACATCCATAACATTAAAAAATATACCAAAATACAAGGCGTTTGTCAATCAGTTTTAGTAGGGCAGAAGCAGTTCCTCCATGGAAGAATTCGTCCGCTTATCGGCAAAGTAAGCGTGCAGCACTTCATTCTCGTCAAGCTGGCTGAGCTTTTGGCCTGATTTTTCTATAATAATCGGATGCTTACAGCCACGTTTGAACTCGGCCATCACATGATAGACTTTATCCTCCGCCTTTACTGTCAGCGGCAGAAGTTTCTCAAGCTCTCTGTTTTTTCCGTAATACCTTTCGAGGAGAAATCTCACATGGGTATAGTGCCTTTGCCGATATTCCTCAAACAAGGAAACAGCCAGAAAGACAAACAAAACCCATGCGCTGATTTGCAGAGGAATCACGAATAAAACCCAGCACCCGAGCAACAGGCAGAAGCAGAGCGACGTTTTTAGATTAAGCCGGTGAGCCTTTTGAAAAGGCAGCTGTTTGGAAAACAACAAAAATAACAGTTTTCCTCCATCCAGCGGCCAGATCGGCAGTAAATTGACAAATAAGATAGAAAGATTATAAAAGGTGAAGAGTTCAAAGGTATGCTGATGAATCACTGAGACTTCTGCAAGCATCCAGGCGGCAAACTGAAGCCAGATGTGCTGAAGAGGGCCGGCAATAATGACCGCAAACTCTTCCTTTAACGGCCGATTTCCGTGCTCTTCCACTTCGACCGTTCCCCCAAACGGCAGCAAAAAAACACGCTTGATTCTCCAAGAAAAAAATACGGCCAGAGCAGCATGCCCCAGCTCATGAATCAATACAATCAGGAGCAGACATAATAATGCTTTCATATGGCCTGTGAGCAAGCCCAGCGCCGCGATAATCCAAAGAAAAGGATGCACATGGATCTTTAAGATAAGGTCGAGCCATTTATTCAAATGTAATCACCTGAATCGGATCAATAAATTTATCGCCGTCTTTCATGGCAAAATAATAGACCCCTTTATTATGATCATCAAGCTTAATCGAACCGAGCTTTTTGCCTTTATCCACAAAATCATATAAAGCAACATCCACATCTTTGAGCTCGCCATAGATACTATAGGTGTTGTCAGCATGCTGCACCTTAACCGTCAGTCCCGTCTGGCTGTCTTTGCTGACTTCAACCACATAGCCTTCTTTTACACTATCAATCTTATCGCTGCTTGTTTCGACTTTAATTCCTTCCCCATTGTCCTGAAAATCCTGCTGTACTTTCCCGGATGCAGGCGCGATCAGATCTTTGCCTACTTCAATCTGCTGTTCCTTATTTTTGTGTTCAGGAGCCAGGAAAGCAAGCGGATTTCCGAATTTGGTTTCGAACCAATGGCTTGCTGAGGCAAATTGAAATTCAGTTTCAAAGGTTTTGGCTACGGCGGGTTTAATCTGACTGACGGGTCCAATGTTTGTTTTATAGGCTATAGCTGAAACGAGAACAAGGCAGGCCGACAGAAGACATTTCAGGATAATTGAATCTGTTTTCACCAATGGGTGTTTTCCGTTGAAAGTTGGCATGTTATCTTCGTAGACCGGAAGTGTTCCATGCTTTTCCTGATCCGTTACCATCACCCAGGACGGGGGTTTCTGCTTTTCAGAAACTGTCTGAGTAGAGAAACGTTTTGAGCCGGAAAGCTGTTTTCTTCTTTTCTCTAATCGTTTTCTGATTTCATCTGCTCTGTGACTCATTGCCATCATCCTTTGCATTCGTTGGGTTTGTACATCATATGTCTTGTCCATGGCAAATATTCGGTTTAGTCAAGAACAAAGCAGGCAAAAACAAAAAAACCTGACACAGCATATGCTTTGTCAGATTCTTCTCTTTGATTCTATCACATTAAGATCTTACTCCGAAAAATGACTTAATCTTAGCCATCATTCCTTTGTTTTGCTCTTCAAGCACCTGTAAAGGAACAGATTCACCTAAGATGCGGCGGGCAATATTGCGATATGCAATAGAAGCGCGGTTTTTCGGGTCCATCGCAATCGGTTCACCATGGTTGGAAGCTTTGATGACTTCATCATCATCAGCCACGATTCCGAGCAAATCGATCGACAGATGCTGTACGATTTCGTCGATATCCATCGTGTCACCGTTTTTCATCAGGTGATTTCTGATTCTGTTTACAACAAGCCGCGGCGATTCAACATTTTCTTCTTGCTCCAGCAGCCCTATAATACGGTCAGCATCACGAACAGCTGAGATTTCAGGCGTAGTGACCACAATCGCTTTATCAGCTCCGGAAACGGCATTTTTGTACCCTTGCTCGATTCCGGCAGGACAGTCTATGATGACATAGTCAAATTCCTGTTTGAGCTCTTGGACCATGTTTTTAATTTGTTCAGGAGCAACAGCTGTCTTATCGCTCGTTTGAGCAGCGGGCATTAAATAGAGCAGATCATCGAAACGTTTGTCTTTTACGAGCGCCTGATGCATTTTGCATCTGCCCTCTACAACGTCTACCAGATCGTAAATAATTCTATTTTCAAGACCCATTACAACATCAAGGTTGCGCAGTCCTATATCAGTATCTACTAAGCATACGCGCTTCCCTAAAATGGCTAAGGCGGTACCGAGGTTCGCAGATGTTGTTGTCTTACCTACTCCGCCTTTTCCCGAAGTTATTACGATAGCCTCACCCAATTCACATTCCTCCCTCAAGCCTTGTTAGATCAGGTCTTAAATGAGCCAAATGTTGAAGGCGTTCAATGACCATATTTCCGTCTGTATCTAAATAAGCACATTCCATTTCGTTCCCTTTTTGAATGTGGTCTGGGGAGCGATTTAACACATGATTGATTCTTAATTGTGTCGGAAGCATTTCAGAGGCGGCGATGACCGCTTGATTATTTCCATTAAACCCGGCATGCGCGATTCCTTTCAGTGAGCCCAGAACAAAAATGTTCCCTCCGGCCCTGACTGTTCCGCCGGGATTCACGTCACCGATCAGGAGCAAGTCGCCTTTTACCTGCAGCACTTGGCCTGAACGGACAATTTTTGATACAGAAATAATTTCGGCTTCCTCTCTAATCTGCTGTGCTTCTTTTTTAGTAATGACTTCACTGTCAATAGAATGAACAAACAAATCTTTCTTTGACGCAATCAATTCTGTTAGCTGTTCCTCTTGCTCCTTATATAAAAAGCGATTTCCCAGCTTAACATGAACGCTGATTTTCTGGCCTTTTCCATCGGTATATTGTTCAATTGACAGCATATTCTGAAGACCATCGAGAAGCTCATCAAAAGAACACGCATCATCCAGATGCAATGTTAGTCCATTCTTTGTTCCTTTTATTGTTACATATTGCTGCTTTTTGGTCTTCACAATATTCACCTCAACAACATACTCATTTCGTCAAAAAAAGATAAAATCCTTTTTACTCATCTCTCAATTCTTTCTTTAGACTCATAAAAAACAATCTAAATGGCAGAACAAGAATAAGAGCTGCTGCAATATTTAATAAAATTGTCGGTATAAACCGGTCAAGCACAAATCCGTTAAACGTCATAATGTCTTTATGAATCAAAGACTGAATGCCGAATACGTAAAATTCGAGCAGACAGACAGCCAGAACTGCTATCAATATCACTACAAATGCGTTTGTATGTAACACTTTAAACGCTTTTGAAGCCAAATAGCATAGCCCTGCAAAACCAAACATGTAAACGCCTAATAGACTTGTATAGTTCATGTCATATAGAAAACCAAAAATAAATCCGTAAATCATCGCGTGTTTTTGGTTGATAAAAGCCGACATGAATATCAATACAAGCATCAAAAAACGCGGGGCGAGCACTTGGTCATCTGTAACGAAAGGAAAATGCACCAAATCTGTAAAAATGCTTTCCGCAGAAAAAACAAGCATCATAACGAAAGGGAGAAGGAAACGTTTCACGATCCTTCCTCCTCTGTATCGACAGTCGGCACGTCACGGTTAACAACGATCACATTATTTAAATCGGTAAGGTCAGCCGCAGGTTTTACATAAGCAACCTTCGTTAGTCCATAGGAATCTGACTCGATATCAGTCACTTCACCGATTGTCAGCCCTTCTGGGAAAACACCGCCTGTCCCTGATGTTTCAATAAGATCGCCTTTTTTCACGTCTTGTTTATCCTTACGCTCAATAATTGTCATCTTAAGACGTTTTTTCTCTTTGTCATATCCTTCGATCAAGCCGTAGCCTTTGCTTCCTTTTTTTCCGGAAATTTTCGTCGCGACTCTGTTATTGCGGTCAGTATCGCTTAAAAGCTGAACAGTAGACGTAAAATTATTAAGTCCGGAACTTTTGATCTTGCCGATTAATGCGCCTTTTTCGTTTGTAACGGCCATATCTTTCGCTACGTTTTGCTGAGTCCCCTTGTTAATGGTGACCTGTTTCGCCCAATTATCAGGGCTTCTGGCGATGACCGTTGCTAAAATCGGCTTGTAATCTTTAATCGATTTGACATGGCCAAGCTCGTCTCGCAAGGATTTGTTTTCTTCTTCAAGCTCTTGAAGCTTGGCTTCATATTGTGTCTGTCCGTCAAGCTTTTCTCTTAGACGCTCGTTTTCTTTGTATGTGTTTTTTAAATCATTGATGTTCTCAAATATTCCTGCAAAAAATTCGGCAGGCGTATGAAAAATATTTTGAAATACTCCCGTCGTATCGCCGATCACTTTCTCAGGCCAGGTGGTATTGCGGCCGCCCTTCAGCGAAAATCCAATCATAGCCACCAATATGATAATACACAGAAGTAATAGCATTAACCGCTTATTCGGCATCGTGTTACACCTCTTCTATTGAACTCCCGATTATCTAGTTTTCCCTTTGAAAAGATGGATGTGCTCCAGTGCTTTCCCTGTTCCGATCGCTACACAATCAAGCGGATCTTCGGCGATAAGGACCGGCATTTTCGTTTCTTCGCTGATGACTTTGTCCAAATTGCGCAAAAGCGCTCCGCCGCCGGTTAACACTATACCTCTGTCCATGATATCTGCTGCAAGCTCAGGCGGTGTTTTTTCGAGTGTGCTCTTCACTGCTTCGACAATTGTAGATACAGTGTCGCGTAGAGCATTAGAAATCTCTTTTCCTGTAATTTCAATTGTTTTCGGCAGACCTGTGAGCAAATCGCGTCCGCGGATTTCCATGTTGTCGGATTCTTCAGGAGCTTCTGCAGATCCGATTTCCATTTTAATCGCTTCAGCCGTACGGTCACCGATCATCAGGTTGTACGTTTTTCTGATGTAGTTGATAATCGCGTCATCCATCTCATCACCGGCTACACGGATTGACTGAGAAGTTACAATGCCTCCGAGGGAAATAATCGCAACTTCTGTCGTACCGCCCCCGATATCAACAACCATGCTTCCAGTTGGTTCCCAAACTGGCAGATTGGCTCCGATTGCTGCGGCAAAAGGCTCTTCAATCGGATACGCGTCACGCGCTCCAGCCTGTCTTGTCGCATCGATAACAGCGCGTTCTTCAACAGCTGTAATGCCTGATGGGACACATACCATTACATATGGTTTTCTGGCAAACATGCCTTTATTTTTTATGGCCTGATTGATGTAATATTTCATCATCGTCGCCGTTGTTTCATAATCAGCGATAACGCCGTCTTTCATCGGGCGAAGAGCCACCACGTTGCCCGGTGTCCGTCCAATCATATTTTTCGCATCATTTCCGACAGCGACAATCGATTTCGTATCCGTCTGCAAAGCGACAACTGACGGCTCTCTCACAACAATTCCTTTTCCTTTTACAAAAACAAGCGTATTCGCAGTTCCAAGATCTATACCAAGGTCTCTAGCACCAATTCCAAACATATGTATGTATCTTCCTTTCTTAAAGCAAAAATACCCTAAAGGGAAAAACTCATAAACTCTATTATAGCTTAATTCGACGAAAAAAAAAGTGTTACAAATATCCTTTTTCCTTTAAACTCACAAATTTTTTATCCCCGATCACCAAATGGTCAAGCAGCTCGATGCCAATCAGGTTTCCGCATTCAAACAGCCGTCTTGTCACTTCAATATCTTCCCTGCTCGGTGTCGGATCTCCAGAAGGATGATTATGAACACAAATAAAGGAAGCGGCAGATCGTTTAAACGCTTCTTTAAACACCTCTCGCGGGTGGACAATAGATGAATTCAGGCTTCCGATAAATATGGTGCGTTTATGGATGACTTGATTTTTTGTATTTAAGTATAAACAGACAAAATGCTCCTGGGTTAAAAAGCGCATATCCTCCATGACAAGATTAGCGCCGTCTTCCGGGGAGCGAATAACGAAATGTTCTTCGTTGGCTAATTTATGAATCCGGCTTCCAAGCTCAACTGCAGCCAGTATTTGAATCGCTTTTACCATACCGATTCCCGGGATGCTTGACAGCTCTTCAACCGATGCTTCCTTGAGCAGACGCAGCCCATCAAATGAGCGCAGCAGCCGGTTTGACAGGTCCAAAACAGATTCGTGTTTAGTCCCTGTCCGCAATAATATAGCCAAAAGTTCATGGTTCGCTAAGTTCTCGGCTCCGACTTTCAGAAGCCGTTCTCTTGGCTTTTCTTTGATTGGGAAATCTTTGAGTTTTAATGGCAGATCGTGTATGACCAAGCACTCCTTTTCTTTCCCTTCCCGTTTATAGAACCGTCATGCCCTTATATCAAAATGGCGAAGAGCTCTCATTGTTTTTGATATAGGAAGGCCCATGACTGAATAATAATCTCCGTCTATTTTCTTTACAAAAAGCGCGCCTCTTCCTTGGATGCCGTATGCACCTGCTTTATCCATCGGCTCTTTTGTTTCAATATACGTCCAAATCTCTTCTTCACTGAGGGACCAAAACGCAACTTCTGTCTTATCATAAAAAGTCTCGCTGTGATTTTCAGCTTGAATGCTGACCGCGGTTATTACTGAGTGACTTCGGCCTGAAAGCCTCCGCAGCATAGAAGCAGCTTCTTCTTGATCCTGCGGTTTGCCAAGACATTCGCCGTCAAGGCATACCATTGTATCAGCACCGATAACGATTGCATGCGGGTGGAGATCAGCTACAGCCTTAGCTTTTTGTTTTGCCAACCATTGGACGTTTTCTTCTGGTGAAAAGTTTCGATTTAATTTTTCTTCTACTTCACTGACAATAATGGAGTAGGGCAGCTGGAGAAGATCGAGGAGTTCTTTCCTGCGCGGAGATTGTGATGCAAGTATTAGCGGTTTTGTCATGTTCGTCATCCTTTCAGGGTTTGCTTAAGAAAAAAAGATACTCGTTTATCCTACCAAATCACGAGGCTTGTCACAATTTCAGAAAAATAACTTTTTCATGACAAAATAAAAAAAGCCTGTCACTAAAGGACGAAGGCTCAGGGCACTATCTCTTATTTTACGACGGCTAACAGCTCCTGCTGAGCCTTCCACCCGGCTTCAGCACTTGGATCCTCTAATTCCTTTAAAGCCTGCAAAATCGCTTTTTTCTCTCCTGTTTCTGACGCTTTTGTTTCACCAAGCGACTTTTCTATTTTCTCTACACTCGCTTTTGTAATGTCTTCACCGAGAATCGCCTTTGCTGCAAGCTCCGCTGTTTCCTTAAAAGTATCTGTCATATCTGACTCTATTGATAAGGAAAGCTCCTTGCCTCCCCAGGCTTCAAAATCACTGTCGATTAAAACCTGTCCTAACTGCTGTGAGACATTCTTATCACTGGCTAAGCCCGCAATGACATACGTATACCCGTCATCCTTTGACAGTGACACGGCGGAATAACCCTTTTCGGTCAATTGTTCTGTTAACGTTTCGGCACCCTTTTCATTTGAAAATTTCCCGGCTTGCACAGCGTATGTTTTGTATGTACCTTCAGTTTGCGCCGCTTGTTTTTCTGCGCCTGAGGTTTGTTTATCAGCAGAAGTATCTCCGGCTTTTGCCGTTTGGCTGCCCAGAGAATCCTCTAAAGAGGCCGGTGCTGACGCTTCTTTATTCCCCGATATGCTTAACGCGAATAGCCCTAATCCAGTGCCAATGACAGCCGCGAAGGCAATCGTCGCAGCCACTCTTTTTACTGGTTTGGCAGTCCCGGTCTTTCCTTTTGCATAAGACTTTGTTTTTTTCTTTTGATAAGGAGGAACAACTTTGGGGTCCTCTTTAAACACCTTGTCCTCCTCGGAATCCCAATTAAATTCATCTTCATCAGGATGTTCCTGGGATGCCGCAACCTCTTGTTCTGCCTGTCTTTTTTCCTCCCAATTTGAGAATGTCATGCTTTTATCCGCCTCTGTCTCAGGCGTCTCTTGTTCGTAAACCGTCTCTTCTTTTCCATTAATCGTCACCTTGAGGGCTTTTTCTGCGGCTTTACTGTTTTTTTTATTCTTTCTTTTTTTCAATTCCGCTTCCTCCCTTCATTTGCTTGACCGTTCTTGTCGGCTTTTCATGCTACACACTTTAGCACAGGCAAAGAAAAAAAGAACAAGACTTTTGTCGCCTTGTCCAAAAAACGTTCGTCAAATTTTTCAGCAGTCAGCCCAATGCCATTTTGATATAAAAAGAAATGATAGAGTCACCGTATAAATAGGCTAAAATGCTCCCTGCGGCTATAGCGGGGGCGAAGGGAAGCGGCTGCCTTTTAGCGAGTCTACCAGTCAGAACAGCTGCCGCTCCATATAATGCACCTATCAAAACAGAAAAGAAAAAGGCAGCTGCCAGCATTTTCACACCAAGCACAAAGCCAATCACCGCAAATAATTTAATATCTCCTCCCCCTACTCCCCCATGGGTGATTGCGGCAATTACAGCCAGAAATAGAAATCCGGCTGCCGCACCTAACAGGCCTGCATACCAGGAATCAAGCGGAGAAATCAATCTCGCGGCCGCCAAAAAGGGAAGAAAGAAAATCAATATTCGATTTGGAATCAGCATAAAATGAAGATCTGTCACTGCAACAATAATGAGAAGAGAGATAAACACCAGAGCGGGAAACAGTTCCAGCGACGTGCCAAAGCGTATTCCTGCGGCGGCAAATAAACACGCTGTCACAAGCTCTGCTGCGGGATACATAAAAGAAATCCTATGCCCGCAGCTTTTACATTTACCTTTTTGAATTAGGAATGACAGGATGGGAATTAATTCTGCAGGAGTTAATGTCCGCCGGCAAAACGGGCATGATGAACGGGGCGCAATAATAGATAGATGTAAGGGGATACGGCACCCGGCCGTATAGTAAAAAGAACCAAGGATCAGCCCAAAGATAATAAGAATGGATAGCATAGACAACACACCTTTACTCATTGAGTTCTGGTATGGATTGTAGCAAAATGGACATCCTGAGCTCCAATTGGGAATATTCAATTTTACACATAAAAAAAACGGCAGAATCTTTTTTTGATTCTGCCGGAGCCGGATGCTTTTATTTCAACCTTTTTCGAATGTCAGAAATAAAGTAAAGAGATCCGGTAATCAGCACAATTTCATTTGAGCCCTTTTTGCTTTCTATGAATTTGATCACATCGTCTGGATCTTCACTCCAGCTTTTATTGCTGATTTCACTTGCATCATAGAGATCTTTTGCAAGAGAAGCACGCGGGAAATCAAAAGAAGCAAAATGAATCGCATGAGCAATGGTTTCCAGTCTCTTAATCATGTTCTGATACGGTTTGTCCTTTAACGCGCTAAACACCACAGAAATGCGTGAATTGGCGAAACGCTGCTTCATCGTTTCCGCCAGCTTTTCGACACCTTCTTCGTTATGCGCACCGTCTAAATATACCGGAGGATGCTCCTGAACAAGCTCTAACCGTCCCGGCCAAGCAGCATTCACAAGCCCTCTCCTTAACGCTTCGTCACTGATATGGGCGATATTCTCCTTATTGAGCCACTCCGCAGCCAAAATGGACAAAGCAGCATTTTGTCTTTGATGGGTGCCAATCAGAGATGTCCGAATATCTTCATAGCATTTCTCTTCCGTTTTGAATGAAAACTGTTCTCCTGCAGGCAGAGCCTCTTCATTGAAAATAACACATGCATCATGCAATGACTGGAACGGCGCAGCATGCCGTTGAGCTTCATGGCGGATGACCTGTAAAGCTTCCGGCTGGGTAACTGCTGTAACGATTGGAATACATTCTTTAATAATACCGGCCTTTTCTCCTGCAATTTCTTCAATGGTGTTTCCCAAAATGTTCATATGATCGTGTCCGATGCTTGTAATCACAGTTAAGAGCGGTTCAACCACATTAGTAGAATCGAATCTACCGCCCAGACCTGTTTCAAAAATAACAAAATCGACCTTATGAAACTCTGCAAAATATAAAAATGCACAAGCTGTCATAATTTCAAATTCTGTCGGCTGTCCGTATTCCGTTTGATCAAGGGCTTCAACGTGCGGTTTCATTTGATTGACGAGTGCTGTCCATTCCTCATCTGAAATCGGTATCCCGTTTACGCTGATCCGTTCATTAAACGTAATAATATAAGGCGATGTAAATGTTCCAACCGTATATCCGGCTTCCTGCAGCATAGAACGGATAAAAGCGACAGTTGATCCTTTACCGTTTGTTCCTGCGACGTGGAACGCCCGGATTTTTTTTTCAGGATGTCCTAACCGCGCCATCAGCTGTTTCATTCGGCCAAGTCCGGGCTTCACCCCGAATTTCAGCCGCCCGTGAATCCAGCTGCGCGCATCTTGATATGCAGTAAACAATGATAATCCCCTCTTTTATAAGACAAGGCGGTTTCTCTAGAAACCGCCCCGGCTTTTCATTAACCCTTCAGCTCAGCCATTCGTTTTTGAACAGCGTCACGCTTCACCACATAATCTTTTTCTTTTTCACGTTCTTCATCAATTACGTGTGCAGGCGCTTTTTTCATAAATCCTTCATTTCCAAGTTTCTTTTGGACACGCTCAACTTCTTTTGTCAGTTTATCAAATTCTTTTTGCAGACGGGCAATTTCTTCATCAATATTGATTAAGCCTTCAAGCGGTAGAATAACCTCTGCTCCTGAGACAACGGCCGTCATCGCCTTATCAACAGCCTCAATATCGGTGCCGATTTTAAGCACGCTCGGATTCGTAAAGCGTTCAACATATGAACGGTTCGCTTCGAGGCGGGCCGCTATTTCGTCTGTGCTTGTTTTAATATATAGTTCAACCTGCTTGCTCATTGGCGTATTGACTTCACTGCGGATATTACGCACAGAACGGATCAGCTCAACAAGAAGCTTCATGTCAGCTGCCGCTTCAGTATCGGTATGCTCCGGCACTACTACAGGCCATTGACTTACTGTAATCGATTCCCCTTGGTGAGGAAGGTGCTGCCAAATTTCCTCCGTTAAGAATGGCATAAACGGATGGAGCAGACGCATCGTTTGATCAAGTACGTAAGCAAGGATGGAACGGGTAGTTTTCTTAGCCGCTTCGTCTTCTCCATAAAGCGGAAGCTTCGCCATTTCAATATACCAATCACAGAAATCATCCCAGATAAAGTTATATAAATGGCGTCCCACTTCACCAAATTCATATCGATCAGCAAGCTGGGTCACGTGCTCGATCGTTTCATTTAATCGCGTTAAAATCCACTTGTCAGCAACTGACTTTTCGCCTGACAGATCAAGCTCATCGTACGTCATGCCATCCATATTCATTAATGCAAAACGGGAGGCGTTCCAAATTTTATTGGCAAAATTCCAGGTCGATTCCACTTTTTCATAGCTGAAGCGCAGATCCTGGCCAGGAGAGCTTCCAGTCGCAAGGAAATAACGCAGAGAATCGGCTCCGTACTTGTCAATCACATCCATCGGGTCGACACCGTTGCCAAGAGATTTACTCATTTTCCGGCCTTGCTCGTCACGGATTAAGCCGTGGATTAAAACATCTTTGAACGGGCGCTCGCCTGTAAATTCAATGCCTTGGAAAATCATGCGTGATACCCAGAAGAAAATGATATCGTACCCTGTCACGAGAACATCTGTCGGATAGTAGCGTTTAAAGTCTTCAGCCGTTACATCAGGCCAGCCCATTGTGGAGAAAGGCCATAGCGCAGAACTGAACCATGTATCCAGTACGTCTGTATCCTGTTCCCAATTTTCGCTGTCTTCCGGCGTTTCAAGCCCGACATATAGCTCGCCTGTTTCTTTATGATACCAGGCAGGAATACGATGGCCCCACCACAATTGACGGGAGATACACCAGTCGCGGATGTTTTCCATCCAGTGTAAATACGTTTTTTCGAAACGGTCAGGCACAAAGTTGACCTTTTCTTCTTTCTTTTGCAGCTCAATCGCTGCATCAGCAAGCGGCTGCATGCGCACAAACCATTGTGTAGAAAGATAAGGCTCCACAACAGCCCCGCTTCGTTCACTATGGCCGACAGAGTGCATATGATCCTCGATCTTGAAGAGAACTCCCGCCTCCTGTAAATCTTTCACGAGCTTTTTGCGGCATTCAAAACGATCCATACCTTGATATTGCAGAGCATTTTCATTCATCGTGCCATCTTCATTCATGACAAGAATGCGTTCTAAATTGTGGCGGTTGCCAAGCTCGAAGTCGTTCGGATCATGAGCAGGCGTAATTTTCACGGCACCTGAACCAAATTCCATATCAACATAGTCATCACCGACAATCGGAATTTCACGATTTACAATCGGCAGGATCACCGTTTTTCCGATAAGGTGTTTATAGCGCTCGTCTTCAGGGTGAACGGCAACAGCTGTATCACCGAGCATTGTTTCAGGACGTGTCGTCGCAATTTCAATTGAGCCTGAACCGTCAGCAAGCGGATAGCTCATATGATAGAATGCACCTTGAACATCCTTGTAAATCACCTCAATGTCGGATAGGGCTGTTTTTGTCGCTGGGTCCCAGTTAATAATATATTCGCCTCTGTAGATCAGGCCTTCTTCATAAAGCTTAACGAATACTTCTCTTACCGCTTTGCTCAAGCCTTCATCCAGCGTAAAACGTTCACGGGAATAATCTAGGCCAAGACCTAATTTCGCCCACTGACTGCGAATAAAGTCAGCATATTCTTCCTTCCACTTCCACGTTTCTTCGAGGAATTTTTCACGGCCTAAATCGTAGCGGGATTTGCCTTCTTCACGAAGTTTCGCCTCTACTTTAGCCTGTGTCGCGATGCCGGCGTGGTCCATGCCAGGAAGCCACAGCACATCATAGCCCTGCATGCGTTTCATTCTTGTTACAATGTCTTGCAGCGTTGTATCCCATGCGTGGCCAAGGTGTAGTCTTCCAGTTACGTTTGGCGGCGGGATGACAACAGAGTATGGCTCTTTTGTCTGATCACTGTTCGCTTCAAAAAATTTGCCTTTTAGCCAAAAATCATATCGGTCTTTTTCAACCGCTGCCGGATCATATTTCGTCGGCATTGTTTGTTCATTCGTTTCCATCATAACCCTCCAGCATGTTTAAAAATGGCTGAGAACGAAAAAAGAGCTCTTCATCCCTGTAAAAGGACGAAAAGCTCTTTCGCGGTACCACCTTTTTTCATGAACTCTATCAGTTCATGCACTTATAACGGATAACGGGTGTTCCCCGAATTTCTCTACTCTTCTTTCAAGAAATTATGCTCCCGGGCGACCTTCCAATCAGACAACATAAGAAGCCTTTCAGCAAACGGCTTCTCTCTCTGCATGCGCCTTTTTTGTACTCTTCCCGTTCTAAGCAGGTGTATTTATCAGCTCATTGTATACATTATTTATGTTCTTTATTATAGTAAAAGTGTTTTTGATTCGTCAATCATCTTTTCCAAAAACACCGCTATCTATACAGATGGGCAGGCACCTATTGCCCAAGTTTACATATGATGCTTGTAAATGCGTAGAGGAGGATGCACCGTGAAGAAACGTTTCAGCTCTTATTCACTGCCGCCATGGGTAAGGCAAATTCGGCTTGTATCCGCACAAGTGATTATTCCCATTACGATTTTTCAAGGAATCAGAACCATTTTCTTTCCGACAACCTTTGATGTTTTGCTGCTCGCAATCCTAATCTTTTTAGCTTGCGCCCTTCATTTAGAATGGATATAAACAAACAAGTCCGCGTCATTAAGACGTGGACTCGTTTTCAGCCTGAAATTTTTTCTCTTGTTCAATCTGATGGATTTTCATCACAAACGGCTCTATATTTTTCATTTGCCAATAAGCCTTTAATAATTGTGTACATTCCTCTTTTTCATGCTGTCTTTTCCCAGTTTGATAACCGTTCAGCACGTTGTACATGGCTGCCGGATATGCCATATAGCTGAGAAAAAGGCTGACTTCCGCTTCACGCAAAGGGAATGATTTCGTATATCCATAAAACCATTCGACGCATTCCGGACAAGCTTTCGGAAAGCCTCTGAACATTTTTGTATAAAAGCCGAGCAGGTCGTTTTGCGGCGGACCGACAGATGCTCTTTCGAAGTTTGTAAAATATCCGGTCCCGGCATCATTATACAGAAAATGGTGTATAGACAGGCTGCCGTGGTTCATTACAACCCTTGAAACGTCCTTTTCCTTTGCAGACTCATACCAGTCCTCCAACCGTTCCAGCGCAAAATTCACCGCGGAAATGGTTTCTGAAAAATAGGTTATGGCCTGGAGTTCAAAAGGAGAAAGGTACCACTCCTTCTCCGCTCTATCTACAAACTGCTCATAGAAAATTTTATCTTGTTCCCACTTTTTTTTCGTTTGCCCGTAATAACGTTCAATCTCATCACGCCTAACCTTTAGTTCCTGCGCGGTTCTCTCGTGAAGACGGGCTGTTTCTCTAAATAAATAAGCATGTTTCTGATCCCGTTCTTCCTCTTGGTCAAATTGGAGCCAAGGCATTAAATAGTAGGTATCTCCGTATTGTATGCCTGCTGAGAAAAACTCACCGCTATTTGTTCTGTAAACGGGAACGAATGAACGAAAGCCTTTTTCCTCAATCGCCACCATATGATCTGTAAAATGCTTGCCGCGACCTTCTTTCAATTTTTTCAGGGCAAATATGCCGTAGTCTGTATACACTTTCCAAACAAGAGGACTGACAGGCTCAATAAATTGAGCAGTCAGTCCGTATTCCTGAAGAACCGATTGGGTATCTTCCATTTCATTCACCACATTTTCCGATCGCTTACGGTTTACGCATGGCTATTTTTATATTGAGGAATATAGAGAATCTGTCCTGCTTTTAATTCATCATCCAAGGCTAAAGAATTCATCCTGATCAGCTGCTGGGATGTAATTTCATACCGTTCGCATAAACGCTCGATCGTATCTTCCTGCTGCACAATACAAATTTTCATTCTCGAAAACTCATCCGCTTCTTTTGTAAAGAGTTTTGTTAAATAAAGAGAATTATCACTTTCCTTTGTTTGAGGTTCCTTCGTTTCAGCAGCAGGAGCAACCCTAGGAACAGCATCCGTTTCCTTCCTTTCAGTCTCAGAAGATTCAGGCAGCTGGAAGGATTGAAAAGGTGTTTCTTCCTTAGGCTCTTCAGCTGATGGTGTTTTTCTCACTTCAATTTCGAAGCTCTCTTCCTCTTGTTCTTCCTCCTCCAGCAGCTTAGGCGCTGAATAAAAAGAATCCTCCTCTTCTTGTTCAGGCAGGAAGGTACGGTATGCCGGTTCAGGCAATTCTTCTTGTTCTTCCTCCTCCGAGCTTGTTTTTTGATTGAAATGGAAATGTAAATCGGCTTTGTCATTCTCCACATATACAGCTGAAGCTGTTTCTCTGCTATCTTCTATGGAGAGAGCGGCCTCTGATACACTCTCCAAAGCTTCATCCGCTTCCGCCTCTTCTTGGCAAAGCGCAGGATCAGCCTGATCCGATTGAGCTGCTTCTTCATTTTGAGCCTCTTGGCGCAGCACATATTCATGATTAGGAGACACTGTTGTTTCCTCTTTTTCCTCTGCAATCACAGTCTCTGAATGAAGCTCAGCTTCCAAAGCAGGCGATTCTTCTGCTCCAGCGTGTTCACGAAGCTCAGTCTCCGCTGGAGAGTCTGCTTCTTCACGAACATCCGCTATTGCAGCTGCCGGCTCAGCCGTTTCTTTTTTTGCTTTAACGATCTCTTGAATCTCTATTTCTGAAGGATCAGGTTCTGGCTCAGATTCTTCTGTTTCCGATTCAGCACGAACCTCCGTTTCCGGCACAGCAAGCTCTTCTGACTCTTCTTCCTCTTTCACATCTTCTCTGGCCTCTGGTTCTGAAGCAACCGATTCAGGCGGCTCAGATTCTGCTTTTTCTGTCTCCAGTTCTTCACGGAGGCCCGCTTTCGAGATAAAAAGTTCTGGCGGTTCGGCTGGCGGTTCATGCTGAAGAACTGCTTCCTCTGCCGATGATGCACCCGGTTCTTCTACTACACTATGTGCCGGCGGCTCTGAAAGCTCTTCCTCCCTGAATGCCGCAGGAGCTTCATATAAAGGTATCTCCGGCTCTTTGTCTTGCGTATCGTCCAAAAGCCCTTCGATCGCTAAATCAGCTTGAATTGTTAAAATGCGCGAATCCGTCAATTGATAGTCAAATGCGTCAATAAAGACAAAGACATCCTGTAAATGGCTCACTTTATTTTTCGGAATGGTAATATCCACAGGAAAACAGTGAGTCAGTTCCGCACTTCCATCCTCTCTCTTTCTGACTTGTTCAACAAACCGCTTATCTGTATAAATCTCTTCGGTATGTTTGTTTTGATCTATGTTGTACTCACCTGTAAGTTCAAGCGATCCTATGATTGATACATAATCATTTACTTCCTGAACCCTAATATCAGGATCTAATGAAATAGAAAGCAGTTCAGAAACTTCCTGTCCTTTTTGGAAACAGATCGATTCTTCTACAGAAAATTGCAATCGATGATTTTGCGGCAAGTTCATATCCTCCTTTCATCTAATCCTTAAAATTAGATGTCACTAAAGGTGTATGTATGAACTGGAGAAAATATGAGTGGGAGAGCACGAAAAAACCGGCACAAGGAGTCCTTGATACCGGTTTTCACTCTTATCTGCGGCTGATCTCAGCAAATACTTTCTCAGCTGCCTGGATTGTGTTTTCAATATCTTCATCAGTATGGGCCGTTGAGAGGAAAAGACCTTCGAATTGTGATGGCGGAAGGAATACCCCTTCATTTGCCATCCCTTTATAATAGCTTGCGAACAGCTTCAAATCAGATGATTTCGCTGTTTCATAATTGATGACTGGTTCGTTTGTAAAGAAGAAACCGATCATCGAACCTGCACGGTTAAAGGTATGCGGAATGCCATGAGCCTCGGCAGCTTTTGAAATTCCTTCTTCCAGTCTGTCGCCTTTTTTGATGAAATTCTTGTAGGAATCAGGTGTCAGCTGTTTCAATGTCTCTAAGCCAGCCGTCATCGCAAGCGGATTGCCTGACAATGTACCAGCTTGATAGATCGGGCCGCTTGGAGCGATCTGCTCCATGATTTCTGCCTTTCCTCCATAAGCGCCGACAGGAAGTCCGCCCCCGATTACTTTTCCTAAACAAGTCAGATCAGGCGTTACGCCGAAGTAGCCTTGAGCGCAGTTATAATCGACCCGGAAGCCAGTCATCACTTCATCAAAAATCAGCAGGGAACCGTACTGCTCAGTGATATCACGCAGACCCTGCAGGAAACCTTCTTGCGGCGGAACAACACCCATATTTCCAGCAACTGGCTCTACAATGACTCCCGCAATGTCTTCACCGAATTGCTGGAAAGCAAGCTTTACACTTTCTAAATCATTGTACGGAACGGTGATGGTGTTTTTCGCAATACCTTCAGGCACCCCCGGGCTGTCAGGCAGACCGAGAGTGGCAACACCTGAACCAGCTTTAATCAAGAGAGAATCGCCGTGTCCGTGGTAGCAGCCCTCAAATTTTAAAATCTTGTTGCGGCCCGTATAGCCCCTTGCCAAACGGAGGGCACTCATTGTAGCCTCTGTTCCGGAGCTTACCATTCGTACAATTTCTACAGATGGCACACGATCAATGACGAGCTTAGCCAGTTCATTTTCTACTTCAGTCGGAGCACCGAAGCTTGTCCCATATTCAGCCACTTTTTTGAGGCTTTCTACGACGCGGTCATTTGTATGCCCTAAAATTAAAGGCCCCCATGACAAGACGTAGTCAATATATTCATTCCCGTCAATATCAAAGATTTTCGAGCCTTTTCCGCGCTCCATAAAAATCGGGTCCATGTCTACCGATTTAAATGCGCGAACGGGACTGTTCACACCGCCCGGCATGAGTTTTTGCGCTTCTTTAAAAGCCGTTTTTGATTTTTCATAGCTTCTCATCTGCCTCAACTCCTGTCAACTGAATAAAATTACTCCGCAAGCCATTTCGCTGCGTCTTTCGCATGATACGTAATAATCAGGTCGGCACCCGCGCGCTTCATGCTTGTCAAAATTTCCAACACAATTTCTTTTTCTTTGATCCAGCCGTTCTGCGCTGCAGCCTTCACCATTGAATACTCTCCGCTTACATTATAAGCGACGAGCGGCAAAGTAAACTCATTTTTTACGTCACGCATGATATCCATATAAGAAAGCGAAGGTTTGACAATCAAAAAGTCCGCGCCTTCCTCGACATCTGATTGTGCTTCGCGGAGTGCCTCCATACGGTTGGCAGGGTCCATCTGATATGTTTTGCGGTCTCCGAATTGCGGTGTGCTGTTTGCTGCATCACGGAACGGACCGTAAAACTCGCTAGAATATTTCACAGCGTAAGACATGATTGGAATATTGACGAATCCTTCTTTATCAAGTGCTTCTCTGATCACTGTAACAAATCCGTCCATCATGTTTGATGGCGCAATGATATCCGCACCTGCTTTCGCTTGGCTGACAGCTGTCTGCGCCAAAAGCTCCAGCGATTCATCATTGAGAATGACCCCGTCTTTGACAAGTCCGCAATGGCCGTGGTCTGTGTATTCGCACAGGCACGTGTCAGCGACAACAACCATTTCAGGGAAGTGTTCTTTAATTTCTGTGATGGCTTTTTGGACAATTCCGTGATCATGGTACGCTTGTGTTCCGCAATCATCCTTTTCTTCCGGGATGCCGAACACGATAACAGATTGAATGCCCAGTTTGACCAGCTCCGCTACTTCACCCTTCAATAAATCTAATGATACATGGTAAACATCAGGCATTGACGGAACAGCTTTTTTGCCTTCCAGCCCTTCAACGACAAAAATCGGATAAATAAAATCTGATGGATGCAAACGTGTTTCCTTTACCATTTCTCTCATTGCTTTTGATGTCCGCAGGCGGCGGTGTCTATTAAATGATTGACTCATATTCTCTCTTCCTCTCTTGACATGCTGCACATTAACTCAAGCATGCCATCTATTGTAAATGTATCAGGCGTATGCGATGTGATGCCGTACGTCAGAAGGGCATCATTTGTTAAAGGCCCAATGCTGATACAGGCCGTCCCATTCGCCTTCCACTTTTTTAATTCTTCTCCCAAGACATGCATAAACGTATGTACGGTTGATGAACTCGTAAATGTTACATAGTCAAAGGAATATTGACCCGCAGCGTCTTTCAGTGCCTCAATGCCTTCTTCATCCGGAATCGTTTCGTAGAGAACCCATTCCTTTACTTCAAAACCGAGCGGGACAAGCTCTTGTTTTATCACATCACGTGACAAATTCCCTTTCATCACGGTAATGGGCTCCCCCGGTTCAGCATGCTGCTTAAGAGCGTCAGCCAATTGTTCAGCAATATACTCCTGTGGCATCACATCAACCGATACGTTATGCGTTTTTAAACGGCGGGCGGTTTTTTCACCGACGGCTGCAATTTTTTTATGCGCAGGGAGAATAAGCTGATTTTCCTTCAGATAAGAAAAAAAGAAGTCTGCCCCGTTCACACTTGTAAAAACAAGCCAGCCTGGCGCAGCAAGATCCTCTCTTACCTGTTCCGCAACATCATTCGGCAAAGCGCGGCGAAACGTAATCAAAGAGGTTAAAACCGCTTTACCGCCAAGCGCCTCCACTTTTTGCTTAAATGATGTTGCCTGTGCCTTATTCCGGGTGACAAGCACTGTTTTTCCTTTCAACGGAAAATCATTTTCCATCCTCATCAAGCTCCCGTTTTACACGATCAATTAAATCTTTTGCTCCTTTGTCAGCCATAAGAGCGGCACAGCGCTTTCCTACTTCCTCAGGATCGTTTCCGGTGACGGTTTCTTTAAAAATGATTTTGCCGTCAGGTGAAGCGACAAGACCTGTCATTTCAATTTCATCCTGTCCATTTAACACGGAGTAGCCCGCGATCGGAACCTGGCAGCCGCCCTCCATCGCGTTTAAAAAAGCACGTTCCGCTAAGACAGTCCGTTTTGTATATTCATCTGTAAACTTAGAAAACAACGCCAACAGCTCTTCATCCGATTCTCGGCACTCAATCGCCAGTGCTCCCTGCCCCACAGCAGGCAAACAGCGCTCAGGCTCAAGGAATTCGGTTACGACATCTTGCTTCCAACCCATTCTAGAAAGGCCGGCAGCCGCTAAAATAATCGCGTCATAATCCTCTGTTTCCAGCTTTTGAAGTCTTGTATCTATATTACCTCTAATCCATTTAATTGTAAGGTCAGGGCGCTCAATCAAAAGCTGCGCGCTTCTTCTTAAACTGCTTGTGCCAATGACAGCACCTTCCTTCATTTCTGAAAGCTTTACGCGATTCTTTGAAATAAGGGCATCACGCGGGTCCTCCCGTTCAGGAATACAGCCGATCACAAGGCCTTCAGGCAAAACAGCAGGCATGTCCTTCATGCTGTGCACTGCCATATCAATCTCTTCGTTTAAAAGCGCCTGTTCAATTTCTTTGACAAACAGCCCTTTTCCACCCACTTTTGAGAGTGTAACATCGACAATCCGGTCGCCCTTTGTCACGATCTCTTTAATTTCAAAAGCAAACGAAGGATTGATTTCCTTCAGTTTTTGAATAACCCATTTTGTTTGAGTCATAGCGAGTTTGCTTCGTCTGGAACCTACTTTAATCGTTCTCATCATTTCTTTCCTCCCGAATCTGCTTGGGACATCGTTTAACTGAACCAATGGAATTGCGACAGGCTTCCAAGCAGGAAATAATTGATCATCAGCACCAGAAAACAAGCCGTATTCCACAGTGCAGCGACCTTTCCTTGCAGCTCTTTAATCAGCCTGATATAAAGATAATAGCTGTACAGCAGCAGGACGACAAACGAACCAAGCACTTTGGCGTCAAACCAATACAGCGTTTCTAGTGAGACATATGCCCATATGACGCCGAGAATCAAACTCAGCAGCAGCATGGGAACCCCAATGACATTTAAAACATACGCCATATAATCAAGCTTAGATAAATCTTCTATTCTCAACAGCCATTTTCCCCACTTTTTCTTTTTCAGCAGATGATATTGAAACATATACAGCACAGAAAAAACGAAAGAAAGGGAAAAAGCGCCGTATGAAAGAATCGCCATTGTAATATGAATCACCAAAAGCTCGGATACAAGCTGCCCGGAAAAAGCAGCTGACTGCTGCTCTGTCGGTGAAAATGTGTGAATGGCGATCATAGAAAATCCTATAACATTTGTAAAAAACACGATAAAGTCAACACGTAAAAGCTTTGTCAGTACAAGTGACAGCGTGACAAGCACCCAGGCATAAAAATAAAGCGCCTCCGTCACATTTAATACCGGAAACCGCCCCGTCACCCACATAAAATAGGCCAAATACACGGTTTGCAGAGTCCAGACAATAGAAAGCAACCAGAAGGCCATTTTTCCAGCCTTCCGGTTGTGTTGAAGAAAATCTATAAAATAAAAGAGTACACTTAACGCGTAAATGACGATTGTCCCCTCATTAAGCCTTGCCATTGCAGTATCAATCATTCAGCTTTCACTCACTTACAAGTGGGCTAAAGCCCGCTTTTGATTCAGCCTTCTTAAAAGAGTGGACCTTCTGGCTGCTTTCAACGGTTTTCATCATTTGACGGCCCGCAGCTTCTTCAATATCAAAAATCTGCATAAACAACGCAAGCTTTTCTTCAGAATCAGCATCTGCAGCAAGCTCTTTCACCTTTAAAATCGGATCACGAAGCATTTGGTTAATAATACTTTTGGTGTGTTTGTTCAACAGTTTTTTCTCTCTTGTGCTTAAGTGAGGCAGCTTACGCTCAATGCTGTCCATCGTTTCTGACTGGATGGCAAGCGCCTTTTCGCGCAATGCAGAAATAACAGGCACAACACCAAGTGTATTCATCCATTGTTTAAATTCCACAATGGTTTCTTCAATTAACAGTTCAACTTTTTCAGCTGTTTCTCTCCGCTCTTTCATGTTCGCTTCTACAATGCCTTCCAGATCGTCGATATCATAAAGAAAAACACCTTCAAGATCATTCAGCGCCGGATCAAGATCTCTAGGCACGGCAATGTCGACCATAAACAGCGGGCGTCCCTTGCGAAGCTTATTCGCGTTTTCCATCATCTCTTTGGACACGACAAATTCACTTGCACCGGTTGAACTGATTAAAATATCAGCCTCCGCAAGCGCGCTTTCAAGCTGATTCAAGCTTCTCGCTTCACCTGAGAAACGGTCTGCAAGCTCCTTCGCTTTCAAGTATGTTCGGTTAATGACAGTGACCTTGCCGATTCCCTGTCCGTGCAGGTTTTCCGCAGCAAGCTCGCCCATTTTTCCCGCACCGAGAATCAATATGTGCTTGCTTGAAAGATTTCCGAAGATTTTTTTGGCAAGTTCAACTGCAGCATAGCTTACTGACACCGCATTTGAGCCAATGTCTGTTTCGGCGTGAGTCCGTTTGCCCACTGTAACCGCCTGCTTAAACAGCTCATTAAAAATAGTCCCGATCGTTTTTTCTTGCTGAGCTGTTTTAAAGCTGTCGCGTACCTGTCCGAGAATCTGCGTTTCGCCAATCACCATAGAGTCAAGTCCGCAGGCTACACGGAATAAATGCTCAACAGCGGCATCGCTCTCATAAAACGTTAAGAACGGTGACAGCTCTTCTTTGCTTAATTGAAACCAATCAGCTAAAAACTTTTTTATATAATAACGGCCGGTATGGAGCTGGTCGACTACCGCATAAATTTCAGTGCGGTTGCAGGTTGAGACAATGATGTTTTCAAGAATGCTTTTCTCTTCTTTCAGCTGCACCATTGCTTCTGCCAGCTCATTCGGCTGAAAACTTACTTTTTCACGTATCTCAATAGGGGCGGATTTATAATCTACTCCCACAACAAGTATATGCATCGCTCTAATTACACCCCCAACACCCAATCTTAATTTATAATCATTCTAACATAGAACTCATTATTTATAATAATTATAACATAGTTTCTTTCACAAAATGTGAACAGATTTTAAAATTCTTATGCTATATTAGAAAAAGCTTCAGGGAAAAGAAGCATTCCTATTGACAATACCAAAAACAGCAGAAATTTACTACACATCAGCTCTAAAAAACAAGAAGGTGATATCATGAAACAAAAATCAATTTTATTCCCTTGTCTGCTGCTTGCCGCTTCTGTATATGCATGGCTTGAAAGCGGCCAAGCCGAACTGTTTTCAGGGCAGGATCAATGGCCTGTTCTCCTCATGCTGTTAGGCGCAGCCTTTGTATATCAAGGAAAAAAAGAAGCCGTCACACCCCATTTTTTTATTGGTTTGCTTCTCTTCGGGATCGGTTTACACTTTTTTGCCAAGCCGAAGTGGGTATGGTGGCCGGATGATTTTGAAATGCTCCTCTTTGTGATCGGCTTCTCACTTCTCGTTTCAACCGTTCAAAAAAAAGAATATGTATATGAAGCTGTGTCGATGATTTGTTTTTCCCTGTTTTTGTACTTTTTCAAACAAATTATGGCATGGCTTGAGTCTGCGCATATTCCAACAGCGCTTCTGAAGGAGTATTGGCCGTTTGTCTTTATTGGAATCAGTTTATTGTTATTATTGATAAAACGAAAAAAATCTATACGATAAATAAAACCGGTAGAGGATCCTCTACCGGTTTATCATTTTTTTGATCGCTCCCCAAGCTTCGTCTTTTCCCTTTTTCGTTTCTGAGGAAAAGAGAATCAGCTCGTCTTCCGGATCAATATTTAATGTTTGTCGGACAACCTTCGCGTGTTTGTCCCATTTGCCTTTCGGGATCTTATCCGCCTTTGTAGCGATAACAATAACAGGAATGCCGTAATACTTTAAAAATTCATACATCTGTACATCATCATTAGATGGCGCATGCCGCAAATCAACGATCTGCACCACAGCTTTTAATTCCTCGCGTGTCGTGATATAGGTTTCAATCATTCTGCCCCATGCTTCACGCTCAGACTTTGACACTTTGGCAAAACCGTAGCCCGGCACATCCACAAAATGCAGCTCATCATTGATAATGTAGAAATTAAGCGTTTGTGTTTTTCCTGGCTTTGATGACGTTCTCGCAAGATTTTTACGATTGATTAATGAATTGATAAAAGACGATTTTCCTACGTTCGATCTTCCGGCCAATGCGATTTCCGGAAGCCCCCCTTCAGGGTACTGTTCCGGTTTTACTGCACTGATCACGATTTCTGACTTTGTGACTTTCATTTCTTCTCTCCTACTAAGGCATGTTCCAAAACCTCGTCTAAGTGGGACGCCAATATAAATGTCAGCCCCTCCCTGACGCTTTCCGGAATATCCTCTATATCTTTTTCATTATCTTTAGGCGCAATAATGGTCGTTAATCCCGCTCTATGTGCGCCAAGCGCTTTTTCCTTCAAGCCGCCGATCGGCAGCACGCGCCCGCGAAGCGTGATTTCTCCAGTCATGCCAACTTCACGCGAAACCGCCCGTCCCGTTAAAGCAGAAACAAGCGCTGTTGCCATCGTAATACCGGCTGACGGACCATCTTTTGGCACCGCACCCTCTGGTACATGTATATGAATATCATACTTCTCATGAAAGTCAGGTTCAATGCCAAGTTCTTCTGTTTTGGATCGCACATAGCTGAATGCAGCCTGAGCAGACTCTCTCATAACATCTCCGAGCTTTCCTGTCAGGATTAATTTCCCTTTCCCCGGAGAAAGCGATACTTCAATCGACAGCGTATCTCCGCCAACGGTTGTATAAGCAAGCCCTGTCACTACACCAACCTGATCCTCTGTTTCAGCTTGTCCATATCTGAAAATACGTTTTCCGATAAAGTCTTGAAGGTTCTTCTCAGTAACCGTAATCCGTTTTCGCTCTTCAGCAACAATGGCTTTTGCAGCTTTACGGCAAATCGCGGCAAGCTGGCGTTCAAGGCTTCTCACACCAGCTTCTCTCGTATAGTAGCGGATAATATCAAGAATCGCCTGATCACGCAGCTGCAGGTTGCTTTTCTTCAGCCCGTGTTCTTTGATTTGCTTTGGAAGCAAGTGATCCTTTACGATTTCAAGTTTTTCTATTTCTGTGTAGCCTGCGATATTAATAATTTCCATTCTGTCTCTGAGCGGACCCGGAATTGTGGCCAAATTGTTCGCCGTTGCGATAAACAGCACTTTGGATAAATCAAAGGTTTCTTCAATATAGTGATCACTGAAGCTGCTGTTTTGCTCTGGATCAAGCACTTCAAGCATAGCGGATGATGGGTCTCCTCTAAAATCAGATGACATTTTGTCAATTTCGTCTAATAAGAAGACCGGATTCAGCTTGCCCGCTTTTTTCATCCCTTGAATAATACGTCCAGGCATTGCTCCGACATAGGTCCGTCTGTGTCCGCGTATCTCTGATTCGTCCCGAACTCCTCCGAGTGAGATTCTGACGAATTTGCGTCCCAAGCTTTTTGCAATTGATTTGGCTAAAGACGTTTTTCCGACACCTGGAGGTCCTGCCAAACAGAGAATCGGGCCTTTCAGGGATTTGGTCAGCTTCTGGACAGCCAAATATTCTAAAATACGTTCTTTTACTTTTTCAAGCCCGTGGTGCTCTTCGTCCAAGAGACGTCCTGCTTCTTTCAAATCAAGCTTATCATTTGTTTCATCCGTCCACGGAAGAGCAACCAGCCAGTCGATATAGTTGCGGATCACAGAGCTTTCCGCAGAACTTGACGGAATTTTTTCATATCTGTTCAATTCTTTAAGCGCTGTTTCCTTCACATGATCAGGCATGCCTGCTTCTTCGATTTTTTCCGTCAGCGTCTGAACTTCGCCAGTTTTGCCTTCTTTATCGCCAAGCTCTTTTTGAATCGCCTTCATTTGTTCTCGTAAGTAGTATTCCTTCTGCGTACGCTCCATCGAACGTTTGACGCGCTGGCCGATTTTTTTCTCAATCTCCAGCACTTCTTTTTCATTATTAATAAAATCAATGACCTTGTTCAGCCTGTCTTTGACATCAGCCGTTTCTAAAATATCCTGCTTATCCTTTAGTTTAAGGGGCAGATGAGAAGCAACGATGTCTGCCATTCTCCCCGGCTCTTCGATATCAGTAACCGCGGCGTACGTTTCGGCCGAGATTTTTTTAGAAATTTTTATGTACTGATCAAAGTGGTCTAGCAAAGTCCGCATCAATGCTTCGTCTTCTGTATCTTTTGAATCATCTTCATGAATAAGTTGAATGTCGACCGACGTGTAATCCTCGTGTTCATTGTATTTAACGATATGGGCGCGCTTGAGGCCCTCCACCAACACACGAATCGTACCGTTCGGAAGCTTCAGCATTTGCTTAATTTTTGTATAGGTGCCGACAGTGAAAATCTCGTCTTCACCAGGTTCGTCTATCGAAATATCCTGCTGAGTGGCTAAAAATATCATATGATCATGCATCATTGCCTGTTCAAGAGCCTGAACCGACTTGTCACGTCCTACATCTAAATGCAAAACCATCGTCGGGTACACTAATAAACCTCTTAAAGGGAGGAGTGGGATGCTGCGTTTTAATTCTTCTGCCATGTGACTGACACCTCCGTGACTTTAGTATGAACCATTATAATACAACTTTTTCATCCTTGTACAATAAACGGCATGGTTCCATTTTCTATAAAACAGTCTCCTCGTAGTATACCCTTTCTTTCTGATATGAAAAAGGAAAAGATGTCCTTCATGAAAAAAACCCTATTATCAAAATAGGGTTTAAACAGATTCTTTATTGATTTCAATATGAAACGGTTTTTGTTCCGTTGGCGGATTCACTAAAATTTCATCAAGCACTTCTTGGAACGTCTTCACTGCAATAATTTCGATCCCGTCAATCTGCTTTAAGATCGCCTGCTGATTTTCATATGGGATAATCACCTTTTTCGCACCGGACTGCTTGGCCGCTTTTATTTTCGGAATGACGCCTCCGATGGGTTTCACAAGACCGTTCAGGCTGATTTCGCCCGTCATCGCAACGGTATTGTCAATAGGAATTTTGTGTATCGCCGAGAAAATCCCCGCCGCCATCGCAATGCCTGCTGACGGCCCATCAATCGGAATCCCTCCTGGGAAATTGATGTGAATATCATAATCAGAAGGCTTCATTCCCATTGTCCGGAGCACGGTTAATACATTTTCAACCGAACCCTTCGCCATGCTTTTTCGTCTGATTGATTTTGATTGGCTGCCGATGCTTTCTTCTTCAGCTATTCCGGTGATGTTAATTGATCCTTTATCTTGAGCCGCGGTTACACTCACTTCGATTTCCAGAAGCGATCCGCTGTTAGGCCCATAGACTGCAAGCCCATTTACAATGCCGACCTGTGGTTCAACACCGATTTTTTGCTCATGCTTCGGTGTGAGCTGACTAGAGTGGATGACCCATTCAATATCCTCAATGGTAATGTCTTTCCGATTCTCCGTAACAGCCATCCCCGCTGCGATTTGAATCATATTGACAGCTTCCCGTCCGTTCCGCGTGTAGCTGGTCAAAAGATCTAGGCCTTCTTCGGAGATATTTTTTTCAATTTTATCAGCTGCTGTTTTAGCAACCGTTTTCAGCTCATCCTTTTCAAGCTCGCGGAAAAAAACCTCCAAACAGCGGGACCTGATAGCTGGCGGAATTTCGTTTGGCATTCTCGTGGTCGCGCCAATCAAGCGAAAATCAGCCGGCAGCCCATTTTGAAAAATATCATGAATATGATTCGGAATTTGTGTATTTTCCTCACTGTAATACGCACTGTCTAAAAAGACTTTTCTGTCCTCAAGCACCTTCAGCATTTTATTCATTTGAATAGGATGCAGCTCCCCTATTTCATCAATAAACAGCACACCGCCATGGGCATGGGTGACAGCTCCCTGCTTCGGCTGCGGAATCCCAGCCTGTCCCATCGCTCCGGCCCCTTGGTATATCGGGTCATGGACAGAGCCAATGAGCGGATCGGCAATTCCTCTTTCATCAAAACGGGCTGTTGTCGCATCGAGTTCCACAAAGACAGCCTGCTCTTTAAACGGTGATTGTTTATGTTTTTTTGCTTCTTCCAACACAAGCCGCGCAGCAGCCGTTTTCCCAACTCCCGGTGGCCCATAGACAATCACATGCTGAGGATTTGGCCCGCATAAAGCAGCCTTTAATGCTTTAATGCCGTCTTCCTGTCCGACGATATCTTGAAAGCTTTTGGGGCGGACCTTCTCAGATAATGGCTCGGACAAGCTGATAGCGCGCATTTTCCGAAGCTGCTCCATTTCCTTCTTTGATTCTTTATCTATTGTGACCTTTTGTGTCCTTTGATTTTTAAGCAAATTCCAAAAATACAAACCGATGATGATCCCAAAAAACAGCTGAATAAATAACGCGATCCCTGTCCAACTCATGGTGGTCCCTCCTGAAAAACAATTTATGTATCCAATTCATTCCTCTGATTGCTAGTATCTCCCATAGAAGACGGGAATAAACGTTTTTCCGGAAGAGTTGCATGCAAAAAAACCTCCTGAGTGTTACCACTCAGGAGGTTTGTACTTATCTTTATGCAGATGTTTTATCTTGGCTTACCTCAGTGCCGTCTTTTAATAAGAGGCGAGGAGGCTCTCCGTGTGTCACAGTTGCCCCGGTGATTACACATTTTTCAATGTCATCACGAGAAGGCAGCTCAAACATCACATCAAGCATGATGCCTTCAATGATGGAACGGAGTCCGCGTGCTCCAGTCTTGCGTTCAATTGCTTTTTTAGCAATTTCAGAAAGCGCTTCTTCTTCAAACTCAAGCTCAACGTTGTCAAGCTCAAGCATTTTCTTGAATTGCTTAACAAGAGCGTTTTTCGGTTTTGTTAAAATCGCAACCAATGCTTCTTCGTCAAGCTTTTCAAGGCTTGCAATAACCGGAAGACGTCCGATAAATTCAGGAATTAACCCGAAACGGAGCAAATCTTCTGGAAGCACTTTTGAAAGAAGATCTTCTTTCTCAAGATCAGCAGCTTTATTGTCGGCACCGAATCCAATCACTTTTTGGCCTAAACGGCGTTTGATGATTTGTTCGATACCATCGAAAGCTCCGCCGCAAATGAACAAAATATTTGTTGTGTCAATTTGAATGAATTCTTGATGAGGATGCTTACGTCCCCCTTGAGGCGGCACGCTTGCCACTGTACCCTCAAGAATTTTAAGCAATGCCTGCTGTACACCCTCACCTGACACATCACGTGTGATAGACGGGTTTTCAGATTTTCTAGCCACTTTATCGATTTCATCAATATAGATAATGCCTTTTTCGGCTTTTTCCACATCATAATCAGCAGCTTGGATGAGCTTCAAGAGAATATTCTCTACATCTTCACCCACGTATCCAGCTTCAGTCAAAGATGTAGCGTCTGCAATCGCAAACGGCACATTTAAAATGCGAGCCAATGTTTGCGCCAGAAGGGTTTTACCGCTTCCCGTAGGGCCGATTAATGAAATATTACTTTTTGAAAGCTCAACATCATCAACTTTGCTGTTAGAGTTAATGCGCTTATAGTGGTTATACACAGCAACAGCAAGTGATTTCTTCGCTTGATCTTGGCCGATGACATATTCATTCAAAATTTCACGAATTTCCTGAGGCTTTGGTACGTCTTTAAATTCTACTTCTTCTTCTGTTCCGAGTTCTTCCTCTACAATTTCAGTGCAGAGTTCGATACATTCGTCACATATATATACACCAGGTCCAGCTACAAGCTTACGAACCTGATCTTGTGTTTTTCCACAGAACGAGCATTTTAATTGTCCTTTTTCCTCGTTAAATTTAAACATTCTTTCACCCCTTAATCTTGTCTCACTTTTTCTTTTACCGGCAGAGCAAAAGAAAATGATTCTTGAAACGAACGAGTATGTATTGCATTTTACCATACTTTCCAAAAAGACGGTAACAATGTGTTTCTGACTTGCACATTCTATATGTATGACAAAAAACAGCCCTGCATTAACTATATTGCCCCAAGAAAAAGAGATAACTCATAATTGTACAAAACAAGGCACGAATGATTCGCGCCCTGTTTTATTAGTACTATTATTATGCACCATATTAACGGTTTTCTACAAGAAAATCAATTGCTTTGCGAACTTTTAAATCTTCTTTCATCGCGTCAGTAGAACCGATGGCTTGTTTAATATTTTCAACAGGCATGTTGTATGCTTCAGCCATTTTAGTAAGCTCAGCATCAACTTCCTCATCTGATACTTCAAGGTTTTCCGCTTTCGCAATCGCCTCAAGAGTCAGGTTAGATTTTACGCGTTTTTCAGCATCTTCTTTCATTTGCTCTTTAAGCGCAGCTTCATCTTGACCTGAGAATTGAGTGTAAAGCTCAAGGTTCATGCCTTGCATTTGCAGACGCTGTTCGAATTCTTTCAGCATGCGGTCAAGCTCAGTGTCGACCATTGCTTGCGGAACATCGATTTCAGCATTTTCAGAAGCTTTCAGAACAAGCTCTTCACGCAATTTAGCGTCAGCTTCGTTTTCTTTTGCTTCTTCCAGACGTTTCTTTGTTTTTTCAGTTAATTCAGCAAGTGTTTCCACTTCTTCATCGATATCTTTTGCGAATTCATCGTTAAGCTCAGGAAGCTCTTTCGCTTTGATTTCGTGAATTTTCACTTTAAACACAGCTGGTTTGCCTGCAAGCTCTTCAGCGTGGTATTCTTCTGGGAATGTCACTTCAACATCTTTCTCAGCGCCTGCTTCAAGACCAACTAACTGATCTTCGAAGCCAGGGATGAATGAGCCAGATCCTACTTCAAGAGAGTAGTTTTCAGCTTTTCCGCCTTCGAAAGCTTCGCCGTCAACGAATCCTTCGAAATCAAGAACAACTGTGTTTCCTTCTTCAACGGCGCCTTCTTCTTTTACAACAAGCTCAGCTTGACGCTCTTGAAGGGCTTTTAGTTCGTTTTGAACATCTTCGTCAGTTACAGTTGTGTCGTCTTTTTCAATGCCCAGGCCTTTGTATTCGCCAAGCTTCACTTCAGGTTTTACTGTTACTTTCGCAGTGAAGATTAAGCTTTCGCCTTTTTCGATTTTTTCAACGTCGATTTCAGGACGGTCTACAGGCTCGATTCCAGCTTTTTCAACCGCTTTAGGGTATTCTACAGGAAGAAGAATATCCAAAGCATCTTGGTAAAGAGCTTCTACGCCAAAGCGCTGTTCGAATAATCCGCGAGGAATTTTACCTTTACGGAATCCAGGAATTGAAACTTGTTTTACTACTTTTTTAAATGCATCATCAAGTGCTGTTTTAAACGTTTCAGCATCAACTTCAACCGTTAAAACGCCTTCGTTGCCTTCTTGTTTTTCCCATTTTACAGACATGTGTTTCCCTCCAAAAATCTATTCAGGTTGTGTCGGTCTTCCATTCTAAAGCAATCATTCGGCTTCGTCCAACAAAAACAAAGCTGCCAAAGATCAGAATCATTATGTATAGATGTTAATAATGAACTGCAAAGCCTGTCCAACCGTATTTCTTATAACCCGTTATACACAAATACAACCACTATATTATAACATAACACATAGCGCTTTCAACTATATGGCGCGATTTACAAATAAGAAATTTCTTCAATATCTTTTAACATTGTGCAAGCTTCATCGAGTTCTCTGTCGGTAAATTCATACATCATATGAAGTTCTTCTCTTTCAATTTCAATTCCGTGCATCTCGTAACCGACTTTATGCAGGGCAGCCGCCCAAAGGTCAGCCGACAGCAATTTCGGCTGGAACGGATATAAAACGTACAAATGTCTTCTCCACAATTCTTCTACTGCCGCATATAAGGTTGGATTTTCATTTCCAAGTGTCTCATCCAGCACCCTGAGAACACGGTGCAGAATCGGCGCGGCATCAGGCGGAACAATCTCAGACGGTTCAATTGTCAACGACTCGCCAAATTTACTAATGTGTACAGGTTTACTGTACTCATGCTCAGCCAACAGCATGACAATCATCGTTTTGATAATCGGATGGGCTGAGGGGTCTTGGAGGATTGTTTTGAGCAATCCTGTATACTTTGCTACGTTACGGTCTTTTAAGGAATGAATGAGATTCATTTGCTCCTCAGGGCTTGCCAGCACTTTCTCGGTGTCAATTGTATCCTCATATTCTTCGGCCCAAGCCTCGTCCTCACGATCCGGATCGGTCATTTTCCGGCTGAAATCCAGCAGCTTATAAAATTGCTCGGCGCTTTCTGCCGGCAGCTGATTTTCTTCCAAAACGGCTTCAATGGTGCTTTTGACTTCCTCGTATTTTTTGAGCTGAATTAAGATGGTCATGTACACCTGCAAAACCGTAAAATAATGGCCATAACCTTCTTTGAGCATCTTCTCGCACACGCTTTTTGCCTCTTCCAGCTCGCCCAGCTCTAAAAAGCAGATGGCCATCCCTAAGTGAAGATCGGATTCAGTATCATCATATTTCATCGCTTCTGAAAACAGTTCAAGCGCTTCTTGATACTTTTTTTCCTTTAGTGATGACATCCCTTTTTCCACAAGGCGGTCTTTCAGATGAGGAAAAGGAATAATTTTTGCGTTCTTCTTGTCATGCGTCATACCTATATTCCTTTCAGGCATTTATTTTGTTCAAGTGTATCAACACCTGTGAACAAACACAAGAAATGAAATGTTTCATAAGGCAAAAAAAGCCGCCGGACAAATACCGGCCGCTTTTTCAGGCTTGAAGCCAAGAGCTTCTTTGTGATTCAAATTGCTTGATTTCATCCTCCAGCAGCAGCGTTAAGGAAATTTCATCATATCCGTTAATCAGCATCTCTTTCCAATGCGGATCAACTTCAAATGAAATTTGATTGCCTTCACTGTCATGAATCAGCTGCTTTTCAAGGTCAACAGTCATTTGCAATGACTTGTTTTCATACTGGCCGACAAGCTGTTTCCAATTGTCATATGGCATGCGGATCGGAAGCATGCCGTTTTTAAAGCAGTTCTGATGGAAAATATCAGCAAATGACGGTGCAATAATAATTTTAAACCCATAATCATCAAGTGCCCACGGAGCGTGTTCACGCGATGACCCGCAGCCGAAGTTTTCTCCTGCTATTAAAATGGAAGCTCCTTGATAAACAGGCTGGTTTAATTCAAATTCAGGGTTCGGTTCACCATTCGCATCATATCTCCAGTCAAAGAATGCAAAACGCCCGTAGCCTGTTCTTTCAATCCTCTTCAAAAATTGCTTAGGAATAATCTGGTCTGTATCCACATTGATCCGATTTAATACGGCTGCTTTCCCCGTATGTGATTTCAAAGGTTCCATCTCGCGCACTCCTTACACAACTGTTTTTTTCTGATAAAACTTTCTGACATCAACGAAGTGTCCGTGAATGGCAGCCATCGCAGCCATTGCCGGGCTGACGAGATGTGTTCTTGCACCTTTTCCTTGTCTGCCCTCGAAGTTGCGGTTAGAGGTTGATGCACAGCGCTCTCCCTCAGGAACAACATCATTATTCATACTCAAACACATGCTGCAGCCTGACTCTCTCCATTCAAATCCAGCTTCCAAGAAAATCTGGTCAAGCCCTTCTTTTTCAGCCTGAAGCTTCACGCTTTGGGATCCGGGCACGACGATGGCCCTTACGCTGTCAGCTACCTTCTTCCCTTTGATCATGTCAGCAGCCTGGCGAAGGTCAGTCATGCGGGAATTTGTGCAGGAACCGATAAATACGTGCTCCACTTTAATGTCTTCAATTTTTTGGTGAGGAGTCAATCCCATATATTCATAAGCGCGAATCGCTTCTTTTTTATCGTCTTCTGCAGAAAAGCTTTCCGGCGCAGGAACTTCAGAATCGACAGGAAGAACCATTCCCGGGTTAATGCCCCATGTCACCATAGGGGAAATTTTGTTGCCGTCAAGGACGATAGATTTATCGTAAACAGCGCCCGGGTCTGTGCGCAGCGCCTTCCATTCCTCTACGGCCTTGTCAAATTCTTCGCCTTTTGGCGTGTACTTGCGGTTTTTGCAATATTCAAACGTCACCTCGTCAGGTGCAATCAAACCAGCTCTTGCTCCTGCTTCAATTGACATGTTACAAACAGTCATTCGTTCATCCATCGTCATATTTCTGAATACTTCCCCAGTGTATTCAATGACGTAGCCCGTGCCGAATTTCACACCGTATTTGCCGATGACAGCAAGGATGACATCCTTTGCCGTTACCCCTTTTTGAAGCGTTCCATCTACGCGCACTTCAAGTGTTTTTGGACGTTGCTGCCAAAGTGTCTGTGTGGAAAGGACATGTTCAACTTCACTCGTCCCGATTCCAAATGCAAGAGCGCCGAAAGCGCCATGTGTTGATGTATGACTGTCACCGCACACAATCGTTTTCCCTGGAAGCGTTAAGCCCAGTTCAGGGCCGACGACATGAACAATCCCTTGATCCACACTGTGAAGATCGGCAAGGCGCACGCCAAATTCCTCACAGTTTCTTTCAAGCGCCGTTACCTGGCGTTTCGCAACTTCATCCTTTATCTCAAAACGATTGACAGTCGGGATGTTGTGGTCCATTGTCGCAAACGTATTTTGGGGTCTTCTGACCTTTCTTCCCTTTTGTCTCAAGCCTTCAAATGCCTGAGGAGACGTCACCTCATGAATGAGGTGCAAATCAATATAGAGAAGATCCGGCTTTCCCTCACCATGTTTTACAATATGCTGATCCCAAATCTTTTCGATGATTGTTCGAGGCATCATCTTTTATTTCCTCCCTCTACCTAGAGCTAAGACCGCTTAACGTAAGCTGTCACACATTAGAAATTGTATTTTCACTCATGATTGCTGCCTTAACTTCCTCTGTAATGGCCTGAGTGCTGCTGAACTCTTCACCCCGTGCCAAGTCTCTTGTTCTTTTTCCGGAAGCCAAGACTTTGTTTACCGCATCTTCTACAGCTTTCGCTTCCTCTTCAAGCCCGAAAGATGTTCTCAAAAGCATTGCCGCTGACAATATGGCTGCGAACGGATTTGCCATCCCTTTACCGGCAATATCAGGCGCGGAGCCATGAACAGGTTCAAACAGATGAAGACCAGAGCTTGATAGGCTGGCTGACGGGAGCATTCCGAGCGAGCCTGTAAGCATGGACGCTTCATCGCTTAAAATATCACCGAACATATTTTCAGTCACCACGACATCAAATTGATTCGGTGCATAAATTAGCTGCATGGCCGCGTTATCCACAAGCATGTGCTCAAGCTTCACATCGGGAAACTCTTGTGCAACGTCCTCAGCCACTTCACGCCACAGCCGGCTTGATTCAAGAACATTCGCTTTATCTACAGAGGTCACTTTGCCTTTTCTGGCTGCCGCCATTTTGAAGCCCTCTCTGATCACTCGTTCAATTTCCGTTCGCTTATAAAACAGTGTATCTACTGCTTCCTGCTCACCTTCAGTGTTTACATAGCGTTTGCTCGGCTGGCCGAAATACAAGCCGCCTGTGAGCTCACGAACGATAACGAAATCAACATTATCTATATATTCTTTTTTCAAAGGCGAAGCGTCAGAAAGGCTTTCAAATACCTTCACAGGCCGTAAATTCGCAAACAAATCAAGCTGTTTTCTGATGCTGAGCAGCCCTTTTTCCGGTCTCAGTTCCGAAGGATTTTGATCCCATTTCGGTCCGCCGACAGCGCCAAGCAATATCGCGTCTGCATTTTTACAAGCAGCAACGGTTTCCTCCGGGAGGGGGTTATGATGTTCATCAATAGCCGCCCCTCCAATCAGGCCATATTCAAATTCAAATTCATGGTTAAAGCGTTCGGCAACACTTTTCAGTACGTCTGTCGCTGATTCTAATACTTCAGGGCCGATCCCGTCTCCGGGCAATAGAGCAATACGTTTCTTCAAGTTAACCGTTCTCCTTTCTTTTATGATCCGACAGCTGTGTGGTTTTTCAATCCGCTCATATTCGACTGGAAAACCAATTGACGGTTGACTGCGTTCAAATAGGCTTTCGCTGATGCTTCTAATACGTCTTGCGCTATGCCCCGCCCTGCTGATTCTATTCCGTTCACCAAAACTCTTACATACACCTGGGCAAACGCATCTTCGCCTTTTCTGTTAGACTGAGTGCGGTAGTCTAAGAGCTCCACGTCCTTATCGATGCAGCGCTCAAGCGTATTGTAGATTGCTTCCACGCTTCCAGCTCCAGTTGCAGCTTCCTGAATAAGCTCTGCGTTTTCTTGATTTTTCAAAGAAAGAGTAGCCGTAGGGACCTGACTTGTTCCGTAATGTACTTGCAGAGAAAGAAATTCATACCCAATCTTGCGATCTGTTACTTTTTCTTCTAAAATAAGAGAAACAAGATCCTCATCAGTGATTTCTTTTTTCTTCTCAGTCAACTCTTTGAACATCGTAAAGAATTTATTAATCTCTTCACTGTCAAATTGGAATCCTAAAGCAGTCAGCCGGTCTTTAAATGCGTGGCGTCCGGAATGTTTACCTAGGACAAGCGCATCTGCGGTTACGCCGACAAGCTCCGGTGAAATAATTTCATAAGTCGATTTTTCTTTTAAAAAGCCGTCCTGATGGATGCCTGATTCATGAGCAAATGCATTATCTCCAACAACCGCTTTGTTGCGCGGGACAGCCATGCCTGTCAGTTTGCTTACTAAATCACTTGTTCTCTTAATCTCGTTCAGCGTAATACCTGTTTCGACTTGGTAGAAATCTTTTCTGGTATGGAGGGCTACGGCAATTTCCTCTAATGCCGCGTTTCCGGCTCTTTCACCGATCCCATTCACAGCGCATTCGATTTGATCAGCGCCATTTTCAATCGCAGCAAGAGAGTTTGCGACTGCCATTCCCAAATCATCATGACAGTGGGCTGAAAGCTTTGCTTTGTGAATGTTCGGAACGTTTTCTTTCATATATTTAAAGATATTTCCGTATTCCGCCGGGGCCAGGTAGCCGACAGTGTCCGGAAGATTGATAACACTGGCGCCTGCGTCAATCACTTTCTCGACGATTTCTGCTAGAAACGGCAGTTCAGTGCGGCAGGCATCTTCAGCTGACCATTGCACAATCGGAAAACGTTCTTTTGCGTATTTCACCATTTCAACCGCTCTTTCAATGACTTGCTCACGTGTCATTTTCAGCTTGTGCTTCAAATGAATGTCCGATGTGGCGATAAAAACATGTATTCTCGGATGAGCACCTTCTTTTAACGCTTCCCAAGCAGCATCAATATCACCTTTTACACAACGGGCCAGACCAGTTACTGAACAATTTTTAATGGTTCTTGCGATTTCCTGAACAGCTAAAAAGTCACCTCGGGACGAAGCGGGAAATCCCGCTTCAATGATATCTGCCCCGAGTCTTTCGAGCTGCTTAGCTATGGCAAGTTTCTCCTGTGTATTCAAGTTCACTCCAGGGGACTGTTCACCATCACGAAGCGTCGTATCGAAAAAATTAATTTTGCGCAACGGAGACCACCGCTTCCTTCTTCTTGCCTTGTTTCACAAACGGCATCATTTCACGAAGCTTTCTTCCCACTACTTCGATTTGATGTTCGTTCTCGCTTGCATTGATAGCGTTGAAACGAGGACGGTTTACTTGGTTTTCGACGATCCACTCTTTTGCGAATGTACCGTTTTGGATATCTTTTAATACTTCTTTCATAGATTCTTTTACTTTAGCGTCCACAACGCGAGGACCTGATACGAAATCTCCCCACTGTGCTGTGTCAGAGATTGAATATCTCATTCCTGCAAGTCCTTCTTCGTACATAAGGTCTACGATTAATTTCAGCTCATGAAGACACTCGAAGTATGCAAGTTCAGGCTGATAACCTGCTTCAGTTAAGGTTTCAAATCCGGCTTTGACAAGCGCGCTTAATCCGCCGCAAAGAACTGCTTGCTCACCGAACAAATCTGTTTCTGTTTCTTCTTTAAATGTCGTTTCTAATACGCCCGCTCTTGCGCCGCCGATTCCTTTAGCATAAGCGAGGGCTTTGTCTCTTGCTTCTCCAGTCACATCTTGATAGATTGCGAACAATGCAGGTACGCCAGCTCCTTGCTCATATGTTCTTCTGACCAAGTGTCCCGGGCCTTTAGGGGCCACTAAGAATACATCTACATCCGCTGGAGGAACAATTTGATGGAAATGCACGTTAAATCCATGAGCGAATACTAATGATTTTCCTGCTGTCAATTCATCTTTGATTTCAGCTTCGTATACTTTTTGCTGCTGCTCATCCGGAAGCAGAACCATGATGATTTCGGCTTGGGCTGCCGCTTCTTTTACTGAAAATACTTTATGTCCGTCTTCTTGGGCTTGAGTGAAAGATTTTCCTTGTCTAACACCGACGATAACGTCTACTCCGCTTTCTTTAAGGTTCAGGGCATGTGCGTGGCCTTGCGAACCGTACCCGATAACCGCTACTGTTTTTCCAGCCAATACGTTCTCTTTGATATCACCGTTATAATATACTTTTACCATTTCAATCTCTCCCTTGTTATGTTTTATACAATAGATATTGTTTTATTGGATGACGCCTTTTGCTGGGTTCCCCTCGCAAAAGCCGTTGTACCTGTTCTCGCGATTTCTTTAATGCCATAAGGTTTTAATAACTCAATAAGCGCTTCAATTTTGTTAGATTCACCTGTCACCTGAACAACGATGCTGTCTCTGCTGACATCAACGACAGAGGCTCTAAACGGTTCTATGATTCCATTAATCTCTGTTCTTGTTGAAGGTGCGGAGACAACCTTGATTAAGGCCAGCTCCCTCTGGACAATCGATTGATTTGTGATGTCTGTGACTTTCAGCACATCAATCTGTTTGTTGAGCTGTTTCGTTAACTGTTCAACATCATTTTCACCTTCAACATGAACGACGAAGGTGATTCTGGAAACGCCGGCTGTTTCTGTGTGTCCAACTGTAATGCTTTCAATGTTGTAATGCCTTTTTGTGAATAGACCGGTGATCCGGTTTAACACCCCGGAGCGGTTCACCACAGTCAATGTGATAATTCTTTTCAAGGTTTCACCCCCACCATTTCATGCAGCCCTTTCCCCGGAGCCACCATCGGGAATACTTTTTCTTCGCTGGCAACCCGCACGTCAATGACAACAGGTTCTCTTGACGTTAATGCCTCTTCCAGCTTTTCCTTTGCTTCCGCTTCTGATGAAATTCTGATGCCTTTAATGCCGTATGCTTCGGACAATTTGACGAAGTCAGGCTGAGAAGCGAATTTAGATTCTGAATAACGTTCTTCATAGAAAATTTCCTGCCACTGTCTGACCATTCCGAGACAAGCGTTATTTAAAATCACTACCTTGACCGGAAGATTTAATTCGCGAATAACATCGAGTTCTTGAAGCGTCATTTGGAATCCGCCGTCTCCGACAACCGCGACAACAGTAGCATCTTTTTCGGCCAGCTGTGCGCCGATCGCCGCCGGAAGACCGAATCCCATCGTTCCAAGTCCGCCTGACGTGACCCATTTATCTGCTTTTTGGAACGGATAAAATTGCGCTGACCACATTTGATGCTGGCCTACATCCGTTGCGACAATGGCCTCTCCTTTTGTAAATTGATGAATATATTCAATCAATTTCTGAGGTTTAAAACCTTCTTCTTCATTATCTACATACCAGAGCGGATACTCTTCTTTCCATTCTGCGAGCTGTTTTTTCCATTCGCTTGAATCGCTTTGTTTGCCGTCTTGTTTGATCAGCTCCTGCAGGACAATTTTGCTGTCTCCGACTACAGGAATCTGTGTTTTCATGATTTTTCCGATTTCAGCTGGATCAATATCGATGTGGGCTATCTTTGCGTTTCTGGCAAAGTGTTTCAGGTTTCCTGTGACACGGTCATCAAAACGGGCGCCGATACTGATTAATAGATCACATTCATGAAGGGCCATATTGGCTGTATAAGTACCGTGCATTCCCGCCATCCCTAGGAAAAGCGGATGGTCAGCCGGGAAGCCTCCGAGCCCCAAAAGGGTGTGTGCCACAGGGATTTGCTGCTGTTCAGCATAATTTTTTAATTCTTCTGACGCTTTTCCGTGCAGTACGCCCGCACCCGCCAGGATCACCGGTTTTTTCGCACTGCTCACGGCTTCCACAAGCTTGCGGATCTGCAAATAATTCGGCTCTGTTGTCGGCTGGTATCCCGGGAGATTCATCTTATGATCGTAGCTGAATTCTCCTTCAATCGTTGCTACATCTTTCGGAATATCAATCAATACAGGTCCGGGTCTTCCAGTTGTTGCAATATGGAACGCTTCTTTAATGATGCGCGGCAGATCTTCCGGCTGGCGAACCTGGTAGCTGTGTTTTGTTACTGGCATCGTAATCCCTAAAATGTCTGCTTCCTGAAATGCATCGCTCCCGATTACAGAGGTTGCTACCTGCCCTGTAAAGACAACTAACGGCAATGAATCAATCATGGCATCAGCAAGGCCTGTAACAAGGTTTGTCGCTCCCGGCCCTGACGTGGCAATGACGACACCCGGTTTTCCGGAGACCCTTGCGTATCCCTCCGCTGCATGAATTGCTCCTTGTTCGTGACGGGGAAGGATATGTACCAACCCTGAATTGTATAGCTTATCGTAAATCGGAAGCACAGCCCCGCCCGGATAACCGAAGATCATTTCTACTTTCTCTTTTTTTAATGATTCAATCAGCATTAATGCTCCGCTCATCGTCTGTGTACATTCGGCAGATGCTGAATCCACCTGTACATTAGTCCCCATTTTAGTTCCTCCTTTTGGATTTTCATCCTTTAAAGATCATCTTTTCATTAGCTAGATAGCTGATTATTCAATAAAAAAAGCCCTTCCGCCCACAATCAGCCGCGCAGTAACTGCGATAGCTAAAAGGGGCGAAAAGGCTTTTCTTTCCGCGGTACCACCCTTGTTTACGGCCTGTTAATCGGCCGTCTCATGGATATTTCTATCCGCTTTAGTAACGAGTGAATCAAGTTCACCCGGCCAAGTCCTACTGTCATTTCAGACTGGCACTCTGAGGCGAGTTCACCTTGTAAAGCTTCGCCGGTTCTCAGCTAACCCGGTTCTCTGTGGAAAGCTTTTTCAAGGCTACTTATCCTCATCTGCGCTTTTCATATTCAGCCTTCGGAACGGCTTTCCAGCTGTTCAAGAAGGTCGTTTGTTTTTCCTTTTTTTAGAATCATACTGCGATGATTTTCGCTTGTGAAGCTTGCGTTTATCTTTTGTTGAACTCATATTACGCCGCTTTGGACGCAGTGTCAACAGCATTTTTTAAAATTATTAGACAATTTCGATTAATCAAACTATATTGTATACGCTTTCATTATTGGTACAAAAGGAATTGCAAATGTTAAAAGTTTTTATAATTTTTTTATTAATCTATCAAGAGTACACCAGAATTATTCAATTTTATATAAACATGTAAGATTTTATAACACGATATGATTCGTATATAGATTGAGTCTGACAGATCATCTTGCAATCCATTTCAATTTCGGATAGGCACCCCTATTATTCCCCGGCATACATTAATGGTATCTTGCAAAGAAAAGGTGATACGATGAATAAATCATTAGCAGACATGCAAGGATTCCCTGCAGGCTTTCCAAGCTTCCCGAGCTTTCCGCAGCAGTACTATCCTGCTGTCCCTCCCTTTTACCAGCAAAGCCATCAGCCATTTGGAGGCTACGGATACGGACAGCCGTTCAGCCAGGCATATAGCCCGTTAACCACTCCCTCTGCTATGTACTCCTCTTATCCATACACTTCAGATTTTTTCGGGCAGCAATTTTCAGGCACTGGCTTCAGCGGCCATAGCGGCGGGTTCAGTATTCCGGCGACACATGTCGGCGGTTTTAGCGGAACAGCCGGTGTGCATGGAGGCTTTAGATATTAAAGAAAATCACAAGGGCCGAACAACGATTTCGGCCTCTTTTTTGCTTTCAAGCATCTTTTGCAGCTCATACATTCCAAAAAGGCTTCAATACTGTCAGATTATCTGTCTTTATAGTTGGAAACAGGATGGAATATGATTAAGATGAATGTTTGAGGAGGAATAAAATGCATATAAAAATAGATGATTTAACTGGACATCAGGTGGTTTCACTGGTGAATGAGCATTTACATAGCATGACGCTTATGTCCCCGCCGGAAAGCATCCATGCCTTAGGTTTAGAGAAACTAAGAGGGCCTGGAATAACATTTTGGAGTGCATGGGAGGATGATGAACTAGCCGGTTGCGGAGCGCTAAAAGAACTGGACAGCCGGCACGGAGAAATCAAATCAATGCGAACATCTGCATCACATTTAAGAAAAGGCGTTGCCAAACAAATTCTCCAGCATATCATTGAAGAAGCTGGAAAGCGAGGCTATGAGCGGTTAAGCTTAGAAACGGGTTCAATGGCTTCATTTGAGCCGGCAAGAAAGTTGTATGAAAGCTTCGATTTTCAGTACTGTGAACCGTTTGCAGAGTATGTTGAAGATCCAAACAGTGTGTTTATGACGAAGGAATTGTGAGACGGCTTTATAAGGATAGATAAGTGCAGGGGAAGGTCTGTCTATCCCTTACAGTTTTCCCTTCTAAAACTTAATAGAGTAAGTCAACAAAAACCATCCAGCATTGCATTGGATGGTTTTTGGATGGATGGTTTATTTATATTTATTTACTTCGTACATCAAAATATTTTTAAACACAACATAATCCTTTTTACTCTCAAAAGGCCCTTTGTTGTTGTCATGCTCATCTATTTCATAAAAGCCCGGTCCCTCTCCGGCATCACGCTGCTTGTACCATTTGAGGAATCCGTTCACTTCTTTCATAGACAGCTGATATTCTTTTTGCAAACCGTTTACCATGGTGACAACAAGAAGGGCGTCTCCGTCTTCTGCTGAGTTATCCTCAGAAGGTGTTGTTGATCCTTTGTCCTTATCTCCTGAATTGCCTTCAGAAGGTGTTGTTGATCCTTTATCCTTATCTCCCGGAGTTTCCTCTGAATCGGATGGTATGTTTAAATCCTTCAATGAAATTGACATTACTGATTTAAATTTAGAGGCTGCACTTCCAGTAAAACTGGATGTTTCCTCTCTTCCACCGATTACGTAAAGAGTATCATCAATGACGGCAGAAGAATGAGCCATTCTGTAGGGGGCTTTAGGGTTTTTTACCGCTGTAGCTGATTGACTTTTAGGATCGTACACCTTAATTCGGTTTACCCCTCCAGTCATCAGAATTTTTCCTTTGTAAGCAAGCGCAGAATAATACCCTGCTGTGAATCCTTTACCATTTTCTACCCATGTGTCTTTTTCTGGATCATAAACATAAACGATTTGGGGTATATAATGAGTTCCGCCAAGAATATATAGTTTATTATCAATTACTGCTGTAGAAGCTCCGGTTACTGCTCCGGTTACTTCATAATTTAAATTCTGTTTTTTCTGCCATTTTTTCGTTTCGAGATCGTAACTGTAAGTCGTTGCATATCTAGAATTTTCAAAGGCCACAACATATATTTTCTTTCCAATAGCTTCTGCATAAATCTTATAGGCTGGAACCTTTCTTTCAAAAGGAAGATCATCCAATTTTCCCCACGTGTCTTTTTTTGGATCATATACTTCTATTGTGTTGACAGCTCCATCGTTTGACATTCCGCCCAAGACATAAATTTTCCCATCTACAGTAACTGATGCAGCTCCCCCCCTCGCTGTTGGCATGTCGGCTTTTCTTGTCCATTCATTTGTTTTAGGATCATAGACAAACGTTTGATTCCCATAAGTACCTGGTTTTACAGTTCCGCCACCTATCACATATATCTTTCCATCTACTACACCGCTGCTTGCGCCGACACGCGGCTCAGGCAAATCTGCTCTTTCTTTCCATTCAACTGTTTCCGCGCTAACTGTTTGGAGCGATTGACACAGCGCAATAACAAATAAGAAACAAACAACGAACCATTTTTTCAAAAGAAAACACTCCTTTATTTAATTGTTTCACAAAACAAATATCGGCAAGACTATGAATTTTTTCATATCTTTTCCTGTATATTCATTTTTCAGGAAATTCTAATTAAAGTTTTCTCTAAAAAACTCGGATGTTTTCAATCTTGTTTATTTTAAAGATCAGCGGGAATTACAAACGACATGAACGATATCATGCAAATTCATGAAGGAGGAGATTGATATGAAAAGCATAGTTGGTGTATTCGAAACTCCGCAGGAAACCATCGCAGCGATTGAAGGCTTACTCACAAAAGGCTATGATTCTGACGACATCTCTGTTGTGACAAGCCGGCGAGATACAGATTATTTGGAGTCACGTACAGGAACAGAGGTCAATCAAGCCATCGATGCACATCAGGGAGAATCTGAATCTTTTTTCGATAAACTGAAAGATTATTTTACAATGGATGATACTGCTGCACACAGCAAAGCATTATCCGATTTGGATATTAAAACGGATGAAATAGACAAGTATCAAGAAGATTTGGATGACGGAAAACTTCTGGTAGCCGTCAATACAGATGCAGATGTAAATGCTCCTCTTGATAACGGCAGTGCCCTTTCAGGCGGCTTTTCAACCACAAATGAAATGGCGGATTATACAACGAAAGAAGAAAAAACGATGCCGCTCCGGGAAGAACAGCTGAAAGTCGATAAAGAAGACGTTCAAACCGGTGAAGTAGAGATAGGAAAAGAAGTAAAAACAGAAAAAAGAGATATGGATATCCCGGTGAGACATGATGAAATTTATGTCGAACGCCGGCCAGTGGATGAAAATAAAGCGGATGCTTCTCCCGTCAACGATTCGGAAGAGATCAGAGTGCCAATCGTTGAGGAAAAGCTGGAAGTGACTAAAAAACCGGTTGTCACTGATGAAGTGGTTGTCGGTAAACGCACTGTTGAAGAAAATGAACATATTTCTGAAACTGTGAAAAAAGAAGAACCTCGTCTGAATAAAGAAGGAAAAGTTGACGGCTTGGATGATGATCCGTTAAATAACAAATGAAAATCATAAGACGACAACAAAAAACCTCAAATCCAATTAGGATTTGAGGTTTTTCTTTTGGTACGTCCCAGGAGAGATTCGAACTCCCGACCGACGGCTTAGAAGGCCGTTGCTCTATCCAGCTTCCATCCTTTTTATATCGCTATTCGTTCACGTTCATGTATAACAGTCACTTTCCGAACTTTGACCGATTGACTTAATTTTCTATTATATTTGCTTATGCTTTACAATTCAAGCATTCATATAGTAGAAAACAACCCTATTGAAAAGGTAATACAGTTGTACTTAAATCTGCTATATTAAAAGGTAAAGGTATTTATTTAAAAGAGTGGTTTCATGAGAGATAACAAAGAATGCTGTCCATATTGCAATGCTGATTTGCAAGGAGAGCCTATTCCGAAAGAATCCAGAAAGTATATGGTTCTGCCCATTTTACACGAAAAATTGGTATAAGCAGTATAGAAGCTGATAGGATTATTAAATGGAAATGTCCAGACTGCAACAAAGAATGGGATATAGATTGATCATTTATCCAACAAAATCATAAATCAGATAAAGCTGGTTTTGATAATAAATAAAATCGGTACTTCATTAATTGTCGTCACCAACTTTAATCCATAAAAAAGCATCTAACCATATCTAGGTTAGATGCTCGATCTAGAGTGTTTCAATTACCCACATTCTCCGCTGCTTTATTTAAAGGAAAAAACACAGCCATAAGTAACCAATAGCATTCGGATTATCGATCGTAAATCCTCCGCCCATTAGGATTGTTTGAGAATGTTGATATATCAAGGTTTTTTGGTTTTTGGTGATTATGAATAGCAATCATGATTGTTAATTGCAAGCCTTCACGATTGTTAATGCCGTTAACTGAATTATACCCAAAGATTTATGTTCACCCAAGCAAAACCCTATCTCCCATAAGTGAGATAGGGTTTACAATTCTGGAACAATGTTATTAAGTTTCCACGTTACTGTCAGTCATTCACTATATTTTCTATTGCAAAGTAGTTGTTGCGATTTGTGAATATATTTTTTCAAAACATAAAAATAAGCCTAGAAACAAGCCTAGGCTTTAACATCTCAAATCTTATTCTATTCACACTATATTTCGGGTTATTTGTTTATCTCTCTTAACTTCTCAACATACTTAGTCCCCATCAAATACTTCAATACTAATTTACTTCTATGAAATGAACTATCAATTTCTTCCGCTTTATGAATCAAGAATAAATTATTTAAAATATTTATCAAATCTATAAATTGTCCAATTTGATTTTTTCTTTTACGTTTAGATATTTTAGGTTTAATTTGTAAACACTCTTCAAAACTATTCACTAGATGTTTTTTTAAATACTCTCCACCATGGATATATGAACAAGCAATTTTATACTCGTTCATTATTTTCCCATAATCTCTTTCTGTAATGTCCGAAGCATATTTGGCTTGCAAATCTAAAAACGCTTGTTTAGTTACATGAGTAATATATGTTTCGTCTTCTACTAGCAGTCTAACATAATTTTCTATTATAGAGCGTTGATTTAAATAATAATATCTTCTTTCATTTTTCAAATCATTTAAAATTAATGAAAGAAAATCAGATATTAGAACTTTAATGAAATAAGAATTAGGATATGCATTCAAAATATATTTAAAAAATACTAACTGTTTTGAGACAAATCTATAAAAATCCTTACTGTCGTTATCAATAGTTTTCGAAAAGGTTTTCTGATTATAATCCTCAATATAATCAATCAAATCATCAATTTCTTTTTTCCTTAGCTTAGTTTCTAAAACATTCATTTTATAACCAACCGTCAAAAGTATTCTTTTTCTTTGATGCAATGATTTTACTGTCCAAATATTTATAAAGCCTTTTTTTACATGAAAGATAGTCACTTTCAGAATATTTAACCAAAATCCTAATTACTCTTGCTACTATTAATGTTCTAGATAACATTACATATTCCTTGAATTCTACTTCGAAAACAAGTTTTAAGAATTCATTTATATCGCTATTTTTTAAGAAAACTTCCTTAGATAATATCATTTCACTTACTATACCTGTCACTTTATATCTTGAAGGCTTAGAATTTTTTAATTCATTTTTAAAAATTATTAATTCCTGCATCTTTGCCTCCTCCTATTCAGCAATTAACTTTTAAAGCCTCTATCTTCTGTATCATTTCTATAGTTATTGCCTGAGTATCTTCCAATGAAGATTTATATCTAGTTGGCAAAGTACCACTATATCCATATTGAATATGGTTCACAACATGACTAACTGAATCAAATATATCTAAATTATTAACTGTCTTTTTTGATTCAAAATCATCTTTTATCTTTTTCTGTTTTGAATTAATTTTTTTATTCATCATAGTATAAATGATACCTAAACATTTTAATGGAATTTGTTCATCATCTACTAAGTTACTTATAGCAGTTTGTAATGAATCAATACCAATTATAGAATATCTATCTATTCTATTCGGAATTAAATAAAAATCAGATGCTAATAAGGCACTATCTGTATAAATCGTCAGAGTAGGTGGACAATCTATTAAAATATAGTCATATTCTTCTCTCAATTTATTAATACTAATAAAGTTTCTTAATCGTTTAACTAGGGCTGAATCACTAATTTTATTTGCCAACACAAGATTCAAATCGCCACATACTATATCTAAATTTTCTTTAACATTAATTATTATTTCTTCAGGTTTTGGCATTATAAATTTATGACTGACATCTAACTGTGGTTTAAATAATCGAAAGATTGTTTTGTTTTCTTGTAATACCTGGCTGTAAAAGCTAATTACTTCTTCAGTTTCATCCTCATCGTCTTCCACTGATTCTTGCGAAATTGTAACTTCAACACTCTCATCATCAATTATTTCAACATCTTCATCATTAGTAGTAATAGATTTCTTTTCCTTATATGTATCTAACAAAGAATGTGTAGCGTTAAATTGCGGGTCAATATCAATCATTAATACCTTTTTACCTTCATACCGAGCTAAATAATCAGCAATTCCAATACTTAATGTAGTTTTCCCTACTCCTCCCTTCATATTAATAAAAGAAATCACAACACCTTCTCTAGGCATATTCTTCACTCCTCACACAAAATTGAATACTATTAGTTCCCTCTACTACTATAAATTACCTTATAAATAAACGTAACTATAACATTTCAAAATAATATTTTCAACAAAATCTTAGTATCGTATCGTCATACCAATCTTAACGTGCAAATATACCTACCCCCTTTTATTTGAACCTACTATTTTACTTCCTTATATAAAACACATAGGTAAATTATACCACACTCTTTGATTTTTAAAGAGGATTGTAAATTGCACTCCTTTAACTGGAGCAAGACCTTGATTTTTCATGATGTGTGGATGAACCAACTGTGAGTTTATCCCTGACATCCTCCCAGTGAAATGTGCAAATTGCCCCCCATATCTCTCACAAATGAAAAAAGACCCCTTTGAGAGTCTCTTAAATTACTTGTTGATGCTCTTTAATTAACTTGTCTAGTGTTGGTCTCGATATCCCTAGTTCCTTAGCAAACTGAGATTTCGATACTTCACGACTCATATATCGTTTACAATGCTTATCGAAATCTGGGATTGATACTTCTTTTCTTCCTTTATATTTCCCTTCCGCTTTGCCTATGGCAATATCTTCCCGCTGTCTCTCAAGCATATTTTCACGTTCAAAATCATTAATAGCACTAATCAAAACATCAATCTACCTATTGCAGTTGAGGATCAATATTCTCTTTAATCGATACTAATTGAACTCCTTTTGACTCTAATAGTTCGACTAGCTCTAACAAGTCTTTTGTGGATCGTGCTAATCTTGAGAAATCTGCAACATAGGATTGTATCACCTTCTCTTGCAAAGTCTAACATCTCTTATAGCTTTGGTCTGTCTGTATTTTTTGCTGAGACTTTCTCTTGATACTCCTTATCTATTTTGCACTGCTTCATTGCTTCAACTTGTCTTGCTTCGTTCTGTTCAACTGTTGATACTCTGATATACGCTATGTTCATGTTCATCGTTCTTCCGTGCTTATCTGATGAATCAAAGATAGCATAATGTAAAATTAGGATCAATAACTTAATTTACATTATGTTAATTAATTTATCAACTTCAAATTTACACTCACTAATGTCCATCCGCTGTAAGCTTAAGGCAGGCTCTAAATTTACAAATAGCTTATCGAAAACAACATAATAAAGGCAGCGGTATCTTTTCTTTGATATCACTTATAAGTCTACCCCTCTGCTATCGATATCATTATCGAACTTGAATAAGGTTTCACTGCAATTCTTATTACTTTACCATGCTAAATCATATTGATAATGTGAGTCGTGTCGGAAATTTACCGATTGTCAGTTTGTGAATGAGAGTGGTTTCTGTATCAAACCAAGACACCAACATACCCAATACCACAACTTGGCATGTATGCAACCATAAAAGACATCCAATTAATTTGGATGCCTTCTTATAACTATTTTACTTGTTCTTGTAGCACTTCTTTCAGCAATTCAATAGCACTTTCTTCACCTGGATCATTTGTTCCCAGTTCACCTCGGAATGCTTTAAAGAGGATAGATTGCTTTAGTGCTTCAATATTCTCTTCTACTAGAATCATTTCTTTTTGTTTGCTTTCTAGTTCTCGATAATTATTAAGCCAGTTTGTAATTTCCATAACTTCTTCCTGCGAAGGTAAAGGAATCGGTAAAGAAGCCAGTTTTTGTGAGTTAATATTAGCTTGTCCAACCTGTTGGGTAACCATTGATAGAAGTATTTTGCGTCCTACATGGCTATTAATATAATGAGAAACGTAACTAGCTAAAAAATCTTTATAAAACAATCGAACTCTGATTAGATAAGATGCAAATGTAAATCTCTCTGAGACATCTTCTGTTATTACAGACGTTTTACCAACTAATTCATAACTATTTGTCCTATTAAATAATAAATCATTAGTTTGTAAATCATATTTTAAAACATCTTCATGATTGTTCGGGAGATACTTCAAGTTATTTAGTTCAAGATAACCATCAACAATATTCCCCATTCTTAATACTGGTGTTCCAGTTACGTCATCATTTGTTTTAGCAGATGTGCCATATGTAGATGCTTCAATTAGGTCATTTAAGCGCACCCACTTCCATTCTTTTGGCAATTTATATAGCTTTTCTAAAATACTTGAGTCTAATTGGTCTTTATACTTTGTTTTTGTTCCTTCTTTTAATAGATTTATTTGTTCAATCCATTCATTAGCCGTAGTTATATCGGCATTTTCCCCTCTCCACTTCCTAGTCAATTCCCCACGAAACGCCTTATCCAAAATAGCAGCTCGACGAAGTTCAAACGTTTCCTTCGCTTCCTCAATCAACTGCTTTGCTTCTTCAATTTTACTTAAAAGACGCTCCACTTTCTCAGCAATCCGTTTTTGTTCATTTACAGGGGGTACAGGAATACTAGTTGTTTTTATAGATGCTTGATTTATAGCTGGTTGAGCAGAAGAGTTTACCTTATCCCATAAGGCATTTTTAAAATGCCTTGTTTGCATATACAACGCTAAATAAAAATTGTTTATTCTTATGTTTTTCAATAGTGCAACATTCGGATTTATACAAGCATCACCAATTTGCTCTTTTATTAGTGCTATCTTTCCAATGCTAGCCCCTGTTTTTACAATTAGGATGTCTCCAATATTAACTTGAATCTCAGGTGATTCCTTAAATTTTTCAATCGAAATGTGAACAGGGTTACTTAAATCAACCTCATCTTTTTTATTAATTTGTGCTGCACCTAAAACTAATGGACCTGATTCTCTCAAATCAGACTTCGTATATCCTCTCCAACCAATACGACCTTTTAATTCTCCTAGTTCTCCTAGTTTAGTCCAAACCCAATTATTTGGTATTTCATAGGGTTGCTCTTCTTCTATTACTAACGCTTCCCTTAACAATTCTTCCATGGACTTTTTTTTCTTACTCACTGTTTGACCACCTCATCCTCTTCAACAGCACGTAACTCCTCAACTACTTCACCTAATAAATCCATTGCTTGTTGAAGTTTCGCAATCGCCTCTTCTGCCGATTCAATTGGATCTGGTAAGTTGTTATAGGAAGATAATGATTCATCCGCAATCAAACCGATATCTAAACTGTCCCCTTTTTTTGCAATATCTTCTCTTGTGAACACATTCCAACGTTCATCCTCTACTTTTGAGCGGTCTTCTGCTACATATGCTTTCATGAAGTTTTCAAAGTGTGCCATTGTTAGCTGATTCCGTTTTCCGAATGACGTCATATTGGTGCGGAGATCATATACCCAAACATCCTTTGTATTATCTTGGTCTGTTTTTCCTCTTGTGAAAAATAAGACGTTAGTTTTCACACCTTGGGCATAGAAAATCCCCGTTGGTAAGCGTAAGATTGTATGCAGATTGCATTTATTCATTAAATCACGGCGAATCTGTGCACCAACCCCGCTTTCAAACAAGACATTATCAGGTAATACAACTGCTGCCCGTGCATGACCATCGTCTTTTAAAGCATTATAAATTAACTGTAGAAAATTCAGCTGTTTATTGGAAGTTTCAAACGTCAGGTCATCACGCGAGACACTCTCTCCACCTTTTTTTGTCCCAAATGGTGGATTGGTTAAAATGACATCAAAGTTTTTCATCCACTTTCCATTACTAGATAACGAATCTCCTTGTTCCAGTCGCCCTTCGATATCATGAAGTAATGCATTCATTAGAGCAAGACGATGAGTCCCTGTGACGAGTTCCATTCCAGTAAACGCTTCTTTCTTCTGGAAAACGCCCAGTTGTGGATCTAAATCATAATAGTTATCTGTCTTATTTTTCAAATACTGGTCTGCCGCAATCATAAAACCGAATGTACCAGCTGCAGGGTCATTGCATTTTTCTCCAGGTTTAGGGTCAATCAGTTGCACCATTACATCAATTAATACACGCGGCGTAAAGTATTGACCAGCACCTGATTTTGTTTCGCTTGCGTTTTTTTCTAACAAGCCTTCATATAAATTACCTAAACCTTCTTCTTTTGCGTTGTACCAATCAAGGCCATCAATGGTCTTCAGAATTTTCTCTAAGTTCTTGGGTTCTGTAATACTTGTAGCAGCATCAGTGTAAATTTGACGCAATTGAGCATTCTCGCTATTACCCAGCTTAATTAAAAGATGTTGATAAAATGTTTTGAGTTCTACTCCTTCTTTTTCTAGCAAATCATCCCATCTATATCCTTCGGGTATTACATTTTCTGTTTGCTGTTCTTTCATCATTTTTAAAAATAAAATATAGGTTAACTCCGTGACATATTGTTGATATGTAATACCGTCATCACGAAGCACATTGCATAAATTCCATAATTTTTGAACGATTTCTTGGTTATTCATCTTTTTTCCTCCTGGAAATCTTCTATCTATTAAATCAAATTTGATGATTTTTAGTTGAAAGCGAACCTTTTCATTATAACCCAAAAAAGTGCCTCAATGAAGAGGCACAGTCGTTAGCTGATATAAAGGTTCTCATTGATCATATTGACAATATGATCAATATGGTCACCGAACTCACGTTTCAGTAATTTGTAGCCACCAGACGTTCTAAAAGGTTCTTCCGAGAATGCCTCTTCTGCGGTAGGCGCAAGAACAGGCACTTGAAGTAATTGCTTTTCTATTCTCTCTAACCACTTCTTTTGCCTTGGCGTCCAATCATGCAGTGAATACACTTTGTGCATTGCCTGTTTAATACGTGCTTCATGGTCAACGAGTGCTTCACCTAATGCAGCTTGGCGAATAAAACTAATAATATCTGCTGCAATGTCCTCATTTTTTGTCTGTTTCCAAGCGGTTTGTAAATGAGATTGCTTAAAGCCTTTTGTTTCTAAAATCGTCATAAGTTCTCGTAAATCTTGTCTTGTTAGATCTTTTGGCCGTGTACAGATCAGATGCAAAGCGGGAATTTCATTGATATTTTCTTGGATAAATCGAACAAAACCATCCAGATAATCTTCTGGTCGCTTGTTTCCTTCACCATACCCACGAATGACGTCTGTTACTTCATCTTCCTTATCAGATATATAGCGTTTTTCACGTGTTACATGGTACGTTTCCATGTATTCAAATAGGATATTATACTGTGTGGCTTCTTGCGGTGAGTATGTTTGAATTTCTTTCACCCATTCATCCACATGTTTTCCATTTGATAATTCTTCAAACTTTCCCATGCCTTCTTCGTCAAATCTTTGTTTGCGACGCTGAATTTTCGCTACCAATTGATCACGATAAAATGAAGCTTCCTCATCAGTCGTCGCATTTATAAGAGAATTATACAACTCACCAATACGATAGTTTTGTTTCTTCACAACTGGTTTCATTTCTGTATAATGTTGCAACTTGTCATATATACCAACGGCATCGTAGATGTTAAAGTGTGTTTTCCCAATCTCTGGGCAGAGACGAGTCGCACGGCCAAGCATTTGATCATAGAGAATACGAGATTGTATTCTTCTTAAAAATACCAAATTTGTGATCGGCGGCACGTCAATACCTGTTGTGAGTAAATCAACCGTTACAACGACATTTGGCAGCCGCTCGTTCTTAAACCTTTTAATGGCATCTAATGGCTTATAGATATAGCCAGTAATTTTCATAATAGCATCATCTTCAATTTCATCGCCACGTTCTTTAAAGGCTTCCTTTAATAACCGAACAACTAAATCTGCGTGTTGGTCAGTGGCTGCAAAGATAAGAGTTTTCTCCTTTCCTGTCGGATCAATGTATTCAACCAGTTTGTTTAGAACCGCCCGATTAAAAGGTTCAGTAATTACCCGTTTATTAAACTGCTCAACCTCAAAATGAATGGTATCTTCCATTTTTTCTAGTTGAATCTCGCCTTTATCAACATCATACACTTCAACTTCTTCGTCTTTTTCAAGAGTAATGCCGACTTGTGAAAGTTCTGTCTTAAACAGATATGGTGGTTCATGGTCAACTAAGTAGCCATCCAGAACCGCTTCACTATAAGAATACTTAAAAATAGGCATACCAAAAATCTCTGTTGTATGAAGAGCTGGTGTTGCAGTAAGTCCTAAACATGCCGCATCAAAATAATCAATTACACGCCGGTATTGGCTAATATAATCATTTTGGTCACGGAATTCCAATTCTTCCTCTGACATTTCTTTGTCACTTGTATAGCCACGATGTGCTTCATCTACAATGATGAAATCATACTGCCCGACACTTGGAAGCTTCTCGTTATCGCTATAGAAAAGTCTTCTAACCATTCCCTGCACCGTCGCAATTTGCACCTTCGTTTCAACTTCTGGAGACATGTCTTCTAAAGACTTTACATCGTATATATCAGCAAATGAGTAGCCTTCAATTTTTGTATCCTTAAGTGCATCCTCTGTCTGTTTTCCTAACGAATTACGGTCTACAAGGAAAAGAATACGACGACATTTTTTGGACTTAATTAAGCGATACATGAGGGCGATAGCTGTACGAGTTTTCCCAGTTCCAGTTGCCATCGCAATAAGCATTCTTCGTTGCCCTTCTTTTAATCCCTTTTCAGCGGAAAGTACCGCTCTTTGCTGATAATGACGCAAACCAAACTTCGTAATATCCTCTTCTTCTAATCGTTTATTTGCATCCTTATCATCTTGACTAAGAAGAAGCTGCAAGTCATCAGGTGAATGCCAGCCTTCTAATGGGCGAGCATGTTCTAACGGTTTACGTGAATCCCAAAACCAGATGCCCGACTCTTCTTGAAGTTGTCTCAAGTATGGTCGGCCGTTCGTTGCGTATAAAAACGGCACTTTATATTCACCTGTTGTAGGTGTGATGACCTCATCTTCGACTTGTGCCACATTTTTTGCATACACTTTTGTTTGACTTTCTAATGCGCCAGGAATCGTTTTCTTTTTTGCCTTAGCTTCAATAAAGCCAACAAGCTTTAAGCCAATAAACAACGCATAGTCAACCCTGCCGCCATTGACCTTCCATTCAGCAATTGCCATGTTTCGATTTTTCTCTGGCAGCGTTCCGTTCTTTTGATGATTGAGTACAGTTGTGTCTACTTCCCACCCAACAGCACGTAGTTTTCCATCAATAATCGTACGTGTTTCAGCTTCAGTTAATTGCTGTCGACGCATAAAGTTTTTGGATATCTTTTTACGTTCGATTTTTACCTCTTCTTGTTCCACTTCCGCCTGTCGACGAATTGCCTCTAATTCTTCTTCAAGCTTTTTGACTTTCTCCTCATATTCTCGCTGAAGTGTTTCTGTACTCTGTTCTACTTGTTCTTGAAGTTCTGTATACTCTGGTGCTTGAAAATCCCAATCACCATATACCTCCATGAACCAAATGGACAAGCGGAACGTTAATTGCAACAAAGCCTTTGCTTCTTCTACTTTTCCATAATCCGCTTCATGCATCGCTACATTCCCTTTGCGACGAAGAGCCTCTAATATATCAATTAATTCAGGCTCAAGTAACCTTTCCCGACGCAAAGTGTTAATGCGATCCACTTGTGTTGTACCATATGCCTCTTTAATATTTTCAGCCGCAAGGATAAATTTAGTTAATGTCTCAGCAAACAATCGCAGTTTCATTACTGTTGTATGGGGGTCATGATATACATTTCTCTCAGCTGTCTCTCCCAAGTTAGCAAGTACATCCCATTTCCCTTGAAAAAATGAAAAGTTGCCACTCATTGTTATCACCGTTTTCCTAAAAGGTTGTTTGTGCCCATTATACTATAATCATGCAAAAATTAGGGAATAAGATGTATCGCTCTTTTTTTCTACTCTGCTCCTTAGTTTAGGTTCATTCTTTAACCAAGTGGTGTTTTATTAGTTATTGTTTAAATATCGAGGCTACGACATCAGATTTGATCGATAAAAAGAAGAGCCTCAATTTAATTTTAGATTATAAAAACAGAGAACAGTCATTTGACCGCTCGCTTAAATTACATCACTGAAATTGATTTAATGTACTGCTGTTGATATATAATGTATTATCTAACGCCAAATCTTTCATATGTTTCTATTTTGATTTTTTGTTTTATTTCAGATAGGACTGGTTGAATACATTGCTCTGAGCAATATTTATGGTTTGATTCATAATCTGAACCAACAATTCTCCACCAACTACTATCAGTCTTGCTAGATACCTTTTTTCCACACATTCCACAGGTAAATCCCCAATTCCCTTTTAGATTATTTCTAAAAGGTGTCTCTAATGCTCTAGGTCCATAGGATTGAGAATAATTCCACAGGTCATTTTCTGCATTATGCATTCTAATGTTATTCATTTCAACATCACTTAAATTTACATATGCCTTGGTCATTCCCTCTATTATCGCTGTTCCAGATTCTGGACTAATTTCGTATCCATGGTTGTTTAAGACCCGAATTTTCCCGCTATTTTCCTCATATACGAAATGAAAAGTAACGTGTTTTGAATCCTCTATAAATTCTTTAATTATATTTTTATCCATAATTTCTCCTCTCATCATATTCAATAATTATTTGTTTATACAGAGATCAACGATTATTACTATAAGGAATTAATCGCCCCCTCATAGGTTTGTCTTGATATTTCAACATACTGAGCCACTTTATTTGAGTGATGGGCTAAGCGTTTCATTCCCTTAGACATCCAGATAAGAGCGAAGGCTATTCGCTACTTCATCAACATCCAAATGCAAATACTTAGTTGTGACGGAAATATCGCTATGTCCTAATGCCTTAGATATCACAGCAACATTTGCCCCCTTATCTAACAATAATTTAGCAAAACCCCTTCTCAAAGCATGAGGGTTGATATTTTTCAAACCGTACATCTTAGCATATTTGTTTAGCCGTTTTTGAATGTTATTATGCGTTGGAGAGTTTGATATAACATCACCGTACTTAGTAATAAAAATCAGACTGTTCTTCTTGCCGTATCCATCTCTAATCATGGCATTTTGTTTTATCAATACCTTTAGCATCCTTTTAATTACGTCGTCAAAAGGTAATTTAATTTGCTGATGATTTTTCATAATACTGCCTTCTAAATTCAGCACATTATTATTGAAGTCTATATGGCGCTCTTCAAGTTGGGTTAATGTATTTATTCGAATACCAATTTTAAAAATCACTAGGACAGCTGTAGCGTCCCTCAGCTGAATGAAATTGCTTAAGTCCAATAAAGAGAGCAGCACATTAACATCACGCTCTGTAGCACCTTCCTTAACCTTTTGATCGACCTTTATATTAATGGTTTTCCAAAACTTTATTTCAATTCAACCGTTATTAAAACAGCGGGAGAGGAATGCTTTTAGACATTTCAATCGTGTTAATTTAGTTTGATTGCTTACATTCATACTATCTAGCCATTTATAGACCGTATCGGCTGTAATATCAGCAACATGGTTTACGTTTGTTATACTCTGAAAATGCTCTACATGAAGGACATAATCGCTTATTGTACGCCTTCTATTCCCGCTCACCTTCATTTGCCTAGTGATGGTTTCGAGAGCATCAGAAACCATCATTGAGTGATCCAAGACCTCAAATTGTTTTATTTTTTCTTTTGGAGCGGTGGAACTAGTACTAGTAATGGTTAATCCATTTAATAATCCATTTACATCCACATCTAATAATCCTTTTCTTTTGGTCACAACAAAAAACCTCCTATATCAAAAGTGATATAAGCCAATAACAGGTGTAATTTCTTACGTGACCGTTATACTGACCGTTTCACTATACGATATAGAAGGTTGATTTGACGGGCTTTACACCCGATTTCTCTACGTCCCAGGAGAGATTCGAACTCCCGACCGACGGCTTAGAAGGCCGTTGCTCTATCCAGCTGAGCTACTGGGACACGTTTTGTTTTTTGTTTTTCGCTTTAACTATCAGCGACAAGATTTATTATATATGGGATGCAATAATAAGTCAACGGTTTTTTAGAATTTTTTTCATGAGGAAGAAAATTTTCTTCCTCATGACATTTTCATAGTGTGACTCGGTTTTGCAGATCCTCAATTTCATTGCCTGCTTGGTCGTAAAAACGGACTGTCGCAGCATCATTTTCTAATGTCAGTATAGCATAGCTTTCTGTCCTGCGCACCCTCGGAAGCCGGATGCTGCCTGGGTTAATCATCAGTTTGCCCCGCAGCACTTCGCTTCCCGCGATGTGCGAATGCCCGAAGCAGATAATATCCGCTCCGAGCTCCTCTGCACGATAGTATACGTTTAACAAGGTCTGTTTTATACCGTGAAGGTGGCCGTGTGTGACCAGTATTTTTCTTGAACCGGCAGTCAGTAGAAGCTCGTCCTTAAAATCGCCGGCAAAATCGCAATTGCCTTTTACAACCGCATAAGGCTCCAATGCAGGATGCCTCGTTTCAAGCTCAGAGTCCCCGCAATGAATCATGAGATCAACTTCTGCCTCATGCCGTTTCGCAATGGTTTGGAGTTCTTCTTCAAGCCCATGGCTGTCACTGATAATCAGCACGTTCATGTACAAGCTTCCTCCTTATGCCTCCAAAAGCTTAGACAGCTTTTTAAGCGCGTCAGCCCTATGGCTGATTTTATTTTTTTCATCACTTGTCAGTTCAGCCATTGTCTTATCTTTATCTTTCACGATAAAAATTGGGTCATAGCCAAAGCCATATTCTCCTCTCGGTTCTTCAGCAATATACCCTTCAACATGGCCTTCGACTGTTTTTGTTTCCTCTCCGGGAATACTCACGGCCAGTGCGCAGCGGAAACGGGCGGTGCGCTGTTCTTTTTCAATACCTTTCAGCTCGCTGAGCACTTTTTCGATATTTGCCTGGTCGTCTTTCTGTTCTCCTGCATAGCGGGCTGAATAAACCCCGGGTCTGCCGCCAAGATTATCGATGGATAGACCGGAGTCGTCCGCAATCACCATTTTGTTCACTGCTTTGGAAACAGCTTCCGCTTTCAGAATGGCATTTTCTTCAAATGTATGGCCTGTTTCTTCAATTTCTTCTGCGAATCCAATTTCAGCTAAAGATTTGACATCATAGCCTCTTGGCTCAAGAATTTCTTTGAATTCCTTCACTTTTCCCGGATTATGTGTTGCAATAATTGCTTCTTTCATGATGATCAAGCCTTTCTGTCTTTATTTCAGTTCTGGCAGAGAATCACCCAGCACTTCTTTTTGCTTGTCAATCAGCTCTTGGATTCCTTTTTCCGCAAGACCGAGAAGACCGTTCAGATCCTCTCTAGAAAAAGTTGCCTCTTCCCCGGTTCCCTGCAGTTCCACAAAACGGCCGCTGCCTGTCATGATGACATTCATGTCAACTTCAGCAGAGGAATCTTCTTCATAATTTAAATCTAACAAAATTCCCTGTTCCTTATCAATTCCAACAGAGATCGCAGCAAGAAAATCAGTGATCGGATTTGTCTTGATTGTTCCTGCTTTGATCAGCTTGCCAATCGCAATCGCCATAGCAAGAAATGCGCCTGTAATGGAAGCTGTTCTAGTTCCTCCATCAGCTTGAATGACATCACAGTCAATCCAAATCGTCCGTTCACCGAGCTTTTCCAGATCTACAACAGCTCGAAGCGCGCGGCCGATCAGGCGTTGGATCTCCATTGTTCTGCCGGAAATTTTCCCCTTAGAAGATTCTCTGATTGTTCTTTGGTTTGTTGCCCGCGGCAGCATGCTGTACTCTGCTGTAATCCAGCCTTTCCCTCCGCCCCGCAAAAACGGTGGTACGCGGTCCTCAACAGACGCGTTGCAGATTACCTTTGTATTTCCCGCTGTTATTAGAACAGAACCTTCCGGATGGCTGATAAAATCCAAATCGAATGTGATTGGACGCAGCTCATCGTGTTGTCTTCCGTCATGTCTCATGTTTTACCTCCGATTGTATGTACATAAACCATTTTTGTCCCGGAATTGAATAAAGAAAGAGGCAGCCGGAACGCTAACCTCTTTCTTCTAGTATATCAAAAATCCCAATTTAAAAACTACCCGTATTCACTTGAGAAGGTCTGGAGACCGGTTCTGTGAGCTTTTCGCCTTTTTCATTTACCAGCTCTGATTTTCCGTTCACTTTAACAGACACGCCTTTTATATCCGGCTGCTCCGTTAACGTCAGCACAATGCTGTTCAGAACTTCTGAAGAAATCATTTTCGTCTTCTCATCGGCGCTGCCGAATATAGATTGATTGAAATCCAACGTCACGCGCCCGTCTTTGATTTTCGGTTTGCTGACCAGCTTTACATCTTCACTGAAGTCTGTTAACAGCCCGCTCACCTTGCTTGGGCCTTTAGCCAATTCATTAATGGCTGCTGTGATGTCGTCTTTTTCCGAATTGTCGATTCGTTTCGTCACCGGCACGTAGTATTCACTGTCTTCATTTTCCGCCAAATAGTAGACTGTCAGCGGATGGGTAGCAGTGAGATCATTTACACCGGCTGTTTCCAAATTAATGCCGTCTTTGCGGCTTAAATCATCTGAGATCGGTGTCCCTCCTACAGGCATCTCCTTCAGTTCATGCCCGTTTATTCTCAGCTTCACTTTATCTATCGAACTAAATTGCGTCAGCGTCCACGTCACAGACTGAACGATTTTCTGTTCGTCTTCTTTCTTATAATTTTTGAACTCATTAGAGAAATCAGCTATCGCCGTTCCATCTTTTTTGATGTCAACGTTAACGGTGGTGTCAGCCGGCAATACAGCTCTGAAGCCATTCGGAAGAATTTCAGACACAGGCCCGCCCTGTACGAGGTATTCAAGCGCCTGCTTAGCCGTGCTCTCACTTTTAGGGAGAGGCAGCGTTTGCGCAACAACATACCCGTTTTTATCAATGAGATAAAGCTCCCTCATGACAGTAGATGAGGCTTGATCCGCTTTTGCGGTATCGCTTTTTTCACTTTCTGTTTTTTTGGCTGCTGTTGTATTTGAATTGGCACCCGCTTCATCGTTCACGAATGTAACGTCTTGAGGCGGATCAATTTCCTCGGCTGCCTTATCAGATTGAAACAAACCGCATCCGGATAAAAGCAAGGCAGAGGTGAGACAAGTGGCACCAATGACTGCAGGTCCTTTTTTCAGCATACTTTTCCCTCCTAAGGATGTTTGTACTATTATGTATACGAGCCTCTTTAGGAAATAGACCGAAGAATTCCGGCAAAACAGAAAAAAACCCGCAACATACCGTTGCGGGGAAAACTATCTTCTAATCGGTTCTTGCAGTGAGATGCATTCCACATGGCCCACCTCATGGCCAAACCAATCGTCTGCGATTTTCGCAAACTGATCACGCGCTCCTGTTGTCAAGAACTGATGATCCGGAGCATTCGCAGACTGGTTCAGCAGCCCTTTATACGAGAGAATCGTGCTGACTTCCCGGGCTGTTTCATCGCCGGACGAAATAATGTTAACGTGTTCTCCCATATATCTTTGAATGGCTTCTTTCAAAATGGGATAGTGGGTGCAGCCTAAAATCAGCGAATCAATCGATGTATCTTTTAACGGATACAGCGAGGTTTTGACAATCTCGTCTGCTGTTTTGTCAAGAAACTTCCCGCTTTCCACAAAAGGCACAAGCAGCGGGCAGGCAAGGTTTTCAACCTTCAGATCAGGATTTAATGCCAAAAGCGCCTCTTCGTATGCATTGCTCTTAATCGTATTCTCTGTGCCGATGACACCGATATGCTGATTATCCGTCACTTTTATCGCTGCTCTCGCACCAGGCTGGATCACTCCGACCACCGGTATACCGACGCTTCGCTGGATGTCATCCAATGCGATCGCTGTTGCTGTGTTACAGGCGATCACGAGCATTTTGATGTGGTGGTTTTCGAGTAAATAATTCGTCAGCTCCCACGTATATTGAAGCACCTCTTCTTCAGGGCGCGGCCCATAAGGACACCGTTTCGTATCCCCGACGTAGATAATATTTTCTTTAGGTAGCTGTCTCATGATTTCCTTCGCAACGGTTAAACCGCCAACCCCGGAATCAATGACTCCTATTGGTTGTTCCAACAAAATCGCCTCATTTTCTCTTCATTTCATGCTGCAGTTTCATCAAAGATTTTTCGAAGATGGCTATTTCTTCATCTGTAAACGATTCGAACATATCACGCAGATATTCCTGTCTTTTTGTAATGACCTCTTGGATAATCCGTTCTCCTTCAGGCAGCAGATGTATCCGGACAACACGTCTGTCCGCCGGGTCCTTGACCCGCTCAACAAGCTCATTTTTTTGCATGCGGTCGATTAGGTCTGTTGTCGTGCTGCATGCCAGATACATTTTGCCCGATAATTCACCGATTGTCATATCTCCTAATTCATAAAGCCATTGCAAGCCGACAAATTGCGGCGGCGTAATCGCATATTGGTTAAGGATTTCTCGTCCTTTTTGCTTAATGATCGCGGCAATGTGGCGGAGTGACTTTTCAATATCCGCAACATGCTCCAAAGGTTTTGATGTCATTTGTCCATCCCTCACTCAAGGATCTCTTACGCACAAAAGCGTTCCGTGTCTATTTTCCTTCTTTTTTGAAGAAAATGCAAGACTCGCAGGAGAGAAATAGAGGACTTTAGTCAAACAACATCAAGAAATAAAATTTAATTTATGACTTGCCTACGTTTTGCACAGCATTCCAAATATGGTTTCGAATGTTCCAAACAAACAGCAATAACCGGCTCCTTCCAAAAGAAGGAATACCGGCAAGGATTAAAGCTCTAGCTCACCCATTCTAAGAAGCTCAACAACGGCTTGCGAACGCCCTTTCACACCCAATTTCTGCATGGCATTTGAAATATGGTTTCGAACGGTTTTCTCACTGATAAATAGCTCGCTTGCAATCTCCTTTGTTGTCTTATCTTGAACGAGCAATTCGAACACTTCTCTTTCTCTTTTCGTTAGCAGCGGCTTCGATTGAAATTCTTTCTCCTTCAAGTATTGTAACCCTCCTTGCTAAGGTGAGAGCGAATCAGAAACGAATGGGTTTTGATATAGTCGAGATATCATATGTAAGAAGGGCGCAGGAGGTGACGTTTACAAGATAATTAGTTTATCGTGTATGAAGAAGCGTTTCTTTCTCCTCATCCGTCCAGCTGACAGCCTTGCCGCTTTCCTTTGAGACTTGAACCATCACGACTGCCCCGGTGAAGCAGGGTTCGCCTTCGAGGTTCTCTCCGAGATAGTGCAAAGTAAGAGATGAACTGCCGACGGCGCTTGTTTTCACATAGATGCGCAACTCTTCATAAGGCATGACTTGGCGCAAATAATCGCACTGCTGGCTTGCCACGACTGTCATGGTCTGTTTGTTTTCACTCATCATATTCAGCTTTTTAAAATAAGAAATCCGCGCCTCCTCAAAGTATATAAAAGGAGTTACATTATTCATATGCCCAAACATGTCTGTCTCGGAAAATCTTACGGATACCTCATTGAAAAAAGAAAAGGATGTTTTCCATTCTTGAAACGGCATATCAATATAAGCGGGAAGCTTCATCTTTTTTCATCTCCTTATTGTTTAAAAAAACCTCTCCCATGCGGAAGAGGTTTTTTCTTCTTATACTCTGTCGCTTCCGAAGAAATTGCGGAACGCTTGTAAGTTTGTATCTCTATTCAAGGCTGCAATCGAAGTGGTAAGCGGAATCCCCTTCGGACAGGATTGAACACAGTTTTGCGAGTTGCCGCAATCTGCAAGGCCGCCTTCATCCATTAATGCTTCCAATCGTTCAGATTTATTCATGGCGCCTGTCGGATGCGCGTTAAACAGGCGGACTTGCGACATCGGTGCAGGCCCCATGAACTTCGATTTGCTGTTCACATTCGGGCAAGCTTCGAGGCAGACGCCGCATGTCATGCATTTTGATAATTCATATGCCCATTGACGGCGTTTTTCCGGCATTCTCGGCCCCGGTCCTAAATCGTACGTACCGTCAATCGGTATCCACGCTTTTACTTTTTTCAATGAATCAAACATTCTGCTGCGATCAACCTGCAAATCACGAACGACTGGGAATGTTTTCATTGGTTTTAAACGGATCGGCTGTTCAAGCTGGTCAATAAGCGCCGTACAAGACTGGCGGGGTTTTCCGTTTATGACCATTGAACATGCGCCGCATACTTCCTCAAGACAGTTCATATCCCATGTGACAGGGGTTGTCTTCTCACCTTTGACATTAACCGGATTCCGGCGGATTTCCATCAGAGCGGAAATGACGTTCAGATTTGGGCGGTATGGAATCTCAAATTCTTCATCGTAAGGCGTGCTGTCGGCTGTATCTTGACGTGTGATAATAAATCGTATGGTTTTTTGTTCACTCATGATTATTTCGCCACCTTCTTCTTCGAGTAATCCCGTTTCCGAGGCGTTATCAGTGATACATCGACATCCTGATACTCAAATTCCGGCGCTTCATACGGGCTTACATGTTTAGCCATTGTTGTTTTGAGCCATTCGTCATCATTACGTTCAGGATAATCTGGTTTATAATGGGCGCCCCGGCTTTCATTACGGTTGTATGCGCCAAGGGTAATCACCCTCGCAAGCTGAAGCATGTTCGAGAACTGGCGTGTGAACATCGCTCCCTGGTTGCTCCATTTTGTCGTGTCATTGATGTTGATCTTTTTGAAGCGCTCCATTAACTCCTGAATTTTGTCATCCGTTTTCAAAAGCTTGTCATTATGGCGGACAACCGTTACGTTCGCCGTCATCCACTCACCGAGCTCTTTGTGAAGAACATAGGCATTTTCGGTTCCGTCCATACTCATAATATCAGCCCATTTTTCTTCTTCTTTCTTAACGTGAGCGTCGAATAAGGATGAAGACATGTCTTCCGCTGAAGATTCTAAGCCGTTTACATATTTCACCGCATTCGGTCCGGCCACCATGCCTCCGTAAATCGCAGACAGCAGGGAGTTCGCTCCCAAGCGGTTGCCGCCATGCATAGAATAATCACATTCCCCAGCCGCAAACAGTCCAGGGATGTTTGTCATTTGATCGTAATCCACCCATAAACCGCCCATAGAATAATGGACCGCAGGGAAGATTTTCATTGGAAGCTTACGCGGGTCGTCTCCCATGAATTTCTCATAAATCTCAATGATGCCGCCAAGCTTAATATCAAGCTCTTTCGGATCTTTATGAGACAGATCGAGATATACCATGTTTTCACCGTTAATGCCGAGCTTCTGGTTCACACACACATCAAATATTTCGCGTGTCGCAATATCACGCGGCACCAGGTTTCCGTATGCCGGATATTTTTCCTCCAGGAAATACCACGGTTTGCCGTCTTTATATGTCCACACGCGCCCGCCTTCTCCACGCGCTGATTCACTCATCAGTCTTAGTTTGTCATCGCCCGGTATGGCTGTCGGGTGGATTTGAATGAATTCTCCGTTTGCATAATACGCTCCCTGCTGATAAACGATTGATGCAGCAGATCCTGTATTAATCATGGAGTTCGTTGATTTTCCAAAAATGATTCCCGGTCCGCCCGTCGCCATAATGACAGCGTCTGAACGGAAGGATTCAATTTGCATGTTTGTCAGGTTTTGTGCAACAATTCCGCGGCAGGTTCTGTCATCATCTAAAACAGCGCCAAGGAATTCCCAGCCTTCGTATTTTGTGACCAGACCCGCAACTTCGTATCTGCGCACTTGCTCGTCCAGTGCGTAAAGCAGCTGCTGTCCCGTCGTCGCACCAGCATAAGCAGTTCTGTGATGCTGTGTACCCCCGAATCGACGGAAATCAAGCAGGCCTTCAGGCGTCCGGTTAAACATAACACCCATCCGGTCTAATAAGTGGATGATCGAAGGCGCCGCTTCACACATCGCCTTGACCGGCGGCTGGTTGGCAAGAAAGTCTCCCCCGTATACCGTGTCATCAAAATGTTCCCACGGAGAGTCACCTTCCCCTTTTGTATTGACCGCTCCGTTTATGCCGCCTTGCGCACAAACTGAATGAGAACGTTTGACAGGAACGATGGAAAACAATTTAACCGCCATTCCTGATTCCGCTGCTTTAATTGTCGCCATGAGGCCGGCAAGACCCCCGCCGACTACGATAATGCTTGATTGACTCATGATAGCCCCTCTCCCTCTAGTAATCTAGTACTCTTAAACAAATGCGAAAATCGCTTTTAAGCCTACGTATGACAGTGCAACAAAAATAATCAGCGTAACGTATGTCGAAATTCTTTGAGAACGAGGCGTTACCGTGATGCCCCATGTAACAGCGAAAGACCATAAACCGTTCGAGAAGTGGAAAATTGTTGATAAAACACCGACAATGTAAAAACCAAGCATAGCCGGAGAGCTCAAAATATTCGCCATCATGTCGAAATTGACCTCAGCACCCATTTGTGCGGCAATGCGGGTTTCCCACACGTGCCAGCTGACGAAAATGAGGGTGATGATACCGGTTACACGCTGCAGGACGAATAGCCAGTTTCTCATGTAGCTGTATTGGCCTGCGTTATTTTTCGCAGTAAACGCTATGTACACACCATAAACTGCATGATAAATTAATGGTAAGAAGATAATAAAAATTTCCAAGGCATACCTGAAAGGCAGACTATCCATAAAATGAGCAGCGCTATTGAATGCTTCAGCGCCCCTTGCGGCAAACTGGTTGACGACTAAATGCTGAATGAGAAAGATGCCGACCGGTATGACGCCAAGCAAGGAATGCAATCTTCGAAAATAAAACTCTCTGTTCCCAGACATTACTTTACCCCCTGTTTGATAAGTGCGAAATGTGCTAAATCTCTTCCCCCACTTCTTTCAATTGTAAGCACTTTATTAAGATTTATTGACAATTTCATTTTACTCCTCCCTCAAAAGGGCGTCAAGAAAACGCGTACATAAATTATAATTTTCCGAATTGATTAGTTGATTGAAAAATTTTATTTTATCAATATATATTTCTTGCTTAATTTTTCATAAGAATTACAGGATCATTCTGTAATCCTCCCCCCTGTTTGAGCTATAATATACGCAGGAGAGAGGGGAGACAGATATGAAGTCTAAATTTGAAGCATCTATTGACAACCTAAAAGAAATTGAAATGAACGCCTATGCCTACGAACTAATACGAGAGATCGTTCTCCCAGATATGCTTGGCCAAGATTACTCTTCCATGATGTATTGGGCAGGAAAACATCTCGCCCGTAAGTTTCCTCTTGAATCATGGGAGGAATTTCCGGCCTTCTTTGAAGAAGCGGGCTGGGGAACCCTCACCAACGTAAGCGCTAAAAAACAGGAGCTTGAATTTGAACTTGAAGGGCCGATCATTTCCAACCGGCTTAAACATCAGAAAGAACCTTGCTTTCAGCTGGAGGCTGGTTTTATCGCTGAACAAATTCAATTGATGAATGATCAGATTGCCGAATCATATGAACAAGTGAAAAAGAGAGCCGATAAAGTGGTTCTGACTGTGAAATGGGATATGAAAGACCCAGTGTAATCAAAAAGGCGGTGACTGCATAGTCCCGCCTTTTTGATTGTCATTACACAGCTGAAGGGTGTTTTGAAAGCTCAAATGCATCGTGAAGCGACTCGACTGCTTTCACCATGTCATTTTCGCTTACGACTGTTGACACTTTGATTTCAGATGTGCTGACCATTTTGATTAAAATGTTTTTTTGCGCCAGTACAGCAAACATTTCAGCCGCTACACCGGGATTTGAGACCATGCCGGATCCAACAATGGATACTTTAGCCAATTTGCTTTCTGTCTCGATTTTCTCAAATTCCAGCGCGTCTTTATACTCTTCAAGCACTGCAACGGTTTGGTCTGCATCTTCTGTTTTGACAGAGAAGGAAATTCCAGTCTTGTCCTCGGCCTGCGTTTGGATAATGATATCCACGTTTATGTTTCTTTTGGCAAGTGTCGTAAAAATAGTAGACAAAGTTGTCAGGCCGCTAGTCAGCCCGTAAATGGTTACTCTTGTGATTTGATCTTCAAATGCAATGCCTCTGACAATTAAATTCTGTTCCATGGATGATTCCTCCTCAATTAATGTTCCCGCTTCGGTTTCTGTACTTGAACGCACTTCTAACGGCACTTGGTAATTTTTCGCGAACTCAACTGCTCTTGGATGAAGAACGCCGGCGCCTAAATTGGCAAGCTCAAGCATTTCATCGTATGAGATGCCCGCAAGTTTTCTCGCTGATTTCACATAGCGCGGATCGGTTGTAAACACGCCTGGCACGTCTGTGTATATGTCACATTTATCAGCTTTTAAAGCGGCAGCCAAAGCAACTGCTGTTGTATCTGAACCGCCCCGGCCCAATGTCGTAATTTCACAATCCTCTGTCATGCCTTGGAATCCTGCAACAATGACAATTTTTCCCTTTTCAAGCTGGTCTGCTAAAACCGATGTGTCGATATCTGTAATTCTGGCGTTTCCGTGAATGGCCTCCGTACGGATTCCCGCCTGCCAGCCAGTATAAGACACAGCGTCATAGCCTTTTTCCTGCAATGCCATTGAAAGGAGTGAAATCGTGACCTGCTCGCCTGTCGCCAGCAGCATATCCATTTCGCGTTTGCTCGGCTGGTCAGAAATAGCTTTTGCAAGGCTGACCAATTCGTCAGTGGATTTTCCCATTGCTGAAACGACGACAACGACTTGATGGCCTTTCTGTTTTTCTGCAATTGCGCGGTTTGCCGCATTTTGAATTTTTTCGACTGAGCCGACGGAAGTGCCTCCGAATTTTTGTACAATAAGACCCATGTATTACCACCCTTTACATTTTGGTTCGTGCGGGTGAGGAGAAAGAGCGCTTTGTCCACAATAAAAAAAGCAATGAGAGGAATACTCTCATTGCTTATCAATTAATCATCATAAATGATTATGAACAACGAGATAGCCCTCCAAGAAAATGATTTCTTGACAGCCTTACATTTATTCAATGCACGGCCAGCAAATAATACCGATGGGGTTTTATTTGCTTCGGCGACGCTCCCCTTTCAGCCTTTTTCACAGAATCCATCTTTCTCCAAAGGCATACTCTTGAAGTTCGCACCTCTATCTTCACCATATAACACGATCTAACTATGAAATTAGTTCACATTTTATCAGATCTTATTTAAAAGGACAACATTATTTTTGCAATTTGTCGTAAAGGAGCTGAGCCGCCGCTGCGGGAACACCGGCTTTTTTGATGTCCTCAAGGCTTGCTTCCTTCATTTTTTTAACGGAACCGAAATGCTTTAACAGCATTTTCTTTCTTTTCTCTCCGATACCCGGGATGTCGTCCAAAACGGATTGAAACGCGCTTTTTCCCCGGATTTGCCTGTGAAAACTGATTGCAAAACGGTGCACCTCGTCCTGAATGCGCTGCAGGAGGTAAAATTCCTGGCTGTTTCGTTCCAGATACACCACCTCCAGCGGATCACCGATCAGTAAATTTGAGGTTCTGTGTTTTTCATCTTTCGCTAAACCGGCGATCGGGATATCCAAGCCGAGTTCATTTTCAATGACATCCCTTGCTGCGTTGATCTGCCCTTTTCCTCCGTCAATGATAATCAGATCGGGCAGCGGCAGATTCTCACGAAGCACTCTCGTATAGCGTCTTCTGACAACCTCTCTCATAGAACCGTAATCATCCGGCCCTGTAACAGTTTTGATTTTATATTTGCGGTATTCCTTTTTGTATGGTTTGCCGTCGATAAACACAATCATCGCGGAAACCGGGTTTGTCCCCTGTATGTTTGAGTTATCAAACGCTTCAATTCTGTGCGGCGTATAAATATTTAATGCCTCACCTAGCTTCTGCACTGCCCCGATTGAACGCTCCTCGTCCCGTTCGATTAAAGAGAATTTTTCTTTCAATGCAATTTTCGCATTTTTATGGGCAAGCATGAGCAGTTCTTTTTTCGGACCTTTTTTCGGCTGGTGAACGTTTGTTTCCAGCAGCTGCTCGATCATGGATTGATCTACGCTGTCCGGTACTAAAATCTCCTTCGGAAGGAAGTGGTTGTTTTTTGAATAGAACTGCCCGATGAACGTGAGGAACTCTTCATCAGCTTCCTGATAAAGCGGAAACATGCTGACATCGCGTTCAATGAGCTTCCCTTGGCGGATGAAAAAGACCTGCACGCACATCCAGCCCTTATCGTACGCGTACGCGAATACGTCACGGTCGACTAGATCGTTCATCGTCATTTTTTGTTTTTCCATCGTTGATTCAATATGGGCCATTTGGTCACGAAGCTCTTTTGCTCGTTCAAACTCAAGATTCTCAGCAGCTTCATGCATTTTCTCTTCAAGCTCTTTTTTGACCTCATTATAGCCGCCCCTTAAGAAACGAGTAATGCTTTCAACCAGCTCTCTGTTCGTCTCTTCGGAAATATCCTTTACGCACGGAGCAAGACATTGGCCCAGATGATAATAAAGGCACACTCTGTCCGGGAGCTTGGAGCATTTTCTGAGAGGATACAGACGGTCGAGCAGTTTTTTTGTTTCCCTTGCTGCCTGTACATTCGGATATGGCCCGAAATAGCGCCCTTTGTCTTTTTTGACATTGCGGGTGACAATCAGCCTTGGGTGGCGTTCATGGGTGAGTTTTATGAAAGGATAGGTTTTGTCATCTTTGAGCATGACGTTGTATTTCGGATCATGCTTTTTGATCAGATTCATTTCTAAAATAAGCGCTTCAATATTGGAGGACGTCACGATATATTCAAAATCCTCGATTTCCGTCACAAGCCTTTGGGTTTTCGCGTCGTGAGAACCGGTGAAGTAGGAGCGCACTCTGTTTTTCAGCACTTTTGCTTTCCCTACGTAGATCACAGTCTGCTGCCGGTCCTTCATGAGATAACAACCCGGTTGATCGGGAAGGAGGGCGAGTTTTTCTTTCAGTTGTTTGTTCATATGGTACCCTTCCTTATATTTAATCCTTTATTTCCAGTTTAACACGAACGTTTGTTTTTCTCTATGGTTCACAATTGGCGAATAAAAAAAGCGATCCCTCAATCGGAATCGCTCTGGCATGTAAGCAGCGGAAAATTAAAGATGTTTGTTTACAAGCTCTTGAAGCGCTTCTTTTGGTTTGAAGCCGACTGAAGTTTCAACTACTTCGCCGTCTTTTAACACAAGAAGAGTCGGGATGCTCATAACGCCGAATTTTCCAGCTGTTTCTTGGTTTTCGTCTACATCGATTTTTACAATTTTCAGTTTGTCGCCCATTTCTTGATCCAGTTCTTCAAGAACAGGTGCAATCATTTTACAAGGTCCGCACCAAGGAGCCCAGAAGTCTGCCAGTACGACGCCTTCGCTTGTTTCAGCTGAGAAAGATTGATCAGTTGCTTTTACGATAGCCATTATTGAATTCCTCCAATGTGAAATGATGATTTTTAGTATAGCATCTCCCATTCGTTCACGCTATTTTAATGCTTACAAATTATTTTTTCCTGATCACAGCCGGTTTACTCATTTTTATATGGTTGAATGGGATATGCTCTTTTTTTAAAACACAAATCTGATAATGGCCCCGATCACTACAATTGCCCCAATAATCATTAAAATGGTACGAAGCATAAGATAACATCTCCTCTTCACTGTCATGTACTTTACCATGCCCTGCCGGAGCTGTTTTAAAACCTGAAAAAGAGCGCCGGCATGAAGCTCCGGCGCTCTTGCGCGATTAAGAATCGGCACGCAGCGTAAGTAAGACGACTGACATTGGCGGGAGTTTTACTTTCAGTTTGTTTTTGCTGAGCGTGTACTGTCTGAAGGATTCCGGTTTGACATGATGAGGATCGTCAAACGTGTTATGCGCATTCATTTTTTCTGCCGTAAGAATGACTCCGGAATGGTCCGCTGCCTTGTGTAGGCCTCTCAGCTCGATTTCCGCCTCCGCTTTGTTTTGGTGATCGATGTTGCAAATTGTGATATTGATATCGCCTTCAGCTTGTTTCGACGCTGAAATGCTGATTTGCGGAAGCGTTTCACCGTTCCATTCATAGTCGGCAGACATTGTCTCTGTGGCTAAAAGAGAAGCGTCCTGATGCACCTTAAACATATTGAATACATGGTACGTCGGTGTCAAAAGCATCCGCTCTCCCTCAGTCAAAATCATCGCTTGCAGAACGTTTACTGTTTGGGCGATGTTGGCCATTTGCACCCGGCGGCAATGCTGATGGAAAATGTGGAAATGAGAAGCCGCCACCAGTGCATCACGAATGGTGTTTTGCTGATATAAGAAACCGGGATTCGTGCCTGGCTCGGGATCAAACCACGTGCCCCATTCATCAATAATCAGCCCGACCCGCTGCTCCGGATCGTACCGGTCCATAATCGTGCCGTGTTTTTGAATCAATTCATCGATGTATTTGGCTTTTTTCATCGTAATAAACCATTCATCTTCCGTGAATTCTGTGGCTGATCCTTTGCCCTTCCAGAAATCCCCCGGAATCGTGTAATAATGAAGACTCAACCCGTCCATCAGGCCAGCGGCTTTTTTCATAAGCACATCCGTCCAATTAAAATCATCCACATTTGCGCCGCCTGCAATTTTATAAATGTCATTCCCGCTGTAATTGCGGACATAAGTCTGAAAACGCCGGTACAGATCTGCGTAGTATTCGGGATGCATGTTGCCGCCGCAGCCCCAGTTTTCATTGCCCACGCCGAAATATTTCAGCTTCCAAGGCTCTTCTCTTCCATTTTGTTTTCTCCAGTCTGACATCGGCGTGCCTTCTTCAAATGTCATATACTCAATCCACTCCGCCATTTCCTGAACGGTTCCGCTTCCGACATTGCCGCAAATATATGGCTCGCATTCAAGCAGCTCGCAAAGCATCATAAATTCATGCGTTCCGAATTCATTTGATTCAATTGTACCGCCCCAGTGAGTGTTCAGCATTGTCTTACGGTCACCGACACCGTTTGCCCAATGGTATTCGTCCGCAAAACACCCGCCCGGCCACCTGAGGACAGGAATGTGCAGTTGTTTGAGCGCCTCCAGCACGTCCTTTCGTATCCCGTTGATATTGGGGATGTCTGAGTCCGTTCCTACCCAGATCCCCTCATAAATCCCTCTTCCTAAATGCTCAGCAAAATGACCGTATATATTTTTGTTAATGGTTCCTTTTACAATATCTGTTTGAATCACTGCTTGATGTTCAGACATGCCTCTGATCATTCCTTTCATACGGATATGAAAAGCACCACAGTCAAATATGTGATCTGTCTTTTGCCTGAGGAGTCAGCATGAATGTAAGCGCTTTTAAAGTAACCATATTATATATGTTCGTACATGTCAACAACATTTTCTATTGTTTTTATATTTGTACGTATGTATTTATAAATATGAAAAAATCCCGAACTTTTAAAGTCCGGGATTTCCTTTATGAGTGTATATTCAATTGTTTGAATTCCTCAGTTAATAACGGGACAACTTCAAATAAATCACCGACGATGCCGTAATCCGCTATTTTAAAGATATCGGCTTCGGGGTCTTTATTGATGGCGACGATCACCTTGCTGTTTGACATGCCTGCCAAATGCTGGATGGCGCCGGAAATGCCGCATGCAATGTACAAATCCGGAGTAACGACTTTCCCGGTCTGCCCGATTTGGAGAGCGTAATCGCAATAATCAGCGTCACATGCCCCGCGAGAAGCCCCGACTGCGGCCCCTAGCACCTCTGCAAGCTCCTGCAGCGGCTGAAATCCTTCCTTACTTTTGACTCCTCGGCCGCCCGCAACGATAATTTTCGCTTCGGAGAGATCAACACCGTCCGCCGTTTTTTTCACGACCTCTTGAATCACGGTGCGAAGGTCAGTAAGAGAGACATTCATGCTTTCGATGCTTCCCGACCTGCTGGTGTCTTTTTCTGAAGCTTGAATGTTATTGGGGCGAATTGTTGCAAAGATCATCGGATCGGTTGAAATGACGCGTTCAAAAGCTTTCCCCGAGTAAATCGGCCGTGTGAACACAACATTCCCTCCGGTAACGCTTACATCTATAGCATCAGAAATTAAGCCTGTTTGCAGCCGGGCAGCAAGCTTCGGTGAAAGATCCTTGCCCATTGCCGTATGCCCGAAGATGACTGAATCAGGGTTTTCTTGCTCGATAATACCTCTCATGACTTGGCTGTACCCATCTGCCGTGTATGTTTTCAGCTTCGGGTCCTCAGCGGTAAGAACTTTATCCGCTCCGTAATGAATAAGCTCTTGTGCAATGCTTTGTACATTTTCACCGATGAGAACACCGATGACTTCTCCATCTCCTGAAATGGTTCTTCCTGCAGCTATTGCTTCAAAGGTGACATTCCGCAATTCCCCATCGCGTATTTCTCCAAGCACGATCACTTTTTTTCCCATTCTAACATCCCCCTGTTTCTTTGAATGTCCAAGCTTTAAATGACTTTAGCTTCGCTGCGGAGCAATGAGACAAGCTCTTTTGCCTGTTCAGCAGGCTCACCTTGGAGAAGCTTCCCGGCTTCTTTTTTCGGCGGCAGAAAACGCTCAATGGTTTTCAGCTTTGGTTCAGCATCCTCTTCGTCCAGGTCAAGATCATCAAGTTCAAGCTCTTCAAGCGGCTTTTTCTTAGCCTTCATAATTCCCGGAAGCGATGGATAGCGCGGCTCGTTTAAGCCCTGCTGAGCTGTGACAAGCAATGGGAGCGTCGTTTTGATTTTTTCAACATCCCCTTCGACGTCCCTTTCTGCTTCTGCATCAGTGCCGTTGATTTCGAGTTTGGTGATCGTAGTGATACACGGAATGTCCAGTAGCTCGGCAAGCCGAGGCGCCACTTGTCCTGATCCTCCGTCAATGGCAACATTTCCGCCGAGAATCAAATCAAACTCCTGATCCTTCATATAGTGGTATAAAACTTGAGAAATGGAATATTGGTCGGGTTCTTCGAGATCATCTTCTATGTTGATTAAAACAGCTTGGTCACAACCCATGGCCAGCGCCGTACGCAATTCTTTCTCCGCTTCTTCACCGCCGACCGTGACGGCGGTGATCGTGCCGCCATGCTTTTCCTTCAGCTGGATGGCTTCTTCTATCGCGTACTCATCATATGGATTAATGATCCATTCCGCTCCGTCATCCTGAATCTTTCCTGTTTCAATGACGATTTTTTCTTCTGTGTCAAACGTCCGTTTCATCAGTACAAATAGATTCATGATCATATCCCCTTTTATTCGCCTTTGAACTGAGGCTTTCTTTTTTCGAGAAATGCCTGGATGCCTTCCTTGGCGTCCTCTGACTCAAATGCTTCCCCAAATCGCTTTGCTTCAAGCTTTAAGCTGCCTTCATAGGAATACACCTTGTTGGAATAAAGAAGCTCAAGCAAAGATGCCAGCGTTTGCGGGCTTTTCTCTGCAAACTTAGCGGCAAGTGCCTTTGCTTTTTCAATCACTTCTGCCTCATCTTTCGCTCCAATTGAGACAAGTCCGAGATCAAGCGCTTCTTTTCCGGATATCGGTTCTCCTGATCCGATGAGCTCTAATGCTTTGGCAGTACCGACATATCTCGGAAGGCGCTGTGTCCCCGCAAAACCCGGAATGATACCGAGATTAAGCTCCGGGAGCCCTAGCTTAGCATCTTCTGTTGCGATTCTGATATGACAGGCCATCGCAAGCTCCAGCCCGCCTCCGAGAGCAGCGCCGTGAATCGCCGCGATAATCGGTTTTGGAAAACTTTCGATTCTCTCCATTAACTGCTGGCCGCGCTCAGCGAGCAATGAGGAATCCTCATTGCCTTTAAGCGATGTAAATTCTTTAATATCAGCGCCGGCTGAGAAAAATCTTCCCTCGCCGTGAATGATAATGCTTCGTACGCCTGCATCTGTCTCACATTGATCAAGACAGGAAGACAGCTCTTCTAATATCCGGCTGGAAAGCGCATTTGCCGGCGGATTGTGAATCGTCAAAACTGCCACAAATTGATCAACTGCCAGTGATATTGCATTCATAGGACAGAACTCCTTTACTTATTATGAATTCCGGACACCAATAATTCTAAAACGCTGTCTGAAAGCGCAGCGAGATCGTACTTTTGGTCATTCATCACCCATGTTGTCACGGTTTCGTCAATCGTTCCAAAAATCATCTGCCGGGCGAGGCGGACGTCGAGGCCTTCTTTTAATTCGCCTGATTGTATACCTTCGGTCAAAATGCCATCCAAAATATTTAAGTAGCCTTTTAATATTTCGTTGATTTTTTGGCGCAGCTCCAAGTTGGATTGGCGGAGCTCAAGCTGCGTGACAATTGCGAGATTATGGTCACCCGCTAAAAGGGAAAAATGCTTTGAAATCACAAGCGCCAATTTCTCTTTCGCTGTTGCTTTTTCTTTAATGTCCTCTTCCATCCGCTCAATAAATTGACCCATTTTTTCTTTGAAAAGAGAAATTAAAATATCTTCTTTGTTTTTAAAATAGAGATAGATGGTGCCGTCCGCTACTCCGGCTTGTTTGGCAATTTTGGATACCTGTGACTGGTGGTAGCCGTTTTCTGCAATGACTTCTACTGCTGCATCAATAATCTGCATATACTTTGGCCGTTTTTGCTTCAATGTTCATCGTTCCTTCCTATAGAAATGAATGACTATTCATTCATAATTTTATGATAAGAAGGATTTTCAGGTTTGTCAAGTTTATTCATAGACGTTCTCTTTTTTTTATTTGATATGATGATTTTCGGTTCCTTCTTCAAGTAAACGCCTTCTTAAAATTTTTCCCACCGCCGTTTTCGGCAGCTCTTTTCTGAACTCATAGGCTTTGGGCACCTTATAGGGAGCTAGTCGAGATCTCGCAAAGGCATCCAGTTCTTCTGCATCGGCTTTTGCGCCTTTCTTTAATACGACAAATGCTTTTACTGTTTCTCCCCTGTAGGAATCGGGAACGCCTGCGACAACAATTTCCTGGATGGCTTCATGTTCATAAAGCGCTTCTTCTACCTCACGCGGGTAAATATTGTAACCGCCGGCAATGATGATATCCTTCTTCCTGTCAGCAATATAGAAAAAGCCTTCTTCATCCATATAGCCCATGTCCCCGGTGAACAGCCAGCCATCTCTCAGCACTGCGGCGGTTTCCTCTGGTTTATTCCAGTATCCTTTCATGACTTGCGGACCTTTTACAATGATTTCTCCATGCTCATACGGAGCGGCAAGCTCACCCGTCTCTTCAGAATAGATCGCAGCGTCCGTACTCGGCCAAGGACAGCCGATACTGCCCGGCTTGTTTTTCCCCCATATAAAATTGGCGTGCGTCACTGGGGATGCCTCAGACAAACCATAGCCTTCCACAAGCTTTCCGCCAGTCACCTTTTCAAATTTCTGCTTTACCTCCACGGGAAGCGCGGCTGATCCGCTAAGACAGCTTTTAATGGATGACAGATCATAATGCTGCAATTCGGGGTGATGCAAAAGGCCAATGTAAATTGTCGGTGCGCCAGGAAAGAGCGTCGGTTTGTGTTTGTCGATGATTTTAAGTGTTTCGAGCGGATCAAACTTAGGAAGAAGAATCATTTCGAAGCCTAGTTTAATCGAATAGTTCATGACTGCCGTCAGTCCGTAGACATGAAAAAACGGGACGATGCCCAGCACTTTTTCAGCGCCTTCTTTCACGTCATACATCCAAGCGGCGCACATTTCAGTATTTGCCAAAATATTTTGGTGCGTGAGCATAACCCCTTTTGGAGCTCCGGTTGTTCCTCCGGTATACTGGAGGACAGCGATATCATGCTCAGGATCGATCTTCGGGATTGTCAGGAGTTCAGTTTTTTCCTGCTTCATACTGGAAGCGAACGTGTGAATGTCAGCTGTTTTGTCAAAGTCGATATGCACTTTTTGTTTTTGCGTCAGCGGGTAAAGAATATTCTTCGGAAAAGGCAAATAGTCTTTTACGCTGGTTATCAAAATCTGGTCGACTATTGATAACGTTTTCATTTTTATTGCCTTCGGGAAAAGCAAATCTAAGGTGATGATCACACTTACCTGAGCATCTCTAAGCTGGTATTCAAGCTCATGCTCGGTATAAAGCGGATTCGTCTGCACCACGATGCCACCGGCAAACAAGACGCCATAATAAGAAATCACTGTTTGCGGGCAATTGGGCAGCATAACAGCCACTCTGTCTCCTTTTTGCAGGCCATTGCACTGCAAAAAAGCTGCAAGTTTAAGAGCATCCGTCAGAATGTCATGAAAGGTGAGTTTTTTTCCATAAAACGATATTGCGGTTTTATCAGGGAATCGTGCGGCGGAGTCTGTCAGGATGGATTGCAGGGTTTTATTCGGCAACGGAAGCTCATGCGGGATATCGTTGGGATACTCGGCAAGCCACGGCTTTTGAGACTGCATAAAACCTCCCCTTTCGATTTTAGAGATCCACCTTATCATTATAGCAGATGGACGGCAAAAAAAAGAAAAAGAAAGGTAAATCTTTCTTTTTCTCATAATATGAACAGATATATAAGACCAATTAACAAAAAGATTCCCGCTGCGGCGAGCAGTATTTTAGCAAGCTTTTCCATCTATTCTCCGTCCCCTTATATTCCGGCTGCCACCACAAAAGAAAGCCCGACAGAAATGACAAATGAAATAAAGCCGACAGCCCGGTTATCATTTTCGATTTCCTGATCAATTTTAAACCGCGGAGTCAAAAACTCAAAAATAAAGTAGCTGATCAGAAGCATAACAAACCCGTAAACGCCCCAGCCGATCATTTGCAGCAGCGAATTATGCTGGGAGATGGAATGCTGAAATACGTTTGCGATTCCCAAAATTTTTCCGCCGGTCGCCATTGCCACCGCAAGATTTCCTTTTTGAATCTCTTCCCAGTTTTTATAAGCCGTCACCAGCTCAAACACAGTCAAAAAGAGGACGAGGCAGAGAACCGCGACACTGTAATATGCCGCGATTTCCACAAGCTCGTTTTCCCAAAAATCACTCATGGCCATACTCCCTTTTATTTTAGTTCAACAACCGTAACGCCTGATCCTCCCTCACCTGCTTCACCGAAACGGGAACTTTTGACGCTGCGGTGGTTTTTCAGAAGATCCTGTACGCCTTTTCTTAAAGCGCCGGTTCCTTTTCCGTGGATGATTGACACTCTTGGATATCCGGCTAACACCGCATCATCCAAGTATTTTTCAACCCGGCTGAGGGCATTTTCATAGCGTTCGCCACGGAGATCAAGTTCAAGCGATACGTGATAGTCCTTTCCCTTGACCGCTGTAATGATTTTTTCTTTTTTTGGCTCCGGAGCTGATTTGATAAACTCCAGATCTTTTTCTTTTACTTTCATCTTTAAAATACCGATTTGAACATTCCATTCATTGCCGCCTGTTTTTTCGAGCAATGTTCCTTTTTGCCCGAAAGTGAGGACTTTCACCTCGTCGCCAGGCTTAAAGTCGCGTTTTTGCGCTTTCGGCTTTTCCGGTTTCTTGGACTTTTCAAAAGCCGGCATAGCGCCTTCTAACCGTTTCTTCGCGTTAATCAGCTCGTGATCCTTGAAGGATTTATGTTCTTCTTTTATGGAGCGCAATTCATGAATAATGTCCTCGGCTTCTTTCATTGCCGCTTTTACTTTTTCAGCAGCCTGCTGTTCTGCCTCTTCAAGCATTTTGTCTTTTTTGCTGTTAAGCTCGATGATTTGCTGCTGCAGCTCTTTATGCAGTTTTTCCGCTTCTTTTCTGATTGATTCTGTCTCAGAAAGCTCTTCTTCCGCACGTTTTTTGCTTTGTTCCAGCGACGCAATCATCGTATCGACTTCGTTATGCTCGGCCGTCATTTCTGACTTCGCCTGCCCGATGATATGGTCCGGAAGCCCGAGGCGTTTTGAAATTTCGAAAGCATTGCTTCGACCCGGCACACCAATTAAAAGTTTATAGGTCGGTGACAGCGTTTCGATGTCAAATTCAACGCTGGCATTCATGACGCCTTCTCTGTTATAGCCGTACGCCTTCAATTCCGGATAATGCGTCGTAGCTAACACTCGTGCATTGGTGCGATGCACGTCATCCAAGATGCTCATGGCGAGGGCCGCCCCCTCCTGCGGATCTGTCCCTGCACCAAGTTCATCGAAAAGCACAAGGCTGTTTTCATTGACCTGTTCTAAAATGCCGACAATATTCACCATATGGGATGAGAACGTACTTAAACTTTGCTCAATCGACTGTTCATCACCGATATCAGCGAATACGTGCTCAAATACTGCCGCTTCTGACCCTTCATCTGCCGGGATATGAAGACCTGATTGCGCCATTAAGGTTAGCAGGCCTAACGTTTTAAGGGTGACTGTTTTCCCCCCTGTGTTTGGCCCTGTGATGACAATGGTTGAAAAATCGCGGCCAAGCTCGATGTCATTGGCAACAACCTGGTCAGGCGGAAGCAATGGATGGCGGGCTTTTTTCAAACGGATAAAGCCGGTGTCGTTCATAATCGGTTTTGTTGCTTTAACCGCTTTTGCATATCTAGCTTTTGCAAAAATAAAGTCAAGAGTCTGCAGCACTTGCAAATCTAGAAATAGCTCCTCTGTATGCTCTGCCGTTTTCTCTGTCAACACACGCAAAATCCGTTCAATTTCTTGCTTTTCTTTCACTTTCGCCTGCTGAAGGGAATTGTTCATATCTACAATCGCCTGCGGTTCAATGAATAGTGTCGCACCAGAGGATGAGGTGTCATGCACAATTCCTCCATAGCTGGATCTGTACTCCTGTTTGACCGGGATCACAAAGCGGTCATTCCGAATCGTAACAATCGTATCAGACAGCATTTTCGATGCGGAAGAGGAACGCAGCATCGACTCTAACCGGTCTCTGACTCTTGATTCGAGTGTTCTGAGCTGTGTGCGGATTCCTCTTAATGTTTCCGATGCATGATCAATCACTTCTCCGTGATCATCAATGCAGGAATTAATGTCCCGCTCTAAATCGGACAGCGTGATAAGCTGTTCAGCATGCTGATGGATCAGCGGAATGTCGACACCGTCTTCAGCCATTTGGGTGATAAAATGTTTCATTTGTTTAACTGCATAAAGCAGGCCTGAGATTTCAGTGAATTCAGAAGGACTGAGAACGCTGCCGATTTCCGCCCGTCTTAACGCTCCTCTGATATCTACAAGGCCGCCAAATGGCGCTTGGCCTCTCAGCCGGATAATGTCAGAAGCTTCGTCTACTTCATCCAGCTGTTTTTTGATTTCGTCTATAGAAGCAGAAGGCTTAAGCTCGAGAAGCATTTCTTTTCCGAGCGATGAAGCGGCATGCCCAATAACCTGTTCTTTCACTTTATGAAATTCAAGAGCTGATAATACTTTTTGCTGCACGATTGTGTGAGCCTCCTTACTTAATCGTTGCGCTTCAGAAATGCCTCTACGTCTTTAAGCGACCGGGCATTCAGAACGTTTTTCGTTTCCGTCCATCCTTTGCGCGCGGCAGTAACGCCAGTTTTCATATCGTCTAACATCTCAATATTATGGGCATCAGTATTAATCACCAATGTAACCCCTTGTTCGTTTGCTTTCATTAAATGCTCTGTGCGCAGATCAAGGCGCGCAGGGTTGGCGTTGAGTTCAAGCGCCGTATTTGTTTTCCTCGCAAGCTCAATCAGCTGATCAATATCGATTTCGTAACCGGCCCGTCTGCCGATAAGGCGCCCGGTCGGATGTGCGATAATGTCAACATGCTTGTTTGTCAGTGCCGTCTCAAGCCGTTTCATAATCACGTGTTCCGGCTGATTAAAACTGGAATGAATCGATGCAATAACGATATCCATTTCCGCAAGCACATCGTCATCATAATCGAGCGTACCGTCAGGCAGGATATCCATCTCAACGCCTTTCAAAATACGGAAGTTTTCGAACTCTGCATTCAGCGCGTCAATTTCTTTTGCCTGCTGCTTAAGTCTTTCTGCAGTAAGGCCGTTGGCGACCTTTAAATATTGTGAGTGATCGGTGATCGCCATGTATTGATAGCCTTTTTTGATGCAGGCTTCAGCCATCTCTCTGATCGAAAATGCACCATCGCTCCACGTTGAGTGCATGTGGAGATCACCTTTGATTTGCCCGAGCTCTATCAGTTCAATGCTGTCGCTGTAGGTTTCCACTTCCTGTCCGCTTTCACGAATTTCCGGCGGAATCAGCGGCAGGCCGAAGTGCGCATAAAATTCACGTTCACTCGGAAATGTTTTGATCTCTCCGGTTTCAACTGTCTCAACGCCGTATTCACTGATCCGCTCGCCGCGTTCTTTGGCGATTTGGCGCATCTTAATATTGTGATCCTTTGATCCCGTAAAATGATGGAGTGTTGTCGGAAACTGCTCTTCCGTCACAAGGCGGAAATCGACGCTTGTTTCATATTCAAAGGAAAGGATGACGGACACCTTCGTATCTCCGCTTGCGATCACGCTTTTGATGTTTGGCAGCTCAAGAAGCTGCTCTCTTACTTCAGCGGGATGATCTGTAGCAATGATATAATCCAGATCCTTCACCGTTTCCCGCGCTCTGCGGAGACTTCCGGCACGGGAAAATTTGATGATATGCGTAAATTGAGAAAGATGCTTCTCAATTTCCCGCGCGATCCGGAGGGCGTATCCGATCGGGAACCGTTCAGGCTGTTTTCCGGCTTCCCCGAGCGCCTGTAATATTTTTTCTTCCGATTTTTTGCCGAAGCCCGCAAGACCCTGGACCTTTTGCTGCTCACAGGCTTCCTTCAGAGATTCTGCATCGTGTACGCCGAGCTCTTTATACAGCTTTGCGATTTTTTTGCCGCCGAGCCCTGGCAGCTTCAATAAAGGCACGAGTCCTTCCGGCACTTCTTTCTGCAGCGATTCGAGCGTGCTTGACTTTCCTTCATCTATATACTCTTTAATGACGCTGTACGTTCCTTTTCCAATTCCGGACAGCGACATCATATCGTCAATTTCTGATAAGCTTCGGTCGTCCTGTTCCAAGGCTGCCGCCGCTTTTCGGAAGGCAGATACTTTAAACGGGTTGTCCCCTTTTAGTTCCATATAGACTGCAATGGTTTCAAGCAGCCGGATAATATCTTTTTTATGCATATCATAACCCCCAGACGTTCACATATGTTTCCATCATACTTGAAAAAAACTTCTCCGGACAAGAGAAGTTTTTTTATGCCCCGTACTGTGTCCACAGCTCTTGTAAAAGCCCTGACAAGTACGGTGTATGGTTAATGATCACATTTGCGAGAGACGATTGCCCCATCATTTGCTGCAACGCATCTACCGGCAGAACGGATGCGACATACAGCAGCACAAATGTAAATAAATAGACTTCTAGAAAACCGAGAACGGCTCCCAGCATCTGGTTGATTTGTTTAATCACCGGAATGCCGGCTACAATACTCAGGAACGAGCCGATGATTCTCAGTAAGATTTTAGCAATGATAAATAAAACGATAAACGCAATCGCATTATAGTACGCTGCTTCCAAATTCCCCGTAAAAAAAGAAAGAGCCGGCTGTCCCGCTGAAAAATCGGGTGCGGGAATCCAATGCAAATGCGGTGCCACGTTTTTATAGAATAAAGCCGCAAAGGCAATTGATAAAATAAAGCTCGTCAAGCGGATAAACTGCAGGATAAAACCGCGTTTTAACCCCAGTAAAGTCCCCATCAGGAGCAAGATTAAGATGATGATATCTAGCATAGTTGTTCAATCCTTTTCTTTAAGCTGACGCTCCAGTTTTTCACATTTCTCTTGTAATTTGACATAATCGTGCACCACATTTACCGCTGTCAGCACTGCAAGTTTATTTATATCAAGGTATGGATTTTTTTCATTGATTTCTCTCATTTTATCATCAACAATTCCGGCGACATACCTCATATGGGCTCTGCTTTCTTCACCGACAATCGTGAAGTGCTGGCCGTAAATGTCAACGGTTGTTTTTGTTTTTTTGCCGTCAGACAACGTTTCTCCTCCATTCCGCGAGAATCCTAGTTCTTATCATAACACGTTTATTAAATGAATGGAAAGACGAGCCTCCCGCTGTTATGATACACTGGTATATACAGCGAAAAGTGTAAAAAAAGGAGATTATTACGTGTCCCATTCAGTGATAAAAGTATCGTTGTCTGCTATTGACCAAATGAAAATGACGTACAGCGGTTCACTTACAGCCTCTGTTCCGCAGGGAGCCGTTTTTCAGGCGAAACCGCCCGGCTGTACCATTACAGCATATAAATCCGGCAAGGTCTTGTTTCAAGGCAAAAACGCTGCGGCAGAATCCGCGCGCTGGGGAACAGCAGAGCCTCAGGAAAAGAAGAAAACGGCCAAAAAGCCGGCTGATCCCCGCTATGCCCCTCCGGCAGATATCGCCGGAATGTCTGTTATCGGTTCTGACGAAGTCGGAACCGGAGATTACTTTGGCCCAATGACGGTTGTATGCGCGTACGTCGACAAAACCATGCTTACTTTAATGAAGGAACTCGGTGTTAAGGATTCTAAAGATTTAAAAGATCCGCAAATCATCGAGATTGCCCGAAACCTGATTAAAACCATTCCGTACAGCCTGCTGGTGTTAAAGAATGAAAAGTATAACAGCATGCAGGAAAAAGGCATGAGCCAAGGGAAAATGAAAGCATTGCTGCACAATCAGGCGATCACACATTTATTAAGAAAATTGGATGGAGTAAAGCCTGAAGCCATTTTGATTGACCAATTCGCTGAGCCAGGCGTCTACTTCAATCATTTAAAGGGCAGAGACATTGTGAAGGAGCGGACCTATTTTAGCACAAAAGCTGAAGGTATTCACCTGGCTGTCGCTGCTGCTTCAATCATTGCAAGATATTCATTTTTAATGGAAATGGATAAACTATCACGCGCGGCAGGAATGACGCTTCCAAAAGGGGCCGGTCCGCACGTCGATGAAGCGGCCGCCAAGCTGATCCTCAAAAATGGGGCATCTGCACTCAGAACCTTTACAAAACTCCATTTCGCCAATACGCAAAAAGCGCAGCGCCTTGCTGATAAAAAACGCTCATAGAAAAAAGCTTGCAGATTTCTCTGCAAGCTTTTTTATCAGCCTCTTAAAACAGCTTGATATGTGTCTTCTAACGCTTTCAGCACTTTGCTGTGCGCTTTTGTCACTTCTTCTTCAGTCAGTGTTTGTTCAGGGTTGACATACTGGAGTGAGAAAGCGACTGACTTCTTGCCTTCCTCCATATGTTCGCCTTCGTATACGTCAAAGACGGTTACCTCTTTCAGAAGCTTGCCGCCAGCCTCTTTAATGACGCTCTCGAGCTGTCCGCTTGTGACGGTTTTATCTGTTACAAGAGCAATATCACGTGTCACAGACGGATATTTCGGAATCGCCGTGTAAACAAGAGGTGCTGTTTCTGCTGCAAGCAACGCATGAAGATCGAGCTCAAATACGTATGTTTCCTTTATATCCAGTTCTTTTTCCAATGAAGGATGGACTTGGCCGATGAAGCCGATCAGAGAACCATTCAATAAAATGTTCGCTGTTCTGCCCGGATGCAGCTGTTTGCGTTCAGACTGTACAAATTCAATGCTGTCTAGGACGTTGAGTTTGTCTAACAGCCCTTCCACAATTCCTTTGACAACAAAGAAATCAACTGGTTTCTTTTCACCCTGCCATAGCTGCTTGCGCCATAACCCGGTAACAGCTCCTGCTACGCGTTCTGTTTCAACAGGTTTTGTGTCCTCTTCCTTCGTCAGGAAAACGGAGCCGACTTCGTACAGTGCAACTGAGTCAGTCTGCCTCGCGAGGTTGTAAGAAACAGAATCAAGCAGATTCGGAACAAGACTGTGTCTGAGAATGCTTCTTTCTTCACTCATTGGAAGCGCAAGCACAGTATTCAGTGATTTTTCAATCGCAAACGCTGCCGCTTTCTTCTCGTTTGTCAGTGAGTAAGTGATGGCTTGTGATAAGCCTGCGCCTTCAAGGAAGCGTCTGACTTTACGGCGTTTTGCCTGGTATGGCGTTAATCCGCCTGTAGTTCCCGCTGTCTCAGGAAGCGTAGACGGAATGTTATCGTAGCCGTACAGTCTTGCCGCTTCTTCGATTAAATCCTCTTCTATTGTAATGTCGCCGCGGCGTGATGGGACGGTCACAACGAGAAGTTCACCCGCTTCACCGACCGTAAAACCGAGACGTTTATAAATGCTAATCAGTTCTTCTTTACTGATCGTCAGGCCTAGAACGCTGCTCACTTTATCAGCAGATACGTGAATGTTATTTGCTTCGATTGTCAGGTGATCTTCCTCAACTGTTCCTGCAAGCACCTCACCGCCGGCATACAGATGGATCAGCTGCGCAGCCCGTTCTGCTGCAAGACGTACGCGCGCCGGATCAATTCCTTTTTCAAATCTTACGCTTGATTCACTTCTCAAACCAAGGTCTTTGGAAGCCTTGCGAACCGTCTGCCCGTTGAAATACGCTGCCTCAAGCAAAATCGTTTTCGTATCTTCCTGAACCTCTGACTCTGCTCCTCCCATGACACCCGCAACGGCCTGCGCTTTCGTTCCGTTTGTAATGACAAGGTGATCGGCGGACAGCTTACGTTCTTGATCATCAAGAGTTACGATCATTTCATTCTCAGCTGCTTTTCTTACTACCACTTCCTTAGAGCCAAATCTGTCATAATCAAACGCATGAAGCGGCTGTCCGTATTCCAACAGGACAAAATTTGTGATGTCAACGACGTTGTTGTGCGGACGAATGCCTGCATTCATCAGCTTTGTCTGCATCCAAAGCGGTGACGGAGCAATCGTGACATTTTTAATGATTTTTGCAGTGTACAGCGGGTTCGCTTCTTGATCTTCAATTTTGACTGAAATGTAATCAGACGCTTGTTCTGAAGCAGCCGGGTAATCCGTTTGCAGAAGATTTACCTCAGTGTCTAAAATCGCGGCAACCTCGTAAGCAACACCAAGCATGTTCATGGCATCGGCGCGGTTTGGCGTTAAACCCAGCTCAAGAATCGCATCGTCAAGCTGTAAAGCCGCTAAGGCATCGCTTCCTGTTTCAGCGTCATTCGGGAATACGAAAATGCCTTCTGCATACTTCTTCGCCACAAGTTTGCTTTCAATACCAAGCTCCTGTAAGGAACAGATCATGCCGTTTGATTCTTCACCGCGAAGCTTAGCTTTTTTGATTTTGAAATTGCCCGGCAGCACCGCTCCGACTGTTGCAACCGCGACTTTTTGTCCTTTATCCACATTCGGCGCGCCGCAAATGATTTGTACAGGGGCTTCAGCTCCGATATCCACAAGGCACTTATTCAGCTTATCAGCATTCGGGTGCTGCTCGCGCTCCAGCACATGGCCGATGACAACGCCTTTGATGCCTTCTCCTTTGTATTCAATTCCTTCAACCTCAATACCGGCTCTTGTAATTTTTTCAGCAAGAACAGCCGGGTCCATGCCTTTTAAATCAACATAATCCTCTAACCATTTATAAGAAACAAACATCCTTGCATCCTCCTCTTACGCCTGTTTAAACTGCGAAATAAATCTGACATCGTTTGTATAGAAGTGGCGGATATCATCAATGCCGTATTTCAGCATCGCGATGCGCTCAACACCCATTCCGAATGCGAAGCCCTGATATTCCTTCGGATCAAAGCCAGCCATTTTAAGCACGTTCGGGTGAACCATGCCGGCGCCGAGGATTTCAATCCAGCCTGTTCCTTTACAGACTGAGCAGCCGTTCCCACCGCATTTAAAGCATGTCACATCCACTTCTACTGAAGGCTCAGTAAACGGAAAGAAGCTTGGACGGAGTCTGATTTCGCGGTCTTGCCCGAACATTTTTTTCGCAACGAGTTCAAGCGTTCCTTTTAAATCACTCATGCTGATGTTTTTGTCAACGACAAGCCCTTCAATTTGCATAAATTGGTGAGAGTGCGTCGCATCATCGTTATCACGGCGATATACTTTACCCGGGCAAATGATTTTAACGGGACCTTTGCCTTCATGCTTTTCCATCGTCCGTGTTTGGACAGGAGAAGTTTGCGTTCTCATCAAAGTTTCCTCTGTGATGTAAAAGCTGTCCTGCATATCGCGCGCTGGGTGTTCTTTCGGAAGATTGAGCGATTCGAAGTTGTAGTAATCCGTTTCAACCTCTGGCCCTTCCTCGACTGTGTAGCCCATACCGATAAATAAATCTTCAATTTCTTCAATGACAACAGTGAGCGGATGGCGGCCGCCGACTGCAACAGGGTTCCCCGGCAGCGTGACGTCAATTGTCTGTCCTGCAAGCTTCTGTTTCATTTCCTCTTCTTCAAGCTTCTCGTTTTTGTCAGCAATCGCATTGGCAATACGCTCCCTTACTTCGTTCGCGAGCGCCCCCATTTTTGGACGTTCCTCAGCAGAAAGCTTGCCCATTCCGCGCAGCACTTCTGTAATCGGCCCTTTTTTTCCGAGATATTGCACCCGAATATCATTGACAACCTTCAATGAGCTTGCCGCTTCTACTTGTTCTAAAGCTTCTTGTTCCAGCTGTTTTAGCTTTTCTTCCATTTTGCATCCTCCTTTTATGTAAACAAACCGTCATATGTCTTTGGAAAATAAAAAAAACCCGTCCCTTGTACAAGGGACGAGTTGTGGCCGCGGTACCACCCTTATTTCAGACAGACTGATGCTGTCGTCAGCTTCATTGACATAACGGAATCAGATTCCGGTTCACCTTTACGCGCATGTGCACGGTCCCGGCGACAACTCAAGAGGTGAAGCCAATTTCCGGCTGCGTTAAAAATGCTCTCAGTCAGCGGCATTTTCTCCCTGGAAAGCAGTTGATCAGAAATTGAGGTCCTCTGTCACGGTTTTTGAAATATTATGTTCTATTATAGAGAAATCCAACGCTTGGCGCAACACTATCCTCGCAAGTGATACACGAGGATGGCAGCCGCAACCGCAACGTTTAGTGATTCAGCCTGTCCGTAAAGCGGCACATACAGGTTCAAATCCGTTTTTTCCAGCAATGCAGCATCCACCCCTGCACCTTCATTTCCTACAATGAGCGCAAAGAATTCAGACTGAGGGATCTCCTGGTAAGGCGCTCCGTTTTGCAACGCCGTGCCGTATACTTTTACGCCCTCTGCCTTCAATTCGTCCACATATGAAGGCAGGTTTCTTCTCACAACAGGAATATGGAAGTGAGATCCTTGAGCAGATCGCAGTGTTTTTCCGTTAAAGGCGTCCGCCGTGCCGTCACCGAGTACAACCGCATCCAAACCGGCCGCATCAGCCGTTCGAATCATTGTGCCAAGGTTTCCCGGATCTTGAACAGCGTCAATCAGCAGCACCTTGCGTGCCGTTGCCAGCTTTTCTTTAGGCATATGGCACACAGCGGCAATCTGCTGCGGCGTTTCGGTTTCAGTCACAGCTGAAAACGCATCTTCACTCAGCATATAGCACTGGATACCAGTCTCAAGATCTGAAGGAATCCTCGTTTCATCCTTTACAAGGATTTCTTTCACAATGCCCGGGCTTTTCAACGCCTCTTCAACGAGGTGTTCTCCCTCTATCAGAAATGTATTTGTTTTTGTTCGTTCTTTTTTTGTGTGAAGCTTTTTCCAATCCTTCACTTTTTGGTTTTTTGCCGATTCTATTTGTTTCACTGTCTATGTGGCGCTCCTTTTTTTAACATGATGTTATTATATCGCAAGAACAGCACATAATAAACCAGGTGCAGGGTTAGAATATACGTATTACATTTTAGAAAAAGGAGCGTTTTACATGGATCTTAATTTACGTCATGCCGTCATCTCCAATGTCACCGGCAATAATCAGGAGCAGCTTGAGCATACAATCGTAGATGCGATTCAAAGCGGTGAAGAAAAAATGCTTCCAGGGCTCGGCGTTTTATTCGAAGTCATTTGGCAGCACGCATCCGAAAGTGAGAAAAACGAAATGCTGAAAACGCTTGAAGGCGGATTAAAACCCGCCGAATAAGACATGAAACCGGGTGACAGCGCCCGGTTTCATGTCTTATATAATAAAAACATGATGAGGGGGAACGCCATGTTTTTACAGCCGTTATTAGCGAAAAAAATTATTGCTGAAGTTAAAAAAATGTACGAACGTGAAGTCATTATTGTAAACACGGACGGTCTTATTATGGCAGGCACAAACGATGAGCGTGTCGGACAATTTCATGAGGGAGCGCTTATCTGCGCAAAAGAAAGACGCAGCGTGATTATTACAAAAGAAGATGAAACAAGGTTAAAAGGAGTGAAAGCAGGCATAAACCTCCCTGTATTTTTTGACCATGATGTGATCGCCGTCTTCGGGCTGACAGGTGAGCCTGCAGAGATTCAGCCATTCGGAGAACTGCTTCGAAAAATGACAGAGCTGTTCATTAAGGAATCGCGGCACTTAGAGCAATCCCAGTGGCGTGAGAGAATGCTGGAGTCCTTTATGATCGATTGGCTGCAACTAAAGGAGTGGTCTCCCAGTTTTCTTGAGAAAGCTCAGCTTCTTGGTGTTGACCTTTCCTCCCGGCGCCAAATGATTCTGATTCAGGGGTATGAGTGGTCACGTCATGATATTGAACAAATGGCACGCAGCTGGAAATCCTCGTACCCTGCGGATTTGTTCATCAGGTGGGGAAATGAACGGATTTTGATTAATCATGAAGTGCCGCAGCATGAACAAAGGGATCAGCTTTTACGGAAAATCCTTCACATTTGTTCGTTTGCCAATACCGCAAGCAGCCAATATACAGCAGCTGGCGCCGGAAGGGCTGTCGCAAGCTCCAGCCTGACAGAGTCATACGAGCAAGCGGAAAAAGCGCTGGCTGTCAGCCTTAAGCGAAAAACGCCCATATTTGAAGAGGATCTGAAGCTTGATATGTGTCTGACGGAGATCAGCCCGGGAACCCGAAACGAATTTCCGCAAAGAGTATTAGGAGAGGCGCTAGAGCATCAGGAACTTATGAATACGATACGGACTTTTTTTCATCACGATTTGTCTTTGAAACAAACCGCTGAAGACATGCATATACACATCAATACATTGCGTTATCGTCTGTCTAAGGCTGAACAGCTGACGGGTTTACGTTTTGACCGTACCGAGGACGTCGTCACGATGTACGTCGCACTCTATTTTTTAGATCAAGATACAAAATAGAGAGAGTTTCAGTTTCATTTTTTGTATGTTTCTCCATGGAAGGCTTTGCTTTTTTTCTTTTACAATAGATTGAAAGCGTTTTTTGACAGGGGGATGGGTGAAATGATCACCAAGGATGTAAAGGAACAGCTGATTCGGGTCTCCGGACCAGAAAACTTTGATGACTCGAATGCCGGCCGTCTCGTCTATTCATATGATGCGACGCCTCAGTATCAGTCTATGCCTGATGCCGTGATTGCTCCGAGGAATACTGATGAAGTATCACGCATTTTAACAATTTGCAGCGAACATCGAGTGCCGATCGTTCCAAGAGGATCAGGGACAAACCTGTGCGGCGGCACGTGCCCGACTGAAGGCGGACTTGTGCTTCTCTTTAAGCACATGAACCGGATTCTTGAGATTGATGAAGAAAATTTAACTGCCACAGTTCAGCCGGGAGTCATTACGCTGGATATGATCCGGGCAGTTGAAAGCAAAGGTTTGTTTTATCCGCCTGACCCGAGTTCTATGAAAATATCAACCATGGGCGGAAACATCAATGAAAATTCCGGCGGGCTCCGCGGATTAAAATACGGCGTCACCCGCGACTATGTTATTGGACTGGAGGTTGTGCTCGCAAATGGTGACATCATCCGCACCGGCGGAAAACTCGCAAAGGATGTGGCCGGATACGATCTCACACGTCTTTTTGTCGGCTCAGAAGGAACACTCGGCATTGTGACAGAGGCAATCGTCAAGCTCGTTCCAAAGCCGGAAACAAAAAAGACGCTGCTTGCCCTATATGAAAATATCGATGCCGCTGCTCAAACGGTATCAGACATCATTGCCGCAAAAATCATACCCGCCACGCTTGAATTTCTCGACCAGCCTACACTATTGGTGATTGAGGATTATGCCAAAATCGGACTGCCGACAAACGCAAAGGCGGTTCTATTAATTGAGCAAGACGGACCGCTTGAAATCGTGGCACGGGATATGGAAAAGATTGAGGCGATTTGCAAAAAAGGCGACGCCGTTTCCGTTCAGACCGCACAAACAGAGGAGGAAGCGTTTGCCCTGACTGAAGCCCGGCGTTCTGCACTTTCTGCCCTAGCCCGCCTCAAGCCGACGACGATTTTAGAGGATGCGACCGTTCCTCGCTCAGAAATCGCCAATATGGTTAAAGCGATTAATGATATTGCTGCTAAATATGATATTTCCATCTGCACCTTTGGCCATGCGGGAGACGGGAACCTTCACCCGACATGCACGACAGACATAAGAAATGAGGATGAAATGGAACGTGTCGAACAGGCTTTTGCCGAGATTTTTGAGAAAGCGATTGAACTTGGCGGGACGATAACCGGAGAGCACGGAGTCGGGGAAATGAAAGCGCCTTACTTGGAAATGAAGCTGAAAAAAGAAGGCATTGATGCGATGAAAGCGTTGAAAGCGGCATTTGACCCCCGGAACATATTAAATCCGGGCAAAGTGTTTGCGAAAGATGCCAGAAAACGTGTGGTGGCGGAAAGATGACAACAGAAAAAGAAATGAAACAGATCCAAAATGAATTTAAAGAGCGTATGGATGAAGGCGAGTTATTAAATTGTATGCGCTGCGGCTTCTGTCTTCCTTCCTGTCCGACCTATATCGAATCGGGATTTCAGGAAACACACTCTCCGCGCGGGCGTATCGCCTTAATGAAAGCCGTAGCCGACGGTATGATTGAACCGGATGAAGATGTCGAACGGTCGCTGTCACTTTGCCTCGGCTGCCGCGCCTGTGAGCCCGTATGCCCGTCTGGCGTGAAATACGGGCAGCTGCTTGAGGAAGCCAGAGATATTATCCACCAAAATAAAAAACACTCGCTTGGTGAACGTGTCATGCGAAAGACGGCTTTTCACGAGCTGTTTCCGCATCAAAACCGCATGCGCTCAGCTGTAAGCCTTATCGGTTTATATCAGCGGTCAGGGCTGCAAACCGCTGTGCGAAAATCAGGCATGCTTCGGGTCCTGCCTGAGCATTTGCGGACGATGGAAGCTGTTCTTCCTGATGTTCCAAAAAGCAAAGACATGAAACATCGGCCGCGTTTCCTGCCTTCCATTGGCCCCATGAAAAAACGGGTCGCCTTTTTTTCGGGCTGCTTAATGGATACAATGTTTTTACCGACCAATAACGCCACATTGAAGCTTTTACAGCTGGCAGGCTGCGACATTGTCATTCCGCCTGAACAGTCTTGCTGCGGGGCGCTTCATGGACACAGCGGTGAAAAAAACACAGGGAAAGAGCTCGCGAAACAAAATATCGCTGCTTTCGAAGCATTAGACGTGGATGCAGTCATTACAAACGCAGGAGGATGCGGAGCCTTTCTCACTGAATATGATCATTTGCTGAAGGATGACCCTGAGTGGTCGGAGCGGGCCGCCGCTTTTGTTCAAAAGCTGAAGGATTTTTCTTCCGTTTTGGTTGAACTCGATTTCCATCAAATGGACTTAGCGCTCGAGACACCTCAGGTCGTTACCTACCAAGATTCATGCCACCTAAGAAATGTAATGCATACGTCGCTTGAGCCCCGCCAGCTTCTTAAAAGCATCAAAGGGGCTGAATTCAAAGAAATGGAGAAAGCAGACAGCTGCTGCGGGTCAGCGGGAATTTACAACATCGTCGAAGCTGAAATGTCTATGAAAATACTGGACAGCAAAATGGCTGCCGTCAAAGCAACCGAAGCGATCCTCATTGTAACAGCAAATCCCGGCTGCCTGCTGCAGATGAAGCTCGGGATTGAACGCGAAGGACTAAGCGGTAAAGTCAGAGCCGTTCACCTGGCTGATCTGCTATTGGAAGCAGCCAGGCACAAAACATCATGAGAAAGCCCAAAACAGACACTGTTTTGGGCTTTTGTGCGTTATTCCATCGGACTGCAAATTTCGATATAATGTCCTTCCGGATCAGCGATATAGGCGACCGTCTGCCCCCATGGTTTCACTTTCGGCTCCCCGATAATCGATACGCCTTGTTCTCTCATCCTTTTGATGACCGCTTCTACATTTTCAGTAACAAACCCGATTTCAAATGTGTTTGAAGCAGATGTATCCGGAATGTCCAGCGCCGTGATGTCTCTGGCGCTTTCCCGCGTATTAAGCGCCAATATCGTAGACCCTGTATCAAACTCGATATACGTTCCGTGTTCAGCACGAATCGGCAGTCCTAAAATATCCCGGTAAAAATGAATAGCCCGCTTGCTGTCCGATACGTATAGAATAAGATATTTCATTGATAGATTCATTGCCAACCCCCCTCAGCATTTTCAATAGTCCTTCTAGCCCGGTATAGACGCTTCCATCCTTAAGCTCGGATCTTTCCACATCTGCGCCCATTTTTTCACAGCCGCCACGATAATAATGAAGCCTAACACCAGCATGATGATAGATAATACGCCATTCAATACACTATATCCTGCTGCTTCAGGATTGAGATACACATTGCGCACCATCCAATAGCCCGCATAATTGACAGTGACATATAAATAGGCAAGCGGGATAAGGCAAGTCAGAATGTATCGGCGTTTATCAGCGATTTTCAGCACGATGGTCGCTCCGATAATCAGCCCCACTGAAGCCATCAGCTGATTAGAAACGCCGAACAGCGCCCAAATGGAACCGATATCTCCTGAATACAGCAAGTACCCCCACATCAAACAGGCAAGCGCGCTGGCAAATACAGAGCCCGGAATCCAGTCTGTTTTCTTCAGCGGCTTATACACCTCCCCGAAGAAATCCTGGATCAAATAACGGGCGACGCGTGTGCCGGCGTCAATCGCTGTTAAAATAAAGACCGCTTCAAACATAATGACAAATTGGAAAAAGTATGAGGCCAAATGGCTGAAAAACGGCATTCCGGTAAAAATATAAGTCATCCCCACCGCAAGCGTGACGGCTCCCCCTGTTCTTCCTTCTAAGTCCAAACCGATTTCCCTGCTCAATTCAGGCAAATGTACGACATTCATGCCAAGCGTACGGAAAACCTCAGGCGTGCTGTTAATCGCAAAGTAATCAGCAGGCTGTAAAGCGGTCGCTGCAATCAGCGCCATGATGCCGACAAGACACTCAACAAGCATTGCGCCAAACGCAACCGGCTTCATGTCACTCCATTTATTCAGCATTTTCGGTGTCGTTCCTGAGCCGACAAAGGCATGGAACCCAGAGATCGCCCCGCAGGCGATGGTTATTGAGATAAACGGCCAGACAGGTCCTGCCAGCACCGGCCCGCCGCCTTTTACGAATTCTGTAAACGCAGGAAACGGAATGGACGGATTGACGACAAACACACCAACAATCAAAGCGATAAAAACACCGATTTTCATAAAGCTGCTTAAATAATCACGCGGAGCAAGAAGCAGCCAAACGGGAAGCGCAGCCGCAAAAAACGCATAAACAGGAAGCGCGATTGAAAGCGTTTTTGTATCTAGCGTTAAAAAGTCACCGAGCGCTGTAGTCTGTACCCATGGACCGATAAAGACTCCTGCCATTAAAAAGAGAAAGCCGACCGTTGAAGCGAGCTTTAAATTTCCCGTTTTCTTATAAAATAAGCCCACACCCATCGCAATCGGAATCGTAATCCCTACCGCAAATGTTCCCCATGGATTACGTTCAAGCGCATGCAAGACAACCATCGACAGACCCGCCATTGTGATCGTGATGATAAACAGCATGGACAGTCCTGTACAAAATCCTGCAACAGGGCCAAGCTCATCCTTTGCCACTTCCGACAGCGATTTTCCGTTTTTGCGCATCGATGCAAACAACACCACAATATCATGGACGGCTCCCCCAATTACCGCCCCGATTAACAGCCACAATAATCCCGGCAAATAGCCAAACTGCGCCGCCAGAATTGGTCCGACCAGCGGCCCGGCCGCTGCGATCGCGGCAAAGTGGTGGCCGAACGAAACCCATTTATTTGTAGGCACATAGTCTTTCCCATCCTCAAGCGCATGAGCAGGTGTTGGCTTGTCATCATTCACTTTGAGAACCTTCACCATCATAAATGTTCCGTATAAACGATAGGCAATAGCCAAAATACACATTGATGCTATCACAATTGTAACCGCATTCATTTTCTCCCATCCCCTTTGCTGTTTTTCATAAATATATCATAATTTCATGGTGAAAAGCGGTCATTTTTTCCTATACAAAAAGCCGGCTTGAACGGGCCGGCTCGTGGCAGTTGAAAGACAAGCCGGAGAGAAATCTCCGGCTTAGCTTCTCTTATGACTGTTTTTTCAGGCGGATCACATTCCAGGAAAGCGGCGTGAAATGAGCAGTTAAGCCGTTTTCGCTGACAGACGATGTTCCGTTGGAATGCGGAACGACATTTTTTCTGTTATGCTGGTTTGTCGCTTTGATATCCTGATGCTCAAGTACGATGTGCTCTGCGATTTGGTAGGATTCAAAGCCTCTGAGCGAAATCTCCGTCTCCATCTGATCCTCAGCCTTGTTTACCGCAAAAATAGTGAGGGTTTCTTCCTTTTCAGAGTACACAACAGCAGCATCAACATATGGCACATCAGTGAAATCAGAACAGTCGTACTTCGGAGAAGAAATAAGCGGTTTCAGTGACTCGCCCCTTCCATAAACAGAAGCATGCATGTATGGATAGAAAATCGGCTGTCTCCATGCTTCACCGCCTTTTTCCGTCATGATCGGCGCGATGACATTGACAAGCTGTGCAAGACACGCAATTTTCACACGGTCTGCGTGCTGCAGCATCGTAATGAGGAGCGAGCCGACTAATAAGGCATCTTCAAAATTGTAAATATCCTCTAAAATCGGACGCGCAGTGATCCACGGCTCGACTTTTTTATCAGCCTCATTTGAGTGGTACCAGACGTTCCATTCATCCAGAGAAAGATTGATTGTTTTCTTGCTGCGTGTTTTTGCTTTTACATAGTCACAGGTCGCAGCGACTGATTTGATAAAATGATCCAAATCCATAGAACGTGCCAAGTAGTTTGGCAGATTGTTATCCCGGTTTCCGTAGTAGGTGTGAAGAGAGATATAGTCGACATGCTCATACGTATGCTCCAGCACCTTCGCTTCCCAATCGATAAAGGTCGGCATGCCGCTGTTTGAGCTGCCGCAGGCAACGAGTTCAATTGATGGGTCAACCCACTTCATGACCTTTGCTGTCTCTGCAGCAAGCCGTCCGTATTCATCAGCTGTTTTGTGGCCGATCTGCCACGGTCCATCCATTTCGTTTCCTAAGCACCATGTTTTGATGCCATACGGCTGTTCATAGCCTTGCGATCTTCTTAAATCACTCCAGTAAGAGCCTTTCGGATGGTTGCAATATTCAACGAGATTACGGGCGGCATCTATGCCTCTTGTGCCAAGGTTGACGGCCATATTGACCTCAGTGTTCACCTTTTTTGCCCAAGATAAAAATTCATTTGTTCCCACTTCATTGGTTTCTGTCGTTTGCCATGCCAAGTCAAGCCGTCTCGGGCGGTTTTCGACTGGTCCGACACCGTCCTCCCAGTTGTATCCGGATAAAAAGTTTCCGCCCGGATAGCGGATGATGGGAACCTGCAATTCTTTGATCAGCGACTGGACATCTTTTCTAAATCCATCTTCATCCGCTTCAGGGTGATCAGGCTCATATATGCCTTCATATACCGCACGACCCATATGTTCGATAAATGAGCCATAAATCCGTTTATCTACTTCACCGATTTTATATTCTTTGTCTACAATCATTCGCGCTTTTTTCATCACACGTTTCCTCCTTCATTAACCTTTGACTCCCCCTACCGTCAGGCCGGAGATAAAGTACTTTTGGAAAAACAAGAAAATGATAATCACCGGCAAAATCGCAAATACTGAGCCGGATATAAGCATGTCGTAATTATTTCCATAAGGGCTCAGCAAGCTGGACAGCCCTATTGGAAGCGTAAACATTTCTTTCGACCGAAGCACAATCAGCGGCCATAAGAAGTTGTTCCAGCTGTTTAAGGACTGGAGGATAATCATCGCGCCGAAAGCCGGTTTCATCAGCGGTGCCATAATCCTGAAAAAGATGCCGAATTCCGTACAGCCGTCCATCCTTGCAGAGTCCAGCAGATCTCTTGGAAGGCCAAGAGCATATTGCCTGAAAAAGAAAACGGCAACAGGTGAAACGATAAACGGCAATATGACACCCGTATATGAATCGATCAAGTGCAGTCCAACGGTAAGCTTAAACAGTGGAAGCATCATCACTTCCAGCGGAACCATCATGATAATCAGCACAAGAACAAAGATGATGTTTCTGCCCTTAAAATCATAAACCGCAAGCCCGTACCCGATCATCGAAGAAAAAAACAGAGTGAGCACGGTCGTGAAAAGCCCGAGTACAAGACTGTTAAAAAACCATTTGAAATAAATGCTGCCGCCATTAAACAGAAATGTGTAGTTATCAAAACTCATCACTTTTGGATCAATATCAAGATTCAGCCCCACACGCAAAAGCTCAGATGACGGCTTTAATGATCCTAAAAGCAAACAGAAAATCGGAAAAAGATACAATAGGCTCAGCATAATAAAAAACAGGGTTAGCGCAATTCTATAAACGCTAAACTGAGGACTGTGCCGCAACATTTATCCCTCCCCCTTAAACGAGCCTGACAGCTTTAATGAAATCAGGCTGACAACAAGGATCACAATCAAAAGCACAATGCCGATGGCCGCTCCGTATCCCATTTCATTGTAGGCAAGTCCCTGCTGATACAAATATCCGACAAGCGTCAGACCAATATTACCCGGGGAATTATTCTGCCAAAGGACGTAGCTTTCCTCAAACATCCTGAAGCCGCCGATGATGCTGATGGTCAGCACATATACGGTTACAGGCTTGAGAAACGGCAGCGTGATGTGCAGAAATTTTTTCATTGTATTCGCGCCGTCTATATCAGCGGCTTCATACAGCTCTTTCGGCACATTTTGCAAACCGGCTAAAAAGTAAAGGATGTTGATTCCCATCCATCTCCATGAAGCAAGCAGCACCATCAAAAACATGCCGGTATGTTCATTGTTCATCCAGTTCTGAGGTGAAAAGCCGAGTTTGAGTAGGATGGAATTGGCCAGAGACGTTTCCATTTCTCCGAAGATCAGCCGAAAAATGATCCCCGCGACAATGGTTGAGGTCAATGCCGGGATAAATAATGCTGATTTAAATATATTTCTAAATTTGACCAGCTTTGAATTCAGGAATATGGCTAGAAGCAATGGGACAGGAATCAGCACGATCAGCGTCCAAAAGGTGTATTCCAGCGTATTCCAAAGGGCGGTATAGAACGTCGGGTTGTTTAGCGCTGTATAATTAGACAAACCGACAAAGGACACCTCTCCCGGCAAAATTCTTTGGAAGCTCATGATGAAGACACTAATGATGGGGTATAGAAAAAATACGAGAAAGGATAAAACGAATGGCGCTGTAAACAGATAGGGCGCCGCTTTTTTTGAATAAAACAGATCTCGCCAGCCTGATTGTTTCGCAGCTGAAGGAACGGGATGAACCGTTCCTGTTTTCACAGGTTTCATGAGAACCTCCCCGCTTTCACTTTTTGAATGGGATTCTATTTCTGTTTCAGTTCACCTGCCGCTCTGTCCAAGGCTTGTTTAGGCGTTTTTTGCTGAGATTTAAGTGCGTCGAACAACACGCTTCTGTTGACAAGGTCTGAAGCCTTGGCAAAATCCTCATGTAAATAAATCGGATTGATTTCATCCTTGATATCGAGCAGCACAGAAAAAATGCCTGTTCCGTTTTGGAAGTAATCCGTGTATTTGTTTTTCTCTTTCAATTCCTTGGAGCTCCAGACATCCCAGCGAAGCGGGTCAAACCCAAGTACGCTCCAGAGCTTTTTGTTTCCTTCTTTAGAGCCCTTCGCAAAGGCTAAAAACTCTTTTGCTAACTCAACATGCTTGGCTTGCTTCGGCACAACGGTTGCCGTACCGCCCAAACCTGCCGAGCGGTCGCCTCCCTCTTTCCATGCCGGGAGCGGCCTGATGGCAATCTTCCCTTTCAGATCAGGCATATAATCGATAAATCTTCCCATATACCAAATCGGCATGAGGACTGAAGCAGCTCCTCCTTGGTTCATAAAGCCGTAGTATTCTTCACTGTGATGCCCGCCGCCCGGCGCAGGAATCATCGTTTTATCATTGATCATGTCTTTTAAATATTGGAGTGTTTTTACGTTGGTGTCATTATTGAGGATCAGCTTGCCGTTTTTATCAAAATAGCCTGAGTTTTGCTGTGAAATCATAGATAAGAACGTTGCGGAATCATTTGTTTCCACCGTTCCCATCGGCTTCCCGGTCACTTTGCGCACTTTCTGTCCGGCTTTATGGTAATCATCCCATGTTTTAATATCGTCAGGATTGACGCCGGCTTTTTTCATCACATCCATGTTATAAAACATGACCGTTGTCCCTACATGTGTATCGAGTCCGTAAAGCTTTCCGTTTTTGCTGTACAGGGTCAGCCGCGCCTCAACGAATTTATCGCGGTCCTTTTCAATCAGCGGAGTCAAGTCGGCAAGCGGTATGTCAGAGCCCTTCAAAAAGTTTGAAAAACGGGCCAATTCGACATCGGCAATATCAGGGACGCCTTCTCCTGCAATTAAGGAGATAGACAAGTTATCGTGCATTTGTCCATACGGATAAACGACTGTATTCAGCTTAATTTTGCGGTCAGGATATTTTTCATTCCATTCCTTCACCATTTCTACATAGAACTGCTCATGAAGTCCGTTAAATGTCCAAAAGGTCAGCTCGGTTTCACCCGACTTCCCGGATGATCTTTCTGCTGAACACCCGGCAATGACTAATGTCAGCAGCATCATGAGCACAAGAAAACAGACAGTCATTTTTTTCATCTGCGTTACCCCTTCCATTCGAGGTGCGGGCTATTCATATAGACCATGGTTGATCAGCGTTTTGTTTTCATTAATGATTCTTAATCCGGTGCAGCGGTCTCTTAAGGTGTGCGCATGTCTGAAGGCCTTCTTGACGGAATCCTGCCCGACACCGATTTCGTCAAAATACGCAGGGCCTCCGGCTGATCTCAGCCAATCAGCCAGCACTTCTCCTTCCGGGAGAGTTTGATAAGCCGATTGGATGGCTTGCTGCCGGCTCGGTGAAAATTCGTTCAGCCCGTCATCCTGAGCGAGCTTTCTGTATGTGTCAGTTAATAAAACAGCTGCACAGCCCACCTTTGCCCCATGAAGAATCTGTGGCCGTTTTTTCTCCATTAATTCCATCTCAATCCAATGTGAAATATGATGCTCTCCGCCTGATGCCGGGCGGGAATGATCTAATGCCAGCATGACAAGCCCCGATACAAGTAAAGACTCCATCAAAACCCGTATGCCTGTTTCCGTTTTCATCGCAATGTCTTCTGTGTGTTCAATGCAGGCAGCAAGCGCCTCCTGAACGATCTTAGCTCCTGCAGGCGAATAAGGCTCACCGGCAAGATGCCGGGATATTTCCCAATCTGCTAAAGACGTGATTTTACCGAGCATGTCACCAAAGCCAGCCGCCACCATTGACTGCGGTGCCGCTTTTAATAGATCCAGATCAGCGAACAGCGCAGATGGGGCCTTCGTTTGAATGGTTGTTTTCGTGCCGTATAAAATAATCGGCGCCCCTGCTGATGTAAAACCGTCTACAGATGGAGCAGTCGGATAAGAAATAAACGGCAAATCTCTTTGAAACGCCGCAAAGCGGACGATATCATGAATCGTGCCCGAACCGACTGCGATCATGACATCCGTTGGTTGTTTCGTATGGACCAGCACATGAATGAGCGATCGTTCATCAGCTGTCACATCTCCGGCTTCATTTTCTGGAATGATTAGGCACTCGGCCTGAAATCCTGCTTGATTCAGTCGGTTTTCTAAATCAATTCCTACAATGCGGTGTGTATTCGCGTCGCAGACAAGGACAATATGTTGATTGTTTTTTCGTTTTACATAATCCAAAAGCGAATCAGCTGCTTGCTTACCGAGAACAATTTCTTCAACTTTTATAGGCAACGTCTTTTCTCCGGCGTGTTCAAAAGCACGCTGAACGTCAGCTGCGATACGATTCATATCAGAATCCCCTCCTCAGCCAATTTGGTTACATCCTTAATAGAATCCAGCACATAATCCGGCGTGTACAAACGCTGTTCACCCTGTTTCGCAGAACCAGTTAGCACTAAGGCGCTTTTCATGCCATAAAGCTTCCCCATCGCAATGTCAGATTCAATGCTGTCTCCTATAATCATGCATTCATGTGCGGACAGCCTCATTGCTGTACAGGCAGCCTCCGCCATCAGCCACGACGGTTTTCCGACAACAAGTTCAGTCTTCGCTTGTGCGGAAGCCTCTATCGCCCCAATCATTCCAGCCACATCAATGGCATTTCCGTCTTCGTTCGGAAAAGAGCGGTCTTTGTTTGTAGCGATGATACGAGCGCCGCCGGCAGCCGCTTGAAAGGCTTGATTTAAATCGTCGTACGTGAGCGTTTCATGAAGGGAGATCACGAGCCAATCCGCTTCCTTCGGTTCGTTCGCGTTCTGCACACCGGCCAGCCTAAGCTCGTCAACCAAGCCTTGCTCCCCAAGCACCCATACCTTTGAAAAACGATAATGTTTTTTCAGAAAAGCCGCTGTCACGCTTGATGACAGAACAATGTCGTTTACGTCCGTTTCAATCCCCGCGCCAAGAAGTTTTTTTCTGCACATGGCACGGGAGATATTCCCCCGGTTGCTTAAAAAGGCGATTTTCTTTCCCATTCTCCTAAGCGTTTTGATCGCTTCTCTTGCTCCTTCGATCAACTCATTTCCTCTGAATACAGTACCGTCCAAGTCAATCAGAATGCCAGCCGGTGACACAGGCGTATCATGACTGGCCATAATACGCATTTGCTCCGTGTTTTCGATAAAAATGCTTTTCATGCAGGACTGTATTGATTGGGGTTACATCCTTATTCAGCATAATGGAGTGATAGGCCATTTCGGCAACCGTTTCTAATACAACTGCGTTATGAATGGCATTTAAGGCGTCAGTGCCCCAGCAGAACGGTCCGTGATTATTCACGAGCACACCCGGCACCTGTTCGTAGTTATGATGCTGAAAGGTTTCCGCTATGACTTTTCCTGTATTCAGTTCGTAGTCATGAATGATTTCTTCATCATACATTTCTCGAGTACATGGAATCGCACTGTCAAAATAATCAGCATGGGTCGTGCCTAACGGAGGGATGTCTCTGCCCGATTGCGCCCAGCTTGTCGCCCATTGAGAATGGGTATGGACAATTCCCCCGATATTCGGAAAGGCTTTATATAAATAAACATGGGTAGGTGTATCTGAAGAAGGCTTAAGCGAGCCTTCGACGACCTCTCCATCAAGGTTCAAAACAACCAAGTCATCGGCTGTTAGGTCACTGTATTCGACTCCGCTAGGTTTGATGACAATTCTTTCTTTTTCACGGTCAATGCCGCTGACATTTCCCCACGTAAAGGTTACCAGCTGATGCTCTTGAAGCTTCAGGTTGGCAGCCAGCACTTCTTTTTTTAATGTTTCAAGCATGCTCCATCACCCTTTATCAATTCTTTTTGGCGGCAGATGAAAATTGAAGATTTTTGATCGTTTTCAGACGCTTCATGACATGGTTTTCTTTTCCGAAATAATGAACCAGCTCTTTATATTCAGCGTACAATTTTTCATAAACCGCGGCGTTTTCGGCATTTGGCGTATAAGTTATATCTTTCAGTTTTCCCATGTTCGCCGCTGCCTCTTTGATGTCATCGTAGCCGCCTTTTTCTTTGCCTGCTGCAAGCGCGCCGAAAATGGCAGATCCTAAGGCTGGTGCTTGCGGTGAACCAGAGATTTTAATGTCCATGTTTGTCACATCCGCATAAATCTGCATGACAAACGGGTTTTTCTCAGCTATTCCGCCGGCTGCGTATAGTTCCTCAATCGGAACACCGCTTTCTTTGAATGTTTCGATAATCATCCGGGTTCCGTAAGCTGTCGCTTCAACTAACGCTCTATAAATCTCTTCAGGCTTCGTCAGCAGGGTCATGCCAAGCAGCATCCCTGTTAAATCCGCATCGACAAGAGTTGAACGGTTTCCATTCCACCAATCTAAAGCAAGCAGGCCGCTTTCACCTGGTGCTTGATGGTTTGCTTTCTCACTCAGCAGCTCATGAACGCCAATGTTTTTTTCCTTTGCTTCCTCTTGATACGCTGGCGGGACACATGTTTTCACAAACCAGTCAAAATGATCGCCAACACAGGACTGCCCGGCTTCATATCCCGCATAGCCCGGGAGAATTCCGTTGTCCACAACGCCGCACATACCTGGAACGATATGCACCTCTTCACCAAGAAGAACATGGCACGTTGAAGTTCCCATAATCATCAGCATTTTCCCTGGCTCTGTAATGCCGACCGCCGGTACGGAAACATGAGCGTCCACATTGGCAACCGCAACAGCCGTTCCCGGGAGAAGCCCTGTCAGCTTTGCCATTTTTTCAGTCAGACTGCCGGCTTTTTCTCCTACTGAATGAATAGAACCTGACAATTTGTCCTTTGTAATCGTTTTCATTGAAGGGTTTAATTTCTCAAAAAAATCATCTGACGGATACCCCGCTTTTTCACTCCACATCGCTTTATACCCTGCGGTACAGTTGCTTCGCTTGAGCGAGCCGCACAGCTGGTACACGATCCAGTCCGCAGCCTCGATGATCCGGTCAGCCGCTTCATAAATGTGAGGCGCTTCCTCGGCAATTTGCATGACCTTTGGAATCATCCATTCTGATGAAATTTTTCCTCCGTACCGCTGTAAAAAAGCCTCTCCTTCTTCTTCCGCGATTTGATTGAGCCGATCAGCATGTTTTTGGGCCGCATGATGCTTCCAGAGCTTCACATAGCTGTGCGGCTCCTCTTCATATTCAGGCAGCATGCATAACGGCTGCCCGCTGCTGTCAATAGGAAGGATCGTACATGCCGTGAAATCAATTCCAATCCCGATAATGTCTTTCGGTTCAACGCCCGTCTGTTCGAGTAAAGACGGAATGGTTGTTTCCAAGACTTCGAGGTAATCAGCAGGGTGCTGCAGCGCCCAGTCACGCGGCAGCTTTTGACCCGTTTTTGGAAGGACGGTATCAATGACAGCATGCCTGTATTCTTTTACAGCAGCCGCAAGTTCCTCCCCTGTTTGGACATGAACGAGCACCGCTCTTCCTGATAAAGTTCCAAAATCAACCCCTATTGTGTAAGCCATGTGACATCCCCCTCTACTTTTGAAGCCGGTAAAGCGCCTCGTTCCATTTTAACTCGTGTTTCAGTTTATGAATTGTCGTATCACGGGAAATGAGAACACTTTCGATCCCCGCCATTTCCGCCCAATCAAGCATTTGCTCCGCTGTCAGTTCATAAGACAGGCAGGTATGGTGTGCACCGCCGGCTAAAATCCATGCCTCCGCTGCTGTTTTCAATGACGGCTCCGGCTTCCAGAGAACACGGGCAACCGGTAAATTCGGCATGTCTTTTTCAATTTCCTGGCCGTTGACTTCATTCAGCACAAGGCGGAAACGCCCGCCAATATCAACAATGCTAGCTTGAATGGCAGAACCGCTGATGCCGTTAAATACAAAACGCGCAGGGTCTTCTTTGCCGCCAATCGAAAGCGGATGAACCTCGATTTTCGGCTGATCCAAAGCGACAGTCGGACACACTTCAAGCATGTGAGAGCCCAGAATCATTTCATTTCCCGGTTCAAAATGGTACGTGTAATCTTCCATGAAGGAAGTTCTTTTTCCTTCAGCCATGATTTTCATCATCCGTACAAGGGCCGCTGTCTTCCAATCTCCTTCACCGGCAAACCCGTAGCCTTTCTCCATCAGGCGCTGAACGGCAAGTCCCGGCAGCTGTTTCATTCCGTGCAGCACTTCAAACGATGTCGTAAACGCTGTGTATCCGCCTTGCTCAAGAAAAGCGGTTAAGCCAAGTTCAATTTTCGCCTGTTCTTTAATGGACGCTACCTTTGCTTCGTCACGTTTTGTTTCCTCACTGATCACATATAGTCTGTCATACTCCGCATAAAGCGTGTCAACCTCGTCGTCCGTAATGCGATCCATCACTTCAACAAGATCCCCGATGCCATATCCGTCAACCTGCCAGCCAAATTGAATATGCGCTCCCACCTTGTCTCCGTCCGTTACCGCGACATGACGCATATTATCTCCAAATCTGGCAACCTTAATATGTCTGCTTTCATTTAATGCAGCCGCCGTATCCATCCACTGGGACATTTCTTTTTTCACTTCTTCATCATCCCAATAGCCGGCAATGACTTTTCGGCTAAGCCCCATTCTCGAGTTGATGTAACCGTACTCTCGATCGCCATGTGCGGATTGGTTGCTGTTCATAAAATCCATGTCAATCGTACTCCACGGGATATCGCGATTATATTGGGTATGCAAATGCATAAGCGGTTTTTGATAAGAGGAAAGGCCTTCTATCCACATTTTTGCAGGGGAAAATGTGTGCATCCATGTAATGATGCCAGCGCATGTCTCACTGTACTCCGCTTCTCTTAACAGCTCTCTGATGGTTTCCGGTGAAGTGACGACGGGCTTATGAGTGATTTTATATCTGGAAGAAACCCCGCTGAGCCCCTCACAAATGCTTTTAGCATGCTGATCTACCAGTTCCAGCGTCTCTTCCCCGTATAGGTGCTGGCTTCCTGTCACAAACCAGAATTCATAATCCTTTGTCTGAAGCATGTAAACTGCCCCTTTCTCATAAAATAAAACGCTTTCAATTATAAAAGATACGTACTAATAATAGATAATAAACCCATATTAAATATTTGTACGAACAATTTCATTATAGTAATTGACTATTATACTGTCAATCTTTTCTTTTAAAAAAAGCCGGGCTCTCCCCCCCGGCTTTTTGATTCAATAGGACGGCCAGCCCGAGCTCCAGTTCAAATCATTGATAAGAAGCTTCGGAATGCCGTTGTTATTGGCATCATAGGCATGGCGAACAAGAACGTTTCCATTTACAATATCCTGGCCTCCAGGTCCTTTCCATTGGTCATTGCCCGAATCCAAAATGGTGCCTCCGCCTTCGAGCATGCTTTTTCCGCTTTTATCAAGATAAGGGCCTGTAATGTTTTTAGATCTTCCGTAAGCAATTTTGTACGTACTGTTTACTCCAGCACAGCATTTATCAAATGAAACCATTAAATAGTAGTAACCATTTTGATACGTAAGAGTAGGAGCTTCTAAGGCATCGCCATTATTCGGTCTGGCTGCAATCGAATAGAGCGAGCCAGTAGGCTTCATCGTATTCTTATCAAGCTTGGTCAGCTTAATGCCGGTCCAAAACGAGCCGAACGCAAGCCACGGGTTGCCATCCTTGTCGAATGTCAGCTCCGGATCAATGGCGTTATAATTATTTGAGCTTGTCGAACGAATCACCAAGCCCTCGTCCTTCCAGCTCCCCGAACTAATGCTTGTGGAAGATGCCAGGCCAATGGCAGATGTATTGCTTCCAAAAGTAGAAACAGAATAATACAGCCAGTACTTTCCGTTATAGTATTGGATGTCCGGCGCCCATTGGTTTGGCTCGTAATTCGGCACATAATTGGACCACCACGATAGCGGTGTGCTAAAAATGGATTTTTGTACGGTCCAATTTTTAGCGTCTGAAGACTTCAACACCCGCAGTCCCCGTTCTTCCGTAAGCCCTGTTCCGAGCGCATACCATGAGCTCCCCTCTTTAATCATAGTCGGATCATGAAGGAGCTCATTGGATGCACCCCAAAATGCTGCCTCTGCAGGAGCAGCGGAAGTGAATATCAAACCTGCAGCCAGAGCAGCACTCGAAAAATGTAAGAAGCGTTTCCATGTTTTTTTCTTTTTCAATTTTGTTTAACCTCCTTTATATTAGAAAGCGCTTACAAATTAGATTGTTTATCCTCCCTTCCTGTCAAATCGAGCTGCGTGTCGTATATCGTCATGTTCAGGAAATTTTCGGTATCAACTTTATTGTAGTCACTATGTTGTAATTTGTACAGACAAAAAATAGAATCCGCCTCAATAGGCGGATTCTTCCGTATCTTTATTGGTACGTAATTTCGTCAACCATTTTTCGGTCTAACTTCTTAATGACTTCTGTAATTAACTTTACCGCGTTTTCATAATCATCACGATGCAGCATGGCCGCGTGCGTATGAATGTAGCGGGTTGCAATGGTAATGGACAGCGCAGGAACGCCATTTGCCGTCAAATGGATGGCACCCGAATCAGTTCCGCCGCCGGCAATGGCATCAAATTGGTACGGAATGCCGGCTTCCTCTGCAGTTGCTACAACTGCATCGCGCAAACCTTTGTGAGAGACCATAGATGCATCGTAAACGATAATCTGCGGGCCTTTGCCCATTTTGCTCTGCGCTTCCTTCTCAGAAATGCCAGGCGTGTCTCCTGCTATTCCTACATCAACACCAAACGCAATATCAGGCTGAATGGTGTGCGCAGCCGTTTTCGCTCCCCTCAGGCCGACTTCCTCCTGCACAGTTCCGACGCCATACACTATATTTGGATGATCTGTGTTTTGTAAGTTTCTTAACACATCAATTGCAATCGCACAGCCAATGCGGTTGTCCCACGCCTTTGCGAGTAGGAATTTTTCATTGTTCATGACCGTAAATTCAAAATGCGGAACGATCATATCTCCCGGGAGTACACCCCACTCCAAGGCTTCTTCCCGGCTTGAAGCTCCAATATCAATAAACATGTCTTTTATTTCCACTGATTTTTTTCTTGCTTCAGGAGACAAAATATGAGGCGGCTTAGATCCGATAACCCCTGTGATTTCTCCTTTTTTTGTGACAATGGTGACGCGCTGGGCAAGCATAACCTGAGCCCACCAGCCGCCAACGGTTTGAAAACGGATAAAGCCTTTATCTGTGATTTGTGTCACCATAAAGCCGACTTCATCCAAATGTCCGGCGATCATAATTTTCGGGCCGTTTTCTGCACCAGTTTTTTTGGCAATTAAACTGCCCAGGCGATCTGTTGTCACCTCATCAGCAAATGGTTCTATGTATGATTTCATCACTTGCCTTACTTCTCTTTCATTGCCCGGTATGCCTTTTGCATCTGTTAAATCTTTCAGCATGGTCAATGTTTCATCTAATTTTGCCATGTTCCAAACCCTCCTTCATCAGTCCTGCATTCTTATTATACAAAACATGGCGCTAACCATACGACTATTTCACTTGAAAATCGGGTATATGTTTTTACAGCTTTCTTTTAGAAAAAGTGAAACCTTTTTCTATGCTTTTCGTATTACATCAGATCATCACAATAAGGGAGGTGCCTTCACACAATGTTTGTCATGGTTCTAAGGATTATTTTGCTTGCACTTTTTGCTTATTGTATTTATGCCGTGGTCAAATATGTCGCGAATCCTAAGAGAAGGCTTAAGCTGGCCCAATCAAAAGAACATTTTTATATTATTGATGAACAAAACAATACCCGGAAGAATTTTCAGCTGACGTATAAAGGCGTGCTTTTTGAGGGAGAAAAACATATTCCTTCCAAGGATCATCCGCTGTTTATTCACACGATCTTTGTCTGGACAGAATCTCCTGAGAAGCTGAAACATTTCTCTGCAAAAGATTTTGAGAACATTGAAGAAAAAGTGCTGGAACGATATCCAAATTGTAAGATTGACTGGGACCAGCCCATTAAACTCGCAAAAAAAGCAGAAGAGCGTTAAACGCTTTTCTGCTTTTTATAAATCAAACGGGCTGTAGTAAATAGCGATGAGAATCGCTTCAATTACCAGAAGAAGCGGTACTCCATACTTAAAAGAAGCGTGTTTCGTTTTATGTCTGAAGGTTTGCATGCCAAGCCAGACACCGAGCGCTCCAAATACGATGGCTATCAGCCACAGCCGGTCTTCAGAAATTCTCCACTTGTGCTGCTGCGCTTTACGTTTGTCAAAGCCCATCACCCAAAAACCGCACAGATTAATCAACACCAAATAAGCAGCAATAATCATGTTGCCTCATCCTTTATATAGAAAAAGCCGCTCTGCTGGAGAGCGGCTCTATATGATTACTTGTTTAATTGAGCTTTAGCAGCATCAGCAAGCTGATTGAATGCAGTAAGATCGTTTACAGCAAGATCAGCAAGCATTTTACGGTTTACTTCGATACCAGAAAGCTTAAGACCGTGCATTAAACGGCTGTAAGAAAGGCCGTTCATGCGAGCAGCTGCGTTGATACGAGTGATCCAAAGTTTACGGAAATCACGTTTTTTCTGACGACGGTCACGGAAAGCATAGTTTCCAGATTTCATGACCTGCTGGTTAGCTACTTTGTATAATGTATGTTTTGAACCGAAATAACCTTTTGCTAATTTAAGAACCTTTTTACGACGCTTACGTGTAACAGTTCCGCCTTTTACTCTTGGCATTGAATTTCCCTCCTAATTGTTCCTTATCCGATTACTTGATGTTAGCAAGCATTTGTTTGATACGTTTGAAGTCTCCTGCGCTTACAACAGCACTCTTGCGAAGCTTACGCTTTTGCTTTTGAGATTTGTTGGCGAATAAGTGACTTGTGTACGCGTGAGAACGTTTTAACTTCCCAGAACCTGTCTTTTTAAAACGTTTAGCAGATCCGCGGTGAGTTTTCATTTTTGGCATGGGATTTCCTCCTTATTGCTTTTCGTTTTTCGGTGCGAGCATTAAGAACATGCTGCGGCCGTCCATTTTTGGTTTTGTTTCGACTGTCGCAACCTCAGCACATGCTTCGGAGAAACGGTCTAATACACGCTGACCGATTTCTTTATGAGTGATTGCGCGTCCTTTAAAGCGGATAGAAGCTTTCACTTTATCGCCTTTTTCAAGGAATTTAATCGCATTGCGCAATTTCGTGTTAAAGTCATGCTCATCGATTGTCGGACTTAACCGAACTTCTTTTAAGTTAATGATTTTTTGATTCTTGCGTGCTTCTTTTTCCTTTTTCTGCTGCTCAAATCGGAACTTACCGTAGTCCATGATTCGGCAGACAGGCGGTTTTGCATTCGCTGCAACTAACACAAGGTCAAGATTTGCGCGGCCGGCGATTTCAAGTGCTTCCTGACGGGACTTGATTCCAAGCTGGTCGCCATTTTGTCCGATTAAACGGACCTCACGTGCACGGATACCCTCATTAACCAATTGATCTTTGCTAATAATGAGCCACCTCCATAGTTTCTTCGAATTGATTCACAACTCATTTTGAATGCATTTTGCAGGCAAACAAAAAGTGTGGGCATTATAAAACACCCACACTACGAACATCTGTATCAATAAAAATGTACGGTCAACCTGCCAACTACATGCATGTGTCAATCAGGTGAGAAGCGGGTGCTTCTGCTTGTGATTTATATTCAATTCAATAACTATTCTACACAATACCGGATCTTTAGTCAAGGACGACTTATCCGGAACAACTTTTACATTGTAACATGGGTTTTCTATGAGCGCAAGAGAGAAAAAGAAAATCTTTCATCCCCACCCAGAATGCAAAGAACCAACCATTCCCCCTGATTTCGCAATTTACAACAAAACCACCGAAAGGAAGAAATGTAAAACAAAGTTAATCTCTGACCGATATAAGAAGCAGAAGGGAGCCTGACACATGAACAAACTGATACAGCTTGCTTTATTTTTTACATTGATATTAACCGGTTGCTCGAATAGCAGCACATCTTCCGAATCAAAAGTCGAAACTGTTAAGACAACTGCAGCATTTCCTCAAAAGGAGCTGGAGAAAGAGCTAAAAAAACTAAAACCCGTTTCATTAGACATGAAGTTCGAGAGTCCACTCGCTACTGAGTTAGGAAAGCGGAAGGCAAAAGAAGAAGCTGAAAAGCAAAGACAAATCGCCGCTGAGAAAAAGCTTGAAAAAGAGCGGGAGGCGAAACGAAAGAAACAGCAGGAGGAAAAAGCGGAGAGACAGCGATTAGCAGAGCAGCAGGCGGCAGAGAATCAGCGATTAGCGGAAGCAAAAAGACAAGCTGAACTTGAAAGACAGCGGCAGGCAGCAATCCAAAAAGAGCAGAAAGCGAATGCTGAGAAAAAGCGGCAGTCACAGGCACAACGGCAGCAGACTGAGGCACCCTCATCTAATAGTCAAGATCCACCATCTTCCTCGAGTCAGACAGATAAAACCATTCAACAGCCAGCTTCAGAGCTTCCTGATGACGATGGTTATGGTTATGAAGAACGAAAAAAGTGGCATGACGATCAAGTAGAATGGGGCATTAAACAAGGGTATATCGATCCCGAAGACGCACCATAAAATAAAAAAAGCCAAGGCATTCAGCCTTGGCTTATCCTCCGATCAGCTGCACAAACACAGGGATGACCAGAACCGTTACCACTCCTACTACGACAACAGCAATACTTGCCATCGCAGCTTCAACTTCTCCCATCTCAATCCCGACCGCTACACCAAGTGCATGTCCGGATGTTCCAAGAGCCAATCCTTTAGAAATCGGATTTTTCACTTTAAACACCTTCAAGAACAATGCTCCAAGCGCATATACGATGACAGCGTTAAAGATAACCGCAAAGGCTGTGATGTCGCTGATGCCCCCGATGCCTTTTGATAAAGGAAGCGCAATTGCCGTTGTAGCCGCCTGCGGAAGCATGCTTTTCATTACGGCCGAATCGAGATGAATGCCTTTAGCGAGCAAATAAACAATCGTGACAGAGCAGATAGAGCCGGCAATAATGGAGGCCATGATTTGCCACCAGTACTTTTTAAGCTTATCTCTTTGTTTGTACAAAGGAATTGCAAATGCGATCGTTGCCGGTTCAAGAAAAAACTTAATGATCTCTCCCCCGTTATTATAATCCGCGTAGGAAAAACCGCCGATTTTTAAAAATGCGATCCCCAGCACCATGGCAACAAACAAAGGAGTGAAAAGGAAGAAGCCTTTCGTTTTCTTAAATAAAAAGGTGCCGATGCCGAATGCAGCAAGTGATACGACAATCCCAAAATAAGGACTCATTGTGCTTTCCATGTGAAGAACCTCCTGTTTCCCTTAATGGTGAACGAGTTCGTTATTGTTCTGCGGGCTTTGCACTGTTTTTGTTTTCATGTCCGCTGCGGTTTTGCGTTTTCCGCTCAGCGACAGAATCAGCTGAGAAAACAATCCCGTAGCCCCCAGCAAAATAATCGTTGCGAGCAGAATGACAAGAACAATTTGCAGGCCGTATTGCTGCATCACACCAAGCGAATTCATAACAGATATACCTGATGGAACAAATAAAAATCCGATCAGAGAGGTCAAAGACGTTCCGAGCGTTTCCACTTGTTCCAGTTTAATGACTTTCAAACATAATAGGAGAAATAATAAGACCAACCCTACAACCGATGCCGGGATAGGTATTGGGACAATAGCGGCAATCATATTTGAAACCAGCATAATGACGGCAAAAATAAATGCTTGTGTTAAAAACCCGTACACTTTTTTAGCACTCATTTTCTTCACCTCTTTCTCTTTGGTACCCTCATTATAAATAAGAATCCCCTGTTATAAAGCGCTTACAAGATAACATGCCGTATAGCGGGTCTGAGTTGCAGAATCAAATGGCTGAAATGCAAAAAGCCGCCCATCAAATATGGAGCAGCTTTTTCAATTCCTTCGCATATGTCCGGCTGACCGGTATTTTCGATCCGTCTTTCATGATCAGATTATACGTTGAATTAAACCATGGCTGAATTTCTTTAATATATTCGGTATTCACGACAAAGCTCCGATGGACGCGGATAAAATCAGAATCCGGCAGCTTTTTCTCAATCACAACGAGTGTATCGCTGACCGTATAAGAATGATCGAAGGTTTTTACATTGACATGACCATCTTCTGTTCCGGCATAGATAATGTCCTTCGTATCCACAATCACAATCGATTCCCCCACAGATAGCGCGAGCTTGTGCTGGCCGGCATGGCTGTTTTGCTCTGTTTCTACAATATCCCGATTGACTTTTTTATATTTTTTCAGCGTTTGCTGAATTCTTTCTTCATCGAATGGCTTGGTTAAATAATCAAGAGCATCCACCTCAAACGCTTTGAGTGCATACTGGTCATACGCTGTCGCAAACACAACAGCAGGAGGATGCTTCATTTTCTTCAATCGCTTTGCGATATCAAAACCGTTTTCTCCGGATAAATCAACGTCTAGAAACAGCAAATCAGGTTTTTGATCCATCATTTGGTCAAAAGCGGATTCAATATTTTCCGCTTCATTGATTTCCATTTCCTCATTGGTCCGCTTAAGCAAGTAAGCCAGTTCATCCCTTGCCAGCATCTCATCATCAACTATTAACACCCTGAGCATGTTCTTCTCCCTCTTTCGTCTGTTGCATTGGCACTTGAAAGGAAACCTCTGTCCCTTTATGAACCTCACTGCTGATATGCAGTGCAGCCTGCTGTCCGAATAAACCGATCAGCCGCTGATTTAGGTTATAAAGCGCTGTACCGGTTCCCTCCTTAGACGGAAACGGTTTCTTTCCCAGTTCCGGCAAGACGTCCGGCGGAATTCCGCGTCCGTTATCCGCCACCTTCATATAGACGGATGCATCATCAGATAAGACACAGACTGTAACCTTGCATATGTCTTGTTTTTTCGGAAACGCGTGCCGAAGCGCGTTCTCGACAAGCACCTGCAAAACAAACGGAGGGATTTCAATCTGCTCCAGTCTTGTGTCGATATTAAGCTCAATTTTATATTTCCCGGGAAAACGCGCCTGTTCTAATGACAAATAGGCGTTAAGATGGTTCAGCTCCTTTGAGAGCGGGATCAGCAGCTGTCTCGCTCCTTGAAGGTTTGAACGAAAATAAACACTGAGCTGCAATAGGAGCTTACGGGTTTTTTCAACATCTGTACGGCATAGCGCAGAAATCGTGTTGATCGCATTAAATAAAAAATGCGGATTCACCTGTGCTTGAAGCGCTTTAATTTCAGCATCCTTGAGAAGTTTGCTTTGCAGCTCTGCTTCCCCAAGCTCAAGCTGTGTCGAAAACAGCATGGCCAGCCCCTCGGCAAGTTCCTCCTCTACCTGACTCAGGCCTGCCGGGCTTTTAAAGTACATTTTTAAGGTGCCGATTGTATTGCCGTTCGATGTCAGCGGCAGGACAATTGCAGCGTGCAAAGGGCATTCAGCATGCGTGCATTCAATCTCTTCCTGCGAAATCGCCTTCATAATATGCCCTGTTTTAATCACCTTTTTGGACAGGCCGGTGATCAAGCTTTTCGATGGGATGTGGTGATCCATTCCCGCACCGACATGCGCAAGGATCTTTTCTTTGTCAGTGAGAGACACCGCATCTGTTCCTGTCAGCTTATGGATAATAGCCGCTACACTTTTACAGGAGTTTTCATTTAATCCTTGGCGAAAAAATGGAAGTGTCTGATCAGCAATCGTCAGCACTCGATGCGTTTCGAGAGCTCTTGCCTGTTCTTCCTTGCGAATGATCGCTTGAATAATAGACAGAAAAATAAAACTGCCTGTTCCATTGATGAGTATCATCGGAATTCCGATCATGCTGACAAGCTCCCAAGCGTCACTGAACGGCTTTGCCATCAGCAAAATAATGACCATTTGCAGTGACTCCATGCCGATTCCCACAAGAGCGGCGATGCGCGGTGTCGGCATTCGATATCGCTTCGTAAAATACCTGCCGATCAAGCCTGCAAGAACACCCGCTAAAATAGATGATACGGCACAGCTTAAAGCCGTGCTGCCACCGAGTGAAAAACGATGCAGGCCCGCCAGTATGCCGATCCCAGCCCCTACAAACGGACCTCCGAGAAGGCCCCCGATTTCCACGCCCAAAATACGGGTATTCGCGATAGAGCCCGATGGATCTATCGTAAACACCCAGTCATTGTTTACAATCACATTTCTTTGAATTTCGATGCCTGTATAATTGCTGATGATGCTGAAAAGAGAAAAAATTGAAATTAAAATTGCTTTTCCTTTATAGCCGTCCTGATTCTGAAGAGCTTGTCTGAAAAGTTTCGTATGGGCGAGAATGAACCCTAATATAACAATAATCCCCACTCTCTCCAGCATCATAATCATTAAATGAATCATTCATGTCACCTGTTCTTTCCGTTTTCATTCTAGCATGTTTTCGTTTTACGGCTGACTGTTTTTTTAAAATCGTCTGAAAACATATTTCACAAGGCTTTTATCTATTGTAAAATAAAACATGAGCCTTTTGGCAGAAAGATTTGAATCTGAAGCAGAGGAGAAGATCATGAAAGCCGTATTTTTTGATTTAGATGATACACTACTTTGGGACGAAAAAAGCGTCAGAACAACATTTGCAGAAACTTGCTTACAGGCGGAGAAAAAATATGGCCTTGACCCTGAGGAATTCGAAGCAGCTGTTCGCGAAGCGGCGAGAGAATTGTACATGTCATATGAGACGTATCCATATACAGTGATGATCGGCATTAACCCGTTTGAAGGACTGTGGTCCAATTTCTCAGAGCCAATCAGTGAAGGCTTTCAAAAGCTGAACAAGATTGTGCCGGAGTACAGAAGAAATGCATGGACAAACGGACTGAAAGCGCTTGGAATCGATGATCCTGCATATGGCGAATACTTGGGAGAGTTTTTTGCGGCAGAGCGCAGAAAGCGCCCGTTTGTATATGATGAAACTTTTGCTGTACTCGACCAATTAAAAGGCAAGTATGAATTATTGCTTTTGACAAATGGCGATCCGAGTCTGCAAAAGGAGAAGCTTGCCGGCGTACCTGAGCTCGCTCCTTACTTCAATGAAATCGTCATCTCGGGCGCATTCGGCAAGGGCAAGCCGGATGTTTCAATTTTTGAACACTGCCTTAAGCTGATGAATATTGAAAAAGACGATGCCATCATGGTCGGCGATAATTTGAATACTGATATTTTAGGCGCTTCAAGAGCCGGAATCAAAACCGTTTGGATCAACCGGACGGATAAGAAAAACGAAACTGACGTAACGCCTGATTACATCATCAGCAGCCTTCATGATTTGTTTCCTATATTAGAGAAATAAAAAAGCATGATCTCTTCAACGAGATCATGCTTTTTATTTTATTTTTTCGCTTCAGCTACTGCCTTTTTCACAAACTCATCAAGTGAAATGGTTTCAGAGTTCTGTTCTCCGTATTTACGCACGTTTACCGCTCCGTTTTCTGCTTCTTGGTCACCGACCACCAGCATGTACGGGATTTTTTGCATTTGCGCTTCACGGATTTTGTATCCGATTTTTTCATCGCGGCTGTCGACTTCAACACGCAGGCCTTCACGTTGCAGGCGTTCCTGCACTTTTTTCGCGTAGTCTAAATGCACAGCCGGAGAAACCGGGATGACTTGGAACTGAACCGGTGCAAGCCATGTCGGCAGCGCGCCTTTGTGTTCTTCGATTAAGAAGGCAACAAAGCGTTCCATTGTTGAAACGACACCTCTGTGAATGACAACCGGACGGTGCTGCTTGCCGTCCTCACCGATGTATGTCAGGTCGAAACGTTCCGGCAATAAGAAATCAAGCTGAACCGTAGACAGTGTTTCTTCTTTTCCGATCGCAGTTTTCACCTGAACATCAAGTTTAGGGCCGTAGAATGCCGCTTCACCTTCTGCTTCGTAATAGTCGTGGCCGATTTCGTCCATTGCCTCTTTCAGCATGGATTGCGCTTTGTTCCACATTTCATCATCATCAAAATATTTCTCTGTATCTTCCGGATCGCGGTAAGACAGACGGAATGTGTAATCACTTAAACCGAAGTCTTCATATACATCCTGGATTAAACGGACTGTACGGATAAACTCATCCTTAATTTGATCCGGGCGCACAAAGATGTGTGCATCATTTAACGTCATTCCGCGTACCCGTTGAAGCCCTGACAGCGCACCTGACATTTCATAGCGGTGCATCGTTCCAAGCTCCGCAATACGAATCGGAAGCTCGCGGTAACTGTGAATGTCTTGTTTGTAAATCATCATATGGTGCGGACAGTTCATCGGACGCAATACAAGTGTTTCATTGTCCATTTCCATCGGAGGGAACATGCCTTCCTGATAATGGTCCCAATGCCCTGATGTTTCATACAGCTCTTTGCTGCCAAGCACAGGTGTGTATACGTGCTCATAGCCGAGGCTGATTTCTTTATCGACAATGTAACGCTCGATGACGCGGCGGATTGTCGCGCCTTTTGGCAGCCAAAGCGGCAGGCCTTGTCCGACTTTTTGAGAGTTAGCAAACAGCTTTAATTCTTTGCCGAGCTTTCTGTGGTCGCGTTCTTTCGCTTCTTCTAGCATACGAAGATGCTCTTCAAGATCAGCTTTTTTGAAGAAAGCTGTACCATATACGCGCTGAAGCATTTGGTTTTTGCTGTCGCCGCGCCAGTATGCGCCAGCAAGGCTTAACAGCTTAAATTCTTTGATTTTTCCGGTTGAAGGAACATGGACGCCGCGGCACAGGTCAAAGAATTCGCCTTGCTCATAGATCGAAACGGTTTCTCCTTCAGGAATCGCATCCAATAGTTCAAGCTTCAGGTCGTCGCCGATTTCCGCAAAACGGGCTTTCGCTTCTTCACGGCTGACTTCTTTTCGAACGATCGGAAGGTTCGCATTAACGATTTTTTTCATTTCTTTCTCGATTTTCGGCAGATCCTCCGGTGTAATCGCTTCGTCCATTTCTACATCGTAGTAAAACCCGTTTTCGATAACCGGACCGACGCCGAATTTAACATCCTTGTAGATGCGTTTAATCGCTTGAGCCAGCAAGTGAGCCGTACTGTGGCGCATAATTTGAAGACCTTCTTCTGAGCCTTCTGTAATGATTTCCACTGTACCGTCTTCATTGATCGGCGTTCTCAAATCGATTTCTTTTCCGTTCAGTTTTCCGGCTAATGACTTTTTCTTTAATCCCGGACTGATGGATGCCGCGATATCTTCTGTTGTTGTTCCTTTCGCAAACTCCTTGACTGCTCCATCAGGAAATGTGATTTTTACCATATCTGACATCTTTGTCACTCCTTTTTTTTGCATATAAAAACCCCGCCCCCTATGAAAGGGACGAGGTTGAATAAACGGAATCGTGGTTCCACCCTTTTTTCCGCAAAGCCAATACGGCACCTGCGGCTCTAAGCTCTGTAACGGGAGTTCCCGTCAGCCATTACTGTTCCTTTTCAAGAGGTTCACAGCTGAAGTTCAAAGGCGGTAAAGCGAATGGTCCTTAGCTGGGAAGCTTGCAGCCAGGGCTTCCCTCTCTTTGAGCCGGTATCATTCCTTCGTGTCCTTATCAATACGTGTGTCTTTCTTAATCTCCTATGTATTATAAATTGTTCAATCCAAAAAATCAACACGATCGCGTTTCCTTTTTTTAAACCGACAGCCTTATATAGACAGGCTGCCGGCCCTCATCCTTCCGAGTGCTTCACCGGTATTTCTGCATCTGTAAAAGCATGCAGCGGGAGCATTTCCACTCTCTCTTGAAATACGTTTTGAATGGTCCTTGCCATCATGTGCTCGGGCTGGTCGGTATAAAGCACGACTTCATCAGGCGCGATGGAAATCAGCGGCGCGAGCAAATGAGAATCAATATACATAGGATGATCCCGGACAAATCTTCTGTCTATGTATTTCATTTTTTCCCGTTCCGGCACATAGCGCAGCTCCCATAATGTAAAGGAACCATCATGGACAATATGCACTTTTTTGATTCGCGGCTGTTTGGCGTTCACATAGTCTCTGAGTGTTTGAATAAAGTTTTGATATTCCTGTTCCATCTTATATTCATCAATCGCTGCTTCTGTAATATCTCTCAGCTGCTTATAGTATGATCCAAGTCGGAAGGTCTGAAAGGAGCGAATGTAAAATACTCCTTCCTCTAAACAGATCGTTTGGAGTTCATCCAAAATAGATTGTTTCCGTGAAAGCTTCAGCGGCTCAAACGGAAGATCGTCTGCTTCACCTTCAATAATACTGTGTGCGAGCTGAAGGATTTGCTGCTGTTCATCCTGGTCCGTGAAACAATAAGTTTCCTCAATCAATGACAGCATATGCTCGTCTTCTTTGCATTCCAAAAAAAATTTGACCAGAATCGGCTCCATAAAACGCTGAATAGGAAAAGCCGGATTCGCTTTTTCAATCCCGATTTTTCGTATGCCTTCACGGACAATGATCTTGTTCCGATCGTCCGAATGCTGAATGAGATGTAAAAAAGCGGATGCATCATGGTCATCTTCAAAGATTATTTCAAGCATGTTTGTCCCCCCTTACGGCATCTGTTACAAGTATATGGGGGATGTTTTTAAAATAGACGTAAAGGTCACTGGCAAATCTTAATTTGATTCCTGGAACAAGTTTTGCATTTTCTTTCTGAAGATGAACGGCAATGAGATAAACACGATATACAAAGCGAGCACCATAAAGAAAGCGGGCAGATTGCCAGCCAAAAAGCTCGCACCCAGCACATTAAGCGCAATCGTCCCAGGGATGATTCCCACAGCCGTTGCGGCAAAATACGGCAGCGCTTTGACATTGGAAAGGCCTGCCGCATAGCTGACGAAATCAAAATTGATCGGCAGGATTCTCAAAAGAAAAATATAGAAAAATCCGTTATCCTCCATTTGCTTCTGAATGGCTTCAAGCCTTTCGTAATGCCCGTTCTTTTTCGCCGAAAACAAACCGGCCGCAAAAAACGAAACAGCTGAAGCGCACATCGAACCGAATAACGTATAAAGCGTGCCGAGAAGCGGGCCAAACGCAAGTCCGCCAGCTATTGAAATAACAGACACCGGAAATAAAACAAGTGGCCTTACGATGGATATCCCGATAAACATCAGAGGTGCAAAGACTCCGAACGACAATACCCATACCCTGATTTCTTTCGGCGATACATTCAAATACGTTTTATTTCCCCAATAGAGTAAACCAGCACCTGCAAGCACTGCCAGCCATTTGACAGCCGTTTTTCGTTTCATACCCTCAGTTCCTTCCCCTTTGAACCGCAGCAGTTACGGATGGCGGCGGTTTTCTCCGTCAAGGCGGATCGGAGCAGCCAAATATAATATCCGCTCCATTAATCTTGCTGCTTTTACTTCTTCCTTTTCCCCCCTTTGCGAATACGTAAAATGATGCTTCAGCTCGTCAGGTGAGAAATTAGAAGAAAAGAACGTTGGCAGCTGCTGGGACATTCTGTGCTGAAGCACCGTTCCGATGACTTCATCCCTTACCCAGCTTGTCATTGATTCTGCTCCGATGTCATCAAGCATCAATACGGGTGTGGTCTTTACCATATTGAGCTTCTCTTCCAATGTCTGGTCTTGCAGCGAATTTTTAAGCTCTCTCACAAATTCAGGCACATAGACAATCATGGAGGAGTACTCTTTTTCCGCCAGCTCATTGGCAATTGCAGCGAGCATAAACGTTTTTCCTACCCCAAATTTCCCGTATAAATATAATCCTTTCCCTTTTCCCGTCTCATTATAGCTTTTCAGGAAGTCTGTAACATGCTGAAACATCGCGAGCCTGCTCGGGTCACTGATATCAACTTGCTGGAACGTCGCTCCGAGAAGATCCTGCTGGATATACATGCTTTTCATAAGAGACTTTTGTTTCTTCTGCTGGTCGAGCTTCCGTTTGACTGGACATTCATAATACTCGATATCAATAGACCGCCCATTGACAACAAGCTTCGGATGGTAGCCCTCCAACAAATTGTTGCAGTTTTCATCTTCCGAACAATAGGAGCAATTCTTGCTTTGTTCAATATATTCATAAAGCTTATTTAAGCTCTTTTCGATCATTTTTTGGTCAATCATTTCTTCGTTTTCCTTCAAAAACGCTTGAACATCTTGATCTTTCATGACTTTTTCCTTCATTTGTTCAAGACGTTTTTGGAAATCCGGCCTGCCGGTTACGCCCTGCAGAGAACGGCCGATTGGTTCCATCTATTCCTTCACCTCGCATCTCTGTCTTTAATAGGCAGAGTATTTTTTCAGTTTTTGCATTTCTTCCATCATCTTTTTCTTCTGTTCTTCCAAATCCTGCGGATGCAGCTTCTGCTGTCCGGATTCTGAATCGGACGCTGTTTCCTTTTCTGTCATCCAATCAGGAAGCTTTTCTTCACGAATCACTTTTTGATTTCGTTTCGAAGACTTTGTTTTTCCTTCAGCCCATTCAAGATACTGGCGGTTTTCTTCTATTGCGAGCTTCATCGCTTCCCTGACCGTTTTTACCTTTTTGCGTGCCCAATGCGAAGCGATTTTTTGGATATAGTTTTTGGACAGCTTCATGTCGGTTTTCAGCATGACATAATAAATTAACACATTTGTGACGCCTGGCTCGAGCTTCTGTTCGAACATAATTTCTTCTATGATCTTCAAATCAGCTTTTGACGGCTCTGTTCCGTCAGCAATGTCCTGCAGAAGCTTCTTCGGGGAAATCGCCTCCAGCAATGCGATCAGCTTCCCATCCAAAGAATCCTCTTCTGCCGGTTTTTCGCCTTCACGCAGATGCACCGGCTGTGTTTTTTCCACCAAATCGGGCAGCTGTCCGTTTCTTTCAATTTGATACCAGTCGCTCGCCGCTTTTCTTAATGCCTCCGTCGTAATGACGTCACGCTCATCAATTGCGCTCATTACAACATTTTGCATTTGCAAAGGGTCAATTCCGTACAGATAAGAAAGCTTTTTGATTGTGTCCCGCACCTGCTGGGTCATCGCTTTTCTCGGTATCATCGTCTCAGAAAGTCCCGCTAAAAACAAATCAAAATCAAACACATCCTCCGTTATGGTGTAGGACGGAGACCGTCCGACAGAAGTATACTCGGTCCCCTCGGCAAGCCTTACCGTTTCCTCCATATCGGATGTGAGCTTCCATTCACTCGGCTGCAGCGATTCAAACGCATGATTAAACGGACGCGTAATGTCCTTCGCATCTTCTGAAATGGCCGGGTGCGTAAAAAATTGTTTTAATTGCTGATATTTCGTTTTTCCGACTCTATTATACAGAAAAACATTCAGCATTCCGTCTTCAAAAAATTCATTTGGTCTGAGCGGCGGAAGGAGTTCATATATAAAGAGGCGCTCCTGCCGCTCGGATTCTTTCATATATACTTTCAGCAATCCGATGCCCTCGAGCTTCCCCTGTTCCTGATGGATCGTTTTTAAGTTGGACTGTGTCATCCCCATCAGCTGTCTATGTGTGGACTCTCCGCCCCACAGACGGTTTTGTTCAAGCTCTCCCCACAATGTCATATAAAGAGAGAATGCAACAGGGCCGATTAAGGGCTGGTACAGTTGTGTAATAATTTGTCTGTCAATATCCTGCAGCATCGATCTGCTTTTAACCACATACGGGTCTACAGGCAGTACATCTTTCCAATAGTCAGCCATACATTCTCAAACCTTCCGAATTTGTTTCTACCTTTCATTTTACACCGTTTCTTATATCTATCAAATGCCAATTTTGCACATGAGAAAAGAGCTAGAAGAATCCTCTTAGCTCTTTTAACGCTCTTTCTTTATTAAGTCTTTTAATTCATCGATAAAGACGTTTATATCTTTAAACTGCCGATAGACGGACGCGAACCGCACATATGCGACTTCGTCAATCTTAGCCAGCCGGTCCATGACCATTTCTCCGACGAGCTCACTCTTCACCTCGGAGCAGCCTTGATTGCGAAGTTCTTTTTCAATATCAAAGCACATGTCTTCAAGCGTTTTGAGTGAAACAGGCCTTTTTTCACATGCTTTTATGAGCCCGCGCAGCATTTTTTCTCTGCTGAATTCCTCACGCACACCTTCTTTTTTCACGACGATGAGCGGGGTTTCCTCCACTTTCTCAAAGGTCGTAAACCGGTAGTGGCAGGATTCGCACTCGCGTCTTCGGCGAATCGACTTTCCGTCATCCACAGGCCGTGAATCAAGGACTCGTGTTCCGTTATGCTGGCATGAAGGACATTTCAATAAAATCAGCTCCCAACTATATCGTTCCCTGCAATGTATTTTCGGCAGCCTCCGCCTTTTAAAAATAGATGTGACAGCATCTGTCGGGAGAGCCGTTGTTAAATTTGTTTCTATAGCATTAGGTGGTTTGTGAAAATCTCCTTCTTATTTTACAAAAAAAATGAAAAAAGAAAAAGCTGACACTCTCGTTTCTTTATAAAAATAAAAGGAGCATAAGCTAAAAAGCGCATAATGGCTTTCTAGCTTCAGCTCCCTTTGTGTTCGCAATTTACTTTATAGTACTTTCGCTTGCGCCTGTTTAATTTGCACAGGCCCCATTCCTCTTGGTATTTCAATGTTTTCTCTTGTATCAGCATGTAATGCCTCTGCAATGTAATCAGCAGCGACATTAGGATCTAAGTCTCCACAAGTATAAACATCAATGCTCGCATATCCGTGCTCAGGAAAACTGTGAATCGTTAAGTGTGATTCAGAAATAATCACAACTCCGCTTACGCCTTGCGGTGCAAATTTGTGAAATGCAACCTCGCGCACCTCAGCACCTGATTTTAGAGCAGCATTTACAAACGTTTTTTCAATAAAATCCATGTCATTCAGCTTATCAAAATCGCATCCCCATAGCTCGGAGATAACGTGACGCCCCATTGTTTCCATAGTCATGGACCCCCCTTAACAAGAATTAAAAAGTGAAATTCCAACAACTGGGTCGGCCATTTACCACGGGGGAAAGTTAGTCCGGAGAGGTCCTAACCCTTTAAGTAATTCCGAAACAGTCTCAAGCAAGAAGTTCACGAAAAATAGTATACTGTGTTTAAGTCTAATTTGCAAGGTGCGTTTTTTCAGAAATATGTTGTTAAGGGTTTTTTCTTTAAAATGTGTCCATGACCTTATTTTATACAGCAGAAGGATGTTTCATTCGTGCCGCTACATGGCGGATCAGATCAACAACTCTGCAGGAGTAGCCCCATTCGTTGTCATACCACGCCAGCACCTTTACTTTCCTGTCTTCCATTACCATTGTTGTAAGCCCGTCAATGACCGCTGAATGCGGATTCGTATTATAATCAGTCGAAACGAGCGGTTCATCTGAGTAATCAAGTACACCGTACATCGACGTTTTGGCAGCGCGTTTAAATGCCTCGTTTACTTCTTCAGCCGTAACATCCGTTTTCAGATCAACAACGAGATCAACCAATGAGACGTTCGGAACAGGGACACGCAAGGCGAGGCCGTGAAGTTTTCCTTTCAGATGCGGCAGCACAAGCGAAAGCGCCTTTGCCGCTCCTGTTGTCGTCGGAATGATGGATTCACCGCAAGCCCGCGCCCGACGCAAATCTTTGTGCGGGTTATCAATATTTTTTTGGTCATTTGTATACGCATGAACTGTAGTCATCAGACCGCTCTCAATGCCAAACTCTTCATCCAGCACTTTTACAACAGGCGCAAGGCAGTTTGTCGTGCATGACGCATTTGAAATAATGACGTGGCGCTCAGCGTCAAATTGGTCCTCATTTACGCCCATCACAATGGTAACGTCTTCATTTTTTCCCGGAGCGGTCAAAATCACTTTTTTTGCGCCTGCTTCTATATGGCCCATCGCTTTATCTTTAGCATTAAACTTCCCTGTTGCTTCGACGACTATGTCAATATCATATTCCCGCCAAGGCAGCTGTTTTGGATCACGGCTGTTTAACAAAAGCACTTTCTTTCCATTTACGATCAGGCTGTCTTCACCAGCCACAACTTCTTTGTCGTATCTGCCGTGAATTGTGTCATACTTTATTAAATGAGCCAGCGTTTCTGCGGAATAGCTGGCGTTAATGGCCACTATTTGAATTTGATCGTCTAACATCGCTTTTCTAAAAACCATTCTTCCGATTCTTCCAAACCCGTTGATCGCTACTTTTACCTTCATGTTGGACACCCCTTATCAATTATGCCATCCTAATTTGTTGCTATCTAAAATTAGTATAACACATTAAAACGAATTCGCCAGTACATATTGATAAAAATCAACGATTATAACGCTAATTTATGATGCATCTTATGTTTTCTTGCACAGAATATCAGGCGTAAGAACCAAAAAGCAGCCAGCGCTCCGCACTGACTGCCCTCATGCTTTATGATTCCTGTTTTAACTTATCATTGAGCACACTTTCTTCTAGCACAGAAAATGTATCCCCGTACACTCTGTTAATATGATTCGCTCCCCAAGCACACAGCATATCTAAAATTCCTTCTAAGCTGCGGCCGTATTCGCTGAGCTCATATTCCACTTTGGGAGGAACTTGATTATATACGATTCGTTTAATGACACCGTCCGCTTCCAGCTCGCGCAGCTGCTGAGTCAGCATTTTTTGCGTGATGTTGGGCATTAGGCGTTTTAATTCGCTTGTGCGTTTTTTTCCGTGCGTCAGATGGCATAAAATGACGCATTTCCATTTCCCTCCAATCACTTCAAGAGTCGCTTCAACAGAAATGTTATATTTTTTCTTCTCCATACAATCCATTCTCCTCACAGGCACCAAAAAGTGACTATAGCACTTCAAAGTACGTACTTTTATTTCTTAACGATATGTTTCATAATCACATTTGCCAGCTGATTTGAATCTGCTCTTTTTTATTTATATAGCTTACTCGGCAGAATTTCAATCATACAACACATCTTACAAAGGAGGAACATCATGACTTCAGCCAAAAGCAGTATTCCTGCACTACTGGCTTTGGCCGTAAGTGCATTCGCAATAGGGACAACTGAATTTATCAGTGTCGGCCTTTTGCCGCTCATTGCTGATGACCTGCATATTCCAGTCACGACAGCAGGATTAACCGTTTCCCTTTATGCGCTCGGCGTTACATTTGGGGCACCTATATTAACTTCATTGACCTCAAGCATGTCACGTAAGACACTATTGCTTTGGATCATGTTTATTTTTATTGCCGGTAATACGATGGCAGCAACCGCTTCAAGCATCGGGATTTTACTAGCAGCACGTGTGATATCGGCATTTTCGCACGGTGTGTTTATGTCGATCGGTTCGACAATCGCAGCGGATATTGTCCCGGAGGATAAAAGGGCTAGCGCGATTTCAATTATGTTTACCGGCCTCACTGTGGCAACTGTAACCGGAGTTCCTTTTGGGACATTTATCGGCCAGCAGTTCGGCTGGCGTTTCGCCTTTATGGTCATTATCGCCGTCGGAATCATTGCTTTCATTACAAATGGCATTCTTGTACCGTCCAAATTACGAAAAGGGACGAAAACAACGATGCGGGATCAATTGAAGCTTGTGACAAACAGCCGGTTATTGCTTTTATTTGTCATTACAGCGCTTGGATACGGAGGAACATTCGTTGTGTTCACGTATCTGTCTCCCCTGCTTCAGGAAGTAACAGGCTTCAAAGCCGGGACTGTTGCAGTGATTCTGCTCGGATACGGAATAGCTATCGCGATCGGCAATATGATTGGCGGAAAGCTGTCAAACCGAAATCCGATTGCCGCTTTATTCTATATGTTTATCGTACAAGCAATCGTTCTATTCGTACTGACATTTACAGCCCCCTATCAAGCAGCAGGGCTCATTACCATTCTCTGTATGGGATTGCTGGCCTTTATGAACGTGCCTGGCCTTCAGGTGTATGTCGTCATGCTGGCTGAGCGTTTTGTCCCGAGTGCAGTTGACGTCGCATCCGCAATGAATATCGCTGCCTTTAATGCAGGAATCGCGCTTGGGTCATACCTTGGCGGTGTGATCACCGATTCAATCGGATTGATTCATACCGCTTGGATAGGCGGATTAATGGTGGTCGGTGCAGTCATTTTAACAGGCTGGAGCCGCTTAATGGAAAAACGAGATCGGCAGGAAGCCTGACAATTTTAAAGGAGGAAATGAACATGACAACACATTTACAAGCAAAAGCAACACTTCATAATGGGGTAGAAATGCCTTGGTTCGGCCTCGGCGTGTTCCAAGTGGAAGAAGGATCTGAACTGGTAAACGCAGTTAAAACTGCCATTGTTCACGGGTACCGCAGTATTGATACTGCAGCTATCTATGGAAATGAAGCTGGAGTCGGAGAAGGGATTCGGGAAGGCATTGAAAAAGCAGGCATTTCAAGAGAGGATCTGTTTATTACATCGAAAGTATGGAATGCGGATTTAGGCTACGAAGAAACACTCGCCGCATTTGAAACAAGCCTGTCCAAACTCGGTCTGGATTATTTGGATCTATACCTCATCCACTGGCCTGTAGAAGGAAAGTATAAAGAAGCTTGGAGAGCACTTGAAACGCTGTATAAAGAAGGCCGTATCAAAGCGATTGGCGTAAGCAACTTCCAAATTCACCATCTTGAAGATCTGATGACGGCAGCTGAAATCAAGCCTATGATTAACCAAGTGGAATTTCACCCGCGCCTCACACAAAAAGAGTTGATAAGATACTGCCAAAATCAGGGCATCCAAATGGAGGCTTGGTCACCTTTAATGCAGGGACAGCTTCTGGATCATCCTGTATTGGCTGACATCGCTCAAACATATAACAAATCTGTCGCACAAATTATCTTGCGCTGGGATCTGCAGCATGGCATCATTACGATTCCTAAATCAACGAAGGAACACCGAATTAAAGAAAACGCAAGCGTATTTGACTTTGAATTAACGCAGGATGACATGAACCGAATCGATGCACTGAATGAAAACTTGCGCGTCGGTCCTGATCCGGACAACTTTGATTTTTAATGGCAAAAAAACACCGTTCAATATGAACGGTGTTTTTTTGTATTATGCCCAGCTGTTCATGATTTCATCAAGCTGCCTTTTGGTCTCTTCAAGCGTGCCGCTGTTATCAATGACTTGATCTGCTCTTGCTGTTTTTTCCTCTAAGGGCATTTGAGAGCGGATACGGCTGACTGCTTCTTCTTCCGTCAGCTGATTGCGCTTCATCAGACGTTCCAGTTGAAGCTCTTTTGTCACACTGACCACAATAATTTTATCAACCAATGATTCCAATTTGCTTTCGAACAATAGCGGGATATCCAATACAACAAATGCCTCCCGATTTGCAACGGCTTCATCACGGCGATTGAGCATTTCCTGCCTGACTGCGGGATGAACAATTGCATTTAAAGCGAGACGTTTTTGTTCATTTGTAAATACCAGCGCTCCAAGCTTTTTTCTATCTATATCGCCATTTGAGAGCAGTACGTCTTCACCAAATTCGTCAATGATTTGCCGGTAGGCCGGCATCCCTTTTTCTACCGCTTGTTTTGCAATGATATCTGCATCTATAACTGTTATTCCTTTTTCAATCAGCATATTGGCTACCGTGCTTTTGCCGCTAGCTATTCCTCCCGTTAAACCAATGACTAAGGTCAAGAGATCCACTCCTTTTTACAATTTCCAGAGCCCAATCGTGATTAATAGAAGCCCCGGCAAAAACGCCATTTTATCGATCCATTTCCACTTAGACAGAAAATGGCCGGCATTGATTCCAATTGATACAAACAGCGAGCTCATGATTGCCACGGCGATGCTCATCACAATCGGTGAAAAACCGAGAATGGCTGCGCCTATACCTGCTCCAAAGGCATCAATCGATAAGGCAAATCCCAATAAGACCGCCTCAATTCCGTTGATCACACCCGATTTGTCGATATCCGCACTCATGGGTTTTCTCAAAATATGAATCACAATCCCTAATGACCGAACCTCTAAATTAAGCAGCGTTTTTTCATGCAATAGGTATTCTTTATCTTTTGCCGGTTTGAAGAATTGGTACAGAACCCACGCACCGATTCCAACCAATATCAAACCGCCAAGCTTCTCCGTCACATATACAGGAAAAAACTTCGTGAGAAAGCTTCCGATCAGCATGGATATAAACATGACAGCACCGGAACAGCAGGCGATAACCAAAATCGCTTTAAACGGTATTTTCATTTTTCTCAATCCGTACGTAAATCCGACTGAAAAACTGTCCAAGCTGACAGCCAACGCCAGCAGCAGTATAGAAACCATTTGCATATCCGTTTCTTCCTTTCTGTTGGTGCTCTTGTATCAGATGTGAAATGCCCGGGATTCATCACAATCATATATATGGGAAAGTGAAAAATCCGTGTTTCGAAAATGGCATCCTCCATTACAGAGTTACTGATATATGCACCGACAGCTTGGACGATGAAGCATTATGCTACTTTTTTTTCTGGCACTTTGCGCAAAAATGCGTGCCTCTTCCTCCAACGACAATTTTCGAAATCATCGTTCCGCAATTTTTGCATGGCTCGTCTTTTTTTCCGTACACAAAATGCTGCAGCTGGAACATTCCGATTTCCCCTTGGGAGTTGATATATGAACGGACTGTGCTTCCGCCCGCATCAATCGCCTCCTGCAGAGTGTTTTTGATTTCAGCGTGAAGGGTTTTGATTGTTTTATCTGATAATTGATTTGCTTTTGTCTCGGGATGGACACCCGCTCTGAAAAGAGCCTCATCCACATAAATGTTCCCTAGTCCAACTACCGTTTTTTGATCCAGTAGGGCAGTTTTGACAGCGCGGTTTGTTTTCGTAAGCCGTTCTTTTAAATACGCACTTGTAAATTCTTCTGCATCCGGCTCCGGCCCTAACTGAGAAAGCGGGAGCTCGCCCGCTTCTTCTCCCGGTTTAAATAAGTGCATGGTTCCAAATTTCCGCACATCCCTGTACCGAAGCTGGGTTCCATCCGTCATCGTGAATATGACATGCACGTGTTTATCGTCAGGCTCCTCGGCTTGATGAAGACCGTATTTTCCTTCCATTCGTAGGTGAGAAACCATAACATAATGATCTAAATGAAACAGTAAAAACTTTCCTCGTCTTCCGATGGACTGTATCGTTTCTCCTGCTAGTTTTCGCGCAAATTCCTCCGGTTCGGCAGGCCGTTTGATGATATTCGGCCATCTGATCTCTACCGATTTGATTGTTTTTCCCTTTACAAGCCCGGTCAGAGTGCGCCGGACCGTCTCAACCTCTGGTAATTCCGGCACATCCATCACTTCCTATCTCTGTTTATTTCGCATCGTACCAAGATGGGCCTGATGCAAAGTCCACCTTTAACGGCACATCTAATGCAAGCGCATGCTCCATCACTTCTGGAACAAGCTTTTCAAGAATTTCAATTTCTTCCTGCGGTGCCTCAAAAATCAATTCATCGTGTACTTGAAGCAGAAGCCTTGCTTTCAACTGTTTTTCTTTCAGCTTGGCAGCCATGTCAATCATGGCTTTTTTGATAATATCAGCGGCGCTTCCTTGAATCGGCGTATTCATGGCAGTCCGCTCCGCAAAACTTCGGATATTAAAGTTCCGGCTCGTCAGCTCAGGGATGTAGCGGCGGCGATGCATAAGCGTTGTTACGTATCCTTTTTGCTTCGCTTCCTGTACTGAATCTTCCATGTACGCTTTTACGCCTTGGAAGCTTTCCAGATAGCGGTCGATAAATGCTCCCGCTTCCTTCCGAGTAATGCCGAGGTTCTGTGACAGACCGTAATCGCTGATCCCGTAAACAATGCCAAAGTTGACCGCTTTCGCCTGGCGTCTCATCGCAGATGTCACTTCATCCTTAGCGACATGGAACACATCCATTGCCGTTTTCGTGTGAATATCCATATCATTTGTAAAAGCTTCGATCAGATTTTCATCCTTTGAAATATGGGCAAGCACCCGCAGCTCGATTTGTGAATAATCGGCTGCAAAAATGAGCCAGTCTTTTTCAGACGGCACAAAAGCTTGGCGAATTTTCCGCCCTTCCTCAAGCCTGATCGGAATGTTTTGCAGGTTCGGATCAGTCGAGCTGAGACGGCCAGTTTGCGTTAAGGCCTGGTTAAATCGCGTGTGCACTTTATGCGAATCCGGTCTCGTCACCTTTAAAAGCCCTTCGATATATGTTGATTGAAGCTTGCCAATTTGTCTGTACTGTAAAATATAGTCGACAATATCATGCTTGTCAGCCAGCTTTTCAAGCACATCGGCAGACGTAGAATAGCCTGTTTTCGTTTTCTTTACGACAGGAAGGCCGATCTTTTCAAATAAGATGACGCCTAGCTGTTTCGGAGAATTGATGTTAAACGGCTCTCCCGCAATCTCATGGATTTTTTCTTCGTATTCCTTCAGCTTCGCACCCAGTTCTTCACCCATCCGTTTTAAACGGTCAACATCGACCTTGACGCCAGTTGATTCCATTTCGCCGAGAATAAGCGCAAGAGGCATTTCCAGCTCTTCAAACAGTTCAAGCTGGTCGTTGTTTTCCAGCTCCTGAACGAGCTTTTCCCGAAGGCTTTGAATCGCTAACGCTTTTCGGCCAAGGTGCTCAGACAGTACGTCTTCTGACGGCACTGCTCGTTTTGCTCCTTTTCCATAAACTGATTCATCACTTGAAACGATATGCAGGCCGTAATCCTTAGCCACACTCGCAACGTCGTCATATGAATTGCCCGGGTTGATGATATAAGCCGCAAGGAGCGTATCAAACTCGGCTCCTTTCAGCTCAATGCCCTGCCAGCGCAAAGCGACAACAGCCCGCTTGCTGTCGAAGACCCATTTCTTCTGATCGTCATTTTCCACCCATTCTTTAAACACCTCAGACTCAACGGCAGTGTCTTTCGGAATGAAATAAGCTCCCGTTTCATTTACGATCGAAAATCCGAGGATCGGCTCTTCATGATAATTATCGCCAATCTGTTCAACGACAAATGCGGATGGAGAAACCAATATATCGCTTGTCACGTCTGTGACTGTTTTGACATTAATGTCTTCCAACGATTGATCCTGTTCTGCTTCTGCACTGTCTTCTCCAAGCCGTTCAAGAAGCGTGTTGAAGCCAAGATCTTTAAAGATGGCAATGACCTGTTCACGATTAAAGCCCTGATATTCCAGGCCGGAAACAGATACCTCAATCGGAGCATCCGTCATAATTGTCGCAAGCTCCTTGCTCATCAATGCCTGATCCTTAAACTCCTCAAGCTTTTCCTTCAATTTCTTTCCGCTCACCTCGTCAATGGACTCCAGCAGCTTTTCAACGGAATCAAATTGTTTTAAAAGCTTAATCGCAGTCTTTTCTCCGACGCCGGGCACACCCGGAATATTATCTGAGGAATCGCCCATCAGACCCTTCATGTCAATGATTTGTTCAGGCGTAAGCCCATATTTCTCTTTGACATGCTCCGGTGTGTAAAATTCAACATCGGTAATTCCCTTTCTCGTAATGGCAACTGTCGTTTTGTCCGTTGCCAGCTGGGTTAAATCCTTATCTCCTGAGAAAACCTTAACTTCAAATCCGTCTTTTTCAGCCGATTTGGCCAGTGTGCCGATAATATCATCCGCTTCATATTGTTCCAGTTCATAGCGGCTGATCTGGTAGGCATCCAGCAGCTCGCGGATAAACGGCATTTGTTCGGAAAGCTCAGGCGGGGTTTTCTGTCTGCCGCCTTTATATTCTTTAAATGTGCCGTGACGAAATGTTGTTTTCCCGGCATCAAACGCAACCAGCATGTGCGTCGGTTTTTCATCCTCAAGCATTTTCATCAAAATCATCGCAAAGCCGTATACAGCATTCGTATGAACACCTTTATCATTGCTTAACAGCGGCAATGCAAAAAACGCCCGGTAAGCCAGACTGTTTCCGTCTACAAGCACTAATTTTTTTCGTTCCGTCATTCAATTTCCTCCTAAGAAGCCTCAGGCTTCCATTCATCTCTTACATAGTCATTAGCTCCTCTTATTTTAACAAAGTTCAATTTGAAAGGAAAATACGTGAACTATAAGAGAAGACACAAAAAAGGACGGGAACACAAATAGGTTCCCGCCGTCAAAATTGGCTCCTTGGATGAAGGGGTTCTACTACATCCTACCAGCATAGGTTTAACAGTGCATGAAGATATTGTTAAACCTTTGTAAACATTAGTCGGACTTTTCAGCGGCCCGTTTCAGCGTCACGGTAAAGACAGTTCCCCGTCCAAGCTCGCTTGTGACATCAATTTTCCCTTCATGAGCCTCTATTAAATGCTTGACAATCGCAAGGCCGAGCCCTGTTCCGCCCGAATTCCTGCTTCTGTCTTTATCTACGCGGTAAAAGCGTTCAAAGATGCGCGGAATTTCTTCTTTCTGAATTCCGATTCCAGAATCGGCAATCTCAATCTGAATGTCTTTTTCTCTGGGCTTTACATTGATAGCCACGGAGCCCCCCTCAGGCGTGTAGGTTAATGCATTGTTTACGAGATTAAGAAATACCTGTTTCAGCCTGTACGGGTCACCAGATACATATTGAGGGTCTTTCGGGACATTCAGGTGCAAGGAGATGCCTTTCTCACCCGCCTTATGCTTCAGAAGCGTTTCAATCTCACCAAGCATTTTGGCCGGCTCAAACGTTTCGATACTGAGCGTGAAATTTTGCTGCTCGATTTTTGAGAGATCGAGCAAATCCTGAACCAAAGACTGAAGCCTTTCGCTTTCCTTAAGAATAATAGAGAGAAATTCAGAAAGCGCCTCTTTGTCTTCCATCGCCCCGTCCAATAACGTCTCCGTAAACCCTTTTATGGACGTAATCGGTGTTTTCAGCTCATGAGAAACATTGGCCACAAAATCCTTCCTCATCTGCTCTAATTTCTTCGTTTCCGTCATGTCATGGAAAACAAGCACAATTCCTTTCCATTCATCGTCCGGCCCCATAATCGGAACGCCGTCCACTTCAAAATAACGCCGTTCTATTTTGATCGGCAGTCTTAACAGTTTGCATTTCTTTGTCTCCGTCATAAAAATGTCTTCGACAAGCTGGATCACTTCTTCATGTTCAAATGCATCGTGATAAAGACGGCGCAGCATATGATTCGGATTGATATGAAACTGCTTGGCGTAAGATCTGTTTACGAGATTAATAAAGCCTCTTCCGTCGATCATAATCAGCCCGGAGCCAATGTTTTCAATGACTGTCAGCAGCCGATCCCGCTGCATTTCCTGCGTTCGCGTCATTTCCATCAGATCAATGGCAAGGCTGTTCATCGCATGTCCTAGCTTATCAGAACGCCTAATATAGCCGCCGTACGTCCGTGCATCGTAGTTGCCCTTAGAGAGTTCTGTGGCTACATTTGTCGCTGACTCAATTGACCTTTTATAACGTGAAGTCATGCTGGAATAAAAATAAACAATGACGATAAATGCGGTACAAAGACTGGCCGTCAGCATCCCCCACAATTCGCCTTTTAAGCCGTCGCTTTTTTCAGAGGCGGAAAGCAGCACATATCCTGTTTTTTCACCTTCGCTTCTAAGTGAAAGTCCGTAATAAAGCTTGTTATCTGTTGCTGACAGAATACCCTCATGGCCAGAAACAAGCGCCTGCACCTTTTGGGAATCAGCCGATCTCCCGTTTGACCCATACAGCACCTTGCCGTCTGTATCAATAACGGATGCGCTCACATCAAGCGCGCCGCCTGCATCTTTAATGATTTTCTCATTTGCTTGATTATTCAGATTGCCGGCATCAAGAAGCGAAGCCAAGTATTTTGCTTCTTTTTCAATGTGTTCTTCTGCTTTCCTTTGATCAGATGTTTCAAAAAGCTGCTGTAAAAACAGCCCGAGAACACAAAACACCAGAATCATACAGACAACGAATATAGAAAAAAGGCGCACACGGTATTTATTCATTCATTTTTGGCTCCTCCAGTTTATACCCCAATCCCCTAATCGTTTTAATGTAGATCGGTTTTTTGGTATTGTTTTCAATTTTGTCGCGAAGATGGCTGATGTGCACATCAACAATTCTCGTATCTCCGGCAAAATCATAATTCCAGACTGCGCTCAGCAGCAGGTCTCTTGTCAGAACTCTGCCTTTATGTCTGCCTAAATAGAGCAGCAGTTCGAATTCTTTCGGTGTCAGTTCAAGCTGACTTTCTTTAAAGTACGCTTCATAATGATCAGGCAGGATTTTCAGATCGCCAATTACGATCTGGCCTTCCATTTCATCATTCTTCATCTCACTAGAGGGCGCAGCCATTTCCGAACGCCTTAAAATCGCTTTTACTCTCGCATTTACTTCCCTTGGACTGAACGGCTTGGTCATATAATCATCAGCACCGAGCTCAAGCCCTAATACTTTGTCGAATTCCTCATCCTTCGCTGTCAGCATTAAAATGGGAAACAGCAGTTTTTGCTGTCTCAGCTGCTTGCATACTTCGATTCCGTCCAATTTTGGAAGCATCACATCAAGCACAATCAAATCAGGCTTCTCTGTTTCCGCTTTTTTGAGTGCTTCTTCCCCATCCGAGGCGGTAATGACATCATAGCCTGACCGTTCCAAATTGTACTGTAAAAGAGTAACAATAGATTCTTCATCATCCACAACTAAAATTTTCTTGTTCATGCTGTGCCTCCAGTATTATAATTCCCCGACATCCTATTTCTCTATTTTATGTCATCTTAACATGTTTCATGATTTTATTTTAGCGAAAGCAGGACATTCCGACAATTCGCCTTTTACATCATTTTTAAAAGAAATATAGATGTCAATGATAACGCTTTCATTTATAGTAAAAAGAGAAAGGCTGTATTAAGCAAGCCTTTCTCTCTTTTTATTAGGATAATACTTTCATGACATTTTTGACAGATTCAACTGATTTATTCAGCTGCGCTCTTTCATAGTCTGTCAGTTCAAGTTCAATGATTTGCTCAAGACCGTTGCCGCCTACAATTGTAGGAACACCAAGGTAGATGCCTTCATAGCCGTATTCCCCTTCAAGATAAGCAATTGTAGGAAGGACGCGGCGCTGATCTTTCAAGATCGCTTCGACCATTTCTGTCAGAGAAGCCGCAGGCGCATAATACGCGCTTCCGTTTCCAAGAAGATTCACGATTTCGCCTCCGCCTTTTCTAGTGCGCTCCACAATTGCGTCAATCCGTTCTTTCGGAATAAGAGTTTCAAGCGGGATACCGCCAGCATAAGAATAACGCACAAGCGGCACCATATCGTCACCGTGTCCGCCGAGTACGAAACCAGTCACATCTTTCACTGACAGGTTTAATTCCTCTGCCACAAATGTTCTGAATCTTGCCGTATCAAGCACACCGGACTGGCCGATTACACGCTCTTTAGGGAAGCCTGATTCTTTGTACACCGCGTATGTCATTGCATCAACAGGATTTGTCAGCACCACAATAATAGAGTCAGGAGAATATTTCACGATTTCCCGCGTAACGCTTCTCATAATCTTTTCGTTTGTAGAGACCAGATCATCTCTGCTCATACCAGGTTTTCTTGCGATACCGGCTGTAATGACAACAATGTCAGAGCCAGCTGTATCCTCGTAATTGGATGTTCCCGTAATTTTTGCGTCAAAGCCTTGAACCGGGCTTGCTTCAAGCATATCAAGCGCTTTTCCCTTTGTCGGGTTCTCCAATTGCGGAATGTCAACAAGAACAACGTCTGCCAGCTCTTTTTGAGCGATTAAAAATGCAGTTGTAGCTCCGGTAAAACCTGCTCCGATAACAGAAACTTTTTTACGAGTATTTCCCATGTCTCTCTTCTCCTTTATGGCTAGTTTTAGGCTTTTTCCTTGCTTAGTCCATGTTTTTGATCAGTTCTTCTCCGAACTCTGAACATTTCACTTCAGTCGCGCCGTCCATTAATCTAGCAAAATCGTAAGTTACGACTTTAGAAGCGATTGTTTTTTCCATAGATTTGATAACCAAATCAGCCGCTTCGTTCCATCCTAAATGCTCAAGAAGCAGAACGCCTGAAAGAATAACCGAAGATGGGTTTACTTTATCAAGGCCTGCATATTTAGGAGCCGTTCCGTGCGTCGCCTCGAAAATAGCATGTCCTGTTTCGTAGTTGATGTTCGCTCCAGGAGCAATGCCGATTCCGCCGACTTGCGCAGCAAGAGCATCAGAAATGTAATCTCCGTTCAAGTTCATTGTCGCAACGACATCAAACTCGTTTGGACGCGTTAAGATCTGCTGAAGGAAAATGTCAGCAATGCTGTCTTTGATAATGATTTTTCCTGCTGCTTCCGCTTCGCTTTGCGCTTTGTTGGCAGCGTCTTTTCCTTCTTCTTCAGCAATGCGGTCATATTGAGCCCATGTGAAGACTTTATCTCCGTATTCTTTTTCAGCAAGTTCATAGCCCCAGTTTTTGAAGGCGCCTTCTGTGAACTTCATGATGTTTCCTTTGTGAACAAGCGTTACAGATTTGCGGCCATGCTCGATCGCATAATCAATGGCAGCTCTAACCAAGCGGCTTGTTCCTTCTTCTGAAACAGGCTTAATGCCGATACCTGATGTCTCAGGGAAACGGATTTTGTTGACGTTTAACTCATTTTGAAGGAAGCTGATAAGCTTTTGCACTTCTTCAGAGCCTTTTGCATACTCGATGCCTGCGTAAATATCTTCTGTATTTTCACGGAAGATGACCATATCAGTATCTTCAGGGCGTTTTACCGGTGACGGCACTCCAGTAAAGTATCTTACAGGTCTTAAGCAGACGAATAGGTCAAGCTCTTGTCTGAGCGCTACGTTCAAAGAACGGATACCGCCGCCGACAGGTGTCGTTAACGGGCCTTTAATCGCGATGAAATATTCGCGGATCACATCTAATGTTTCAGCAGGGAGCCACTCACCTGTTTTATTATAAGCCTTTTCTCCGGCGTAAACTTCTTTCCATGTAATTTTCTTTTCGCCTTTGTATGCTTTTTCTACTGCTGCTTCCAAAACCTTCGAAGCCGCGTTCCAAATATCAGGACCGGTTCCGTCTCCTTCGATAAATGGGATAATCGGGTTGTTTGGTACGTTTAATACTCCGTTAGAGACTGTAATTTTTTCACCTTGTGCCACAATAAAAACCTCCCAGTATGTAATTCATATTTAGAAAACATTTTATTTTTCTTATATAGAAAACAAAATGATTTTTCCCAACATTCAATTTAAAGTGTAACCCAATTTTGATGTTCTGAACAAGAGGCTAACCTCATTGACGCAAGCCAGCCTCCAATGGTTCTTTAGGCTCTTTCTTCAATCGGAACGAATTTTTGTTTGTCAGGGCCTGTGTAATCTGCCCGCGGGCGGATCAGACGGTTGTTGTCATACTGCTCAAGAATATGAGCGAGCCAGCCGGACATTCTGCTTACAGCAAAAATCGGTGTAAACAAATCATGGTCAATACCGAGGCTGTGATATACAGAAGCCGAATAGAAATCAACGTTAGGCGGAAGCTTTTTCTCTGATGTGACGATGTCTTCTATACGAATCGACATCTCATACCATTTGCTTTCGCCTGTCAGGTTGGTCAGGCGCTTGCTCATTTCTTTCAGATGCTTCGCGCGCGGATCACCATGCTTATACACACGGTGGCCGAATCCCATGATTTTTTCTTTCTTTTCAAGTTTAGCGCGGATGTACGGCTCAGCATTTTCCACTTCACCGATTTCTGTCAGCATTTTCATAACGCCTTCATTCGCTCCGCCGTGAAGAGGCCCTTTCAGCGCGCCGATTGCTGCAGTAATGCCTGAATAGATGTCAGAAAGTGTTGCGACGCAGACCCTCGCTGTGAACGTTGACGCGTTCAGCTCATGGTCAGCATGTAAAATCAATGCTTTGTTGAAGGCTTCAACTTCAATTGGTGAAGGCTCTTCACCGTTTAATGTGTAAAGAAAATTCTCCGCAATACCGTAATCTTCTCTCGGTTCAACAGGCTCAAGACCCTTGCGAATTCTGGAAAACGCTGCAACCAGGCCAGGCACCTTTGCCTGAAGGCGGATCGCCTTTCTGTAGTTGGCTTCCGGGTTCATGGTATCAGCCTCGCTGTCAAGCAGGCCTAGTAATGAAATTGCTGTCCGAAGAGCAGCCATGGGATGAACATTTTCGAGGGAATAAGATTTGAAGTGCTCAATAATTTCTTGCGGAACGGCAGCTTCCTTTGCAAGCTGCTGCTTTAACTCTTCAAGCTCTTTTTTGTTTGGCAGCCTTAGATGCCAAAGCAAGTAGATGATTTCTTCAAAATTTGCATTCTCTGTCAAATCATCGATATCATACCCCACATATGTAAGGGTATCATCAATAATAGAACTAACAGATGATGTTGTTGCTACAACCCCTTCAAGACCGCGTGTCGCTGTCATATATAACATCTCCTTTTCAATAAATTTCCCCTTTAAGAGTGTTGTAAAAACATGAGGCTTACTTAAAAAGCACGATGCAAGTATTTCTCTCCCCCAAAAAGAAAATGCTTACATTTTACTGGCTGCTGGTACTAAAACTCTTTGCTTATGAAAGAACATAACAAATTCTTATAAGCTTATTTAAGTTTAAGCCTATTCTCATTATAAACAATAATCAGACATTTGTTAAATGTTTACCTATAATTTTTTTTTTCATTCTGTGATTTCCCCGAAAAAACGCCTTTATTTGCGGGTTTTTGCATACAAAAAAAAGCGGCTTTAAGGCCGCTTTTTTTTTATGAAGTGAACAGTTTTACGATCTGCATGGCTAAATAAGCAATCCCCGCTCCGATCAGCGGTCCCACCGCAACTCCTCCAAAAAGCGCGACTGCAAGAATGGTCCCGATCACGAGAGCAGTTGTAATATGCGGATCATTTTCAAGCAGGGTCAGGCCGTTTTTTGCAATCAGCGCCACTGCGATCCCCGCTCCAAGGGCGATCCATGCGTAGGAAGACCGCATTGCTTCTCCAAGCTGCTTAAATCCGATTTCTCCCGTGGCAATCGGGACAAGAACGGCGATGGTAATAATGGTCACACCCCAGTTAATGCCTTTTGACTGGATGGTCGGAAATAATTTCTGATCAAGCCCAACCATTTTGATGATCAAAAGGACGGATACAGCAAAGAGCAATGATTGGTTTTTTGCGATAAGTGCGATAGCCAAGAGTAAAATTAAAAATAAATTCGCTTGTGTAAACACATGCCATCCCTCCTTTAAGATGAATGTATTCATATTCAGCAACAGCGTGAATACATATAAAAAATAGGACATGCTGACGAGAGGAGGACCGTTTTCGTGAATCAATCTTATATCACTATTTTTTTCAGAACCCTCTTTGTCATATCAATGACCGCAGGGTCGATAGCTGCGGCCTATTATTCGTTTCCGTTAACTTATCCGTTCCTGATCGCCCTTATTCTTTCATCAGTGATTCATCCTGTTGTCGATTATTTGGACAAAGTGACAGGATTCCCCCGAACGATAAATGTTCTGAGCGTTCTTGCTTTTTTTCTGCTCGCAGCCTTCGGCGTCCTTACCATTCTGGTAGCCGAAATCGTAACGGGAACAGCCTATCTAGCAAAAACGCTGCCTCCGCATATCAGCACGTTTATTTCATATTGCGAAAAATTGTTTACAACACATATTCAGCCGCTCTATAACGAGTTAACTCTTTTGTTTCAAGAATTGGAAACGAACCAGCAGGCTTCCATCGTCACTCATATCCAGACACTCGGTGATTCTGCCGCTAAAAATGCCGGGCTCCTGCTGTCCCACATTCTAGAGATGATCCCGAGATTTTTCACTCTTCTTCCCAATACGGCGGCGGTTCTGATTTTTTCTCTTCTGGCAACCTTTTTTATGACAAAGGATTGGCACAAGCTGAAAGCCATGCTTGTTTTAATTCTGCCGGATCGTGTGACAGCTAACAGCAAAGCAATCAGCAGCGAATTAAAAAAAGCAATGACTGGTTTTATCAAAGCACAAGCCGTCCTCGTTTTCATCACGATGGTGATTGTATTTATCGGCCTTTCTCTCTTAAAGGTTGAACACGCCGCAACAATTGCTTTTTTAATCGGGCTTGTAGATCTTCTCCCTTACTTAGGTGCCGGCTCCGTATTTGTGCCCTGGATTTTGTATTTATCGATTACGGGCCAGCTGCCCCAAGCGATCGGAATTGGTATCCTGTACCTCGTCGTTCTTATTCAGCGGCAGCTGACAGAGCCCAAGATACTAAGTAAATCTATCGGGATCGATCCGCTGGCAACACTCATCGCCCTGTTTGCCGGCTTTAAATTATTCGGGTTTTTAGGACTGATTGCTGGACCGGCTGTACTCGTCATCATCCAAGCTTTCATCACAACAGGCGCATTAAAAGAAATATGGTCCTATATCACCGTTCAGCAAAAATAAAACGGCAGCCGTTTTTTCATGGCTGCCGTTTTTTATTTGATGATGATCCGCTTATTCTTCGACATTCCTCTCAGCCATTTGAACAGAATCGGCTTACACCAGCCGCGGGTAAACGGGATAAGAAGACAGGCGCCGGCCAAATCTGATAAAAAGCCCGGAAGCATCAGCAATAGACCGCCAATGAAAATGCACAGACCGTCAGCAATCGCTTCCCCCGGCATTTTGCCATATTGAAGATCACGCTGAACCTTATAATACACTTCGGTTCCTTGTTTTTTTGCAGCTGCTGCGCCGATAATGCCAGTCAGAATCATGAATAGAACTGTCGGTAAAATGCCAATCAGCTTGCCTAAAAATAGGAATATGCCGATTTCTATTGCCGGAAACACAATAAAAAGCAAAAACAAAAATCTCATATCCAAGCCCCCCACACGTGTAACACGTTCTGTTCAACAAAAGGCATGATAAAGAGAAAAGGAAGGGATTCCCCTTCCATTTTCACCTGTAATTAAAGAACGCTCGCACGGCCTTGATAGACTGCGCCTCTGGAAGCGTCAACTGTAATATCCTGGCCATCTGTCAAAATAGATGTCGCATTTTCCAGACCCACGATAACCGGGATGCCAAGGCTTAATCCGACTACCGCAGCATGGCTAGTCAAGCCGCCTTCTTCTGTAATGAGAGCAGACGCTTTTTCAAGGGATGCAATCATATCACGGTCAGTGCTTTTGGTAACAAGTACCGCACCGTCAGTCATTTTTCGCTCAGCTTCTTTTGCATTTTGTGCAACGACAACCGGACCGTAAGCTGATTTGCGTCCAATGCCTTGGCCTTTAGCGATGATATCGCCGACAGTATGAACCTTCATTAAGTTTGTAGTGCCGGACTCACCGACAGTGCCTGCTGTAATAACGATAAGATCGCCGTGTTTTACAATTCCGCTGTTCAATGATTTTTGGACAGCATCCTCAAGCATCTCATCTGTTGAGCTCGCATTTTGGCCGCTTTCCGCGAATACGCCAGATACGAGGGCAAGCTTTCTGGAAATAGAGTCATTTACAGTAACCGCAACAATCGGAGCCTGCGGACGGTATTTTGCAATCATACGTGCTGTATGGCCGCTTTCTGTCGGCGTTACGATCGCAGCAGCATTCAGGTTAATCGCCGTATGCGCGACAGATTGTCCAATTGCGTCTGTAATTGTCATGCCCACTTGATCTCTGCGTTTTGAGAGAATTTCTTTATAATTTAAAGCTTCTTCAGAACGGGAGGCGATGTTATGCATTGTTTGAACTGCTTCAACCGGATAGCTTCCGGCAGCAGTTTCACCAGATAGCATGATCGCATCTGTTCCGTCGAAGATCGCGTTTGCAACGTCACTTGCTTCCGCACGAGTCGGACGCGGGTTGCGCTGCATGCTGTCAAGCATTTGTGTCGCTGTAATAACAGGTTTGCCCAGCGCGTTGCATTTTTTGATCAGTTCTTTTTGCACAAGTGGCACTTCTTCAGCTGGAATTTCCACACCTAAGTCTCCGCGTGCCACCATTAAGCCGTCAGACACTTCGAGAATCGCATCGATGTTGTCAACGCCCTCCTGGTTTTCGATTTTAGGGATGATTTGAATATCCTGAGCGTTGTGCTCTTCAAGAAGCTCACGGATTTCGAGCACATCCGTAGAACGTCGAATGAAAGATGGTGCGATGAAGTCTACTCCTTGCTCAATACCGAAAACGATGTCTCGCGCATCCTTTTCAGTAATACCCGGAAGATTGACACTTACGCCCGGTACGTTAACACCTTTTTTATTTTTGAGTGTTCCGTTGTTTAATACTTTTGTTTTGATTTCGCGTTTAGCGGCATCTACATCAAGTACCTCAAGACCGATAAGGCCGTCATCTAACAGAATCGTTGAACCTTGTTCAACGTCATGGACTAAACCTTCATATGTCACTGAAATTTTATCTGTTGTTCCTACAACCTCGTCCATTGAAATAATGAGCTCTTTGCCTGTTTCAAGCTCAATACCGCCGTTTTCCATTGTATGTGTGCGGATTTCAGGACCTTTTGTATCAAGCAGAATTCCAACGTTCTTGCCAAGTTTTTTACTTGCTTCGCGGATATTTTTAATTCTTGCACCGTGTTCCTCAAAATCTCCGTGAGAAAAGTTTAATCGAGCCACGTTCATTCCTGACTCCATTAATTTCGTAAGCATTTCAATACTTTCACTTGCCGGACCGATGGTACAAACAATTTTAGTTTTTCTCATTTGGTTCACTTCCTTCTGAAATCTTCAGCCTTCAGCTGTACATTAGATAGACAGTTCTTTTGAAAGCTGATACATGTTTTGCTCAACTGTGTGTTTTGTCTCCAGTATTTCTATAATATCATGGTCTACAAGCTTATTGTTTTGTATACCTACACAGCGTCCGCCTTTTCCTTCAAGCAGCAGTTCAACTGCATATGCGCCGAGACGGCTTGCTAACACACGGTCAGCAGCACTCGGAGAACCTCCGCGCTGGATATGGCCCAATACAGATACCCTAGTTTCAAGATTTGTTTCTTCTTCGATGCGTTTCCCGAATTCAACACCGCTGCCTACACCTTCGGCAACAATAATAATACTGTGCTTCTTGCCGCGTTCGTGGCCGCGTTTTAAGCGGGCAATGATTTCGTGCATGTCATAGTCTGCCTCAGGGATTAAGATCGATTCCGCGCCCCCTGCAAGACCGGCCCACAATGCGATATCGCCGGCATGACGGCCCATTACTTCGATTACATATGTACGTTCATGAGAAGTCGCTGTATCGCGAATCTTATCAATTGCGTCAATTACTGTATTTAAAGCTGTATCGAAACCGATTGTAAAATCAGTGCCCGGAATGTCATTATCAATTGTACCCGGTACACCTACACATGGAAACCCGTGTTCCGTTAATTTTTTCGCACCCATATACGAACCGTCTCCGCCGATAACAACAAGGCCTTCAATACCTAGCTTCTTCAAGTTAGCTATCCCTTTTTCACGACCTTCAACTGTTTTGAATTCAGGACATCTTGCCGTATAAAGCTTAGTTCCTCCACGATGTATAATATCGCCTACTGATCCGAGTTCAAGCTTTTCAATCTTTCCGCTGATCAATCCCGCGTATCCGTTGTAAATACCGTAAATTTCAACGTCATGATAGATCGCTTTTCTGACTACTGCGCGAACTGCTGCGTTCATTCCCGGGGAATCCCCGCCGCTCGTTAATACCCCTATACGTTTCATTCTCCATTCACCTCAGCAACATATATGATTAAACATAACATGATCATTGCCCTAAAAACAATGAAAAGGGATCTCCATCCTCCCTATGAAACCTTACCTATTATACAATTAAATAAATTGTTTTTAAATAAAATTTAAGGAATGTCACAAAAAATAAACGTGAGCCAAAGGCTTCACGTTTATTTAGTTTACCCCGATATATTGATCTTCAACCGAGACTTTGCCAATTGCTTTATATTTTTCATAGCGCTGCTGAACTAATTCTTCTTCGCTCAGCTTCAGCAAAGTTTTTAACGATTGTTTAAGGGTTTCGTCCATATAGCTTGCCTGCAGCTTCACATCATGGTGCGCTCCGCCTTTTACTTCTTTAATCATATGATCTATAATACCTAATTCTTTTAAATCCGGCGCAGTGATTTTCATTGTTTCTGCTGCTTTTTTAGCAAGACTGGAGTCCTTCCATAAAAGTGCCGCGGCACCTTCCGGAGAAATAACAGAATAAGTAGAGTTTTCCAGCATATGCAAGTGATTGCCTACACCCAGACCAAGGGCTCCGCCGCTTCCGCCTTCACCGATGACGATGCAGATAACAGGCACTCGAAGGCCGGCCATCTCAAACAGGTTTTTGGCAATAGCTTCACTTTGTCCTCTTTCTTCAGCTGCTCGTCCAGGGTATGCCCCCTTCGTATCAATAAAACAGATAATCGGTCTGTTAAATTTGTCAGCCTGTTTCATCAGACGAAGCGCTTTTCTGTAGCCTTCAGGATGCGGCATCCCAAAATTGCGGACCAGGTTTTCCTTCGTGTCTTTGCCGCGCTGATGCCCGATTACCGTTATAGGGAGGCCGTGGAACTTCGCAATACCGCCAACAATGGCTTCATCGTCCCCGTACGCTCTGTCTCCGTGACATTCAAAAAAGTCGGTAAACAGGTGTTCGATATAATCAAGAGTTGTCGGACGGTCCGCCAGACGCGCAATTTGAACCCGGTCCCATGGCTTCAGATTTTTGTAAATATCATCCTGAAGCTTAGCGAGACGGTCTTCGAGCCGTTCGATTTCCGCACTTAGATCCATATCGGAATCTTGGGTGAATTTTTTTAGTTCGGCGATTTTGGTTTGCAGTTCAATCACCGGTTTTTCAAATTCTAATCTTGGAGCCACTCAATGTCACCTCCTGTTTGATGCATATCCAGCAGATTTTCTAACGTTTTTTTCATATCGTCGCGATGAATAACCGCATCAAGCTGTCCATGTTTTAATAAAAATTCAGCCGTTTGGAAGTCCTCAGGCAGTTTTTCTCCTATTGTCTGTTCAATAATCCGTCTTCCGGCAAAACCGATCAGCGCGCCAGGTTCAGCGAAATTGTAATCTCCAAGGGATGCAAAGCTTGCTGATACGCCCCCGGTAGTCGGATGCGTCATTACTGAAATAATAAGACCCTGTTCTTCACTGAACAGTTTTAACGCAGAGCTTGTCTTAGCCATCTGCATCAAACTTAATACGCCTTCCTGCATTCTAGCGCCGCCTGAAGCCGTAAAAATAATAAACGGAACTTTATCAGCTTTTGCTTTTTCAATCGCAAGCGTGATTTTTTCACCGACGACTGAACCCATGCTGCCCATTCTGAATGAAGAGTCCATGACGGCGACAACAGCCGGGTGTCCGCCGATGGTGCCTTTGCCTGTCACAACAGCCTCGTTTAAGGATGTTTTCTCGCGATCTTTTTCAAGCTTTTCCAGATATCCCGGGAAACCAAGCGGATTTTCCGAGAGCATTCCCTGATTGAATTCCTCAAAGGATTGTTCATCCATCAAGCTTTCGATACGCTGTTTTGCGTTCATTGGGAAATGATAATCGCAGTTCATGCATACCCGCATATTTTTATCCAACTCTTTAGTGAGCATGATTTTTTTACACTTAGGACATTTTGTCATAATGCCTTCCGGAACATCGTGCTTCGCTTGATCAGACGGTACGGAAGCATACTTTTTCTTTTTCGTGAATATATCCTTTAACAAATGATTACCTCCCTTTTGTGAAGGGTTCTCTTCACCGCATGTCATCAAACAGATAGACTTGCTAATAACTTTACCGAAACTATTGTACTTTTTTTGTCAAACGCTGTCATCCTCAATTCGACAACTTTTTATTCGATGACGTGCTCGGAAAGGCTTGTATGAAATCAGATAAGGTCTTGAAACGACAAGGTTGACAGCGCATTCAAAAATAATGTTAAACCCGGCTGAAATTTTTTTAAGGCTAGCCCCCTAAAAAAATTTCAGCCGTCAGTTTAACTTGAGAACAGCGCGCCGGTCTCCGCCAACGCGCTGCCATTTTTGGAATGAATTAAAATTATTCACCAATAATCGTAAGTTTTCTTGTTTTTTCTGCGACTTCCTCAGGGTCAACAGTGATTCTTGCAACACCTGTTTCCATCGCAGCTTTTGCCACAGCCTTCGCAACAGCAGGCGCAACACGTTTATCAAACGGTGCAGGGATGACATAATCTGCGCTAAGCTCATCTTCTGAAACCAGTGAAGCAATGGCTTCAACCGCTGCGATTTTCATTTCCTCGTTAATATGAGTGGCACGCACATCAAGTGCTCCGCGGAAAATACCAGGGAATGCAAGAACATTGTTTACTTGGTTCGGGAAGTCAGAACGGCCAGTTCCGATAACGCTTGCTCCGGCTTCACGCGCATCTTCCGGCATGATTTCCGGATTTGGATTTGCCATTGCAAAGATAATTGGATCTTTTGCCATGCTTTGAACCATTTCTTTTGTTAACGCGCCTGCTACAGAGACACCGATAAATACGTCAGCATCAACGATGACATCTTTCAGAGAACCGTCTTTGCGATCTTGGTTCGTGAACTTCGCCACTTCATTTTTGACATCGTTCATGCCGTTCGGGCGCCCTTCATAAATGGCCCCTTTGGAATCGCACATCACAATGTCGCGAACGCCATAATGATGAAGAAGCTTGATAATCGCAATGCCAGCCGCACCCGCCCCGTTTGCGACAACTTTAATGGATGACATGGATTTTCCAGACAGTTTCAGCGCGTTCACAAGACCTGCTACGGTTACAATGGCAGTACCGTGCTGATCATCATGGAAAACCGGGATGTTTGTTTCTTTTTTGAGGCGCTCTTCAATGATAAAGCAGTTTGGCGCTGCAATATCTTCAAGGTTGACGCCGCCAAATGTCGGTTCCAGCAATTTTACAGTTTCAACGATTTTATCAACATCGTTTGTGTTTAAAGCAATCGGGAACGCATCTACGCCCGCAAAGCTTTTGAAAAGAACTGCTTTCCCTTCCATAACAGGAAGCGCCGCTTCAGGGCCGATGTTTCCAAGGCCAAGCACAGCTGTACCGTCAGTTACAACTGCTACCATATTCCCCTTCATTGTATAATCATATACTTTGTTAATGTCTTCATGAATATCCTTACACGGTTCTGCAACACCCGGAGAATACGCGAGGCTTAGATCTTTCGCATTTCTGACCTCTACTTTTGATTTAGACTCCAGTTTCCCCTGGTTGACTTTATGCAGGTGTAATGCTTCTTCTCTTAATGACATTCTCCTAAACACTCCTTATGGATATTTTTTGATTCGTATACTGCTGCGTTGATTGCTGCATTCTGCGGAGTAAATCTATCTGAATATTTAAACAGGATCACATAATTGCTCCAATTGTATAACAAAAAGCGAATCGTTACCACTGTTTTAAAACGACGTTTTTTTGACCCAACAGCTCTTTTAAGCGATATAACACCTGGTGATCTGCATTGATATGGAACGACTCAGGTAGCTTAATCGTCTGTTTTTGCCTTTCATAATAGAGATAAACGCCTGTTTCCCCTTTATGCTCCAGCAAAATGCGCTTAATCTTTGCCAGGATCTCCTGGCTGTGCTGACTGCTTTCTATTTTTATATAAACCGAAGGCGCTTTTTCTGCATCCATATTTTCTAATAATTCTGCCCGGGACATGATGAATTGGATCTTATCTTGTCTAACTTCACATTTCCCCGCTGTGAACAAAAGAGCGCCTTCTCTTAAAACGGGAGAAAGCTGTCTGAATTGTTCAGGGAAGACTACGGCTTCTATCTCGCCGGTTTCATCACTGAGCGTTAAAAACGCCATGTTTTGACCTGTTTTCGTCCGAATCGTTTTGATCTTCGACAGCAGAACGCCTAGTGAAAGCTGCCTTTTGACTGCCCGTTGAGCCTGCAGAATGGAGACCGCTCCTTGCGCAGTGAGCTGTTTTCGGAAGGCGGAGAGGGGATGATTTGAAAAATAAATGCCGAGCGTTTCCTTTTCAAATGCAAGTAAATCCACTAGCGGAAGCTCTTCCGTTTCCACATACTTCGGCTTAATTGAAAACGATTCATCTAAAAACAATCCCATTTGGTCATCGTCCGCGGCGAATAGCTCAGCATGTTCCAAAGCAACATCAATGGATGCGAGCAGCGTGGCCCGGTTTTGGCCGAATTCGTCCATCGCACCAGAAAAGATAAGTGCTTCAAGCATTTTGCGATTTACGCTTTTTGACGGCACGCGAAAGCAGAAATCGAAAAGATCTTCAAATGGTTTCTCTTTTCTTGCTTTATATATATCTTTGACTGCTGAGACGCCTACACTTTTTATTGCGCGGAGGCTGTATCTGACAGATCCGTTTTCAACTGTAAACGGAAAACTGCTTTTATTCACTGACGGAGGAAGGATACGAATCCCGCTCCCCTTTGCTTCGTAAAGATATTGAGAGATTTTATCCTCATTGCCAATGACGCTTGTCAGCAATCCGCACATAAAATATAACGGATAATGAGCTTTCAAATACGCAAGCTGGCACCCGATCATGCTGTATGCCACCGCATGGCTTCGGTTAAAGCCATAGTTTGCGAATTTGACGATTAAATCGTAGACCTCATTTGCAGTGTCTACAGAATACTCCTTTTTTAAGCACCCTTCAACAAAATGGCTTCGCTCTCTGTCCAGGATTTCTTTTTTCTTTTTGCTGACCGCCCTTCTCAATAGGTCCGCTTCGCCTAAAGAAAACCCTGCCATACGGGAAGCAATCATCATAATTTGTTCCTGATACACAATGACGCCATATGTATCTTCCAAAATGCTCCTTAAATCTTCATGAGGATAATGAACAGGCGCCCGGCCGTGTTTACGGTCGATAAATAACGGAATATTTTCCATCGGACCCGGCCGATACAGTGCATTGACCGCCACAATATCTTCTAGGCCCGAAGGTTTTAGCCGTTTCAAGACGCTTCTCATCCCTGCAGATTCAAGCTGGAAAATGCCTGTCGTATCCCCTTTTGACAGCAAGGAGAACGTTTTGTCATCGCTGTAGGAAATACTTGAAAGATCTATTTTAATATTTTCTTCTTTTTCAATCATTGAAGTGATGGATTCAATAAGTGTCAGGTTCCTCAAACCTAAGAAATCCATTTTCAAAAGGCCTAAGTCTTCAAGATGGTCCATCGCGTATTGCGTTAAATAGATCCCTTCATGCCCTTCTTGAAGCGGAACAACATCTGTTAACGGTTCTTCACTCAGGACAACGCCCGCTGCGTGGGTTGATGCATGCCTTGGCAGCCCTTCTATTTTCCGGGCAATTGAATAGACTTGCTGAAGCAGGCTTGACTCCCGAAGCCGCTTATCCAGCTGCGGTGACTGCTGTCTCGCTTCATCCAGCGTCATTCCCGGTCTTGAAGGAATGAGTTTTGCAAGCTGATCTGCCTCCTTCGGGCTGACGCCGAATACTCTGCCGACGTCCCGGAGCGCCGCCTTTGCCGCAAGTGTTCCAAAGGTGATAATCTGTGCGACGTGCATTGCACCGTATTTCTGCTGAACATATTGAATGACTTCATCCCTTCTAGTATCGGGAAAGTCAATATCAATATCCGGCATGCTGACGCGCTCGGGATTTAAAAATCTTTCAAACAGAAGGTGATGCTTAATCGGGTCAACATCTGTGATATACAGCACATATGCGACAAGAGAACCTGCCGCAGAACCCCTTCCTGGTCCTGTAACAATCCCTTTTTCATGGGCGTGCTTCATAAAATCCCACACGATCAGAAAGTAATCGCTGAACTTCATCCGCTTGATGACATCAAGCTCATATTGAAGACGGCGAAGGTATCGTTCATTAGGCTTGCCGAAACGGCTGCGGAGTCCCTCCATACAGATATCCGTTAAATAATCATCAGCGGACGTTCCGTCTGGGGTCGGAAAAGACGGTAGACGGGTCTGCCCGAGACTGACGTCAACCCGGCATTGTTCCGCGATCTCTACAGAAGCTTGCAGTGCCCTGGGATGCTCTCGATAAATGTTTTGCATTTCTTCGAGTGGTTTCAAATCGAGATCAGGCAAATCTTCAGCGGGTGCATCCGTCAGTTTTTCCCCCGCTTTAATCGCTTTCAAACAACGGTAGGCAGCCTTATCTTCCTTCCTTATGTAATGCACATCGCCTGTGGCCGTAACAGGGATACCCGTTTCTTCTGACAGCTTTAGAATCTGCTCAGACAAGACTTGATTCCCTTTAAAAGGCTGATAGGAGAAATAAAAAGCTCCCTTTCCGAATATAGACTGAAATTCCAGCGAGGCTTGAGCAGCCTGTTCGAACAGCCCTCCTTCAAGAAGCGTTTCAATATATCCTTTTTCGCCGGGCGTTATTGCGATAATCCCTTCTCGATAACTGTGAAGCCATTTCGGCTTCAGTCCGCCTTTTGATTTAGATTGCAGAACGCTGCTGATTTTCAGCAGGTTTTGATAGCCTGTATTTGATTTTGCCAGCAGGACGAGCGGGTATGCTTCAAGTTCGCTGTCATCTGTAAAAACAGAAGCCGTCAAACCGATTATTGGGTTGATCCCTCTCGCCTTGCAAGCTTTATAAAATTGAATAGCTCCGTACATGACATGATCATCTGTCAGCGCCAAAGACGCATATCCGAGCCTGTCAGCTTCACTGACGAGCTCTTCCACAGCCGCGGCGCTGTTTAGCAGGCTATACCCGCTATGCACTTGCAGGTGAACAAAAGACATGCTATCACCTCTTTCTCATTACGATTCATTTCTTCCCTCATTATAAGGCCGGTTTCCAAAAGAAACAAATGTTCTTTTTTGACTCATCATCATACTTGTCCTGAAAGCTCAATATGATATAAAAGGTGAGGTGATAAAGATGGATCAGGAAGCAGGATTTATGGTGAATTTTATCAATAGCTACTTCATTGCGTTAGGGGTGCTGATCGGGGGCGCACTCATTGGAGGGCTCGGAGCATATTTGGCAGGCGAACCCCCGCTTACAGCCATTACAAAGCTTGCCAACCGGTTAAAAATATGGGCGCTTGTCGCAGCTATCGGAGGCACCTTTGATGCGGTATACAGCTTTGAACGCGGCATACTCGAAGGCAATACGAGAGATATCTTTAAACAGCTTCTTTTAATTATTTCGGCCATGGGAGGCGCGCAAAGCGGCTGGCTTATTATATCATGGCTGACCCAGGAGCATCTTTCTTCATGAGGGTCCCCCAGCATTACAAAAAACCGGGATGGCAGCGTTTTTTCGCGGGAATGATGTGCGGAGCCGCAATTAGCTGGTTCTTTTTCCTGTTTACTTACGGAACATTCCAAGAGGAGCAAGTCAGCCTCATCGAAAAGCAAAAAGAGCATGTTAAAGACTTGAACAATCAAATTTCGATCTATCAGGAAGACCTCCATAAACTGAATGAAGATAATAAAAGAAAACTGCTGATTCAAAGCGTCAGCGTCAAATTGCTGAATGGGGATAAATATAAAATATCACAGCCGGATAAAACGAAATTCGAGGAGCATGTAAAGGATGATATTTCAGAGGTGATTACAAAAGACATAGAGAGCGTCTATCAAACAAAGGATCTCTTGAAGCGGACAATTGAAAATAAAGTCTATATGATCAATGAAAAAAAATACGAGGCAACCGTCAGAGAATTGATTATTTATACGAGGCTGACAGTGGAACTTGAAATATCTTTCGCCACATAATTATGGATTTTTTTTAAATTCTCCAAACTTCTGTCGCTTTTTCCCATTCTTTTTTATAAACTATATGTGAGGCTTAATGGCGAAAGGAAGGAGGAAGGGAAATGGAGGTTTACAGTGACCGTCAGTTAGCAAAAGATCAAGCAGCCCGTCTCAGACAAGGTTTTTCTGCATATGCCGAAACAAACTCACTCGCTTCCCTCATCAAAAAAGAACTTCAATCACACAATCTCCAAGTCTACGAGGACCTTACTGATTTCGGCTGCTGGTTCATCCCCGTCACAGATGAACACTAAGAGAGAGGGTCTCCCCTCTACTCGTGTTCTTTACATAATGTTTCCAGATCAGCTAAAATCCGATCAGCTTCATCCCAGCTGTAAATAGAGGCGCCTGAAGCTAACGGATGCCCTCCGCCGTTATATTTCCGGGCAAGTCCGTTAATGACAGGCCCCTTCGAACGGAATCTGACTCTGATTTGATCGTCTTCTTCTACGAAAAACACCCAGGCGCGAATACCTGAGATATTGCCGAGCGTCCCGACAAGCTGCGACGCTTCAGAAGCCGTTGTGCCGAATTTTTCAAGCGTATCCTTTTTGATGAAAACAGAAGCCGCCCCGTTTTCGGACAAAGACACATTTTGAAAGATAAAGCCGTTAAGCTTCACCACATTCAGTTTTGTTTCATACAATTGATTAAATAACTCTGAGGAAGAGAATGGATACTGAATGAGCTCGCCTGCATATTTTAATGTTTTTTCCGTGGTATTCGGAAATAAAAAGCGTCCGGTATCTCCAACAATGCCGGCGTAGATCAGCTCTGCCGCTTTCGTATTCAGCTTCCAGCCGTGCTCTTTTCCTTCTAAATACAGCTCGTAAATCATTTCACTTACTGAGCTGGCGCTTGTATCGACCCAGAGAAGGTCACCGTATGGATCTTCGTTCGGATGGTGGTCGATTTTCATTAGTTTGGCGCCTGAAGGATAACGCTGATCGTCGATTCTTTCCTGATTTGCCGTATCGCAGACAATGACAAGTGCGCCTTCATATGTTTCATTGTCCACCTCATCAAGGGAATATAAGAAAGAGAGGGACGGTTCAGGCGTGCCGACCGCAAAAATATTTTTTTCAGGATATGTTTCACGCAGGATTTCCGTAAGCCCGCACTGTGATCCGTAGGCATCCGGATCAGGACGCACATGTCTATGTAAGATAATCGTGTCATATAATGATATGGTTCTGATCAATTCTGTTTTCATTTGATACTCCTTTATTGTTTTTATTCATTAAATCACATTCTCTGCCGACGGAAAAGAAAAATAACGTCAAAACCAAGCCCGTTTTTGTATAAAATGGGTTTGTAAACTTTTACGATGGAGGATTTCATTTATGCTGGTTCTTGTTTTTTTGATTGGGCTTTCCGCCTGCTTTTATGTGTACTATAAAGTAAAAGGCGTACGGGCAAAGCCATCTTTGGCAAAAGAAATCTATTCAGCAAAATCAAGCATGGCCTTAGGGTCACTAGTCCTGTTCTACGGGCTTAACCAAATGATATTATTCCATTCAGTATTAACGTTAGTAATCGGCGGTATCTTTATCGTCATAGGAGCAGGAAGCGCTTGGGCAGGTTATAAAGCCTTCAGGCATTACAATCCCCTTCACGCCAAAGAAGCTGAAAGAGATCACGCGTAAGGGGCGCCTGAACGTCCCTTAGCTTCTTTCCATCAGCTGAACCATCAGCATCGCTTTAGACACGATATGACCTTGGCTGTGCACTTCCACTTCCATTTTCCCAAACTTTCTGCCGGCCTCCAAGATGCGAGGTTTGACTTCGATGACTGATTCCATCTGCACAGGCTTCAAAAAGAAGATGGTAATGCTCTCTATGACGAGTTCGCCGCGTTTTTTCGAGCGCAAAAATCGGTTTGCCGCTTGCGTCAAAATAGTCGTAAATACGCCATAAGAAATGGTTCCAAGCTGATTTGTCATTTGCGGCGTGACTTCATACTCGTAAACCGTTTGATCTTCTTTATCATCACCCTCATCTTTAAACCCCCTTGAAACGATATCATCAAGCTTCTCCCCGACCTGCGGCTGCTTTTGAATCATTTGAAGAGCTTTCAATACGTCTTGGCGGCTGATCATGCCGATGAGTTTTTGGTGGCCGTCAGTGACGGGAAGCACTTCGATCCCTTCCCATACCATCATTTGCGCAGCTGAAGCGACAGATGTTTTCCCAATAACCGTGACGGGATTTTTGGTCATAACTTTTTCTATAGATGCATTTCGGTCATGGCCAGCAATATCTTTTGATGTCAGAATGCCATGGATTTTCATTTGATCGTCGACAACCGGGAAGCGGCCGTGCCCCGTTTCAAAATTTTTCTCATACCATTTTTCAAGTTTATCCTTAGGCGAAAGATATACCGTGCGGTCAGCAGGTGTTAGGATGTCCTCCACCAAAACAATTTCTTTTTTGATCAGCTGGTCATATATTGCCCGGTTAATCATCGCGGCAACTGTAAAGGTGTCATAGCTCGTGGATAAAATCGGCAGTTCAAGCTCATCTGCCAGCTGCACAATGCTGTCATCCGTGTTAAAGCCCCCGGTCACCAATACGGCCGCGCCCGCTTCAAGCGCCTGCCTGTGTGCATTGATTCTGTTTCCGACAATCAAAAGATTCCCCGCTGCGGTGTAACGCATCATCGCGTCAAGCTCCATCGCGCCGATGACGAATTTATTCAATGTCTTATGGAGCCCTGCCCTGCCTCCGAGCACTTGTCCGTCTATAACATTTACAACCTCTGCATAGGTAAGCTTTTCAATGTTCTCTTTTTTCTTTTGTTCAATTCTGATTGTGCCCACACGTTCAATCGTGCTGACAAACCCTTTATTCTCTGCTTCCTTGATCGCTCTGTACGCGGTTCCTTCGCTTACTTTCATTTCCTTTGCAATTCTTCGGACAGAAATTTTTTCACCGACAGGCAGTGAATCGATATACGTTAAAATTTGTTCATGCTTCGTTGCCAAGCCTTTCACCTCTAAGGACAGTCTTCTTGTTTTTATTATAAGGTTTCAAAGGATTTATACGCAATGAGGCTGGAAAATAAAAAAGAAGCCCGACCGGCTTCTTACAGCGTTGATTTCGTTCCAGTCAAGCGCAAGGACCTCGTGGCTCCTTTTACATCGTAAAGCGGAAAAACCCTTTATTTTTCTTTTAAATGGACATCAACCGCTGTCTTAACAATATTTCGATTCCCTATTTTAGATAAAACAAATAAAACTGCGAATAGCCATATCGCCCCTATGGCCGTATAGATCAATGGATAAACAGCTGTGTTTGTGATCCATTCACTGATTAATGTTCTGGCATTTACCAGAATAATAAATCCTCCTACAAGTACACCCATCAATTGCGGATGAAACTTCTGCACCAGCCATGCTGCGATAGGGGCAGCGATAATTCCGCCGGCCATTAGTGAAAACACCCATAACCAATTGACGTCCTCCCATCCTAATGAAATAAGAAAACCGGCAGTTGCAGATACGGCGATGGCAAATTCACTTGTGTCTACAGTCCCGACAACTTTCCTCGGGCTCAAGCCTTTGCGGGATAATAAAATCGGAGTGGTCACCGGCCCCCAGCCGCCTCCGCCTGTGGCATCTGCAAAACCAGCGATCACTCCCAATGGGATGGATTGTTTTCGGTTTAACGGCACATGCTTCTTCTCAAGAGCCGGCTTATACTGAAATAAAAACCTGATCAATACATATCCGCCCAGAAGGAGCAAAAACAAAGAAATATAGGGTTTCGCCACATCTCCAGGTAATTGGCTGAGGAATGCCGCGCCTAAAAAAGCGCCTATAGAGCCGGGAATGACAAGCTGATAAACGGTTTGTTTGTCAACATTGCCAAATTTAATATGCGACACTCCCGATGCGGCAGTCGTTACGACTTCCGCTAAATGGACAGAAGCCGAAGCCACAGCAGGTGTGATGCCAAACGCCAATAACAAAGAAGTTGAGGTAACCCCATAAGCCATACCTAACGAACCGTCTATTAACTGCGACAATAAACCAATAAATGCAAAAACGATTAATTTCTTCATCAGAACACCCCATCTATATCAATCAGATATTTTTGATTCTTCATTCGAATCTAACAATCTCTTAGCGCTTTCATATAAAAAATAAGAGGCTTTGATAATGGCAGTTTCATCAATTGTAAATGCAGGGTGGTGCCAATCATGATCACCGTCTGTTCCAAAAAACGCAAAGGATCCCGGAATATGCTCAAGATAATAAGCAAAATCTTCCCCCGCGGTTGATGGGGCGGGATCAATGACTTGAAGTTTCGCTTTATGCGCAGCGTCTCGCACCAGCCCCGTTATTCCCTCATCATTACAAAGCGGCGGCGGTCCGGAATGCCACTTCACAATTGCCTTTAACGAGAAAGCGGCAGAAATCTGCTCTGTGACTGCCAAAAAACGCTGTTTCACTTGATCACGAACCTCTGAATCAAATGTACGAACAGTGCCCTCAATGACAACTGTATCCGGAATGACATTCCAAGTGCTGCCGCCGTTGATTTTCCCTACGGTTAAAATCGCGCTTTGCAGCGGGTTTACATTTCTGCTCACAATCGTTTGCAGGGCGACAATAAGCTGAGAAGCGCCGACAATTGGATCAAAACCATTATGCGGCAATGCTGCATGAGCACCTTTCCCTTCTATCTCTACTTTAAATCGGTCAACAGCAGCCATAAGCGGGCCTATTTTTAACCCTACAGTCCCAACCGCGATATCCGGTTTATTATGAAGTCCAATAACCGCATCAATGCCATCCAGTTGGCCGTCCTCTATCACTTTTGCAGCGCCTGCACCCGCTTCCTCTGCCGGCTGAAATAATAAACGAATCTTCCCTTTCAGACTGTCTTGATTTTCCTTCAATAAAAAGGCCGCACCAAGAAGCGCTGCCGTATGAAAATCATGACCGCACGCATGCATGATCCCTTTATGTTTAGAGGCATAAGGCAATCCTGTTTTTTCTTCAATTGGCAAGGCGTCAATATCAGCCCTCAAAGCAATCGCCGGACCTTCTGACTCCCCTGCTATGTCTGCGAACACACCCGTTTTTAGAGCAGTAGGGCGAATCTGTATCCCCTTTTCTTTAAGGCATTTTTTTATAAAAGCAGTTGTTTCACATTCTTCTTTTGACAGTTCAGGATATTGGTGCAGGTGCTGGCGAATGCCGATGAGCTGCTTTTCTAGCGTTGAGAGATTTACGGGATTAGACTCCTCTTTCAACGTCAGGATGTCATTTCCTGTAGTCTGATATGGATAGGAGCCTTCTATATTTCTCCAATAATCCAAAGACATATGTTCCGCTCCTTTCCCTATCCCAATATATTTTTTTCAGACTCTTCAACATAAGATGAAATAAATCGGTTCAATTTATCAGCAAGACCGCCCGCCCCAAATCTTATATACTTGCTGGAAACTTTCGGATTATCTTCTTTCAAAAAGCTTAAAAAAGATAAAATATAAATGCGCCTGTAAGCTACTTGTGTAATTCCGTACTCAAAAAACCAGTTATCAATAACATTGTATACGCCTCGGTTGACGCCATATAGGTTGTTACATTTCTTGTAAAAGCAGAGATCCGGAAGATTTAACTCCTGATGGGAAAGCAGGCTTTCTTTTTTGTTCGGTGCCATAATCCCAATCAGCTCAAAGCGTTTTGCAACGTACGAAATATCCTTTTTAATTTGCTTTGTTAACGACTCCAAAGAATCAAACCTTCTTTCTTCTCTAATTTTAAAGAGAATGCTGCATTCGATTTTTTCTCCATAGATGTCTCTATGAAAGTCAAACAAAAAAATCTCCAATGTCTTTTCAAGGTTAGAGCCCACCGTCGGTTTCACACCGATATTCATAACCCCTAAATGAAATTGATGATTGACTGTCGCCAGAACCCCATAAACTCCATTACGCAGCCCATGCATTTTTGCATCTACATTTGCCGTTGGGAATCCAAGCTTTCTGCCTAATTGTTTTCCTTTCACAACCGTACCGGCAATGATCGTCAAAAAAGTCAGCCTCCCCTCTCAGCTTCCGCATTCGATCTGACGAAACCTATTGATGTGATGAATGTAAAACGGATTGATGCTGCGGAATGCCAAGACCGAGATTTTCCCGCAATGTCCCGCCGCGATAATCTTGACGATAAAGCCCTCTTTCTTGAAGAATCGGAATCACCTTTTCTACAAAAGCATCAAGTGTTCCCGGTATATCCGACCCAATGATAAACCCATCCGCCGCCTCAGCGTTGAACCAAGTTTCAATTAAGGATGCGACACGCTCTGGTGTGCCGATAAATAGAGGCCGTGGAAAAGCCATTTCCTGTGCTACCTCCCGCAATGACAGATTTCTGGCTTTTGCTTCTCTCTTAATCCGGTCTGTTGTGCTTTGAAACGCATTCTTTCCCACATCGCCAATATCGGGAAATGGCTCATCCAACGGGTAAACACTCAGATCATAATCATCAAAAAAACGGGCCAAATAAGTAACAGCATTTTCAATCGGTATCAATTCTGCAAATTCACGATACTTCTTTTCCGCCTCTTCTTCCGTATCTGCCACAATCGGGCTGATCCCTGGAAAAATCCGCACACTTGAAGGATCACGCCCTTCATCAACAGCTCGCCTTTTCACATCCGCATAAAACGCTTTTGTCTCTTCTAATGAATTGGAATGGGTAAAAATCGCATCCGCATTTTTAGCAGCAAACTGCCGGCCTGTTTCTGATGAACCCGCTTGAAACACTACAGGCTCTCCCTGCTTAGAGCGCCCGATATTCAAGGGCCCCTCTACTTGAAAATACTTTCCTTTATGATTCAGGCGATGAAGCTTCGCCGGATCGAAAAACTGCCCTGTTTTCTTATTGTGTATAAATGCGTCATGCTCCCAGGAATTCCACAGCCCGCGCACAACATCCAAATGCTCCTGTGCGATCTCGTAACGTTCAGTGTGTTCTGGCAAATTAGACTTACTATGGTTGCGCGCCGCTCCTTCCTGCGGAGAAGTAACAAGATTCCAGCCTGCCCTGCCCCCGCTGATATGGTCCAGCGACATCAATTGTCTGGAGATAGTGAATGGCTCAGTAAAAGATGTAGAGAACGTCCCTACTAAACCAATATTTTTGGTAACCGATTCCAGCGCAGATAAAATGGTGATCGGTTCAAAACGGTTTAAAAAATGAGGAATCGATTTTTCAGAAATAAATAAGCCGTCTGCAATGAAAATAAAACTAAACAAGCCTTTTTCGGCTGTTTGCGCCTTTTTCATGTAAAATTCAATATTCGTGCTGGCCGAGGGATCAACATCGGGATGACGCCAGCCATCAGTTGTTCCTCCGACACCGTGAATCATGGCTCCAAACTGAATAAAATCTGAACGTGTCATCTTTTTGCCTCCTTTATCTGTGCATGATTAGCAAGTGCAAGATCAAGGTGTTCAATGCCGATTTCAGTTATCCCTTGATAATGATTGCCGCGCCCGATTTCTACCACAGGCACATGACGTACCCCATATTTCACCTGTAAAATATCTCGAAGTTCCTCTTTCTCTGAAACATCGATATTTTGGAACGGGAACCCTGTTTCATTCAAATAATTCTTGACTTCCTCACAATACGAACAGCCTTTTTTACTCCAAACCACAATGTTCAAAACATCACTCATTCTTCTGTCCCTCCTTAACGTTTTGCAGCTAAAACTGCATCAATCAGCAGCTGATAAGACAGCTGTTTTTCTACAGCATTTTTGATCGGTGTAAAAATAACAAAATCATTGATTTTGTATGTGCCTGATAAACGTGTTAATTCTTCTGCCACTTCTTCCTTTGTTCCGGCAATAATCCCGGTTTTTTGCACGATGATGTCATAGGGCTCTGTGACGTTTTCCAGATAGGCCTCAGCTTGTTCGCGGGAACCGACGTTGACCTTACGCCCGTCTTTGAAAACCACTTTTATCGATTCACGCGACACAATATGTTTTTCCGCTTCTTCTTTTGTATGTGCCGCAAAAACAGCGGGGGCAAGATGAAATTCAGCCTCAGATCCTGGCGGGAGATGCGCGTCAAATGCTCGGCGGGCTTCCTTCAGCACTTCCTCTTCACCGTTAATAAAGTAAGCAAAGACAAAAGAGATTCCCAGTTTTGCAGCCGAAATGGCACTCTTTGTGCTTCCTCCCAATAGAAAAATACCCGGCTTCCGATCAACCTGCGGCCTAGGACGCAATGCAGCATAGCGGTGGGTATCAGGAAAATCGTCCCGAACGAAATGAGTAAGCTCCTCCAGTTTTTCATCAAACTGACGCACCGGTTTTTTATATTCAGCCTGCAGCGCGTCTGTGGACAGCTGAAACCCGCCGGGCGCTTTGCCCACTCCAAGATCTATACGGCCGGGAGCTAACGCTGATAGAAGATGGAATTGCTCCGCCACTTTATAAGAGCTGTAATGCTGCAGCATCACTCCGCCTGATGCTAAACGAATTTTTCTTGTGCTTGCAGCAAGATAGCCTAAAAGAACCTCGGGTGCAGACCCTGCAATCTCATCATTGTTGTGATGTTCGGCCACCCAAAATCGGTGATATCCACACTCTTCAGCCATTTGTGCCAATCTCACTGTATGCTGTAATGTATCAGCTGCTGTCTCCCCTTCACCAATCAAGCTTTGGTCTAAAATACTTAAGCGGATCATATCACCGGCTCCTTTATGTGTTCTTTTGGTTCAAATAAATATTCCGGCGAAACACGGCGGAGAAACTGCCTCGTTCTGTCTTTTTTGGTATGGCGGAAGACTTCCTCCGGGGTTCCTTGTTCAACAATGACTCCTTCATCCATAAAAACAACTTGATCAGAGACCCTTCTTGCAAACTCCATTTCATGTGTAACAACAATCATGGTGGCTCCGGTTTTCACGATTTCCAGCATTACCTCAAGCACTTCACCGACCAGCTCCGGGTCAAGCGCTGCCGTCGGCTCATCGAACAGCAGCACATCAGGATGAATGGCAAGCGCCCTTGCTATCCCGACCCTCTGCTTTTGTCCTCCCGATAACTGACTCGGATAAGCATTCAATTTATCTTGAAGCCCGACCTTTCTCAGTTCATTTTCCGCTACGGCATACGCGTCTTGTTTTCTCATTTTCCGGGCAATCGTCAAGCCCTCCATGACATTTTCAATTACCGTTTTGTGAGCAAACAGGTGGTATTGCTGAAATACCATTGCCGTCTGTTTTCTGAGCCAGTGAACCTCTTTTTTGGACGGAAAGCTGCAATTAATCACTTTGTCATGTATAGAAATGATCCCTTCGTCTGGACGTTCTAATAAATTCAGGCACCGTAAAAAGGTGGTTTTCCCTGATCCGCTCGGCCCGATAATCGTCACAACTTCTCCCTTGCGTACCGTGAGATTTATCCCTTTTAATACATGGTGGATGCCAAACTGTTTATGGATATTCTTAATCTCAATCATAAAGTGCCTCCTTGAAATCTGGCTGCCTTTCTCTCTAATACTCCATTTACGGATTCTAGGATAAGAGTCAGCACCCAATAGATAATCGCTGCTCCGATAAACGCTTCTAAAAATGCATAATTATCAGAAGCAACGATAGTCGCCGTCCCTGTAATCTCTGGGACAGCCACTATAGCCGCGATAGAGGTGGTATGCAAAAAGCCGATACCCAAATTTGTGAAGTTTGGGATGGAAATCATCAGCGCCTGCGGCAATATTACACGCCGAAAGGTTTGGCTGTGTGTCAAGCCGATTGAATAAGCCGCTTCGACCTGTCCGGTATCCATCGCCAGAATGCCTGACCGGATGATTTCTGTGAGGTAAGCTCCGGCAGTTAAAGACAAGGCCATGATGACAAACATGGAGACCGGTATCTCATTGGCGGACCAGCCGAGATGAAAAAAACTGCTGACTTGATCTGCAACAGGCGGTATCCCTAAATAAATCAACATAATGTGAAGAATTGCAGGTGTACTTCGAAAGAAAGACACATAAAACCTTGAGCAAGCCACCAAGCCCTTAATTCTAAAAATTCTAACAATTATATTTCCAAGAGCCACGAGAAATCCAAACACAATCGGCAAAACAGCCATCATCAATGTCAGAGGAATGGTCTTTACCATTTCTTTCATGGCGGAAACGATAAATGGAAAGTCAAATTGCAATCTTCTCCCCCCTCATCCGAAGAAATATATCAATGTATGTTCATGTCAAAAACAGTAACAATCCTTGTTTGATTCTTCTTGATTCGTTTTTCTGCCACTCGAAAGAACCATTCGAATAAAACTGCAACAGCATAATAAACAATCGATAGCGCAATGTAAACTTCAAGAGAATGGTTGCTTGAGGTAATCAGTGTTTGGCCCCTTCCGGACATATCCATAACACCTATTGAAAAAGCTAGAGATGTATCTTTTAAAGAACTGATCACCATGTTTCCCATATTCGGAAACGCCTGGACAAGTGCCTGGGGCAGAACGATTCGCCTGAAGGCCTGACTACCGCTTAAGCCAATACTGTACGCCGCTTCCGTTTGGCCTTTATCTACACTGCCCACCCCCGCTCGAAAGATTTCTGCGGCTGCCGCTGCATTGCTTAACGCGTAGGTTGCGACAGCAGCATAAAACGGGTCCATTTTTGATGTATCAATCCCGATAAGCCTCGTAAGCGCCGGGATTCCGTAAAACACGATGAAAAGCTGCACCATGATAGGCGTTCCCCTGAAAAACGAGATATACACTTTTGCCAATTGATTTACAATTGGAATATTGTAGATGCGGGGCAGTGCCAGAAAGAGTCCTAATACAAAACCGAAAAGCAAGGACAGTGTTAAAATGTATAATGTAACCGGTAAATAAGCGGTTAACGTCGGCACAAAATCTCCAATCATGTTCATATCAAACGCTTTTTCCATCACTGCTCCCTCTCTTTTTACCTAATACTGCTCTTTGGAATAGTCGTCACCAAGCCATTTCAAACTGAGCCTTTTCAGCGTTCCGTCATCAATGATTTCCTGTAAGGCTTTATCAATATCGTCACTTAACGTTTGTTCATTTTTGTTAAACATAAAATACACTTTGGCATTTGAAAGCACATGACCGACGGTTTTTTCTTTAATAGCGCTCGTCTTGTTTTGAAAGTCTACTGCAAAAGGCGTTGAGATCGTTGCGTCCGCACGCCCCGATTTCAGCTGATTCGCAGTCTCATTTGCGCCTTGGCCCTCATAGGCAATCTCAAACGGCCGTCCATTATCCTCATTCCATTTTTTCAGTACAAGCGCTCCGTTGGAGGTTGCACTCGTAATCACCCGTTTTCCTTTTAAGTCTTCAATTCCACGGATCGTATCGTTATTTTGAAGCACAGTAATTTTTAAAGGAAAATGGTTGTAAGCAACCTTGTTAAACAGAAATTTTTTCTCACGCTCTTTGCTTTTCTCCATTTGATGTGCCACGATATCGACTTTATGCTGTCCGAGGCTGACAAGCAGGTTGGAAAATTCCATCGTTTTAAATGTGAATTTATAATGTGGCAGGCGCTTATCAAGCTCTTTGATCAGTTCGACATCATAACCGGTTAAATCGCCTTTTTCATCGATAAAGCAAATATTCGGAAATTGGGTTCCAGTTCCGACCGTGATTGTCTGTACCTTCTTTTGCCCGGCTCCCGTCGTTTGACTGCCTGCACCGCAAGCTGACAGAACTGTTATAAGCGAAAATAATATTGCCATGAATGCTGCTTTCGTTTTCATCTCATCGCCCCATTTATTTTTCAAAACTTGATTTTGAATAATCTGCCCCGAGCCATTTTCGGCTTAGTTTTTTTAGCGTTCCTTTTTTCTCCAGCTTTTTAATCGCTTGATCCGTGTCATCCGCCAAGGTTTGGCTGCCTTTATTAAACATAAAGTACACCTCGGTATCTAATAACACGTCACCGACTGTCTTTTGGCGGAAGGCGTGCGTTTTATTCTGAAAATCGACGGCAAACGGTGTAGCTATCGTTGCATCTGCGCGCCCGGTTTCAATTTGATTGGCGGTGTCATTGCTTCCCTGTCCCGCATATTTCAAATGAATCGGGCTGCCGTGCGTTTTGTTGTACTTTGTAATATAATCTGCCGCATTTGACGTGGCGCCAACTATGACTGTTTTTCCGTGTAAGTCTTTTAATGTATGAATCTTGTGATTATCCTCTTTCACCGTGATGTACATCGGCGAGTAGTTATATGGGACTTTATGATACAAAAAACGCTTTTCTCGTTCTTTATTTTTGGCCATATTGTGCGCAATCACATCAATTTTTTTATTTCCGAGACTCGTCAGCAAATTTGAGAAATCCATCGTTTTAAATTCAAATGTATATTGAGGCAACTCCTTATCGATGGCTTTCATCACTTCAATGTCATACCCGGTCAAATCGCCTTTTTCATCTAAAAACGCAATATTCGGAAAATCTGTTCCGGTGCCGACTATGACCGTTTGAGCCTGACGATCTGTTTTGTTATTTGTTTGCGAACATCCCCCGCCAAGTAATGCAAACACTGACAGCAGCAAAACCAATCCTTTACGCTTATTCATAGGCTGCCTCACATCATGCCCAGCTGGGCGCACCTAAAAGCGTTGGGTTAAATCGTTCCGGAATCAAAACCTTGTGCATCATCACACCTATGTCCCCGTCCTTTTCCTGCTCAAAATACACTTCATACCCTCTCCTTCTGTACATGTCAGCAAGCCACGGATGCTTGCGCGCCGATGTGCCGAGTGTCAGCGCAGGAGCCTTCAGCATATCTCGAAGCACTTTTTCTTCAACATACGTAAGCAGCTTACTTCCGGCGCCTTGCCCTTTATATTCCGGCAGTGTCGCAAACCACCACACAAACGGATATTTTGAAGGAGGCGTCTCACTTTCCCACGGGAACCTGATTGTAATCGTTGAAATCAGCTTCCCATCCCGCTCCAGCACAATCGCTGAATGATGTTCAATATTTTCTGATACCATTTGGATATCAGCTCTCGTGGATGGCCAATCAATATCCAGCTGCCGAATGGGCTGAAATGCGCTGTTAACCAGTTTCAACAGCTCCGGTGCATCTTCAACAGTTGCCAGTCGAAAAATGTCCTCACTCATTTTTGTCACTCCTCTTCACAATATATATAATTCCTATTTGTTTACTAAGCTTTTATTGTTTATACTATAAAGCATACTCTGATCTTTGACTAATCAAAAAAAGTAAACCTTCACTTCAGTATTTTTAATGATGAAAAACAGGAGGGAACACATTGGAGTTACGCTCAATCAAAACGTTTCATACGATTGTAAAATTTGGAAGCTTCTATAAAGCTGCAGAAATACTCAACTACTCGCAGCCGACGATATCGATGCGTATGAAGCAATTGGAGCAGGATTTAGGCGTACTGCTGTTTGAAAGAGGAAAAAGCCTGCAGTTGACAAAAGCAGGGAAACTTTTTTATGAACGAACAGGAGATCTTTTGATACAATACGAGGCGCTTAAACACAACCTCTCCGACTTAAAGGAAGAAGAGGCAGGCATTATCAACATAGGGGTTTCAGAGCCGACCGCCAGTCTGATATTCCCCAAGATTTTAAAGGATTTCTTAAAGGATTACCCAAAGATAACGGTTAATATCAAGGTTGATGACGCCAATACCTGCAGTCAAAAGCTTTTAGACGGGACGATTGATTTTGCAGTCTGCGGCGAGCCGGAGCTGATTCTTGAAAATTACTACCATCCATTTTTTTATGACACATTAAATGTGATTGTATCTGATCAACATCCGCTCGCTGAGAAGAAGGCTGTCCATTTGTCTGATTTAGCAGAAGAGCGCTTCATATTTACGCCCGCCAATTGCCCCATTCGCTTACAAATTGAACAGCACTTACATAGAGAACTCGGGAATCGCTACAAAAAAATGGAGCTCACAAGCAGCATGTCACATGAATATTACGTACGTGAAAACATCGGAATTTCAATCTTTACCAGCACCGCACATTCTAAACCGTTCAACGGCACTAAAGTCATTCCAATTCTAAACCTGGATATCACCCCGCCCATAGGGCTGTTGACAAATCAAAAAGAAGATCATTTTGACCGCGCCACGAAGGACTTGATCGCCCGGATAACCAAACGTTTTCAGCAGCACAGCAAAGAATTGGAAGGAACCTCTGATAAGACCATTACAGGATAACTGAAAAAATAAAAACCACCTCCTGATTCATCAGGAGATGGTTTCACGGTTTAAAGCTCGATCGTCTCACCGACCGACATGACTTTGCCGACTCCGCCCGGCAGGCTGTCAGCGAATGCTTCTGGGTCTTGTTCGATGACCGGGAATGTATTGTAATGCACCGGCACGACCTGTTTTGCGCGCAGCCATTCAGCGGCAAGCTTGGCGTCTTCAGGCCCCATCGTAAAGTTATCGCCAATCGGCAGGAAAGCAAGGTCGATATGATTCAATTCGCCAATGAGTTTCATATCAGAGAAAAGAGCCGTATCGCCCGCGTGGAAAATCGTTTTATCTTCTACAGTCAGCAAAATACCGGCAGGCATGCCTGTGTAAGTGATCGTTTTGTTTTCTTCATCTGTGATGGCTGATCCATGAAAGGCCTGTGTGAGCTTCACTTTTCCAAAATCGAACTGGCGGGAGCCGCCAATATGCATTGGATGAACATTCAAGCCTTTCCAGCCTAAGTACACAGCGAGCTCATTCGGGGCTATAACTAACGCGTTATTTTGCTTGGCGATTTGTTCAGTATCACCGACATGGTCATTGTGGCCGTGCGTTAGTAAGATGACATCCGCTTTTACATCCTCCGGCTTTATATCCGTTAATGAATTCCCTGTTAAAAACGGATCAAAAATAATATGATGGTCCTTCGTTTCCACTGTGATTACAGAATGTCCGTGATATGTCACTTTCATTTCTTTCACCTCGTCACATGATTTTGATTTTTTTATTTTCCCTTTTTAAAAAGCTGAAAACTTATGTTGTTTGATTCTTGTTAATGACATTGAGGCCTCCGGTGGCTTCAATGACAGTCCCTGTCACAAGGTCTGAGTTCTCCTCACACAAGAAAGCGATAATCCTGGCGATATCCTCGCCTGTACCGGATCTTCCTATCGGCGTTTTTTCTTTGCCGATTCGCATTCTGGCTTCCTCTATCGATGCTTCTTTCATGTCGCCGACAATGTCTCCCGGGCAAACCATGTTGGCGGTTATGCCGAATTCGGCTTCTTCAATGGCAATTGTCTTCGTCAAAGAAGCCAAGCCCACTTTCGCAGCGCCAAATGCCGATCGGTGAAGCCAGCCGGGCGCGTGAGCCGCACCTTGGAATCCGTACGTAATGATGCGTCCAAATTGCTGTTTTCTCATAATAGGAATAACCGCTTTGAATAAATGAAAGACGGCGCTTAAATTTCCTTCCAGCATGCCATACCATTCATCATCAGTATAATCGGCTAACTTTTTACGTTCAAATATGTATGGTCCCGCGTTGTTAATCAAAAAGTCGATCCTTCCGAAGCGGTTTAAGGCAGCCTCTGCAATACGCAGCAGATCTTCTTTTTTGGTGACATCACCTTTTACAAATTGCAGCCGGTCAAGACAATCGGGACAGGCTTCCTTCAGGCGGCTGACTGCCTCCTCATCCTGTCTGTAATTGACTGTTACTGAATACCCCTTTGCAAGCAACGTTTCAGTCACTTTGCGGCCTAAACCCTTCGAACCGGCAGTAATTAAAGCATGTCGCACATGAATACCTCCCAAAGCAACGTCGCCGCTTTCAATAAAGTGTTTCTTCTTCTACTTTACTATAAAAGGCTTGCAATATCACTTTTTACACTTTGGCATACAAAAAAAGCTGCCTGTATAGACAGCTTATTCTGCAGGAGATGAAGACTCCTGATCAGGCATATCGACATAACCGCTTTGATATGCTTCTGAAATGAGCCTTGTTGTCTCCTGGCTTTCTTGTTCATCATAAATATAGCGTTCCGGTTCTTTTTTCATCATTCTGCCTCCCATCATTATAGAGGTAGGTTGGCTATAATGACGGGATTTTATGAAGGAAATTTTAACAAACTCCAGCTGCCACGCAAGCTTTCGCTTTTTCAAGCGCCTGCTTTACCTGTTTGAATCCGGTGCCCCCGGCGCTCATTCTTTTTTCAACTGCGTAGTAAGGGTCTAACACAGTGTAAATATCTTCTTCGAATAGTGTGCTCGCCTGCTGAAACTCACCAAACGGCATATCGCTTAAATAGATCCCTCTTTCGATGCATGTGTACACAAGTTTCCCGACCACTTCATGCGCTTCTCTGAACGGCATTCCCTTTTTAGCTAAATAATCCGCCAGTTCCGTCGCATTTGAAAAGTCTTGTTTTGTCGCTTGCTTCATGACGTCTTTGTTTACAGTCATTGTTTGGATCATGCCTGTGAAGATTTGCAGGCTGCCCTCCACCGTTTTCACCGTGTCAAACATGCCCTCTTTGTCTTCCTGCAGATCTTTGTTGTAAGCGAGCGGAAGTCCTTTCATGATCGTAAACAGCCCCATCATATCGCCGTATACGCGTCCTGTTTTGCCGCGGATCAGCTCCGCCATATCAGGATTTTTCTTTTGCGGCATCATGCTGCTCCCTGTTGCGTACGTATCGTCAAGCTCGATGAATTTAAACTCCTGCGAGCACCATAAAATGATTTCTTCAGAGAAACGGGATAGGTGCATCATCAGCATACTGCTGTTGCTTAAAAACTCCAAAATGAAGTCTCTGTCGCTGACGCCGTCCAAGCTGTTTTCATAAATGGCATCAAAGCCGAGCAGTTCTGCTGAATAATCACGGTCAATTGGGAAGGTTGTTCCCGCGAGCGCCCCGCAGCCGAGCGGAGATTTGTTAATCCGCTTCATCGAATCCTGAAAACGCTCCTTGTCGCGCTCAAGCATCCAGAAATACGCAAGCAGATGGTGAGCGAATGAAATCGGCTGTGCGCGCTGCAAATGTGTGTAGCCAGGGAGAATTGTTTCGATGTTCGCTTCCGCCTTTTCAATCAGCGCACTTTGGAATGCCTCAATCAGCTCGATGATGTGGCCGACATGATTCTTCAAGTATAAATGCATGTCAGTCGCCACCTGATCATTCCGGCTTCTGCCGGTATGCAGCTTGCCGCCAAGAGGACCGATTTCGTCAATGAGCATTTTCTCAATGTTCAAATGAATATCCTCATAATCGACTGAGAATTCCAATGCTCCCTCCTCTGCTTTTTGCAAAAGGGTATTCAGGCCCTCTCGGATTTTCAGCTCTTCTTCTGCTGTCAGAATACCGCATTTTTTCAGCATGGCAGCATGTGCGAGAGACCCTGTAATGTCTTCAGCAACTAAATGTTGGTCAAATGATATGGACGCGCCGAACTCGTCGACCCATTTTTCCGGTGTTTTTTGAAATCGGCCTCCCCAAAGCTTCTTCATGCTTTAATCTGCTCCTTCTTTTTCACGATGCTGTTCACTTTTGTCGGAAGTCCCCAAAGCTCGATAAATCCGATTGCTGCATGGTGATCAAATGCATCGTCTTTTGTATATGTTGCAAGTTTTTCATCATATAGAGAGTATTCCGATTTACGTCCTTCTACAATTGCATGGCCTTTAAACAGCTTCACGCGGACAATGCCTGTGACATGCTTTTGCGTTTCTTTTAAGAAAGCGTGCAGCGCGTCTTTTAACGGCGAGAACCATAAGCCGTTATAAATGATTTCTGACATTTTTTGCTCGATAATCGGTTTAAAGTGGGCTACCTCTTTCACCAGTGTCAAATCTTCTAATTCTTTATGCGCTTTGATCAGTGTCATCGCACCAGGGCATTCGTATACTTCCCGGGATTTAATGCCGACGAGGCGGTTTTCCACGTGGTCGATACGTCCGACACCGTGCGCCCCCGCCATTTCATTCAGCTTCAAGATCAGCTCAGAAAGCGAGTAGGAAACACCGTCAATGGAGACAGGCACGCCCTGTTCAAATGCAATTTCAATCACTTCCGGCGTGTCCGGCGTTTTTTCCAGCGGAGCTGTTAAATCGTATGCACCTTCTGGCGGTGCCGCCCATGGATCTTCTAAAATGCCGCACTCATTGGCGCGTCCCCAGAGGTTTTGGTCGATAGAATACGGGCTGTCAAGATTGATCGGAATCGGAATGCCGCGGCTAGCCGCATATTCAATTTCTTCTTCACGTGACCACTGCCATTCGCGAACCGGCGCGATGACTTCAAGGTCAGGGTTTAATGATTTAATGGAGACTTCAAAACGAACCTGGTCATTTCCTTTCCCTGTGCATCCGTGGGCAATCGCCTGTGCATCTTCTTTTTCCGCAATTTCAACCAGTTTTTTCGCGATCAGCGGTCGAGATAATGCCGAAACAAGCGGGTATTTTCCTTCATACATCGTGTGGGCCTGCAAAGAAATAAGCGCGTAGTCCTGTGCAAATTCTTCTTTTGCATCGATCACGTAGGAGTTTGTCGCGCCGACTTCAAGCGCTTTCTGCTGAACAAATGCCAAATCTTTGCCCTCACCGACATCCAGGCAGCAGGCGATGACATTATATCCTTGCTCCTGAAGCCATTTTATTGCGACGGAAGTATCAAGACCTCCTGAGTATGCTAATACGACTTTTTTCTGTTCTGACATGATAAAATTCCCCTTTCAACCGTGTTTCTATTTTGTATAAAAATAAATTATATTTAATAAAAATACATTTTGTATGTATACACTTTAACAAGTACGTTTCGTTTTTTCAAGCCTTTTATAAAAAAAACTTCACCTAAATTTCAGGTGAAGTTTCGTAGTATTTATTCATTTACTTGTCTTTTCTGATTTCTCTGACCACATGCGCAAGTTCGGGAATAATCAGCTTATTCATTGCCAGCTTTACCGCGCCGCTTGAGCCTGGCGTTGAGAAAACAGCGGTATGCTGAATGACGCCGGCAGTTGCTCTCGACATGATTGCGGCAGAGCCGATATCCTCTGTATAACTCAGCATCCTGAATATTTCTCCAAAGCCGGGCAGTTCTTTCGAAAAAAGCGGCGTTATGGCTTCAATTGTGACATCCCGATCTGCTATGCCTGTCCCTCCGTTTAAGAGTACCGCGTCTGTCTGTTCATCCATGCAGCCCGCAAGCACTGACCGCTGCAAAGCATCCTTTTCGTCTTTTACAATTTCATATGCAGCAATATGATGACCGGCTTCTTCTAAAAATGAGATCATCAGCTTGCCGCTTTTATCGGTTTCCTCTGTCCTCGTGTCACTGACAGTAATCACTTTGCACCGAACGATATCGGGAGCTTCTTGTTTATGCTCTTGAACGCTCATTGGCCCACCTCTTTTATGTTTTCTGTCTGTCACTATCATGCATCAACAAAAAAGCACATTCAAGAGAATGTGCTTTCATGCGATTTATTTTGCTAAACGAACAACGTCGCGCGCAATCATGACTTCTTCATCAGTTGGAATGATCATGACTTTTACCGGAGAATGCGGATAGCTGATGAAAGCTTCCTCGCCGCGCACGTTATTAAGCGCAGGGTCCCAGTATACGCCCATGAATTCTAAACCGCGAAGAACGCGTTCTCTGACTTCCACACTGTTTTCACCGATACCGGCAGTAAAGATGATCGCATCGACACCGCTCATTCTTGCAGCGTAAGAACCGATGTATTTGTGGATTCTGCTTGCGAATACTTCAAGAGCCGTTTCCGCGCGCTCATTTCCTTCTTTCGTTGCTTCAACGATGTCACGAAGATCGCTTGAGAAACCGGAAATGCCGAGCAGTCCGCTTTTTTTGTTTAATGTATTCAATACTTCGTCAGCCGTTTGGCCTGTTTTCTCCATGATGTATGGAATCAGGGCAGGGTCGATGTTTCCAGAGCGTGTACCCATTGCTACACCGGCAAGCGGCGTAAAGCCCATGGATGTGTCAATTGATTTTCCGCCTTCAACAGCGGCAATACTTGCTCCGTTTCCAAGGTGGCAGGAAATCAGGCGCAAGTCTTTTAACGGACGGCCGAGAAGCTCTGCCGCACGCTCAGTTACATATTTATGTGAAGTGCCGTGGAAGCCGTATTTACGGATGCCGAATTTTTCATAGTATTCATACGGCAGGCTGTACAGGTAAGACTGCTCAGGCATTGTTTGGTGGAATGCCGTATCAAATACAGCTACCGCAGGAACATTTGGAAGCACTTCTTTGAACGCTTTAATTCCAACGATATTTGCCGGATTGTGAAGCGGTGCCAATTCAGAAATATCTTCGATTTCCTTAATGGTTTCATCCGTTAATAAAACAGAATCGCTGAATTTTTCTCCGCCGTGAACGACACGATGGCCAATTCCGTCAATTTCATTCAAGTCTTTAATAATGCCGAATTCCGTTAACTTATTCAGCAGCATTTTAACAGCTACCGCATGATCTGGAATATCAGTTACTTCTGTATTTTTTTCGCCGTTCACAGAAATTGTGAATACGCTGTCGGCGATACCGATTCGTTCAACTAAACCCTTCGTTAAAACGGTTTCTGAAGGCATTTCGAAAAGCTGAAATTTCAAAGACGAGCTTCCTGCGTTAATTGCAATAATTTTGGACATGATTGACGCTCCTTTATACTCTGTATCAACAACTTCGTTTTTCGTACTTTTTTCCCGGTGAATATCAACATCTTCTCCGAAAAATATCTGACTTTTCCATTTAAACATTGTCATGTCGGCTTTTCAAGTCAACTTGCGTATTGATAACGCTTACAATAAGAAGTCGTTATTTTCAGACACATTCCCTATAGGTTTTGTATTGATGAACGCTTACAATTTGCGGTTTTTCCCTCTGTATTTTGTGTTTCAAAGCTGGATTCAATTCGTCAAGTCCGGTCTTCAAAAGCATAAATAAAAGCAGCTTAGGCATCGACCTCATACGGCTGCCTAAGCTGCTTTTAAAACACTTACTTTTCTTTTTTAAACCATTCATCAAATTGAGCCATCATATCAAGCATCGCCTTTTGATTGGAGAAAGACGGAAGATTCGCAAGCAGAATTTGCCCCGGCGCTTTCGTATTCTCTCCTTGTTTCTGAAGCACAAGGATGCTTTTGGCATGAGCTTCGTCTTTAAAAATAGATTTTGGCAGCTGCAACAGTGCGTTGATATGAACCTTATCTTTGAAAAACTGTTTCAGCTTGCCGCTTTGGGAGCTCTCAAACAAATGATTCGGAATCATAAAAAATAAGTAGCCGCCCGGTTTGGTATGCTTGACGCTCTGTTCAATAAACAGATGATGAGCGAAGGAATGGCCTTCGTCAGCTTTGAGCTCAAACGCTTCTGCTCCTTCGTCATTCGGATAATAGCCGACTGGCAGATCACAAATGACCGTGTCAACTGGATCGATAAACAACGGCTCAAGGCTGTCCTGGTGGAAAAGCTCAAGCTCTTTTTTCAGAAGGTTCGCTTGGGCATAGGCGATCTTCAAGAGCACATCATCAATTTCAATGCCAAAGCTGTTTGCCGTTTTTTCAGACAGCTGGTTCAGCACGGTAAACAGAAGGTTCCCAGTTCCCAAGGCTGGATCAAGAATGGTCAGTTCCTTTTTGTCCGCCATAAACTTATTCACCAAATAGCTGATGAAAAGCCCGATCGTATCCGGCGTCATTTGTCTGTTTGGATGGGAGATATCTTTCATTCCTTTAAGGACGGCAAGCTGAAAAGCCTTGCGTACCCACTCATGCTCATACGTGCCGAATTCCGCTTTTTCAAGCAGAGCCTGAAGATGTTTGGTTTTCTGATCAGCAGGCAGTTTCAGCTGATCCGTTTTTTCAAGAAAATACATTTCTCCTGCTTCGGCCAGCGCCTCTATATATGAAATCTGCAATTCATTCTTTATCATAATCGCGGCTTCGTTTAACAGCTCATACACCGCACCTACATGGTCTTTTTGCATATTGTGTTCCTCCTTGCCATGAAAAAAGCTCCGGCGGCAGCCTGGAGCTTTTTTCCCTGCTTACTTCACTAATGCCTTAGCAGCCTCAATTGGCTTTTCATAGTTCGGGTGGTTTGTTGCTTCGCTTACATATTCAGCGTAAACGACTTTTCCGTTCTCATCAAGGACAAATACGGAACGCGCAAGCAGACGAAGTTCTTTAATATACACACCGAACGCTTCGCCAAATGACATATCTCTGTGGTCAGACAGTGTTTCCACTTTGTCAATTCCGTTAGCGCCGCACCAGCGCGCTTGCGCGAATGGAAGATCTGCACTGATTGTGTAGACGTTGACATCTCCAAGCTTTGCAGCTTCTTCGTTAAAACGGCGTGTTTGTGCATCACAAACACCTGTATCAATTGAAGGGATAACAGAAATAATCGTTACCTTTCCTTTCATGTCAGCTAACGATTTTTCTTCAAGGCTGTTAGTCAGCACTGTGAAATCAGGAGCTTGATCTCCTACCTTCACTTCTTGTCCGACAAGTGTAACCGGACCGCCTTTGAATGTAATTTCAGCCATTATAATTCCTCCCTTTTGTATGTATGTCTCTATCATAGTAAAGTTTCCTGCAAACTGCAAAGTTTATGCCAAAAAAAAGTTAACTGCGGCCAGCGCAGTTAACCTTTTTTAATAGTTCATATTGTTCATTTGGTTTTGATTTTGGCCCTGGCCTTGGTTTTTGTTATTTTTCTTGAACATTTGCTGGATGCGTTCGAGTGTTTGAGGGGCTGCGTCTAAAATTTTCTCTATTAAATGGGTATTTTCATCTAAATGAAGCATTCTGATGCCTGTCGATCCGACAATTAAAAACGCGATCGGCGTAATGGACACACCGCCCCCGCTTCCGCCTCCGAAAGGAAGTTTCTGTTCTCTTGTCTCATCGTCTTCCGATTTCTTTTCGGCCGGCTTTCCGCCAAACTCGCTTCCGCCTGCGGCGAATCCGAATCCAACTTTAGAAACAGTTAAAATCACACTTCCATCAGGCGTTTCTACTGGATCTCCGATGATGGTGTTAACATCAATCATTTCCTTCAAGTTTTCCATTGCGGTTTTCATTAACCCTTGGATGGGATGGTCTGCCATATACGCTTCCTCCTTAAACTGATGAATCATTCTTTGAAGTCATTCTAGCCGACGGATTCTTCTTTAATACGGATAGCTCCCGTCCGTATTTGACGAATTTGAAAGCTGCAAGCATAGCATGTCCAAAGCGAAAAAAGAATATACACTGAAAATGGGTCTTGGAAACAGGGACTTGAAACGACGGGATCACCTCATAGACAGGTTTATTCACAAAGTCCAGGTGGTCGTAGAGCATTGCTGCGATACCGCCCTTCACACCCCATACAGCACCTGTTAACACACCTGTCACTGCCGCGTCCTGAATTCCGATTACTGTAACCCATTCTAGTTTTGTGATATGTAAATGCGCGAGAAAAGACGCGCTGATTTTTCGCAGTCTGGTGACCTGATGCAAAAGCATTTCGATTTTATTAATGCTTTGCTGCACATCGTTTTGTGTAATTTTTTTCTTTCCGCTGCTTTTTTTCATTTTAGATTCAGTTTTTTGTTTGATATCCACTGTTCCGTCTTCTTTGTTCACCTTAATCGCCGGGATTGTTTTTTTGATCCTTATAAGGCCAAACAGCGCCGTAATCTTCAAAGTCAATTTGTCATTATCAGCGGCATGAAGATACTCCAGCGCGACATGGATTTTCATTCTGAGAAGCAGTACGATCCCTATGAGAATAAGAATGGCTGTCAGTACATACACCATATTCTTCACTTCCTCTAGGAGCATTATCGCCAATTCCTAAAAAAATAAACCCGGACAGAGGTCCGGGTTATCGGTTATTTGCGGTATAATTTTTCATGCACCACGGTGGTATCCGCGATGTAATCATGAATCCCTTGTTTTGTAGGTGAAAAAGCAACAACGATATATAAAATCCAAATCTTATCAATATACCGTCCCACCACTTCACGAAAAATCACTGTACTCCATGTCAGCTTGCTATCTTGCTTCACAGAAACCACTTTGAGGCCGAACACCATTTTACCAAGCGTCTGCCTGAAGTATTTTGTCATTAGTGCGAAATAGGCAAGATACACAATAAGCGTTGTCACACTGTAGGCCGAGAAGGTAAACATGCCAGATGTTTTCGGCAGATCCAATACGGTAAAGAGGGGAGAAACGAGTAAATGGTTTAATCCCCATATCACGAGCCAATCAAGCAGGAAAGCCCAGAAACGAACCCAAAAGCCAGCATAGGCATGTGTCAGCTGCTCCGCTTCTTGCGGGCCTTTGATGTCATTGCGCTCTAACTCTTCATATGTCGCGTCCATTATTGTTCCCTCCTACTTCGCATAGAGATACATCATTCTCGGCGAACCGGATTGCGATAGAATTTCTCTCATATTCAAAAAATCAATTTCACTTTTAAACATTTTGTTCGCACCCATAGAAAACAGTGAGCCTAATCCGAAGCTTTCCTCATAAGAAATGACAGAGGCGTTTTTCAAATCCTTGTGATCCTTTTTCATCGCCGTAATGGTATCGTCATAAAAACCAAGCTCATCAACGAGGTTCAGTTTTTTTGCCTGCCGTCCGTCATACACGCGGCCGTCCGCAATTTTCTTTACCTCTGCTTTCGGCATGCTGCGCCCTTTTGAAATGACATCAACAAAGCCTTCATACGAATTATCAACCATTGATTGCATGATGTTTTTTTCTTCTTTCGTCATCTCACGGGAAGGAGACATAATGTCCTTATGGGCCCCGCTCTTAATCGTTTCAAAAGAAATGCCAAGCTTATCGGCAAGCTTTGAATAATTGACGCTTTCCATAATGACGCCGAGTGACCCGGTCAGGGTTTCTGGTGTCGCAAAAATCTTATCAGCCGCTGTTGAGATGTAATAGCCTCCTGATGCTGCCATCGAACCCATTGACACGTAAATCGGTTTTTTCGTTTCTTTCTTGATTTCTTCCAGTTTCTTATGTATTTCAGCACTTTCATACACTCCGCCACCCGGAGAATTCACCTTCAGAACGATACCTTTGACCGTCTTGTCATCTTTTGCGCGCTCAAGGTTTTTTAAGAACGTTCTGTGGTTATATCCGTCTGCACCAAGCAGACTGCTTGAGTCCCCATTATCCTGAATGGTGCCGCTGACCTCTAATACGGCAATTTTACTTGAGAGACTGCCGTTTTCCAGCGTCTTTTCCTGCGATTCATCCGTCAGTGATGTGAGATCCGTTTGAGCGCCTTTGACGCTTTCAAAGAAACTCATAGAGATGCTGACGATAATAGACACGCCGAAAATCCCCAGAGCAATCACTAATGCAATCCATCTTTTTGCATTCATTTTTTCTCCTCCTTTTTCCTAAACTCTCTCATTATACGATTCAATATGAAAAATGTTTCACTTCATGAGAAAGCTCCGGCTTAACGGGCTGCCGGCAAACGTGGTACACTTATGGCCAAAGGTATTTTATCACAAATACTGGATGGCAGAAAAACTTAAATATGACAGCAAAGGGGAAATGGGATATGACCGATCAACGCCGTAATGTTTATTTTTTTCACAAACAGGATCAGGAAACGAACGAACAAGCCCGCTCGTTAACACAATTAGCGGAAGAGCATGGATTTACCGTTGTGAACCAGCACTCAGACGCCAACATTATCGCTAGCATTGGCGGGGACGGCACATTTTTGCAGGCAGTCAGAAAGACGAATTTTCGTGACGACTGCTTGTACGTCGGCATTACCAAAAAGGGGAAAGCTCATTTATATTGCGACTTTCATAGTGATGAGCGAGAAAAAATGGTCGATGCAATGACGTTTGAACAAATTGAAGTGAGAAAATACCCGCTGATTGAAGTGACAGTGGATCAAGCCAGTCCTTTTCACTGCTTAAACGAGGTATCCATCCGCTCAAGCATCATTAAAACCTTTGTGATGGACGTGCTGATTGACGATCTGCACTTTGAAACGTTTAGAGGTGACGGAATGATTATCTCAACGCCTACAGGGAGTACCGCCTATAACAAGTCTGTTGCAGGAGCTGTTGTTGATCCATTGCTTCCATGCATGCAGGTATCAGAGCTTGCATCCCTTAACAATAATACCTACCGGACACTCGGCTCGCCATTTGTCCTCAGCTCTGACCGAAAGCTGACCCTTCGTGTGGTGCAGGACGGCAACGAACACCCAATCATCGGCTTGGACAATGAAGCACTCAGCACGAGAAATGTGAAAACGATCGAAATCAAACTGTCTAATAAGAAAATCAAAACAGTCAAACTAAAGGACAATTCATTTTGGGAAAAAGTGAAGCGTACTTTTTTATAGAAAATAAGGACAGGCTGCTGCCTGTCCTTTTATGATTTCTCATATACAATCTGGCCGTTTATCACGGTTTTTTTAATATCTAAAAGATGAAGCTGTGCGGGGTCAATGGCAAACGGATCACCACTGAGAACTGTAAAATCCGCGTCATAGCCTTCCGCAATTTTTCCGCGTGACTTCTCTTTATAAATGATACCGGCGCTACCTTCTGTATAAAGCTTTATCGCTTCATATACAGGTAAACATTCACTTTCATTATAGCTTGGCCCGTTTTGCTCATGACTGCTTTTACGGAGGACCGCGGACTGGATCCCTAGAAGCGGATCAACAGGCTCAATCGGGGCGTCTGAACCGCCCGCGCATAAAATGCCTTTAGATATGAGTGTTTTCCAGGCAAATGCAGTCTTCATCCGGTCTTTTCCGAGACGGTCAATGACCCACGGAAAGTCGCTTGCAACGAAATGCGGCTGAAGATCAAGTGCGATCGGCATGCGTGCTGCTCTCTCGATTAATTCGTTATCAAGCACTTGGGCATGAATAAGCCGATCATGCCGGCCGTTTTTGGGCGGATGCTTTTCAATTGCGTTCAGCACTTTTTCAAAAGCAAGATCACCGATTGCATGAACAGCAACCTCCATCCCTTTTTCTCTCGCTTTGCGAATGAGCCGGCCAAGGGTTTCGTCATCATGAACCTGAACACCATTTGTTGATGGATCATCCTGATATGGTTCTTTCAATAAAGCCGTTCTCCCGCCAAGCGCCCCGTCCGCAAAGATTTTCATCGCACCAAACTCCACATACGGGCCAGACGGTTTCTCCAGCTGCTCCCATCGATCGACCGCTTCATGATGAACGAGCAAATGGCAGCGAAACGGATACTTTCCGCTAGAAACAGCTTTCTCATAAGCTTTTATCGGCACCGAAACATCACCATAATAGGACAAGTCTTCCGAATGACCGCCCGTCAGGCCTTTTGTCCAGCAATCCTTTATTGCAGCCGTTAATGCCTCATCAACATAGTGCTGGGAGAATGGCGGGACAGCCTTCAGAATCAAATCCTGCGCCTTATCAAACAGGAGTCCGGTCGGCTCGCCATTTGCATCTTTTACGATGACTCCGCCGTCAGGGTCAGGAGTATTTCTTGAAATTCCCGCTGCTTGAAGAGCCGCAGAATTGACAGCTATTGCATGCCGGCATATACGCTTGAGCAAGACAGGCCTGTCAGGAAACAGGCGATCAAGATCATGCTTAGTCAAGTAGTCAGGTGTCTCAAACTGATTTTCATTCCAGCCCTCTCCAATGAGCCAATCATTTTTAGGAAGCTGCCGACCTCTTTCCTTCGCAGCCTGTAAAATTGCATCTTTCGACGTCAGTGCGGACAGATCGAGCTGAAGCTGTTTCTCACCGTGGCCGATCAAATGTAGATGGCTGTCAACAAACCCGGGGAACATCACTGCTCCGTTCAGGCTGATTTCTTCTGTTTCCGGCGACCCGTACTTTTCCTTCAAACGTTCGTAGCTGCCGGTGCCTTTTATGACACCATCCTCAACATAAACTGCCTCAGTCCGATCGCCTTCTTTGAGCATCGTATAAATGAAACCGCCGTGCCATATCGCCTTCATCCACGTTCACTCTCTTTCTTTACGCCTTTTTATTGGCTTTGAGCTGTTCTTCACGTTTTCTTAATTCCACTCGTCTGATTTTTGCAGAAGCCGTTTTCGGCAGGCTTTCCACAAATTCAATTTCTCTAGGATATTTGTATGGAGCGGTAATCGTCTTCACATGGTTTTGCAGCGTTTTGACAAGCTCATCACTGCGTTTTTCATGATTTTGCAGGACAACATATGCCTTTACGATGGAGCCTCTGATTTCATCAGGGCTTGCGACAACAGCACATTCTTTTACTTCTGGATGCTTAACAAGCGCGTCTTCCACCTCGAAAGGCCCGATCGTATAGCCGGAGCTGATAATAATATCGTCATTTCGGCTTTCAAACCAGAAGTAACCTTCCTCATCTTTTCTTGCTCTGTCTCCCGTTAGGAAATAATCGCCGCGAATTTGTGTTTTCATTCTTTCCGGATCTTTAAAATACTCTTTAAAGAGCGCAGGCGTACTGAGGTGAACAGCGATATCGCCAACCTCACCAGATTTGCAGATTTCACCGTCTTCATTTATGATCTCCACCTGGTTTCCCGGTGTCGGTTTTCCCATGCTTCCCGGTTTAATAGGCGTATCTTTCAAAACACCAACCAAAAGCGTGCTTTCTGTTTGGCCATATCCGTCCCGTACCTTAATGCCAAAGTGCTTTTGGAAAACATCAATGACTTCACGGTTGAGCGGCTCACCTGCGGAAACAGCACTGTGCAGGGCAGAAAGATCAAAGCGGTCCAAGCCCTCGACCTTCGCCATTAAGCGGTATTCTGTCGGCGTACAGCAGAAAACATTGATTTTGTAGCGATTTAAAAGCTCTAGATATTTTTCTGCTTTGAATCTGCCGTGGTACACAAAACCGGTTGCTCCGCTGCCAAGCACCGCTAAAAACGGACTCCATACCCACTTTTGCCAGCCAGGGGCAGCAGTTGCCCAGACGATATCCTTTTCAGAAATATCAAGCCAAGCGCCGGCAGAAGTTTTTAAATGAGCAAATGCCCATCCATGTGTATGTACAACACCTTTCGGCTGACCTGTTGTCCCGGATGTATAAGATAAGAAAGCCATATCATCTCTTGTTGTGTCAGCTGTTTTAAATTGGCTTCCGTCCGCTTCAATTGATAAGAGGTTTTTCCAGCCGGCATCATTTTCACCAATAGACAGTGTAATCAGTTTGTCAGCCGTACTGACATCCCGGAAAGCGCCAATAAATTCTGAGTAGACGATGGCGCCTTTTACCTCTGCATGTTCAATCCGGTATTCAAGATCTTTCGCGCGAAGCATTTCGGAGCACGGAATGACAACCATCCCTGATTTCAGGATAGCCAAATAAACAGCATAGGCTTCAAGCACCCGCGGTACCATTACAATCAGCTTGTCTCCCTTTTTAAATCCAAGGTCAGCTAAGGCCGCTCCGATTTTATTTGTTTCTTCCATCAGCTTTTCATACGACCAAGATTCTTGCTTGCCCGACTCGTCCTCCCACAGAAGAGCGGTTTTTTGTCCAGCAGCACTGAACTTTTCCATTTCATTCACTAAATTATATTGCATAGGGGCAATTAAATCTTCACGTTTTAACACGAACAACTCCTCACTTTCTCCACCCATTATACATAAATACAGGCTCTTTCCGTAAGGATATGCCTAAAAACAACCTCTGTAAACATAGATTTTATAGGCCGCTGGTCCTTTTTTATATGTAAAAAATGAAAAGGAGTGGGGATTCCCCCACTCCAAAGCCATTATGTGAAATTGTAAATTAGAATTGTCCTCCGCCCATGTTTTGTTGAGCAAAAGATACAAGACGTTTTGTGATCTCTCCTCCAACAGAACCGTTAGCGCGAGAAGTTGTGTCTGCTCCAAGGTTTACACCGAATTCAGAAGCGATTTCTAATTTCATTTGGTCGATAGCTTGAGCAGCTCCTGGTACTAGAAGTTGGTTACTGCTGTTACCGTTTTGACTGTTTTGTGCCATGTGTCTCACCTCCTTGTGAGTATAGAATGTGTCAAAACACATGGCTTCATTCAGAAAAACTTTGGTAATTGTATACAGGAGCTGAAAATTGATTTAAAAGAGTTCAGCGAATTTATCGTTAGCTTCTTGTTCGCTATACAGGGTCATTGTCTCAATGTTATCTACCGCTTCTTGAATATACGGCTCGAAATCAACAAAGCTTTCAAAGTGTTCAATTTTCTCTTTTTTAGGGCGTGTTTTCGGGCTTGGCGGTGTAAAGATCGTGCAGCAGTCTTCAAACGGCTGAATGCTTGTCTCATATGTGCCAATTTCCCGTGATTTTTCGATGATTTCTGTTTTGTCCATGGCGATTAGCGGACGCAAAATCGGTGTTGACGTCACCGCATTAATTGCATACATGCTTTCAAGCGTTTGGCTCGCTACCTGACCGAGGCTTTCTCCCGTAATAATGGCAAGCCCGTTTCTCTTTTCTCTGATTCTGTCGGCGATCTGAAGCATGAGGCGGCGGGTTGCCGTCATTGTGTAATTTTCAGGAATTTGTTTTTGGATGAGCTCTTGCGTTTTTGTAAATGGAACAATATGAAGTGTCATACTTCCCCCAAAACGGGACAGACATTTCGCCAGATCCATTACCTTTTGCTTTGCGCGCTCACTCGTGTATGGCGGGCTGAAGAAATGAACAGCTTCTACCGACAGTCCCCGTTTCATCGCATAAAAACCGGCCACAGGGCTGTCAAAACCGCCAGAAAGCATCAGCATCGCTTTTCCTGCTGAACCAACTGGCAGACCGCCTGCACCTTTTTCATCACGAATTGTCAAAAATGTTGCTTCTTCCCTGATTTCGATTCTGAGCGGGATGTCTGGGTTGCGAACATCGACCGTCAATCCTTCTGTATTTCGCAAAATATGGCCGCCGATTTCAGCGTTCATCTGGTTTGTATCTAATTCAAATTGCTTATACGCTCTCTTTGTCGCGACTTTAAACGTATCACCTGGTTTATACTGATCTTTGATAGCCTTTAGAGCGGTTTCCTTAATATCATCAAGGCGGCTGTCACACTTAATTGCCAGGCTGAAGCTTTGAATGCCAAACACTTGCTTTAAATGAGGAAAAAGAGCCTCAGGATCCTCTCCATTTAATGTAATCGTCATACGATCCCTGTTGGAAAAGTATTTTAAATTCGGATAGTCTTTCAAAACGAGTCTGATGTTTTGTTTTAAGCGCTCAATAAAGCTTTTTCTGTTTTTGCCTTTGGTCGAAATTTCCCCAAAACGAATTAATATATGATCGTAATTCATGTTCTACCTCATCATTTCCCTTAATTTTTTGATGCCAGGACGAAGCGCGTTCATAAACGGTTCTGCCACATCGCTTGTCTGGCTGTAATTTAAACTGATTCTGATGCTGCTTCCGGCAATCTGCTCTCCTTTGCCCATCTCTAAGAGAACTTTACTGGGCTTATGTTCTTTTGCTGAGCAAGCCGATGTTGTGGAGACGAAAATACCCTGTTCCTCAAGCATGTGTAAAAGCACTTCCGCTTTAATCCCCGGTACAGAGAAATTAATAATGTGCGGCGCGCTATTCATTTGAGGCGTGTTGATAACGACGCCCTCAATTTCTCTCAGCCTTTTCATAAACAATTCCTTTGCGGCAGTCATCGTGTCAAGCCGTGTGTCAAAATCTGCAGAGGCAAGATTAATGGCCTTGGCAAGCGAAACCGCACCAGCAGTATGTTCTGTTCCGGCCCGTATGCCTTTTTGCTGAGAGCCTCCCGTTATGAGCGGAATAAGGCGTGTTCCTTCTTTTACAATAAGTGCGCCTGTCCCCTTCAGCCCGTGAAATTTATGCCCGGAAATTGAACACAGATCAATCCCGGCCTTTTCAATTGCCAAGGGCACTTTATAGATGCCCTGCACATAATCGACGTGAAACAAAATGTTCGGGTGCTTCTTCAGCACTTCTCCTGCCGCTTCAATCGGCTGCACGGAACCGACTTCATTGTTCACATGCATCATGCTGACAAGCACAGTATCGGGACGGATGGCTGCTTTTAGTTCTTCAATAGAAACAAAACCGTCTTCATTCACAGAAAGATAAGTGATATCAAACCCGAACAACTCTTTCAGCTGTTCTAACGATTCCGTAACGGATGGATGTTCAATAGAAGTGGCAATGATATGTTTGCCTGTTTTTATCTTGGACAAAGCCGCTCCTTTTAAAGCCGCATTATTGGCTTCTGTGGCGCCTGACGTAAATACAATATCATATTTTTTTAGGCCTAAGGACCTTTTGATTTGATTTTTGGCTGCTTGAAGCAGCTGTTCCGTTTCGGCTCCATATCGGTGCAAAGATGAAGGATTGCCAAAGTATCGGCTGCTTGTCTGTTCATATACGTTCAAGACTTCATTGTAAGGCTTCGTCGTTGAACTATTATCTAAATATATCATCTTTTTTACTCCTTTATGAAAGCGGTACAAGGTATGATATTTATGTTACCATAACAAAATTTAATAGAAAATTACGAAAAACTAGTATTGACTTCTAATTTTTTTACCATATAATAAGATTTGTTCGTTTCGTCATATTATCTGACAATTAATTGACAGAATATTTTAACATAATTATTAGGAGGATTTTTTTCATGAAACACTCACTGCCTGTCAAAGATACCATTATTATTGGCTTCATGCTATTTGCGTTATTCTTTGGAGCAGGAAATATGATTTATCCGCCGGAACTTGGACAAGCAGCCGGACACAACGTCTGGAAGGCCATCGGCGGATTTTTACTGACAGGGGTAGGCCTGCCGCTTCTCGGCATTATCGCCATCGCATTAACCGGTAAGGACGCTAAAGGCCTTGCTGACAAAGCGCACCCTGTTTTCGGCACAATCTTTACTGTCGTGCTTTATTTATCAATCGGACCATTATTCGCCATCCCGAGAACAGGAACTGTTTCATATGAAATTGGCGCTGTTCCGTTTTTGACTGGCGTACCAGAAAGACTTTCTTTATTAATATTTACACTTATCTTTTTCGGCGTTACGTACTATTTAGCGTTAAACCCATCCAAGGTTGTCGATCGAGTCGGAAAAATTCTGACTCCCATCAAATTCACAATTATTTTAATCATTGTTCTCAAAGCCATCTTCACGCCGATGGGCGGATTGGGCGCCGTGACAGAAGCATATAAAGGAACACCGGTTTTTAAAGGATTTTTAGAAGGCTATAAAACAATGGACGCACTTGCTTCAATTGTATTTGGCGTTGTCGTTGTAAATGCTGTAAAAAGCAAAGGCGTTACACAGTCTAAAGCTCTTGCTGCAGCCTGCATTAAAGCAGGTGTGATTGCCGCTTTAGGGCTGACTTTCATTTATGTATCCCTTGCTTATTTAGGTGCAACAAGCACAAATGCCATCGGTCCTGTTGGTGAAGGAGCTAAAATTTTGTCTGCGTCTTCCCATTATTTATTCGGTTCATTAGGCAACATCGTACTCGGAGCAGCGATTACAGTCGCATGTTTAACAACAAGCATCGGCCTTGTCACATCTTGCGGCCAATATTTTTCAAAACTTATTCCGGCATTATCATATAAAATTGTCGTTACGATTGTCACGTTATTCAGCTTGATCATTGCGAATTTCGGACTCGCGCAAATTATCGCGTTTTCTGTTCCTATTTTATCAGCTATCTATCCGCTTGCCATTGTCATTATCGTTCTTTCCTTCATCGATAAGATCTTTAAAGAAAGACGCGAAGTGTACATCGCATGCTTGATCGGCACAGGACTTTTCAGTATTTTAGACGGTATCAAAGCAGCCGGTTTTTCACTTGGATCTTTAGATGCGTTTCTAAATGCGAATCTTCCTCTTTACAGCCTCGGCATCGGCTGGGTACTTCCAGGAATCGTCGGAGCGGTTATCGGCTATGTGCTGACCTTATTCATCGGACCATCCAAACAGCTTAATGAAATAAGTTAATGTCACAGAACGCCTGCGTTATTGCGCAGGCGTTTTGTAATGAAAAAAAGAGCCTGCTCATTACACTGCGGGCTCTTTTTCATGGTCGTGATTATCTAAGCGGATATGTCAGCTTTGATTTTTTCAACTGCACCTGGCGCAGCCTTTTCTACAGCGGCAGCTGCAATTTCATAAGAGTCGTCATAATCAAAAGCATAAAAACGTCTTTCCGCTTCTTTCAGCTGTTCAGATAAAATGTGATTTTGGCTTCTGAACCGGTTTCCGAACTGAATGATTTTTTCAATGAGGATGACCTGCTCGACAAGTTCCTCTGATTCCCGGCTTGCCCTGTTGACGATATCTTCTGCTTGTTTCAAATGGGCTCCGGCTTCTTCCATATTTAATGGAAGTTCGTTTAGTTGATTGACTGTTTCTTGAATATGATGATGCGCGTTCTCCAGCATCTCTTGAATATGGCTCGGGATGCCTGGGATGTTGCTAGTCTTCAGCAGTCTTGCTGTCTCAGAAATTGTTTTTTTCAAATTGCTGAGCGTCTCCCTCGCCTGAAGCTCTTCTTTTCTCAGCGCTTGCAGATTTTCACGATACTCGGCATGCTCTTTTTTCACTTCTTCAATTTGCTTCTCTATTGAAGCAACTTCTTCTACTAAAAGTGAGTAGGCGACATGCTCTGCATCGAGCTTATCTTTAACGGATGATAGCAGCTTCCCAATTTCATCAAGGCGCTTTTCAAAAGCCTGCTGTTTGCCGAGCTCACCGGCTGTCAGCCTGTAGCTTTCCTTCACCAGCTCAGTTTCCGCTTTCGTATGCTCTTTCTCTTCTTTAAGCTTGTCGTAAGCAATAATCAATTCAGGCATTTTGCTTAGTACGGATTGACCAGCTTCAACTTCGCCCTCCAGCTGCTGATAAACAGATTGAATATTTTCGTCAATGAGCTGCAGGATTGCGGATGCTTCATCAATATCCAGCTCAGTCATCAGGACATGTTCCGCTCGTTTCAGCTGGTTTGACAGATTTTCTAATTCCTTATCAAGCTGGATATGCTCAAGCTTGTACCCTTTTTCTTTCATTTCGCCATAGCCATCCTTGAGCTTTGCAATCTGTCCGGGCACCGTCTGTTTACAGTCAGCTAACAGCTTCGGCACATCATCTATGTATGACTGAAGCCGTTCAAGATTGCGGTCCTGCTCAAGCAGTACTTTTCGTGCAGTAATATAGTTTCCGCCTTCTGTTTCTTCTTCAAATTGTTTGATGCCGCTCCAAATTTCGTCCAGATCCTTTTCAAGGCTGTCATAAAGCTCCCCGTAAAGGTGGCTGTAAGCCAGCAGGTTTTTTCGAGATTTCGAATAGCGCTCCCTCACCTGTTCAATCTCTTCACGGCTCTTTTCCTCACTTGTGACAAGATCGCTGATTTCCCGAAGAATCTTTTCAATGCTTGATTCAGCCGCTGTCAGCAGGTCATCGATATGAACGAGCACTTGATTGGCCTTTTTAAACCGGTATTTGTCTGCATTTTCCTCGGCATCATAAAGGAGCTCTTCAACTTTCGGCATGTGGGCTGTGACAATCTCGTCCCATTCTTCACGCCACTTCTCAAAGAACTCTTCTGTCTGACCCGTCATTTTTAAATGTTTTATTTTAGACATTTCTTCCACGATCGACCGATTCAGAATTTCAATCTTCCACGATTCCAGCCGGTCGATTTCGGCGTAGATTTTTTTCCTGAAAAAGTAGCCTGCCGCAAACAGCGCAAGCAGTACAATTAATAATCCAATGACAAACTCCATAATGAGCCCCCTTGCTGTTTACCTTAATCTGTCAGGGTGTTTTATTTATTCAGAAAGATTTCAGGATATGTATTGAGAAAAACTGTCGTTTTCATTGTTATTATGATACCATGTAACAAACATTTTTTGACCAGAAATCAAAAACTTTTTGTGCAAAATCGGCAGGATTTGACTATTTTTTCATGGGGTGACATCAATGCAAAAGCGAGACGGACATATTCACACACCATTTTGCCCTCACGGCTCCAATGACACACTCAGACAATATGCAGAAGAAGCCTTAAAAAAAGGGTTCGAATCGATTACTTTTACCGAACACGCCCCATTGCCGCCCTCTTTTACCGATCCCACGCCGCTGAAAGACAGCGCGATGGCGCAAGCTTCTTTGGAACGCTATATTTATGAAATTTCCGGATTAAAAAAAGAATATCGCGGACAGCTTAGCATACGGGCAGGGCTTGAAGTCGATTATATCGCTGAATTTGAAGACGAAATTACATTATTCCTGGACACATACGGGCATTATTTAGATGACAGCATCTTATCCGTTCATTTTTTGCGCACAGACTCTTCCTATCTATGCCTTGATTATGACGAGCATACCTTCAAAGAGCTGATTTCAGCCTGCGGAAGCATTGAAGCTGTATACGAACAATATTACCGGAGTATCTATTCTTCCATTGTAGCATCTCTCGGCATTTATAAGCCAAAAAGAGTCGGTCACATCACACTCGTCCAAAAATTCATCAAGCTGTTTCCATACAGCATGTCAGAGCATATTCGCGGCCTCGTTTCCCTGTGCTTAAATGCCATTGAAGAAAACGGAATGGAGCTCGACTTCAATACTTCCGGCTTAAGAAAAACTTACGCTGGCGGTATTTATATCGAGGATTGGATGCTGAATGAAGCGAAGCAAAAGAAGATCCCGCTTGTGTTTGGGTCTGATGCCCATCAAGCGGGAGATGTCGGATATGCGTATGAGGCGTTTTTGGAACGGTGCTAGTTGGTGAGCGCCACGTCTCCTGTCCGGAAGACGCTTCTGATCCAAATCTTGATTTCTTCAAAATACATTTTATAAAAATACGGCTCGTGCGGCTGCATGTAGAGTACTTCTGAAATATATTGAGGCTGGAGATAGGGCATCATCAAGAGAGATTTTAATTGGAGAATAAAATGAGGCAGCGGCAGCGTTAAATATTCACGCTGTTTTTCTCCTTCCTCAATGATCAGCTGAAAGATATACTTTTCCTTCATTAGATATGTCGACATAATTTCCCTGATTAATGTGGAGTCAATTGTGACTTCCCGGTAGACAAAACGAGTTAATTGACGATGATTATGCTGATAGGATAAAATATCGAAAACCAATTGAAGAAGCTGTTCCTGCGTGCTTTGAGAAGAGATACTGCTTGCCGCTGTTTCAAGCGTTTTGCTGTAGCCTTCGTAAAACTCTGAAACTAAGTGTTCCATCAAGCCTCCTTTGCCTTTAAAATAGTAGGAGATGTGCGCAACATTTACATCAGCTGACTTTGCGATTTCACGGACAGACGTGCCAGAAAATCCTTTTTGGTTAAAAAGCATGACAGCAGATTCAATAATTTTGTCTTTGGTGCTTACTTTCATACGGCTCACTCCTTCCTCTTGATACTATTCAAGCAGAAAGCCGCTGTTCCTGTAAGAACTTATCGACAAATGCCGGCAGAAAAGCCGGAACTTTGTTTTATATTATAGAAAAAGTGAGGGTTTTCCATGTTCCATGTCGAAAAACAATCTGGAGATAGAGAAAAAGACTATCAGCTTCTGCTAAAACAGCTCGAAGCCATGACCGAAGACGAAACAGATCAAATAGCTAACTATGCAAATGCCTCAGCACTGCTGTATCATTCGCTGCCTGAAGTCAACTGGGCGGGTTTCTATTTTGCCAAAGAAGAGGATGGACAGCTTGTGTTAGGTCCGTTCCAAGGCCTGCCGGCATGTGTTCGGATTCCTTTCGGCAGAGGGGTTTGCGGCACAGCGTACGCAAACGGAAAAGTGGAACGTGTTGAGGATGTAAACGCGTTTCCTGGACATATCGCCTGCGATGCAGCGTCTCAATCAGAAATTGTGCTTCCGATTCGTGTAGACGGAAAAATTGTCGGCGTCTTGGACATCGACAGCCCAGTGAAAAACCGTTTCGACGAAATTGATGAAAAATACTTAACTCAATTTGCCGAAACGCTAGAAAAAGCGTTAGCGCAGTAATATAAAAGCCCAAAACTGATATCGTTTTGGGCTTTTTTTATTTTATTGAGTCATGAATCATCAAGCGGTTTTTCCCGCTCCGTTTCGCGCTGTAGAGCGCTTCATCTGCCTCATGCACAAGCTCTTTCAGCGACTTTTTTGTTTCTGTCGTCCAGCAGGATATACCGCAGGAAATGGTTACCTCGGGTTTCGTATTTTTTCTGACCGCATAAACCAGTCGCTCAGTAATCCGTTTCCCCACTGCAACCGGCACATTTGGCAAATAAATCGCCAGCTCCTCGCCTCCCCAGCGGGCACCGACATCATGCTTTCGGATGTTGCTTTTAATCACTGAAGCGACTTGAATTAAAATCTCGTCCCCAGTCTGATGGCCGTACGTATCATTTACATTTTTAAAATTATCAATATCAACAAGAATAAAAACACCCTTTTGGTGGATTTTCATGCTGTATTGAATTTTTTCATCTAAATACACTCGTGAATACAGTTCAGTCAGCTGATCTGTTTTCACAAGGTGCTCAAGACGGTCGCGAAGCATTGAATTGGTTACAGCCAGTGTCGCGTGATGAATCAGCGCCTGAAACAGCTTGTACATTTCAAATGTAAAAGCGTACAGCTCCTGTTTCAATAAAACCGCAAAGCCCAGAAGCCGGTCGTTTTGAATCATCGGAGCAGCCATCAGCGAGCCGTACCCCGCCTTCCCAAAAACAGACTGGCCATTCCCGATGAAAACCCCTTTTTCACCTTCATACAGCTTTTCTTTCAGCTCATTATAAAAATCTGACGGCTTCGCTTCTTTAAAAAATGCTGTGCTGCCTGGAAGCAATGTTAGGTTTTCAAAATGGTCTATATGAAAAAATCCCACTTCTTCTGCCTGAAACGATTCTGCCATTCTCACAGCCAGATCATTCATTGTATCAGTCAGTGTCAGCCGCTGATTCAGGCGGCGTGATGTTTCATTAATCAATTCCAAATTTGCGATGCTTGCTTTGGATTGTTCGTAGAGCTGGGCATTTTCAAACGCTTTTCCCGCCGCGTTTGCTAACAGCGACATTTCATCAAGGCAGGCATCAGTAAGAAAGCTGTCACCCGTTCCCTCAGCCTTCAACACCCCGTATGTGCCCTGCTGTCCTTTGATCGGAATATAGGCGACAGATTCATTTTTCCGCAAAATGTCTCCGGACAAATACACTTTGAGCGCAAAGGAATCGGATTTTTCCCCTTCCATATACAGCTCTTTTGCAGGAATCCCTAAACATTGGTCTTGATCGTGCGATATAAATAAAGAAAACTCAAAAAGAGAAAATGTGCTGGTCAAGCTTTCTAAAAGCTGCTTCAGCACATCTGTCTGATCAAGCAGTGAATGGAACAGCTCTGTCATTTTGTATATCTTTTTTTGGTAGATCGTTTTGTTATAGAGTCTTTCCTGTTTCATCGACTGGTTTAAAAATGAAGCAACCACGTCCGGAAGCCCCTCAGGAATCTCTTCATCCTGCCTGCACGCAAGATGGAAACGCCTGCCGGAGCCGTCCTCAATCAGATAACATGAAGTGTTTATTTTTGAAGCGGAAAAACGCGCTTCACCATCTGCCAGTTTTGTCACAAAGTCTGATGATGACGGTGTAAGCGAAACACAAAGGGTTGAAAAATAGGTTTGAATAGCCGAAGTCAGCCATATTAAAGAGTCGGTGAATGTGACTTTTTCAGATTTGGTTAATAAAAAATCGAGCATATGATAATGAAAGGCGGATAATTGATCTTTAGTTTGTTCTACCATGTTTTTATCACCTAAAAGTTTACCACTAATTTTTGTTTATTATATCATAAACGTTGAAGCAATAATGGAGGAATGGTTGACTTCAAGACAAATAAATTATATAATGACCTTTGTGTGAAATATTGCAGCCTTTTTGTTCAGCTTCTATGTTTTCATTTTGTTCCTTATCAATAAGGTGTATCGTGTAACTCTCTGCTGCTGGAGCGAGGATACATGAAAACAAAATGTGCATGGTCGAATAGAGCAGACGGTTTTTATTTTCCACAAAAATAAAACCAAAGGAGGAGTCACATTATGGCTCGCTATACAGGTCCATCTTGGAAACTGTCTCGCCGTCTAGGAATCTCTCTTAGCGGTACAGGAAAAGAATTAGAAAAACGCCCTTACGCTCCAGGTCCACACGGCCCAGGACAACGTAAAAAATTATCAGAATACGGTTTGCAATTGCAAGAAAAGCAAAAGCTTCGTCACATGTACGGTGTAAACGAACGTCAATTCCGCACTTTGTTTGACAAAGCTGGCAAACTAGCTGGTAAACACGGTGAAAACTTCATGATTCTTTTAGATTCTCGTCTTGATAACGTTGTGTACAAGCTAGGTTTAGCACGTACTCGCCGTCAAGCTCGCCAATTGGTTAACCACGGTCACATTCTTGTAGACGGAAGCCGCGTTGACATCCCGTCTTACCTTGTGAAACCTGGTCAAACAATCGGTGTTCGCGAAAAATCAAGAAACCTTTCTATCATCAAAGAATCTGTTGAAGTGAACAACTTCGTTCCTGAATACCTTACTTTCGACGCTGAAAAGCTTGAAGGTACTTTCACTCGTCTTCCTGAGCGTTCTGAACTTGCTCCGGAAATTAACGAAGCGCTTATCGTTGAGTTCTACTCTCGTTAATCGTTTTAAAAACCCCTGCCGCTATGCGGTCGGGGTTTTTTTATCGTCTGTTTCGTCATTCGCCTCTTGCTGGCCAACACTATCTTGCGCCTGCTGATCCCAGTAATCCTGCTGCAGCCGTTCTTTTGCAATCGTACACATGAGATTCACACTTTAGCGCTCCTTTCATTTAAAAGGTGGTGATTGGTCGTGTTTACCCTATCTAATATACTCTTTTCCTTTCATTCCTATGCGGTAAACAAAAAGATCCTTTGCCTTCAGTGGCAAAGGATCTTTTTCTTATTTATACGTCACAAGGAAGTATTTTTTCTTCCCGCGGCGCAGAACAGTAAATTGGTTTTCGATACGGTCTTCACCTGATAGGGTATAATTTATTTCCGTCTGGCGTTCACCGTTAATGTAAACAGCTCCGTTTTGAATGTCTTCACGCGCTTGGCGTTTAGAAGGAGATAATGTAGATTGCACCAACACATCTACAAGTGAAAGCTCTTGGGTGCTGTCAACTTCCATAGAAGGAACATCTTTAAAGCCTACTTTTACGTCTTGAGCAGAAAGCTCTTTAATATTGCCGCTGAACAGCGCTTGGGAGATGTTGATGGCTTGCTCCAGCGCCTCGCGTCCGTGAACAAGTGATGTCACTTCTTCTGCCAGGCGTTTTTGCGCTTCACGTTTTTCTGGCGCCGTTTCTGTTTTTTCAGCGTATGCTTCAATTTCCTCTTTTGAAAGGAACGTAAAGTATTTCAAGTATTTGACAACGTCACGGTCGTCTGTGTTGATCCAGAATTGATAGAATTCATATGGCGATGTTTTTTCTTTATCAAGCCAGATCGCGCCGCCTTCCGTTTTTCCGAACTTCGTGCCGTCTGCTTTTGTGACAAGCGGAATCGTTAGGCCGAACGCTTTTGCTCCTTCTTCTTCTGATTTTCTGATCAGTTCAAGACCCGCTGTGATATTGCCCCACTGATCGCTTCCGCCGATTTGCAGTTTACAGTTTTTGTCTCTGTAAAGATTTAAGAAATCATAAGATTGAAGAATCATGTAGCTGAATTCCGTGTACGAGATGCCGGATTCAATTCTTGAGCTAACCGTATCTTTTGCCAGCATGTAATTGATGCCGAAATTTTTACCAACGTCACGAAGGAAATCGATCACATTCATTTTGCCGATCCAGTCAAAGTTGTTCGCGATGACAGCTGGGTTTTCTGCTGCTTCAAAATCTAGAAATCTGGACAGCTGGTTTTTGATTTTTTGGGACCATTCGGATACGATGTCAGCAGTGTTTAATGTACGCTCTGCTTTTTTTCCGCTTGGATCACCGATGAGGCCCGTCGCGCCCCCCACAAGCGCAATCGGATGATGCCCTGCAAGCTGAAAACGGCGAAGTGTTAAAATAGGCAGCAGGTGTCCGATATGCAAGCTGTCTGCTGTCGGGTCAAAGCCTGAGTACAAGCGGATTTTTTCTTGATTCAGCTGTTTATTTAACCCTTCTTCATCTGTCATTTGCTGAATCAATCCGCGGAAGGATAAGTCTTCAAGTAAGTTAGTCATAAGATAAAGCTCCTTTTTTGATTAAAATAAAAAACGCCCCTTCGTTTACACGAAGGGACGATTGATTATCGCGGTACCACCCTACTAATAAGAGAATGCAAACATTCGTCTTATCACTTTGCCTGATAACGGATCAGGTCCGTTCTTTCACTACTGAAAGCCTGGGCGGCTTTGTTTGCAAAAGCGGTTCATGAGTGTATTCGATATATCCGTCTGTGCTGATTTTCACCGGCCATCAGCTCTCTGGAACGTAAGGATATTCTACTTGTCTCAATCTTTACCTTTTCATATGAAGCTATATCATTTTTAACATAAATAAAATCCTGTGTCAACGCCGCCTTTTAATCCTCCATTGTTGACAGATCTCCAGCCGGAAGATTAAGCTCCCATGCCTTCAGCACGCGTCTCATGATCTTTCCGCTTCGGGTTTTCGGAAGCTTATCTTTAAATTCGATCTCGCGCGGAGCCGCATGGGCTGCAAGACCCTGCTTTACAAATAGGCGGATCTCTTCTTTCAGTTTATCAGACGGCTCAAATCCTTCCCTGAGTGCAATAAAGGCTTTAATGATTTCTCCACGCACCGGGTCAGGCTTTCCGATTACGCCTGCTTCTGCAATAGCCGGATGTTCGACAAGCTTGCTTTCCACTTCAAATGGGCCGACGCGCTCACCGGAGGTCATGATGACGTCATCAACTCTGCCTTGGAACCAAAAGTATCCCTCTTCATCCATGTAAGCAGAATCCCCAGACACATACCAGCCGCCCGGCATGAAATACGATTCATACTTTTCAGGGTTATTCCAAATGGTATGCATCATGGAAGGCCAGCCCTTTTTGATGGCGAGATTGCCCATTCGGTATGGCGGTAGCTCGTTGCCTTGATTGTCAACGATCGCTGCCTCCACTCCTGGAATCGGCTTACCCATTGAACCCGGTTTAATATCCATGCAAGGATAGTTGCAGATGAGCTGACTGCCCGTTTCTGTCATCCACCATGTATCATGAATTCGTTTGTTAAAAACTTTATGTCCCCATCTGATGACTTCCGGATTTAGCGGCTCACCGACACTGAGCACATGCCGGAGTGAAGTTAGATCATATTTCGCAGCCATTTCATCTCCCGCTCCCATCAGCATCCGAAAAGCGGTCGGCGCGCTGTACCAGACATTGACGCCAAGCTGTTCAATCGTTCCATACCAGCTTTCCGGGCTGAAACGTCCGCCGACGATGACATTTGTCGCTCCGTTCAGCCACGGTGCAAAAATGCCATATACCGTACCTGTCACCCAGCCTGGATCAGCCGTGCACCAATAAATGTCTTCTTCCTTTAAATCAAGGACCCACTTTCCTGTTTGATATTGCTGAATCATCGCTTCATGGACATGCAGCACGCCCTTTGGCGTACCAGTGGAACCTGATGTATAGTGAAGCAGAAAGCCGTCTTTTTTATCCATCCATTCGATATCCAGTCTTGTGCTTTCCTGTTTCGCTGCTTCATCATAATTGATGATATTCGTGCCGCTCTCAGCCTCTCCCCCGACTACAAAGACATGCTGCAAGTGAGGCAGTTTGTCTACCGGTATTCTCTCCAGCAGCTCAGGCGTTGTGACAACAACCTTTGCCTCACTGTTTTCAAGCCGGTCTTTCACCGCTCCCTCCATAAATGCTTCGAACAGCGGCCCGGCGATGGCGCCAATTTTGATTACGCCAAGCATAATAAAATAAAGCTCGGGTGATCTCGGCATAAAAATAAAAACGCGGTCCCCTTTTTCCACATTTCCATACCGTCTCAGCACATTCCCGGCTCTGTTTGATTCTTCCTTCATTTCTTTAAATGTGTATTTTTCATCCCTTTTTGCGTCTTTATAATAAAGCGCTACTTTGTTTTTTCGAAACGATTCGGCATGGCGGTCAATCGCTTCATACGCCGCATTCAGTTTCCCTGTCTCATGCCAAGAGAAATGTTTCTCTGCCTCGGCCCAATCAAAATGCCGGTACGTTTCTTCAAAGTTTTTTAAGTTATGATCCCCCTCTATTGCTGGTAACGCTTTCAAATTCATGCCCAAACATCCCCCTTTGCTGAAGTTGTCACAATTATTATAGTATATATTCATATTCTTCTCAATTTTTAAAATATAAACCATGTTGAAAACGCTTTATAATTTGGTATTCTTAAAGAAGGCATGTATTTTTATAAGAATTGATGGGACGGTGAATTAGTGGAACATCATAAAACATACCATTCAGCAAACATCAAAACAGCAACCGGCTCTATACTGATAGAAGGGCCTGTCTCTCCAGAGGATTTGGCAGGTTATGAGTTTCATAAAGATTTAACCGCATTTCGCCCGCCTCGCGAGCAGCATGAAGCGCTAGTCGACATTGCAGGCCTTCCCGAAGGGCGCATTATTATTGCCAGAGACGGCCGAACCATTGTCGGCTATGTCACGTATTTATATCCTGACCCGCTCGAAAGATGGTCTGAAGGAAATATGGAGGATTTGATTGAGCTCGGAGCCATCGAAGTAGCGCCGGACTATCGGGGATGCGCTGTCGGAAAGACACTCCTGACCGTCAGCATGATGGATGAACAAATGGAAAACTACATTGTGATGACGACAGAATATTACTGGCATTGGGATTTAAAAGGGATGAAAAAAGATGTGTGGGAATACAGAAAGATCATGGAAAAGATGATGAATGCAGGCGGATTGGTCTGGTTTGCAACGGATGAGCCGGAGATCAGCTCCCACCCTGCAAACTGTCTGATGGCCCGCATCGGAAAAAACGTCAGCCAAGAATCAATTGAGCAATTTGACAGGCTCCGTTTTTATCATCGTTATATGTATTAACTGACACTGGCAAAGGGGAAAAAATAATGATTGTTGAGCAAATCATGAAAAGAGATGTCATTACATTAACGAAGACGGATACGCTTGAAACAGCAATATGCAAACTGAAGGAATTCCATATCAGGCATCTGCCTGTTGTAGATGAAGAACGACACGTGATCGGCATGATTACAGACAGAGACATGAAACAGGCCAGCCCGAGTATTTTTGAAGAAAACAAACGAAGCCTATTTCTCACACGAAGCGTAGATTCAATTATGAAAAAAGATGTTGTCTGCGCCCACCCGTTAGATTTTGTCGAAGAAATATCAGCCGTGTTCTACGAGCATGGCATCGGCTGCCTTCCAGTGGTACACCATCAAAAATTAATAGGCATTTTAACAAAAACCGATTTGCTGCGGACGTTTGTCAAATTGACAGGCGCTGACCAGCCGGGATCGCAAATTGAGATAAAAGTAAACGACATCACCAAAAGCCTCGCTGAGATCAGCAGTCTTTGCCAAGACCTTCAAGTGAAAATATTAAGCGTGCTTGTTTATCCGCATGACGATCCCGGTGTAAAAGTGCTTGTATTCCGTGTAAAAACGATGAATCCGCTGCCGTTTTTGCAGGCATTACAAAGAAATGGACACCACGTCGTATGGCCGTCAGAGCAAAGGGACCTGCTATGAGAGACAGTGTATTTATCTATTCTCCATCCTACCAAACTTATATGTTTCATCAGGAGCATCCCTTTAATCAGCAGCGGGTTCTGTTAACATATGATTTGCTTAAGACGATCAATGCCTTTGATGATGGAGACATTGTCACCCCCAGACTCGCTTCAGAAGAGGAGCTTTCCCTTGTCCACACGGACGATTACATTCAGGCCGTAAAGCTTGCGGGCGCCGGAAAGCTTCCCGCTGAAGAAGGAGAAAGCTACGGGCTCGGCACTGAAGACACACCCGTCTTTGCCGGCATGCACGAAGCGGCATCACTCTTGGTCGGCGGCACTTTAACGGCCGCAGACTGGGTCATGTCAGGACAAGCCCTGCATGCGGCAAACCTTGGCGGAGGGCTTCATCATGGCTTTCGCGGGCGAGCATCGGGGTTCTGCATTTACAACGACAGCGCTGTGGCGATTCAATATATCCAGAAAAAATATAGCGCCAGAGTGCTTTATATTGATACCGACGCCCACCACGGGGACGGTGTGCAATTTACATTTTACGATAATCCTGACGTTTGCACGCTGTCCATTCATGAAACAGGAAGGTATTTATTCCCTGGAACCGGTCAGATCCAAGAAAAAGGCAGCGGAAAAGGATATGGCTATTCCTTTAATATCCCGCTTGACGCTTTTACAGAGGATGATTCTTTTCTTGAGGCTTACCGGACAGCAGCTTCAGAAGTCGCCGCTTATTTCAAGCCCGATGTCATTATCAGCCAAAACGGCGCCGATGCCCATTACTACGACCCGCTGACGCATTTATCAGCAACAATCAATATATACGAAGAAATCCCCCGTCTTGCACACACTTTGGCTCATCAATATTGCGGAGGGAAATGGATTGCAGTCGGAGGCGGCGGATATGATATTTGGCGTGTCGTGCCCCGCGCCTGGGCCAGAATATGGCTTGAAATGAAGGGAATTGATCCGGGACACGAGATCCCGCCGGAATGGATCGCTAAATGGCAAAAACAATGCCCCGTCGCTCTTCCGTCGAGCTGGAGCGATCCGGCTGATTTATATCCTCCGATTCCCCGCAAGCCTGAAATCACAGAAAAAAATGCCCAAACTGTCAGCAAAGCATTATATGCGATACGTTCAGAACAGCAAAGAACAAAGTAAAAAACGACCTTACGAAGAGGTCGTTTTTGATTTTTTAATCACTATTTCCACACGCCGATTTTCCTTCATGTGTTCATTTGTCTTGTTATCCTTCACCGGCTTTGTATCCGCATAACCGACAGCAATAAAGCGCTTGGAGGGAAGCTTCTCTTTTGACGTGAAGTATTGAATCACTCCACTTGCCCGTGCTGCTGATAGCTCCCAATTCGACGGGTATCGGTATGTCGAAATGTTTCGGCTGTCTGTATGCCCCTCCACCTGAATGTCATTTGGAATTGTTTGAAGAAGAACGGCAATTTGGTGAAGAAGTGTTTCGGCATTTTTCAGCACCTTTGCCTCACCTGTATCAAACAGCACAGCCTCCTGAAGAACGAGCACGACACCGCGTTCATCCCGTTTGGCTGTCATTTGGGCCTTCAAATGATTGTCTTTTATATATGTATTTACTTTCTTGAGAAGCTGATCCTGCTGATCCTCTTGCTTCTTCGTATCAGATGCGGATGTATTCTTTTTTTCTATGGAAGTTTGGTCCGGCTGAAGCCCGTTGCCTTCCTTCTGGATCGAGTCCACTGCAGCTTTGAATTTTTGCAGATCGATTTGGGACATCGAAAAGAGTAAAATAAAGAACACAAGGATCAAGGTAATCAGATCTGTAAAGGTTACCATCCAGCTGGATGAAGATTGACTGTTTTTTCCGCTTCCATTCCTTCTTTCAAAACGTTCTCTTCTAAGCTTCATGTACAGATCCCTTTTTTGTTTTTACTTGTTTTGGCTGCTTCTGCCATTCTTCCCGTGAGCTGAAAACGACCAGCTGACTTTCAAGGTTGCGCGGGTTTTTTCCGGATTGAACACCGATAATCCCTTCCACCATTACCTGCTTGATGAAAATTTCACTTTCTGTTTTCTCTTCAAGCTTAGCCGCGATCGGGTTGAAGACCATATTTGCCAGTAATGAACCATATAAAGTCGTCAGAAGCGCAATGGCCATGTTTGGTCCGAGCATATGCGGGTCATTTAAGTTTTTGAGCATCAGCACAAGCCCGACGAGTGTTCCGATCATTCCCCATGCCGGAGCGAATTCTCCCGCTTTTTCAAAAACTCGCCGCCCTTTGCGGTGCCGTTCCTCCATTGCTGCGATTTCTGAATCCATGACGAGCCGAATCGTTTCTTCATCCCAGCCGTCAATCGCTAAAAGCAGCCCTTTTTTCAAGAATGGATCTTTGATTTCCCGAGCCTGATCATCCAATGATAAAAGCCCGTGTTTTCGCGCGTGATCGGAAAGGGAGACAAAGGTTTTCACAAGATCTTTCACATTGTCTTCCTGGCGGATGAATGCCTGCTTTAACACAGAGGGCGCTTTTTTCAGCTCTCTTGGCGGAAAACTGATAAAAACAGCCGCGCAAAGTCCCCCTGTTACGATGAAGAAAGAGGTCAGATCAAGAAAAGAGCGGAAACCGCTTACTCCCGATCCCGAAATAATCCCGATAACAATAATAATCGTTCCTAACACAAATCCAACAGGTGTAAGATAATCAAAACGTTTCATCATTTCTCCCCATGAAAAAAGCAAGAATTCACCATAAAGGTGAAGCTTGCTCTTAGTTTTTCTTATGACTTGGTTGACTTTCTTAGCTCTATACGGTGCGGCAGTTCGACGATATGCTCTTCAACCGGCTCTTTATTCATGAGCTTCGTCAGCAGTCTCATCGCAACGGCGCCAATATCATATGTCGGCTGAACAACTGTTGAAAGCTGCGGACGAACCATGAGGCTTAATCTTGTATTATCAAAGCCGATAATGTCGAGATCCTCCGGAATGGATAAGCCCTGATCCTGAGCGGCATGGATAATGCCGAGTGCCATTTCATCAGTTGCAGAAAGAATGGCTGTCGGTTTTTTATCCAGGCTCATCAGATGCTGCAGTGCTTCGAGTCCGGAATCATATGTGTAATCCCCTTCAGCTACAAATTGTTCATTAAACGGAAGGTTCGCTTCTTCAAGCGCACGTTTGTAGCCTTGGAGTTTTTTCGAACGGTTGATCGGCTCTGCCATTGGTCCGGAAACGAACGCGATGTCTGTATGTCCTTTATCAACCAAAAGCTTCACGGCATCATAAATCGCCTGTTCGTAATCGATAGCGACTGACGGTGTTTCCTCCTGCTCTTCTACAGAAGCGGCAAGTACAATCGGCACTGGGGAACGCTTAAATTCCGCCACATGCTCGTCCGTAATGTTTCCGCCCATAAACACGATGCCGTCCACTTGTTTGCCGAGCATTGTGTTTAACAAGTGCAGCTCTTTCTCCATGTTTTGGTCAGAGTTACTCAAAATAATATTGTATTTGTACATTGTCGCGATATCTTCAATTCCGCGCGCAAGCTCTGAATAGAAAATGCTTGAGATATCAGGAATGATGACACCTACAGTTGTTGTTTTTTTACTTGCCAGTCCTCTTGCCACCGCGTTTGGACGGTAACCGAGACGTTCAATGGCTTCCAAGACTTTTTTCCTCGTTGTCGGTTTTACATTCGGGTTGCCGTTCACGACACGGGAAACGGTTGCCATGCTTACATTAGCTTCTCTCGCTACATCGTAGATCGTAATATTGCTCATCCTAAAACCACTCCTTTTACTGGATACACTTATCCTTATCTATAGCATAAACACTTTATGTAGAGAAATGTCATAATGTCCGAATTTATGTCGTTTATGATTTGTAAGCGTAAGTCAGTAGTGTACATTATTTTTCATTATTCATCAAATTTAATTACTTCTCATGAAATTATACACGTTTTTATAGATGATGAAAACGTATACTTGGTTTTTATAACTAAATAAACGAGAAAGCATAAAAAAAGGCCGCAGGCGCGGCCTTTTGGATTGTTCAATTAAGCGTTGACTTTCACCATTGGCTTCAGTTCATTCAGCCATTTTTCGAATTCAGGAATCGCCATTTGCTGAGCAGAGTCAGAAAGTGCGACTGACGGATCAGGGTGAACCTCAGCCATTACGCCATCTGCACCGATCGCTAAAGCGGCTTTAGCTGTCGGAAGCAAGAGGTCACGGCGGCCTGTTGAATGCGTAACATCAACAAACACTGGCAAATGCGTTTCTTGTTTCAAAATCGGCACAGCTGAAATATCCAGCGTGTTTCTCGTTGCTGTTTCATATGTTCTGATTCCGCGCTCACAAAGGATAATTTGGTCATTTCCTTGTGACATGATGTATTCAGCAGCATTGATGAATTCAGAGATCGTTGCAGCAAGACCGCGCTTCAGAAGCACTGGCTTTTTCACTGCGCCGGCCGCTTTCAGCAATTCGAAGTTTTGCATGTTGCGCGCTCCGATTTGAATGACATCAATGTAGTCCAGCGCTTCTTCGATATGAGCCGGAGTTACGATTTCACTGATAACCGCCAGATCAAATTCATCCGCTACACGTTTTAAAATTTGAAGGCCTTCAACACCAAGCCCTTGGAAATCGTATGGGCTCGTACGAGGCTTAAAGGCTCCACCGCGCAAAATTTTAATCCCTTGTTTTTTCGCAGCTGCAGCGACTTCAGCTACCTGCTCATAGCTCTCTACCGCACATGGGCCGACAATGAATCTTTGCTGGCCGTCTCCGATTTTTTCGCCTTTGATATCAACAATTGTATCTTCAGGTTTTTTCTTGCGGGAGACAAGCAGCGCTTTGCTGTGATCTTCTTCCTGAAGCTCTAAACCGGCTTTGAATATCTCTTTAAAAATGTGCTGGATGGTTGAATTTTCGAACGGCCCGTCATTGTTTTCAATGATATTGTTTAACATCGTGCGTTCTCTGACAGGGTCAAATCGGTTCACACCCTGTGCTTCCTTCGCTTTACCGATCTCTTTTACAACATTTCCGCGTTCGTTGATTAATTTTAAAATTTGTAGGTTTAATTCGTCTGCTTTCTGCCTTAAAAGCTCTAACTCTGTGTTGCTCATTTTTTTCATCCTTTCCCTGCACATTCATTTTTTATTTTGTAGTTATCATGCATCTTACTATAAGTAATTCCAAATGGAAATACTGAAATACAAAAAATTTTATAAAAACTCTACTTTATTACCCAAACGCTTTTAAGTGATAAAGTAATCTATGAAGCTATCCTACATGATGTGAGGGCAATGTTCAAGGGTTTTTTACAAAAAAAAGCGCCAGATGATATCTGGACGCTTTTTTCTATGACAAATGCTGCTCAATAGCGGCTTCTGTAATTTGTGAATGTGAGGTATGCCATTTCACTTCACCGTTCTGAATGATGAATATCTGAGGGCTTTCATGCTTGACCCCATATGTTTCTGCAATGAAATTTGACAGCGGCCGGGCTTCTTGTACTTGAAGATAGTAAGCCGGCACATCCTCATGCTGATTTGCAAAGGCATCAAACTCATGAAATGCTGCCTGGCTGATCGGGCATGTGGTGCTGTGTTTAAAGAAGACAAAAGTGCCTTCCTGTTCTGCAATCCGTTTAAATTCTTCCTCAGATTGAATAAGCTGTTTAGCCATGACTCAAGCTCTTCCTTCCCTGCTCAGCGATTCAACTGCTCAGCCTGTTTTTGTGCATCTTTCAGTTCGTCTTTTACATCTTCTTTCGTCTGGAGGACTTGATCTTTTGTTTCATCAGCTGCCTGCATCGCTTCTTCCCTCATATCTTGAATTGCAGTCGATGAATCCGTTTTGTCAGATTTGGAACGGTCTCTTAAATCCTTTACCTTGTTCATGATTTGCCCAGACTGATCCGCTACAAGCTGTGTGATGTTGGAAGTTTTGTCTTTTGCGATGCTGACATATTGCGTGCCTTTTTCCTTCGCATCTGCCGTCATTTTATCAGTTTTGTCCCGTAAAGCAACAGCTTGGCTGCCGAGATCGTCGCGAAGTTCTTTGCCTGATTTAGGCGCTAGAAAAAGAGCTGTAGTGGCACCGATGATTCCCCCGATTAAAGTTCCGATTAAAAAATCTTTACTATTAATTCCATCTTTGCTCATCATTATTCCTCCTCTTAGTATTTTTTTCTCTTACAGGGCTGATTTTTTCTTTTGCTTCCATTTCTCCCAAATTTCCATTGCTGCTTGACTCCATGTGACAACTTGATTGATCTTATCTTGATTTTCTCTAACTGATGCCGATACAGACCCTGCCGCTTGTTTCATGGATGTATTGAACTGCTGTACAGAAGCTCCCACTCCTTGAACAGCATGAACGACCGTATTCAGCTTTTCTGATTTTTCCTGAATATCTTCAGCCAGGCGGTTGGTCTTATGTAAAAGCTCGGCTGTTTCAGTTGTGATGCCCTTCATTTGTCCCTCCAGCCCTTCAAGAGTGGATGCGACGTTTTTTAGTGTCAGCTGCAGTGACTTCAATGTTTTAGACAAGTAGATCACTAATACGAAAAATGCAACTGCGATGAGTGCAACGCTCAAATAAAGAATAATAATCATCTCAAACCTCCTTGCTGCAGGATATACTGCTGTTTACCCGTTTTCTTCAATCATAAACATGTGTACTGGGCTGTATACATACTATTCTCCGTTATGTAAGAAAATCCTTTAATAAGCTTTCCCATCAGATAAATAAAAAGCAGTGAGATCACTGCTTTTTATTATGCCATGACGTTTTCGTAGGCTCTCATATATTTTTGGATATCTCCTGCTCCCATAAAGATGAGAACGGCTTTATCATGAGCTTTTAAAACAGATGTGTCATCTTCTTCAATCAGCTTGGCATTATGAATTTTTCCCTGGAGATCACCGATCGTCAGCTTTCCGGCATTCTCACGGGCTGAGCCGAAAATATCGCATAAATACACACAGTCAGCGCCGCTCAGGCTTTCTGCAAATTCGTCAAGGAACTGCTGCGTCCGTGTAAATGTATGAGGCTGAAATACCGCGACAATTTCCCGATCAGGATATTTCTGTCTTGCCGCCTCAATTGTCACTTTTATTTCTGTCGGATGATGAGCATAGTCATCGATCAGCACTTGATCCCCAAGCTGCTTCTCATTGAATCTGCGTTTGACGCCCCCAAAAGATTTGAGAGCATGCTTAATGATGCTGGAATCAATTTCTTCATAATGGCATAACGCAATGACCGCCAATGAGTTTAATACATTGTGGTGGCCGTACGCAGGAATATAAAACGTATCATAGAATGTATTGCGGACAAAGACATCAAAAGTTGTCCCTTCCGTGCTTTTTACGATGTTTCTGGCTTGAAAATCATTTTCTTCCCCCGTGCCATAATACACAACCGGGACGTTTGCATGGATTTTCGGCAGATGCTCATCGTCTCCGCAGGCAATAATGCCTTTGTTGACTTGAAGAGCCATCTCTTGGAAAGCGTCAAATACATCGTCAATGCTTGAGAAGTAATCAGGGTGATCAAAATCAATATTCGTCATAATCGCATAATCTGGCTGATAGCTTAAGAAATGGCGGCGGTATTCGCACGCTTCAAACACAAAGTATTCGCTGTTTTCATTTCCCTGGCCTGTTCCGTCTCCGATTAAGAAAGACGTCGGTTTTGCGTTTTGGATCACGTGAGCCAGCAGACCCGTAGTCGACGTTTTGCCGTGTGCGCCCGTAACGGCAACACTCGTGAATTTTTTCATGTAGTCGCCTAAAAACTTATGATAACGTATCACCGGAATTCCCTCAGACATCGCTTTTTCTATTTCAGGATGCGTGTCTGGGAATGCGTTTCCGGCGATGACTGTCATGCCGGGTTTAATATTCTCCGCGCTAAAAGGAAGAACCGTAATATTTCTTTTTTCAAGCGCTGTTTGCGTAAAAATAAATTTTTCGATATCCGATCCTTGGACAGTATATCCATTATCATGAAGTATTTGGGCAAGCGGACTCATACCGGTCCCTTTTATTCCAACAAAATGATAAACAGTCATAATTGTACCTCCAACAAACGTCTATCTGTTCCCCAGTATATGACGCTCATTTCAATTTGCGACCGCGGCGGCTGAAAAGCCTCCCTTAGCGGCGTATTTTATATGTTTTGTTATGTTTAGTATCAGGTTATTTCTTTCCGATTAAACCCAGATATCAAGATTTGTCTATGCACAGCTGCTGTAAAGCGGCATAGCTGTTAAATGCTCTAAACACTATCATACCATGTTTGGTGTGAAAATGAACCCATATTATTCGTTTATTAAATCACTTGCTGTGATCAGAACCTCCCGAGGCTTGCTTCCTTTTGCCTCAGAGATCATGCCTTCCGCTTCCATCATGTCGATCAGCCTTGCCGCACGATTGTAACCGATTCTGAATCTTCTTTGCAGGCTTGAAGTGCTCGCACTGTTTTGCTCTACAACAAACTCACACGCTTCGTAAAACAGTTCGTCCTCTTCTTTCAGGGCTGATCCTTGTCTTACGAGCTCTTCTTGTTCAAATAAATAGGTCGGCGGCATTTGGCTTCTGACGTGGGAAACGACGCGGTCGATTTCCCGGTCTGACACAAAGTTACCTTGCAGACGAACCGGTTTTCCCGAGCCGTTTTCCAAAAAGAGCATATCCCCTTTTCCGAGAAGCTTTTCTGCACCGGCTATGTCAATAATTGTTCGGGAATCAACCTGGCTTGAGACAGAAAAGGCGATTCTCGTTGGGATATTCGCCTTAATCAGTCCTGTTATGACATCAACTGACGGACGCTGAGTTGCGACGAGAAGATGGATACCGCACGCTCTGGCTTTTTGGGCGATCCGCGCAATGCTTTCTTCCACATCGTTTGGAGCCACCATCATCAAATCTGCAAGCTCATCAATAATGACAACTAAATATGGCAGCTTTTCACCCATTTGGTGTTCAGCCGTTAATTGATTAAAGCGGTCAATGTCGCGGACACCTGAATGGGCAAAAAGCTCATAGCGGCGCTCCATTTCCTCAACGACCCATTTTAAAGCAGCGGTAGCCGCTTTGGCGTCAGTAATGACCGGGCTGACGAGGTGAGGAATTTTATTGTAAGGGGCCAGCTCTACCATTTTCGGATCAATCAGCAGCACCTTTACCTCACTTGGGTCAGCTTTATAAAGCAGGCTGACTAATATTGTATTGATGCATACGCTTTTTCCGGAGCCTGTAGCGCCGGCAATCAAGCCATGCGGCATTTTCTTCAAGTCGATAACGACAGGATTTCCCGAAATATCTAATCCCAGCGCAGCTGTGAGCGGTGACTTGCTTGTCCTGAAAGCTGAGCTGCGAATCATCTGGCGCAAATCAACCACCTTGCTCGTGCGGTTCGGCACTTCTATTCCGATCGTGTTTTTCCCCGGAATCGGCGCTTCAATCCGAATATCTCTCGCTGAGAGACTGAGTTTAATATCATCGGACAAGTTGGTGATTTTATTCACCTTTACACCTGGTTCAGGATGCACTTCAAATCTCGTGACAGACGGACCCTGGGTTACATGGACCACATTGGCGCGGACATTGAAGTTTTTCAAGGTTAAATCAAGAAGCTGACGCTGTTCTTCGATCCACGCAGTATCGTCCTGAACTTGCGCTGGCGGGACATCAAGCAGTGCAACATTCGGAAATGCATAGCTGCCGCGGCGCTCCTCTGCTTTTTGCTGTTTATGCGTATCTCTTTTCAGCATCATCACATTAAAAGGAACGGATGGCCCTTTTTGAGAAGATGCGCTTTGTTCAGTCCTTTTCTCCTGTACACCAGGCCTTTTTTTCGGCTCTTCTGAAGCTTCGCGAGGTTTTTCTGCGCGAATTCCCTGCCGATTTTCAAGAGGTGCAGTAAACGATTTGGAACCCTGCTCCAAGCGTTCAGTTTTCTCAAGCTCTGTATGGCTGTCTGGCTGAACATCTATCTTCGTTTCCTGAGCCTCTCCCAGGGTGTCATAATGATTATTTATTATGCTTTCTGATGGCTCTTCTGATTCTTTTGCCACAGTTTCTGCTTGAGCCAGAGCCTCTGATGAATACTCATGATCAGTCAATAAAGGCTCTTCCTGACGAATGTCCATTTGTTCTTCTTGAACGAACGGGGACTCAGCACCTTCTGCCGCGTATTCATGATGATTGTATACTGGGCTGTCTGACGGGTCTTTTGCTTTTTCATCCTCAGATACTGCCTCTGTCTGAGATTCAGGAGCTGTTTGCTCTTCATCAAGTTCAGCGGAGAAAACAGGCTCTTCAAATTTCTCTGACTGCTGCTCCCTTTGTTCTTCCTCAGCCGCTGCAGGCTCTTCGCGGCCTACTTCACTGTCTGAAAGCCCTTCAGCCGCCGTATCTGTGAGCATCTCAGGCGGTGTTTGCTCTTCGGCATGTTCAGCTGGGAAGGAAGGCTCCTCTTTTTCCGGCTGTTGAACGCCTGACTCAAATGGCACTTTGTTACCTGACGGCTCGGCTGGCCGTTTCGCCAGCGCCTCATCATGCTCCGTATCCTTTCTGTTTAAAACGCCAGAAGGCTGTTTTTCAAATTGGGTATCCGGGAAGAAAGGACTTTCTTTTTTGGAATGCGCCTGTGTGTCTGAAGCAGGATAGCCGCGTTCACGTTCGATCTCTTCTGACAGCAGTGTTACCTTCTCTTTTACCGATTTATCCGGTTCGTTCAATGTTTCAGAAGGCTTTTTCGGCACATCCTTTTTAACAGATGGTTTTTGATTGAATCCATAGACAGGAGAAGGGATATTTGTCGGTTTAAACGGTTTCTTCGCCGGCTCTGCTGCTTGATATGTATGCTGCTCTTCTTCATTTCTGGGACGCTCTCTGTAAGGTGCAGCACTTGGACGAGGAGCGGATTTCGGTTCGTCCGATGGTGTGCGGCGCCTTCTCAGGTCATGATTTTTGTATCCGTCAGGCACGACTGGAAAACGGAATTTGCCTTTTGGATATTCATAATATATTTTAGGATCTTCCAATCTTTTTAATTGTCCTTCAGGATGATGTACTTCTTGTTGCTGCGGAATTTGAGCGGGTTTTGTCTCCCGTTCAGCATCCTCTTCGCTTTCGCCTAAAAACAAATCAAAAAATTTATGAAGCCAACTCATAATTTATCTCTAACTCCCTTATAGTTTTCTGGGACGGTTTTTAGTATACCACTGCTGGTCGGCCCAGAAAAGATTAAGCTATCAGCAGAAACAAAGCCGCTAAACAAGGGCTTAGCGGCTTTTCACATGATTCGTTTTTTTTGGCGGATTTATGGGAGTCTAAAACTGAAATGCGTCTCCTGCCTCATAGTCTCCTTCTAACACAAGGATTCCTTTTTCAGCAGGGGCATCCGGCAAATCAAGCTCTTTCGCTGAGCAGATCATCCCGCTTGACGGAACGCCGCGAAGCTCTGCATCCTTAATGACAAGTCCGCTAGGCATCACAGCACCGACTTTGGCAACGATAACTTTTTGGCCTTTGTCAACGTTAGGCGCGCCGCAGACGATCTGAAGCGTTTCTTCTCCTACGTTGACTTTACATACGCTTAATTTATCCGCATTCGGATGTTTTTCTTTTGATTCTACATACCCCACAACAAACTTCGGAGATAAATCAACGACTAATGTTTCTTCAACGCCGTTTCTGTTTAAAATCTCATTCACATCTTGCACGAATGTTTCTGAGAGCGCAACAGGGCCGTTTTCATCAATGGTCAAGTAAGAAGACGCGTTGAAAATGTTGAAGCCCGTTGTTTCTTTTGTTTCGTTATTGAAAATTTTGACGACGTCGCCGTGTTTTTCATAGCCTAATTGTTCGCGTGTCACATCTTGAAGAGAGATCAGGAGCGTGTCTCCCACACCTTCTTTATTATAAAAAGCGTTCATAAGTAAAAATCCTTTCTAATCCTTTTTCGGACGGCTTTTCGCCAGGATAAACACCGGTTCCAGCTTTCCTTCATTGTATAAAAATGAAAGGGCGGTAATCGGGACGGTGCCGCCTGCAAAGAAGCTCATCGACATTTGTCCTAGAATATCATACCCCGATTCATTCCGGATGTCAGCAAGAATCAAAACGTCCTGATGAGGAACAGAGATCGCCAGCTCCCCTTCTGCATGCTGCTTATACTCATTTAAGATCGCTTCGTTCAAAATCCGGCTTGCGTCGTATCCGTCGTTTGCCCTGAAGAAATAAAAGTAATTGCCGGCAACCGTATCCTCTTTGACAACCGTCGGCAGGGAACGGAGATTAAATGCGGCCGTCTCTCTGATCCGCTCTTTTGTCCAGTTTTCTTTCTCAAGCATGCGCTGGTCAATTAAACGGTAGGTTTTCCCGAGATCGAGCGCGTAATAAATTCTTGTCTCTGCGGTATGATCGTCATAAATGAGCGGGATATCTTCGCTGGACTTGTCCGGGAAAGAAGTCGAGCGGATGACCGGATAAATGCGAGTTTCTTTCCCGGTCATTTCCTGAGCCTTCCCTTCCATTGCCGTCATCGCTTCGGAGACATAGTACACGATCTCATCAATGGCTTCGTCTTTTTTCAGTTCCCATTTTGCAATAATCGGCGGCAAATCGAGTGTAATCCCTTTTTTAGTCGTTTGATCCTCAACACGGAGGGTGTCTTTTTCTCTGTCAAACAGAAAGGAGCGATTCTCGTGCTGAAGGCGCTGTTTCAGTATATCTGACAGCTTCCTTGAGGTCATTTTCAAACCGATGTCCTCCTTTACGCTTTAGCGAGAGAGTCTGTTAAAAACTGTTCAATTTCTTCTTTTGTTTTACGGTCTTTGCTCACAAAACGATTTACTTCTTTTCCTTCATTAAACACCACAAAGCTTGGGATTCCGTAAATTTCCCACTCTGCACATGTATCAATGAATTTGTCACGGTCTACGTAGTAGTAGGTGAATTCAGGGAAATTCGCTTCCAGTTCAGGCAGGAAAGGCTCTACAAAACGGCAATCCGGGCACCAATCGGCTGAAAACATAAATACAGACCAATCATCCTTTACCGCTTTTTCCAGCTCTTGAGTTGATTCAATTTTTTTCATTTCATATCCCTCCAGTTGTTTATGTTCTTACATGTTTTTTATCGATACTCGTCCATTTGGATCATACCAAACTGCTTGAGGCAAAACCACTTATATGCAACGAATGAATATGTAAGATTGGCTTTCCCATTATCATTATCATATTTTATTTGCATTATCAAGCTCGTTTCGTTTAACATCGTGTACATGAGGGTAAAATTTACAGATGGACATACATAAGGAGGGATTTTTAATATGGAGTTTATCGTCTATTTAGCAGGAGAAATCCACAGCAATTGGCGCGAGGAAATTAAAGAGAAAACAAAATCACTGAAGCTCCCGATTACGTTTGTTGGCCCGATGGAGAATCATGACCGCTCAGACAATATTGGTGAAGAAATTATGGGCGTACAGCCAAATGCCGTTTTAAAGGATGACAAAGCCTCTGACATCAACAACTTCAAAACCGCCGTCCTGATGAATAAAGCAGACTTTGTGATCGCCCTGTTTGGCGAAAAGTACAAACAGTGGAACACGGCAATGGATGCATCATATGCGATCGCAAAAGGAAAACCCCTGATTATCATCCGGCCGGAATCGCTCCACCATCCTTTAAAAGAGCTTTCCAATAAAGCGAATATTACGGTTGAAACCGTTAACCAAGCCATTAAGGCCCTTTCCTATCTATTTGAAACAGAATAAGAAAAAAGCTTGTCGATCCGGGCTTACTGCTCGTTCAACAAGCTTTTATGAAACCTACATATTTTCTTTAATTGCATCCACCGTCTGCTTATCGCAGGCTGTTACAAGTTTGATGAGCATTTCTTTAGCAGCAGCATAATCATCAATATGAATGATAGAAGCGTTTGTATGAATATATCGGGAACATATTCCGATAACCGCTGACGGCACACCGCTGTTCGAAATATGAACCTTGCCTGCGTCTGTTCCCCCGCCAGATACAAAATATTGATATGGAATATCATGCGTTTCAGCCATATCAAGAACGAATTCCCTCATTCCGCGATGCATGACTGTCGTTCTGTCAAGAATGCGCAGCAAAAAGCCTTTTCCAAGCTGGCCGAATTCATTTTTGTCTCCGCTCATATCGTTTGCCGGGCTGGCGTCAAGGGCGAAAAACAAGTCCGGTTTAATCATATGAGAAGCCGTCTGCGCGCCCCTTAGCCCTACTTCTTCCTGAACCGTTGCACCCGCATAGAGTGTATTCGGAAGCTCTTTACCGTGTAATTCCTTCAGAAGTTCAATGCTTAAGCCGCATCCATATCTGTTATCCCATGCTTTTGATAAAATTTTCTTTTCATTCGCCATCGTCGTAAACGGACAAACAGGCACGATCTGCTGTCCCGGTTTAATGCCGATTTTGATGGCGTCTTCCTTATCATCCGCTCCAATGTCGATCATCATGTTTTTGATATCCATCGGACGGTTTCGCTGCGCATCTGTCAATAAATGCGGCGGTATGCTTGAAATCACACCCGGAACCGGCCCGTTATCTGTTTGAATTTCAACCCGCTGCGCAAGCAAAACTTGGCTCCACCAGCCTCCGAGCGTCTGGAATCTGAGCAGCCCGTTGTCTGTAATGGATGTCACCATGAAGCCGACTTCGTCCATGTGCCCGGCTACCATAATTCTCGGTGCGTCCTCTGCGCCTCGTCTGACTCCGAAAACACTTCCCAGTCTGTCCTGAACGATGTCATCGGCATATTTGGCTAGCTCCTGCTTCATAAAAGCACGAACCTGATGCTCATTGCCCGGCGCGCCGGGAAGCTGCGTCAGTGTTTGGAAAAGCGCTTTCGTTTCTTGATTCATGTTTTCCCCTCATTTCTATGTAGTCCTTTTATTTTATTAGAAACATATGAAGTTTTCCAAGCACCCTGACCCAATCTGCTCGATCAGCCGCGTATTGCTTAACAGGATTTGGCTGTTTCTGTATAATGAAAAGTACGATCAACCAGGAGGTGCTTTATTTTGAAATTGCGTCATCTTCTTTTAGGAGCAGGACTTGGAATTTGTGCGGCTGTCGTTGTGAAACAATATGTGATGAAGCCTTATATTTCTTCAGAAAAAGCGCTTCGCATTGTAAAGTCTGCTTTTAAGCAGCGGGGCCCGATTGACGGATCATGGATTTACACCCAGCCGGAGCCTTACAATATTAACGGAGAAACGGTACAGGTATACAAAACCGGCATTACACGATCAGCTTTCGGAGAATTAGAACAGTATGAAGTCATGGTGGATGCGAAAACGGGAGAAATTGTTGATGTCATTGATACAATCGCCTCTTAACACCGGACAAGCAAAAAATAGAAGCCGCTGCCTACGCAGCGGCTCAGCTTGTAGAGAAAACGGTGTTTTTTTCTACAAGCTTTTTTGTTTTGGGCTGTTTCTTTACATATTCATCTGATTTCAGGTGCAGAAAAAGCACTCCCACATGCCTAGCCTTGCTTGGCTAGGT